>CAYVKG010000040.1:0-34750 GCA_964451955.1 uncultured Tepidisphaeraceae bacterium
CTGACCGACATCCATCTCGGCTTCAGCTTGGCCAAACATGTGGGTAATTGAAAGTCCGCGAAGCACAGGGTGCTCTGGACTTGCGATGGCGAGCTGTCGACACAACACCATGCCCGCCATGAATGGCCGAAGGGGCTGGCGGTCATCGGACCCGCAGGGGGTCTCACTCGATGCCGTTGGTCTCAAGACAGACCTTCGCGCCGGCAGCTACCGCCCGAATTGCGATCTTCCGCTGGCGAAGCTGCTCGGCCGTGACGGCGTACAACGGAGAGATTTCGATGGTGGCGTCCGGTTCGCCATCGCGGTAGGGCACTGAGACACCGGCGGCGGCGAGCCACTTTGCTGCGCGACGAATCTGGTCCCGCCGACAGGTGGCGGGGGAGTCCGGTCCCTCGGCATTTTTGACAGGCGAGAACTCCTCGCCTCGCTCAGTGGCGTAGACAATGGGGTTCCGGGCCAAAGGTATGGCATCGAATACGAACTGTTCGAGTTTTACCGCGTTGGGCTTGTCCGGCTTCACGGTGTTTCCCGCCTCGTCCACAAACGGCACCTTCTTCTCGGCGCGGTGCCAAGGCAATTGGAGTTGACCGCCCGCATTCAGCCGTTCAACGAACGAGACCCGCAAGGCGTGGATTGCGATGGAGCCGGCATCGAATCGCAGGGAGCCATCCTTGTTCGTCTGAGTTGCCAGCTCATCGGGCAGGTCGCTGTACTCAATGACTCGAAGGACTCCGTCAGCGATGACGAAATTGCCAACCTTCTCGAGGGCGTGGGCCTTGGAAATCGTCTTGCTGCTCATTTCGCTGCCGGTCAAATCATGAAGCCCCAGGAACAGGGCATCAATGCAGTGGACCAGCGGGTTGTCCACCTGGAAGTAGGACAGATGCTCGATGCCGCGCGATCGCATGTCGGCCAGCGCGCCGCTCCTCTGCAGCGCGCGAAGACTTCCGCCGTGCCCGTCAGGGCTTAAGGCCAGGGAGTCTTTCTCGGCCAGCAGAAGCGATCCGTCCATTGCAAACGCCGGCATCATGCCCTGCTGAAAGAACACAATATTGGCGGGATCGTAGCCGAAACACGCATGGCGGGAGAAGAACGACCTCGTGGGAGCGTCATTGACATTGCTGGTCATGATGTACCAGGGGATCGGCCGGCCCCAATGACGGGCATGGGCCAGCAGCTGCTCGGCGAAGACCTGGAAGAGCGGCTTATTGGTTATGGGGGTTACCGGGAATTCACCCTTGGGACCGTTATAGCCGAGGCGCGTTCCCTGTCCGCCCGCGACCAGAAAGGCGCCGACTTTGCCCTCTCGAAGGAGTTGCTGGCCGCGGCGTCGAGCGTCCTGGTACAGAGCCGCACGCGAGGGGTCCGGATGGCATGGATAAACCTCCACAGGCCGAATGTCCTGGGGCAATACCATGCCGGGCTTGTTTCGGACGTACGCGTCAGCCAGTTGAGAGACGAGTGGGAGGTCCAGCGAGCCCAGTTGGCCTGCGAGCTTCTGTTGGCTCTCGGGACTCAGTTGGCTCCAGAATCGCAACAGATGGTGTTGATTGGCAGAGGTCAGTTGACGGGTCAGCGACGAGATGTCCATGCGGCATACTCCGAATTAGGCGCATCACCTTTAGCGGAAGGGAGGTGTTTTCGCAACTCGCGGTGGCGGTGCTCAGAGAAACGCAGCGAGCGGGACGGCTCGTGCCGGGCCGGTGCAGTTGGCGCGCGTGAAGACTGTCCTGCCCAGCCGGCCGAAGATCGAGGACTTGGCGGCTCTTGCAAAGCGATGAATTGCCCCTAGAATATGCCCCCTGAAAACTGCCGGGTAGGTAGCTCAGTTGGTAGAGCAATGGACTGAAAATCCATGTGTCGCCGGTTCAACTCCGGCCCTACCCATTTGGACGGCCCCGCGAAGAGCGGGGTCTTTTTTTGAATTCAGAGCACAGGCGCCTCTGCGGTCGCGCAACAAAGAGTGGGCCTGAGCGGACAGCAATCGACTCGATGTTGCTCCGGCTTGCGGAGTCGCGCGTTGTTCTGTCCCCCACCCGTGATTGCGCTACCGGGTCTTGGCGTAGGTGATTACGGCGTCGCCCGGCTTGCCCTTGATTGCCACGAGCAGCCCCTGGTCGAGCATTTCCTGACCGGAAATCGTCTGCGTTTCCGCAGTATCGAGGTTGGTGACCACATAGCGGCTTTGCGGATCAAGACCGGAGAGCCGAAAACGAGCGGATTCATATACACTCTGATCGCGCCGGAATGCCTGAACCAGGCCATGGCCTTTCTCAGGCACGTCAAACTGCCACGCCATCCAGAGCGTCGGATCCAGGGAGTAAGGAGTCAGCGGATAATAGTCACCGAAGTAGCAGTCGGCATACGAACGCCACTGGGCGATGACGCGCCGGATCATGTCGTAATCGAGGTCTTTGCGTCGCACGTCGAAACAGGCAGTGAAATGCGTGACCATCGTGCTCCGCATTAGGTAAGGGGAAAGAGCGCCAGAACCCGTGCCCGTGCCTTGGTAGGGTAGCCAGAAGGAGAGGCCATAGGTATGACCCTGGTTGCCTATCGGCTCCATGATGTAGTCACTTCGCAGCAGCGGCACCGCTCGGCGCATGGTCTCCAGGTCGTTGCGACGCCCGCCGGAAGCGCAGGAGTCGATGAGCATGTTTGGGTGGCGGCGTCGCAGTTCGTCCCAATAGGCCAGATAGCCGGCGACATAGTGATTCTCGGTGATGCCCTGGCGGTCGTCGAAGTCGTTCTTCCGCCAATAACTTAGCGGGTCGATGTTGAAGTCCTGGCGATACAGATCAATGCCTTGATCGGTGAGAAGCCTGTTCACGTGGTCTGTGAGCCATCGCCGCGCATTGGGGTTGCCGAGGTTCAACAGACCGCCGCCGGTGCCGCCCAGAATCCACTCCGGGTGGTTGGCCGTCAGCCAAGTCCCGCTGTGGACGCGTTCCGGTTCGAACCAGACGATGGTTTTGACTCCCTTGGCGCGGGCATGGTCGGAGATCTCGCGCAGCCCGCGAGGAAATCGGTTTGTGTCGACTTCCCAGGTACCGGTTTTGGGCCACTGGCCGTCGCAGGGATACCAGCCGGCATCCATCCACCAGTAATCGAGGGGGAGCTTTTCTTCGAGATAGCGATCGACGAAGAGCTTCTGGTTGGCGGTGTTTGCCTGGATCATTTCGCCGAACTGGTGGGAACTGCATGCCGCCATCTGGACGGGCGGCAGCTTTCCCCCGGGTCGGGGAATGCTGTGCGCGACCATCCAGCGCCGCCAGAGATTCTGGGCGCGGATCCAGTCGCCCTTCCAGAACTGCAGCACGATCAACGGAGTGCGAATCTCCTCTCCAGGACGCAGCCGGAATCGCGTCAGCTCCTGGCCGGCAGCGATCCGCAGGCTGCCAGCGGCATCACGGGAGAACTGTGCCGCCCATTGTCCGGGCCAACCAACAACAACAATCATGCCTCCATCAGGCCCCGTCAGATTGAAGTAGGGCATGTCGCTATTGGTGGGGCGCCCGCCCGCCGCAGTGATGCGCTTGGCCGATCCCGGGGGCAGCGCCGTCACAAACGGCTCAAAATCCGATGCCAGACACGGACTGCCTCTGAAATGACGCAGCAGCAACTCGCCTCGGCCTGACCGCTCTGGTCGCCAGTCGAGCGGCAGAATATCGGACAGGATGGGGGTGTCCTTTGCCCCGGTGTTCTTGAAGTAGACGGTCCACTCGACAGTCGGGAAATCCCGATAAACCACGGCCACGCAGCGCACCTCCAGGCCGGTTCCTCCGTCGGCGTAGGTCAGAGTGTGCTGGACACGGTTCGCGTCGATTTCGCGAGCATTCCGGGTCACCGTCCAGTTTCCCAGCAACTCGGTCGAGGGCTTTCCATCATAAACAAAGGTAAAAGGAGGCTCCGTGCTGAGCGGCTTGACGCCGTTGACGTCCGTCAAGGGCAGATCCCCGAGCCAGATTTCCCGGCCGTCCTTCATTTTGACCTTGGCATCCGCCCAGTCCGCCTGATCACAGGCAATGCCGTCACCAGCATCGTCCACGACGAGGACAAATTCAGTGGCGCCGCCCAGATCAACGTTGGCGGACTGGCCCGGATTGCCCTCTCGCAGCAGCGGAGACTTGAATCGCTGTTGTCCGTTTACCTCCACGGCGAAATGCACACTGCCTCTGCCGCCGCTGGTCTGTTCATTGCTGTCGACGCCGACGACGGCCGCGAATTCGCCGCCTTGGCCGGGCAGGCGCACGATGACCCGGCTTGCGGCATGGCAGTAAAGCCCGCGAGTGAAGGACCGATCGGCAATGCGCATGGGCTTGCCGCCGCGCGCATTTAGTTGCACGGGATCGTTATTCGCCAGTACGTAAAGACCTGGAGCGGGTTTGACCTCATTGGCCTTGCCTTCGAATTTCGCCGCGGACCATCTGGCGGCTTCTGCAAGTTCCTGTTCGCTCGGCGTCACAGCCCAGCCGACACAGGTCCAACCTATGCAACCCGCAAGCACAGACACGAAGGCAACAAGTGGTGATTTCATGAGGTTAATGGTTACACAAGACCACTGACAAGACAAGGCGGGATGCGGGCCTGCAATAGAGTGGAGGTGCAGGGGCATTTGGGGAATCGGCGTTGTCAGGGTCGCCGGCATTGCGAGGAACCGGCCTTTTGACCGGGGGCTGGCTGGGCGTCCGCATCATCGTGATGGTGGGACGGCCGGATTGGGGACGGGCTGCGCGCGTCGGTAGGCAACGATGGCCGCCGCCGGTTTGTCCTTGATTGCCAATGTCAGCCCTTTTGCCAAGGCGGTGGCCCCGACTAGCTCAGCGGGTCCTTCGCAGTCGACATAGGTGAGGAGATAGCGTGCCTCGGGGTGAAGTCCGCGCAGCTTCAGAGTCATGGACGGCTGCTCGTTCTGGGGACGTCGGAAGAGTTGGAGAACTCCTTTGTCGAGGTCAGGGCGGTCAAACTGCCACGCGATCCACTGGTCATTGGTCAGGCTGAAGGGGGTCAACGGATAGAAGTCGCCGAGCATCGAGTCGCTGACCAGCCGCCAGTCGTCCAGCACGCGACGGTACTTTACCCAGTCAATGCCGGGCTTGCGGACGTCGACACAGAACCCAAAGGAAGGGGAGAAATGGCTGCGCGCCGCGTAGAAGAGCTGATTGTCGTTGTAGTAGGCGCCTTGCCCATAGAAAGGGAACCAGAACGAGAGTCCGTAGGTATGGCATTGGTTTCCCAGAGCAAAGGAGGGATCGCCGGCAAAGGACTGGTAGTCGCTGCGAAGGAGGGGCACCGCTCGCCGAAGTGTCTCGAGATCGTTGCGTCGGCCACCGGAAGAGCAGGAGTCGATGAGCATTCCCGGGTGTCTCCGTCGCAGTTCATCCCAGTATGCCAGGTACCCTTCCACATGGCGGATCTCGGTGATGCCCTGTCGATCGGGCGCATCATTGGCTCGCCAGTAAGGCAGGGGGTCCATATTGAAGTCTTGGCGGTAGAGATCGACACCGTGTTGTGTCAGAAAGCGGTCGATGTGATCGGTCAGCCATTGTCTGGCTTGGGGGTGTCCGAGATTGAGGAGTTTCTGCTGCCCGTCTTGGCCGAGAAGCCAGGCGGGGTGTGTCTGATAGAGCCAGCTTCCCGGCGTAACTCTTTCCGGCTCAAACCAGAGGATGAGGTTCATTCCTTTGGAATGGGCATAATCGGACACACCCTTGATGCCGTGGGGGAACCGTTCTGGATCGGGCTCCCAGGTGCCTGTTTCCGGCCAGTCGTGGCAGGTGTACCAGCCGGCATCCATCCACCAGTAGTCGGGCTTGGCGTTGCGGGCTGTCAGTGCGTCGATGAAGATCCGCTCATCGGTCTCATTGCACTTGAGGCCGGCGAAGAAGCCCCCGCTGCAGAAGACGAGCATGGGACGAGGGGGTTCTCCAGCATGCAGGCGGGGGAGGTTATGATCGAGCATCCAGCGGCGCCAGAGATTCTGGGAGCGAAGTCGATCCCCCTCGTAGAACAGCAGGACGAAAAGGGGCGTGCGGACCTCTTCGCCTGGGAGCAGCTTGAAGTGGGTCAGCTCCTGTCCTGCGGCGATGCGCAGGCCATGGTCGGAGTCGCGCAGGAAGCGACAGGCCCACTGGCCGGGCCAGCCAATCGCCGCAATCACACCTTGGCCGGACCACTGAATGTTGTAGTAGGGAAACGCGCCGGTGGTTGGTCGTCCGCCGGCCGAGGCGAAACGGTGGGAGGCGCCCGGGGTGAGTGTCAATTGATGGGGGGCAAAGCTGTCGGGAGTGCAGTTGTCGCCTGTGTGGTGGTTCAGGACAAACTCGTTGTCCGTGGGCTCCCGGCGCAGGCGGATGTCGGTGGAGCAGACGTTTGAGAGAATTGGCGTATCGGCTGTGCCGCTGTTCTTGAGGTAAAGCGTCCATTCAACGACGGGATAGTCGCGATATTCGACCGCCACGGAGCGTACCGTCAGGCCGGTCTGTGCATCGACGTAGCTCAGGACGTGCCGCACTCTGGCCGCGTCGAGATTGCGGCTTTCCTGCTCCCGCTTCCAGTCTGCCAAGAGCTCGCGCGAATTCTTGCCGGCATAGTCGAACGAGAACGGCGGAACCGATGCTTGTTCCGCTTTGAAATGGGTGGTGATGAAGTTGGCGGCGAGTTTCATCTCTGCGGCTGTGACGGGCTGGGCCAGTGACTTTGCCGCCGCACCCAGGACGATTCCCGCCAGCATGATAGATCTTGCCCACATTGGGTTGGCCTCCGCGAGTTGGGGACCGGGCTCGGATTCCGGATTCCGCCGCCGTTTTGAATTGTCGCTAGCGTTATAGGCTACCGAGGGACTGTGAAATAGCCAGAACGGCATCCCCGGCAGTGGTCGCGTGGAAGCTTCCGAGAGGGATTGGCTGGGTCAACCGGCCTTGGGTATTCCGAACCCGCAACGAATTGCCCGTGCATCGCGAATGAACAATGGATATGCTATCGAAACACTTACCACTTCAGGTCGTTCAAGGAAGCAGAGTACTATGAGCAGTCAAATTGCCGATACCGGGTGTTGTCCCAGATTTGATCCGGTGCCGTGGGATCAGCAGGCTGTCGAATGGAATGAAAAACGGTTCATCAAAGACAGGGTCTTCACCTGTTTCTTTGTTCCCGTGAATTTCGGCCGCGTGATCAAGCGCATGATGGCCTTGATTGAACACGCCGGCGCCAAAGCGATCGACAACATGGGCCTATCCGATCATACCTCCAGATGGAACATGGATTTGTACCTGGCGGTGGACCGCGAGATTCCGGGGGCCGCGAACGTGACGCTCAGCGGCCGGTTTCTGAGCAAGGTCTACCAGGGCCCATTCAAAGAGACACGACATTGGTGTGAGGATTTTGCACGTTACGCGAAAGCGCAAGGCCTGGACATCAAGAAGTGGTTCATGTGGTACACGACCTGCCCGAAATGCGCCAAGGCATACGGGAAGAACTATGTGGTGATCCTGGGACAGGTCGGCTGATTCCGTTTCGCGCGGCTTGGATGGGCCTTGGGGTGCGACCTATCCGGACCCTTTGGCCCCGCAGGAGTCTCTCGTCTGCGTCGCCGCGGCAACCATTCGCCAGGTAGTTCAAAGATTGGAAGGAGTGATCATGCGAAACGCAACTCTGCACGTGTGCTTTGTCGTGGCTTCGGTGCTCCTGCTCTTGGCAGACCATGTTCTGGCCGACGACTGGCCCCAATGGCGCGGCCCCAATCGCGATGGAATCTCAAAGGAAACCGGGTTGCTCAAGGAATGGCCAAAGGAAGGCCCAAAACTCCTGTGGCAAGTGAAAGATCTGGGCAGCGGCTATGCCACGCCTTCGGTTGTTGGCGGTCGCGTCTACGTTCTGGCGAACAACGGACTCGACAATGAGGTTATCAAGGCGCTTGATGCCAAGAACGGCACTCCGATCTGGACGACGCGCCTTGGCAAGGTGGGCAACCCGAATCAGCAGCCCAATTTCCCTTGCGCCCGATCCACCCCAACCGTCGATGGCGACGCCATCTACGCCCTTTCCTCCGACGGCGATCTTGCCTGCCTGCAGGCCGCCAGCGGCAAGATCCTCTGGACCAAGAATCTCCGCGCCGATTTTGCGGGAAAGCCCGGAACCTGGGCCTACTCCGAGTCCCCACTGATCGACGGCAACCGCCTCATCTGCATGCCCGGTGGCACGGACGCTACCGTCATTGCTTTGGACAAGTCCAATGGCCAGCTTCTCTGGAAGTGCGGCATTGCCGGCGCGGCATCAGCCAACTATTGCTCGGCAATCGTCGCCGACGTGGGCGGTTCCAAACAGTACGTGGCGTCCACGATGGGCGGCCTACTCGGACTGGATCCGGCGTCGGGCAAGCAGCTTTGGGCTTACGACAAGACGGTCAGCCGCATGGGAACCATCCCCACACCCGTCGCCAGCGAGGGCATCGTTTACAGCGCATCCAACAGGGTGGGGGGAGGTGCCGTCAAACTCACTCGCGACGGCGACACGACCAACGCCCAGCCCGCGTACTTTGACCCAAGGCTGCCCACCGCGAACGGCGGGTTCCTGGTCGTCGGCGACTACCTGTACGGATGCACCGCTCAAGCGATGCTGTGCGTCGAGTTCAAGACCGGCCAGATCAAGTGGAGCGACCGCGGCGCCGCGCCAGGATCACTCTGCTATGCCGACGGTCGCCTCTACCTCCACGGCGAAAACGGCGACGTGGCGCTGGTGGAGGCCACCCCGGAAGGCTACCGCGAGCATGGGCGATTCACCCCTCCGGATGTCCCCAAGCCCGCCAAACCCATGGAGAAATCCTGGCCATACCCGATTGTCGCCGACGGCAAACTCTTCATCCGTGACGGCGACTGTCTCTGGTGCTACGACATCAAGAACCCCAACTAGTCGTTTCCAACCACAACGCCCGCCTCTGCCTCATCGCAGGGCTCGACCCGTCGAGCTGATCGACAGGGAAGCGTGAAGGACGCCTTTCTGTTGTCGGATGCGATCCGCCACGGCGCGAATGCTCGAGGCCTTGCCGCGCATCATGATCATCTCGGCGCACAGGTCATGGTCGAGGTGAACGTGAGTCGATGCCATGATCTCGTGATGGTGGTCGTGCTGAATGTCCGTCAGCTTTTCACCGAGGAGCCGAGTGTGGTGGTCGTAGAGCATGGTGATGGTTCCGACCACTTCCCTGGCCTCATCCTCCCATTCCTGCTGAACCAGCCGCTCTCGCAGCATGTCCCGGATGAACTCGGACCGGTTGGTATATCCCTTGCGTTTGACGAGGCGTTCGAGTTTGTCCCAAAGCGCTGCCTCCATCGAGAAACTCTGACGGACAATGTCGGGCATGGCTGCTCCTTCGTTGACGCCGACAGTATACCGCAGAACCCCAAGTCTATGCCCGCCAAGGTCTCCCGGGTCGAAACCCATCCGGCATGCGCGTTGCTGCCGCGATTGCCGTAGGCATCGACCGTTTCCGTCATCTCGTCGGAGGCGATTCGGCGGGCCGGTCCGTCCTGGCATTTCCTGTCCTTTCAAGGATGGCACGATTCAGCCATTCGACGTGCGAGGCGATCCAGGACTTCATATGCGCGACATCCTGTTCGAAGGTCATTTGGTTTGGATATCGCCCGCTGGCGGTCGCCCACCGGGAGGCGTTTCGGCCACTGGCCTCGGCGATTACCTTCGCGTTGGCGTCGATCATCTCATGGATGGAGCGGATCGAAAATTGCCTGTCGCGGAGGCGTTCCCATCTTGACGCAAATCGGCGTCGATAGTCGGGGCTCTCAAGCAGACGATCAAACAGGTGGTTTGAGAGCCATAGCTCGACTGGTGAGCGCGTGGCGTTCCAATTCTGGCCGAAACTCCCGTCAAAATCCCATGGTATGAAGAAGAACCGCGAGACTGTGTCGGTGGTCGGCTTGGGACGGGCAAGGTAGAAGTTCTTGGTGATCCCGTCGGAGTTGCCGGTGACCAATACCAGCAGGTGGAAGTCCATGGCGTTGTCCAGGTCGAGATGTGAGGCGATACCCTGTTTCGCGTCGAAGAATTGAGTTGTGGTTGAGGCGTGGATGAACTGCGCCAGCTGATCGAGCGGCTGCCAGTAGGCCAGAACCCGTGGATCGGGTGCCATTTGTTCGAAACCGCTGTGGCCTGCCCGAGCGAAATCGGCGTCATGGTTGACGGCTTTGTAGATCGCTGTGTAAGCCTGGTCTTCCTTAACATAGGCCGGCAATCCCGCCAATTGGTGGTCAACCTGCTCCATCAGCAGGTAGACACCTTCGTAGGTGCCGTTGAGGTTAACTTCAACAAACCGGCTGGATGCCGCGTATCGTGGGCGGCCTGGCTCGGCCAGCGATCGGAACAGATCGTACGAGAGTTTGTGGCGCATCAGCGACCGATCGACGAAGGCGGCATTGAGGATCCAGTTCTGGCGGGTCGGCAGACCGAACAGGGCGGCGGGTTTCTCCAGGCCGATCGCATAGGATCTCTTGGGAAAGCTCAGCGACGATGAACCGCGCAGGCGGATGGTCCCCTTGATGGCGGCTGCCGTTTTGTGCTCCTCGCCGGCTGCCGCGAGAGTGATCTCGCAGGCGGCAGCCACATCACGGGTGAACCTATCTTTGGCCTCGAGCCAGATCATAGGCAGGTCCATTGCCTTGGTGGGAGAAGCGAACGGCGGTGGTTGGCCATGGGTTGCGGCGACAGCGCCCAGGAGCATGATCGCCAGCAAGAAAGGCCGGAGGGAATTACCGAAGCGACGTGGTCTGGTCCGCACCATGGTCCTCGTCCGTCAGGGCCTCTTGTGTTGTTTCAATTCCCCATTCGTCTTGCTTGCGGCCTCTTGGGAAAGGTCGTTAGGCAGCTGCACGGTCGGCGTTGAGTCGCCGCCGTCGATAGGGTCGCATCCGGCCCTCGCTGCAGCGCTCAGCGTGCAAGCCAGCATGAGATCCTCGATGACGGTTGCCAACTGTGCCTGAGGCATTCGGTAAACCAGGTAGCCATGATTCTTGCCTTGACGCTCGGGCACCCATTCGGAGACTCCCTTCTCAAGGGGGATGCACCGGCCCGCGGTAACGGCCGTGAAGTAATCGGAGAGGCCTCGTACGGCGTACAGCACCGCAATCTGATCCCAGCTGGATCTCTCAGCAACGTTGTTGGCCTTGAGGAAGTTGGCGTAGAACGCCCGGATGGGGTTGTTAGCGGGTTGCTCGGTCATGAGGCGTCGTCCGGTCATGACGTCCCTCCCCAGTCCAGTGAACATGATCGGTGCAGGCCAGTTGGTGATGACGTGGTGTGCTGCGGGAAGGTCCATGGTGAAATTGTACTCGCCCTCGCCCTGGTTGTTGGGCCAGACTCCGCCCATGGCGACGAGTTCCTTGACCTTTGCGGCAACGAGTGCCGGACCGGCAAGGGGACTGTGACTATCAGCCTCGCTGCGCAGCAGGCCGGCGATATTGGTAAGCCAGCCAATCGTGACGATCGTGACGCTCTTGTCCGGCTGGCTGGCGAGAATCCGGCGGTACAGCGAAACGGCTTCGTGGGCGTCACCGCTGGTGGCCAGACGATGGGGGAATGCGGGGATGCTGTCGTGATACCATTTCTCGTCATCCGGGCCCGTCCTAGACGAGCCGATGGGAATGTCGGGACGACCGCAGTACGTGTTGATCACTTCGATGGCGGGGGCGCTCCAATGGTTTCGGTTGCAGCTCATGACGGCCAGAATGCGGGCTTCACCCCGATAGGCCAAAGCATGAAGCATGGCCAATGCACCGGCGTCGTCGACGTCCGTTCCGATATCGGTGTCCAGAATGATCGGTACCGCGGCGGAGACCCTGAGCGCGGCAGAGGTTGGTTGTGAGGTTCCTGAACGGCAGCCCGAGGTCAACGCCATTGCCACGCCTGCCGCAGTGGTCACGATCATCGGTATCAACTCACGCGTCATACTGGATCTCCCGTGCGATCAGACCGGCCCGTAGGGGCGCAGCCAGTCAACAAATCATACGCCCGATGCGCCTCTGACGACAGAGAAACCGGTAGCCAGCGGGCAAGGCATCGCGGGCAGAGACTCCAGGTGATTCGCTCGAAAAGGCTGATGGAGAGCGAATCGCCAAAGCCCATATCGCTGTCGCCAGGGAGCCGAACCCGGCTTGTCTCGATTGCCCATATTCAACGCCAAGCATCGAAGTCCGCATCCATTTGAGCCTTGAGAGGGGCGACTTGGGGGGTAGCGGAAATATAGCGGGGATTGATGGATATCGGACCTCTTCGGGGCGTTTATCGGGGCGATTGACGATTTGCCGAGTCTCAGATCTGTGCTATCTTCTCACTTACCACTATGCGGATTTTTCCCCCCGAGATAGAATGGCAATTCGAATCGACGTTCGGTGGATGCGTTAGGGGCAGCGTGATTTGTGGGTGAGGTCAACGGCATCTTTGATGCAGCAGAAGCGTCGGGTGTTGCTGGGTGGTGGGCGGGACGAAAGGACGCAAGATGGATTCCGGTTCTGAGCAGCGCAGCATGATTGAAGCTTTGGAAGGGCGGACGCTCTTGTCGGTGGCGGTGGGCGCGGACTTGGCATCGGCGGCCGCAAAAGGCGGAGGGAAGCCCGTTCCGCCTCCTGCGCTGCAGATCCGGCTGGACCTGGTTGTGCTGCACGAGTTGGGGCATTCACTCGGGATCGAGGCGCACACAAATAACGGGTCGATCATGGACCCGTACTACAACGCCAATTACGATTTGAACAGCTTTGCAAGTGATCCAGCGGTGCAAATCGTGAAAGATCTGTACGCAGATGAGACTGCGAGCGTCTGGAAAGATACGCTGGACGCCAACCCAGGGAACGGCGTTGTGGAAATCACATACAGTTTCATGCCGGACGGAGTCCGGATGGACAAAGGGAACAACACGCTCTTCTCAACGTTTGACAAGAAGTTTGGCGCCGGCGAGTGGCAAGATGTTTTCAGGGCGCAATTTGATCGTTGGGAAAACGCGCTCGGCGGGATTCTGACTTTTACGGAAGTGGCGGAAACGGGCAAGTTCGGGTTTAACGTGTTCGGCCAGGATCAGAACGATCCGCGTTTTGGCGACATCCGCATCGGATCGCACAAGTTTGATGGCGCGTTGAATGAACTGGCGCACAGCTACTTCCCGCCGCCCAACGGCTGGACGGCGGCCGGTGATACGCATTTTGACGGTGCGGAGAACTGGGTTCTGAACGCTACGCGAACCTCGGCTGGCACGGAATACAGCGGCGAGGATACGACGGTGTTTGCCCACCAGGGGGCGATTGTGGCGGGCGATGCCGCTGGCGCCAATGACATACTGCTTCGGGCCGGTGCGGAATCCCTGTTCGGCGCGGTTGACGAGGTTTTCTGACTGAAATAAAGGGCGCGCGATCGCAGATCGCTTGGGCGCGGCATGCAAGGCCGCGCCCGTTTTCGTTTGTTCTCACGGCGGTCAGGCGGGCTTGAGCGCTGCCAGTGCATAGAAGGGTCGGCCTTCATGGCGGTACTTGCGTTCGAAATTGGTGCCGACAAACTCCCCTTCAGCGGCGGAGCCGGGACGGTTGTAGTCAACGATCTTGAGGGGGGAGTCTTTGACAGTGGCCTCGATCTGCTCGAAGTAGTCTTTGTGGTCGGTGACGACCTGGAGACGGCCATTGGGGGCGAGGATGCGCAGGACAAGAGGCATGAACTTGGGCTGGATGAGCCGGCGTTTGTTATGCCGTTTTTTGGGCCAGGGGTCTGGGAAATAGATGTGTAGGACGGAGACGGAGGCGTCGGCAAGGAATTCGGTCAGGAAGAAATTCGCCTCGGCGCGGACCATGCGGGCGTTGAGGCAGTTGTGGCGACGGAGGCGGTCGGACGCATAGCGCCAGTACCAGCGGGCCCACTCGATCCCGAAGAAGTTGACATCCGGGCGGGCGACGGCCTGGTCGAGCAGGAAAGTCCCCTTGCCACAGCCGATTTCGAGTTCGACGGGGTGGTCGTTGCCGAAGATCTCATGCCAGTTGAGGGGCTTGGGAAGTTGGTCGACATCGAGGCCGATGGGTTCGACGATGAATTCACGCTGCGACTGCATAGGGCGGGGATTCTATGAAAATGGGCGTCGGATGCCCACAGGGGGGGCGGACAATCTGTCGCGGGTGGCTGTTGGCGGGACTATCAGGCCTGGAGGCATCGGATGGCAAGCCGGGTGCAATGTGGATTGAGCGTTGTGCCGGTCAGGATGGGGGGCAAACGGGGAGGGTTGCGTAGTCAGTCGCGGATCGCGGGGTTAGGTAGATATTTGGATAACGATGTGGTTTGTGTTGGGAGACGCGGGTCTGGGGGAGGGGGAGGCACGGCAAATGCCGGAAAATGTTTGGCTTGAGAGTTCGGCGGCGTCATAATCGGGGAGCACGGGGCGCAGCCTTTGTTTGGAGGATCGGCATGATGAGCAAGAACACGGTTCGAGGCCTGCTGGCTGCGGTTGCGGGAGTTACGGCGGCCCGGGCGTGGGGTACCGAGATGGGGCAGGTGCAAATGGCTGCACTGACGCAGCCGCAGATCAATATCGTCATTCGGCTGGACGTGAACGGCGTGCCGGGGCCGGCGCTGACCTACGTGGATGATCTTTTCGGCTCTGGGACGATTGAGCACAACATTCCCGCCTATTTTGACACCGGCGCCAGCGGGATTCTGCTGGGGAACTCAACGGCGGACTTGCTCGGGCTGAACCGGGCCATGCAAGGGGGGCAGAGGATCACCTACGAAGACGTTGGCGTGGGCGGAAGTGATATCTTTCATGTGTCTGACAAGCTGCATGTGGGTTTGGCGGCGTTCTATCCGCAGGGATCGAGTGAGTGGGGGAGCGTCTACAATCCGCCCAGTCCGGACCTGTACACGCATGTTGTCGGGCCGATCCGGACCCAGATCGGTCCGGCCACCGAAGTGCCGCCGGATCCGCTGCAGCAGATCCTGCAACAGGACCTGGATGTCGTGGGCACCCCGGCGATGGCGGGACGCGTGGTGGTGATGAATCCTAGACCTGCGAACATCAACAGCTTCGACGACATTCTCGATGGCAACTTCGACGACATGTACACGTGGGTGTACGACAAGAACACGCCCTACAAGCGGGCCACGCAGGATACTGATCCGGGGATTCCATGGACCTCGCGGCACATAAAGCTGAGCATGGCGAGCTTTGACCGCTTTACCACGGTGACCCCCGCGGGCGCGCCCGGTCCTGTGCTGGCTGCCAATCCTTTTATTGGACCCAACCCGATCCTCACGATGGAGGGCGACACCAGCGATACGACGCCTGGCGTGAAGGCGACGTTCGCGGGCGCCAACGTTACGGGAAGCTGGCTGCTCGATACCGGGGCGGCGGCGTCGATGATCTCCACCGCTAAGGCCGCGGCGCTGGGCATCGAGGTGCAATACGAAGAACGCGAGGAGATTGACATATTTGGGGAAATTACGCTCGTCCAGTTTCCGGTGCTCTATCACAATGGGCAGCGGATGTCGGACTCTGACCAGTTTACGCTGACGATCTCCGGCATCGGCGGGCAGAAGACGGTGGCGGGGTTCTATCTGGACGAACTGCTGATTCGGACCATGGAGGGTGATGCGAACAACGACAACGATCTGGCGCACCTGCGCTACACCTTTGCCCCGGTGCTCGTCAACGATATCACGCTTCGCGATCCAAACACCGACCAGACGCTGACGCTGGATGGCATCTTCGGGATGAACTTCCTGTCGCCGAGCCTGTACTTTCAGCAGGATTCCAGCAGCTGGTTCCCGATCATGGACCTTTTCACCTTCACCCGCTACGACTGGCTCGTGTACGATCACGATGCAGGCGTGCTGGGACTCGAACTGTCGTCGAAGGTCTGGATGGGAGGTCCGGGCGACAAGTGGAACTATGCCGGGGGCAACTTCACCGACGGGCAGTTCGCCTACGCGTTCCTCGACGGCGACTACGTGAAATTCAATGACGCTGGCTACCCCGATGTCGTGATCGACTCACCGGTGAGGCCGGGGTCGGTGACGTTCGAGAACTCTGTGGATTACGCCTTGTCGGGATCGCCGATCGAGGGCAACGCGAGGCTGCTGAAACTCGGGACGGGTACGCTGACGATCACCAACAGCAACACCTACCAAGGCGCGACGGAGATCGTGGAGGGAAAGGTGGTGTTGGCGTCGGCACAGGACATCGGGCCGGTGAACGTGTACGCCTCGGGGCAACTGGTGATGCAGACAAGCCAGCGGTTCGCCGAACTGAGCGTGACGGGAGGGCAGGCGGGATTCACGGACGGCGGCGGCAAGTTGCTCGTCCTCGGCAAGCTCAGCATTGCGGAGGGGGGGACCCTCGACCTGGCGGCCGGGGCGATGGTGATTCACCCGACCAGCGACGCGCAGCAGGTACTAAGTGAGATTGAAGACTATATTCGCTCGGCCCGAGGCGGCGACGGCGACTGGGCGGGACCGGGGCTTACCAGTTCGACAGCCAGAGCGAACCTGGCGGGCATGGCCGGGCTGGGTGCGATTCTGAACAACGGCGGTGGGTCGAGTGGGCCGATCTACACGGAATTTGCGGGCGAGGCTGTCGAGTTGAACGCCATTCTCGTGAGATTTACCTGGAACGGGGATGCGAATCTGGACGGAATCGTGAACGCGGACGACTACTTCCAGATCGACTCGGGGTACATCCTGCAGGCGACCGGATGGTACAACGGCGATTTCAACTATGACGGCGTGATCAATGCCGACGACTACTTCCTGATCGATTCGTCGTTCATCGGCCAGACGGGGTTGGCGGCAGGTCAGTTGGCTGTGGCCGTCCCCGAGCCGAACGCCCTGTTGCTGTTGGCGCTCGGGACGCTCGGTCTGCGGCGGCGATCGCGACGGTAATCACGCCTCCTCGCACGCATAGGGTCTCAATTGTCGCATGACGTCGGCGACGGGGCCCTTGGGGTTTGCCAGCGTCCGGTAGAGCGCGTAGAGCCGGTCGTATTGTCTCCTGGCTTTTGCATTGGGTTTGTATTCGAGGTCGCTGCGCAATCGCGACATGGCGCGGATGGCGTCCGAGAAGGTTCGGTAACCGGTGATCTGCGGACCGGCTGCGATGCACCCAAGAATGGCGGCGCCGAGGGCCACGGACTGGTCGGTTTCGGGAAGTGCAATGCGGGCGTTCAGGACGTCGGCGTAGATCTGCATGAGCAGGGGGCTCTTGGCGGGAAGCCCCCCGGACGCGACGAACTGCTTGACCGGGACGCCGCCGCCGCGAAGCGTTTCCACAATCCAACGGACGCCGAAAGCCGTGGCTTCCATGGTTGCGCGATAGAGTTGTTCGGGGCGGGTGTTGAGGGTGATCCCGGCGAAGGCGCCGGAGAGTCGGCCGTCCATGAGCGGGGTTCGGCAGCCGTTGAGCCAGTCGAGTGCGATGACGCCGCCGGAACCGGGCGGCAACTGAGCGGCGAGCCGGTTCAGCTCGGCATGGGAGACGTTGAGCGTCTTGGCCACCCACGCGAAAGCGTCGCCGACAGATGCCTGTCCGGTCTCGTACCCGTAGAAACCAGGCAGGATGCCGCCTTCGACGACGCCGGCAACCCCGGGAACCAGCCGTTCGACCCGAGAGTTCATCATGTGGCACGAACTCGTGCCCATCACCAGTACGATAGTCGAAGGCGAGGCGACGCCGGCACCGGGGACCCCGGCGTGAGCGTCAATAATCGCTGCCGAGACCGGAATGCCGGGACGCAGCCCGAGCAAACGGGCCATAGGGGCGGCAAGCAGGCCTGCCTGCTCCCCTGGACTCAGAAGCCTGCCGGGCATCTTGTCTGTTACGACGCCGGCCATCTTCCGGTGAACGGCCTTGAAATACTCGCGCGAAGGGTAACCGGTTCGCGCGTTCCACATGGCTTTGTACCCGGCCTGACAGGTGGACCGCGGGGGCGTCACGGACGAGCATTGCGGGAAGGGGCCTGAAACCAGTTGCCAGACGAGCCAGTCGCCGCCTTCGATCCATACCTCCGTCGCATCGTAGACCTGGGGTTCGTGATTCAGTGTTTCGAGCACCTTCGGGAAAAACCACTCGATGCCGATGATGCCGCCGTAGCGTGCCAGCCATTTCTCCTTGGATCTGCGCGCGACCTCATTGATGCGATCCGTCTCAGCCTTGGCGCCGTGGTGTTTCCAGAGCTTCGGCCAGGCGAGCGGCGTATTGCGGTACCGGTCAACGCAGCATAGGGGCGTGCCGTCGTTGAGGCAGGGGAGCATCGTGCAGCTTGTGAAATCGACGCCGATGCCCACTACTTGATCCGGCGTGATTCCTGCCATCGCAATCGCCGCGCGGCAAGCCGCTGCCATGCTCTTGATCCAGTCCTGCGGGTCCTGAAGAGCGTAATCGGGCGGCAGTTGCGAGTTGTTTGTGGGCAGAGTCCGGTCGATAACGCCGTGCTCGTAGCTGTCGACGGCCTGACCTGCTATGCGCCCATCTTTGATGTCGACGACCAGAACTCGCGCCGATTCGGTCCCAAAATCTAAGCCGATTGCGTATTGCGAAGCCACACACACCTCCGGAAATGATCCGATACCCCACAATTGTGGAGAAATTACGGGTTGGCGGCGGAAAAGACAAGCGAACCTCAACCAGCCGAATAGGTGGAACGCATGTGCAACAGAGCGGCCCAGCGCCGATAAGGAAATAAACGGGAGGCCTGCCGCGTTTGTATTGGGGAGGATATGTGCCCGGAGGACGGGACATGAGTATGGAACAGAATGGAAGACGTATTACCGCCGGTCTCTGGCGAATACCGACGCCGGTGGCGATCGTATTGGTGCTTCTCTGCGTGGCAGGGGGCGTGTTGCTGGTGCGACAGTGGCTCAAGCGAGACACCAACTATGACGCCATGGCGGTCGACGCGCCAGAGGGAGGATTCGGCAGGCGTGGGATGATGGAAGGCGGTATCCGGGGCGCTCGAGGGGACCGTCAGCGGCCGACGTCGCGCCAGGCGGGCATGCGAGCCGGGCCTGCCACGCAACGCGTGATTGATCGTGCGGGCCTACAGAGGATGCCGGACGCGCGACCGAATGATCGGCCACAACCCGGAGTCGGCAGGCCGAACAATGCGGCGGCGCTGGCCACCGCGGGAGGGATTGAAGTGCGACTGCGACAGACGCCGGGGGAACCGTCCACCGTGATCCTGCGGCCAGCGGATGGTGCGATACCGCCAGGTCAGGACGATCTGCTCCGGTCCGCCAGGCGATTGTTGCTGGATGCCGATTTGGCCAAACAGATGCAGCTCACCGACGAGCAACGCAATAGTCTGCGGCAGGTGGACTTCTCGTTTGGATTGAAAATCGGCGACAAGGATCGGGCCAGTCTCGAGAGTCTGGCGTTGGAGTGGGAGCAGGCGGCGCCCGGGGCTGCCAAAACCGCTGCCAGGACGAAGCTGATTGACGCGATGAAAGAGGTGGGGCAGCGGAGCGCCGAACCATCGCGGGTGGCTGCTCAGAAGAGCATCGACCAGGTCAAAGCCATACTAACCCCGCAACAACTCGATGCGATACGGCAGGCGTCGGAGTCGGCCGCGACGAGGCCAGCGAAATAGCTGGGGCCCCGTGACATCATCCCGGAGTGCCACTGGAACAGATGGGGACTTCACGCCGTCGCCTATGATTTCATGTCTTGTTTCTCCCCGCGAGTGCGCGGAGTTGGATAGAAGGCCGGTCAGTTGCTCAGACCGCGTATCTCGGGGTGTTTGAGGAGAAAGTCCCGCCGCAGAGACAGGTGTTCTTTCATGGACCGCATGACTCGCCGGAGTTGGTCGACGTCGCGATCGGCATTGGCGCCCGCGGCAGTGGCGCGAATCCTGACTTCGGGTTCGAGACGCGCCTGCATGGCGTCGATGGCCGGGAAGAACGCTTCGGGGGTGTATTGGCGCTCGCAGATTTGCCTGACGCGGGCAAGAAAGAGCTTCCGGAATTGGGGGTTCGCGAGCATGGGCGCGGAGAAATACCCGCCGGCACGCCACCAGATGACTCCACCCCCGCCGAATCCGCCCCCACCGAAGAGAGGCGAGGGCTGCTGTTGGCCGCCTCCGGGAACAGGGGGGCGATCCCCTTCCATTCCAAATGTGAGCGGCATGTCGGTGAAGATGCTCTCGCCCCACAGCCCATCGTGAAAACCCCAGGTCTTGTCGCGGTCCCAGGGGTAGATCTCCCATTTCCCGGTCCCGAGCGTATCGTGGTACGTGAAGAAGTTGTTGAAGAAGCCATCCCAGTCCGAGAGAACCATGTTGACGGCATAGTAGTTGACAAAACAATCAACGTTGCAGTTTTCCTCGATGACTCGCCATTGATCCTCGCCCTTGGTTTCGCGGAGCTTGGTGATAAGTGCGATCAGATCGTCGTGGTTGGTCGTGTGGATGTTGGTCTTCTTCTCGTGCTGGCCGACGACGCCGGCGCCGTACCAGAGCAGCTTGTACATGTTCCCGCCGGTCTTGATGTTGTTGCGGCGGAGAAACGCGTTATTGGGTTGTTCGACGGCGAGATAGTAGCCTACCAGGCGGTTGTCGACGGTGATGCGGACGAAATCGGTGAGCGGTGCCGGAGATCCGACGCGGCGGAAGAGTTCGTAGGACAGGGGTTCAGCGATAAGAAAGCGGAGGTTCTGCTCGAAGATGAGGTTCAGAACGCTCATGCCGTTCAGCAAGTGGTCCTTATGGAAGCGGACTTTGAAGCCGCCGAATCCGTCTCCCGACATAGAGGCCCGGGGGGTTACGTTAATGTGGTCGAAGACGGTCATTTGAGCCGTCTTCGGGTGCACATAGATGAACGCATCCGGGCCTTGGGCGGGAAGGTTGGCCGTCGTGGTTCTGCTGAATCGGCCGCGCCGCTCGGGTTCGTCGCGAGACCCGCCGAACAGCGCACCCCAAATGCTCGGTTTACGAGCGGGCCTGGTGGCCGGTTCTTCGCCGGGGCCTGTGGGCACGGTGCCGACACGGACAATGAACCCGAGGGGGATTGTGCCGGGCTGGAATCTCTCGTGCACATACGTGGAGTAAGTCGGGCGAAGGTCATTACGCGCCGGGAGCAGGCGGGTTGCGTTCTGAGCATTGGTGGCTTGTATGCGATATCGAACCAGGCGGTTGGCCTCTTGCGCGGGGATGGTGGCGGTGTATCGGCCTGTGGCGGCGTCCTGCACCATCGGTATGGCAATTTCCGGGCCGGGTTTGTTCGGGGCGATCGAACGATACAGGAGCGACACGCGGCTGATCGACAGGCGATCGGTAACGGTGGCCTCGATTCGAATCGGTTGGCCGGGCGCGGGGTCGCCGGGAATGCTGGCGACTTTGGATATGGCGGGGGGAAGAACATCGCAATAGCAGGAATTCCGCTCCCCCGGGGTCCCATTCGGACGTGTGCCGTCGGGCGAGAGCGTGGAAGCAGCCCAGTTCCAATGCGTGTCTCCAGGCCAGGTCGGGCAGATGCGCTCAAGCGAAGCGGACTCACCGTCGGGGCTCACAGGCCAGGGGGCTTTGTCGTTGTACCTGACGGCGTCGATGGACTTGCCTTGGGCGTCGGTGAGCTCGAACTGTCCGCCTTTGACGCCGAGCGTCGATTTGCACGGGCCCATCACCGGCGAGCCATAGAACTGCTTGAAACGTTCGATATTGACCGCCACGACTAGATAACCCCTCGGTTCAATTCGTGTGTTGGCGGGAAATCGGTATTGAAGGCCGCCTTTGAGCGACCAGCCCGCCAGATCAGCCGCCTGCTCCGAGGTATTGTGTAGTTCGACCCACTGTAGGTCCACGTAGTCTTCCGGGGCGTTGTAGAAGATCTCGTTGATCACGACGGCGGCGGGGGCGAGTGACCACGATGCGAGCAGGGCGAGTATCAAAGCCAGAACAAAGCGGGGGTTCATTTGCGTTCTCCTTCGCCGGCACCTGCCACCTGATGCAGCAACACCGCTTTGATGCGCCGGGGCGACGAGAGTTCCGTCATCATCCCCAGGTTGCCAACCACCTTGGCGATATCGTTCAAGGCGGACGAATATTGCAGCGAGATCTCGCGATGCTCAATCGTAGGCTTCGGGGGATTCGCCTTTGGGACGCGTTTTCCAGCGGCGATGGACCCACCAGTACTGGCCGGGGTCTTGGCGGACGATGTTCTCAATGGCCGTCGTGTAACGCTGCGTGATGTAGCGGAGTGGGTCCTCCTGCGCCTGCCAGTCGGCGGGGTAAATTATGTCCTGGGCGGCGATCTGAAAGCGGAAACGGTCGCCGATCCGTCGGCCGTACCCGATGACGACCGGGGCGTTATACTCCATCGCCAGCAGGGCAATCGACTTGTAGGTGGAGGCCTTCCGGCCGAAGAAGTCGACAAAGAGGCCTTTTGAGCCGGCGTTCTGATCTGCCACGAAACCGACAACCCCATTCTGTTCCAGAATGCCAACCACTTCGTCCGTGGCCCCCTTCTTGTTGATGATTCGCGATCCTTGCCGCTGGCGAACGCCCATTAACCATTCATTCACGTACGGATTGTCGAGGGGGCGTCCGATGGCGGTGGTCTCAAAGCCCAGCGTTCCCAGCACGTAATTGGAGATCTCGAAGTTGCCGTAATGGCCGGTGAGCAGCAGCACCGGGCATTGCCTGCGAAGGAGCAGGTCCAGCACTTCGCGGAAATTCTCCAGAACCACGTATCGCCGCCATGTGTCAATGTGAATCAGCCGCGTCGTGAACAGCACTTCGACAAAAAACATGAACAGTGTCTGCATGGAACGGCGGGCCAGAGTCTGAATTTCTTGTTCTGGTAACTCGGGAAACGACCGCCTAAGGTTCGTCAGGGCACGATTGCGATGCTTTCGGTCCAGCCAGTACATCAGGTTGCCAAGAAGGCGAGCGGTGCGAAGGTTGGCGTCTACGGGCCAGCAATGGAGGAACATCGAAACGACTCGCAGCGCGAGATACTGCAGGTGATCGATCAAATCAACGCGAGGCTTGGCCATGTCCAGGTGGATTTTAGGGATTCGCGGGGCCGAGGGAAGCCGGCGACGGTCAGAACTCCATGGAATCGCCTTCGGGCAACTGCTTTCAGCCGCGAGTCGCAAAGCGTAGAATGCTTCCTATCCTATAGTCCTCTTGCCGGAAGCGGATGACGTGTTCGAGCAGGTCCGGAGTCGTCTGTGATGTGGCAGGACATGATGGCCGAACAACCGTCTCAGAAGATCGATCGCGGGTTGTTTGCACTGCGCCCGACGGCTTTGCGCGGCGTCAAGAGCCGGCGCGGGGAACCATTTCCGGGTCACACGACCAATCCTTACAGGAGGTGAACCGTGTCAATGGATACAACGGGTACGACCAGGCGTGAGGCATTGATGGCGCTGGGGGTGTTGGGAACGTCGGCGGCAGTCGGATCGGCTGCTGGGACGCAGGCGATCTCCAGCCCGCCCCGCGAGGACAGCGCGGCTGGTTTTCGACAGCAACTGGAACGCCTGGTTGTCCAGACACCGATGGTGGACACGCATGAACACCTGCCCGAGGAGGATCAGCGCCTGCGAGCGGAGTCCGTCCAGTGCGATGACTGGGGCCTGCTTTTCAGCCATTACCTCGACTCCGATCTTGCCACGGCGGGCATGCCCGAAGCGAGCCTGCAACAACTGCTCGGACGCAACCTGGACTCGGCGGCCAAGTGGAAGGCGCTGGCACCCTTCTGGCCGGCGGTCAAGAACACCGGCTATGGCCGAGCCGTCCGCATCGCCATCAAGGAACTCTACGACATTGACGAACTCGACGCCAAGAACGTCGTGCGACTTCAAAACGCCTACGAGTCGGTGCGGAAGCCGGGCTTCTACCGAAGAATCCTGGCCGAACTCGGCAACATCGAGTCCTGCCAGGTCAACTGCCTGGGCGCGCCGTTCCAGGAGTCGCGGCAGCCGACGTTCCTGATGCAGGACCTGAGCTTCCTAGGAATGCACATCGGACCGAATATCAAAGCCTTCGGCGGACCGACTGGCAAGGAGGTTCGGACTCTTGGCGACTGGCACGAGGTCATCCAATGGTGGTTCGAGAAGTACGCCGCCTATGCCGTTGCCGTGAAAAGTCAGGCGGCTTATGGCCGCGGATTGGACTACGAGCAGGTGCCTCCGGAAAAGGCCGAACCGGTCTTCAAGAAGGTCATCGAGAAGTCCCCGGTCTCCGCGGAACAGAAGAAGTTGTTGGAGGATCACCTGTTCTGGTATGCCGTCGATCAGGCGACGCGACGGCAGTTGCCGGTGAAACTCCACACCGGTTATTACGCCGGGCACAACTACATGTCGCTGTCTCGCATCGCGGCCAACCCGGCGCAGGCGGCGGACCTGTGCAGAAAGTCGCCCGATACCCAATTTGTCTTCATGCACATCGCCTATCCCTTCTGGCAGGATCTGGTGTCGGTCGCCAAGCATTACCACAATGCCCACATCGACATGTGCTGGGCATGGGTCATCGACCCCATGGCCTCTACCCACTTCCTCAAGACGTATCTCATGAGCTGCCCGTCAAACAAGGTCTTCGTGTTCGGCGGGGACTACATTCCGGTCGAGTGCGTCCTGGGCCATGCGCGGATAGCACGCCAGGGCGTGGCTCGTGCCCTCTCGGAACTCGTCGACGAAGGGTACTTGTCTCGGCGGGACGCGATCGACCTGGTTGAGCCGCTGTTGCGAGGCAATGCACGCCGGGTATTTCAACTGGAAGCCAAGACGGCGAAGCTTAGCAAGGCGCCATGGCTCTGAGAGATCGCCCGGGGACCTCGCCGCCGCATCGCGAGCCACCAATGCCTTGCCGATGCTCTGCCTGAAACCTGACAATAAGTGCCCGCGTCTTGCCGTTCTAGCTTGGAGCGAGGATGGCGCGGGGACGCCGGCCACTCGGCTTTCAGATGCCCGCTGGCGCCGCCTGTCGAACCTCGTCTCCCATGCCGATATACCGATAGACGCGAGACTTGAAGATGAAAACCCAGTTGCTTATCGCCCTCATTCTTGTGGCCGTTGTGGTGGGGGCCGCTCCACCCGGGCCCTCGATTTCGCCCTTCGAATCGACCACGACCCTGACCCCGGATACTCCCATCGACAAGCTGGTTCTGGCCAAGCTCGATCAACTGCGAATCCAGCCCGCCCGTCTTTCCTCCGATGCCGTCTTTCTGCGCCGCGCCTACCTTGATGTTATCGGCACTCTGCCCACCGCCCAGGAATCCCGCGATTTCCTGCAGAACAAGTCCTTCGATAAGCGCCGAGTCCTCATCGATCAACTGCTCCAACGCAGTGAATTCGCCGACTACTGGGCCATGAAGTGGTCCGACATCCTTCGCGTCAAGGCTGAATTCCCCATCAACCTCTGGCCCAACGGCGCCCAGGCCTATCACCGATGGATTCGTGCCTCGATTGAACAGAACAAGCCCTACGACCGCATGGCTCGCGAACTCCTAACCTCGTCCGGGAGCAATTTCCGCGCCCCCGAGGTCAATTTCTACCGCGCCATGCAATCCAAGGATCCAACCACCATCGCACAAGCTGTCGCCCTGACTTTCATGGGCTGTCGCGCTGAACGCTGGCCCAAGGACCGCCTGACCAATATGGCCGCCTTCTTCTCGCAGGTCGGGTACAAATCCACCGGCGAGTGGAAAGAGGAGATCATCTTCTTCGACATCACCAAACCGCTCTCCGTCGCCTCGCCGACCTTCCCCGATGGGTCGGTTGCCCGCCTGTCTCCCGGGAGCGACCCCCGCGAAGCGTTTGCTGATTGGCTCCTGTCGCCCCCAAACCCGTATTTTGCCCGCAACGCCGTCAACCGCGTCTGGTGCTGGCTTGTCGGCCGGGGTATCGTCCACGAGCCCGACGACTTTCGCCCGGACAATCCCCCGTGCAACCCCGAACTGCTCGCATATTTGGAGCGCGAACTGGTCTCCTCCAAATACGATCTCAAACACATCTATCGCCTGATCCTCAACTCCAGAACCTACCAGCTCTCGTCCATTCCCCGATCCCGCCATCCCGACGCCGAGACGTTCTTTGCCAACTATCCCCTGCGCCGCCTCGAAGCCGAAGTGCTGATTGACGCTCTCAATCAGATCACCGGCTCAAGTGAGAGGTACTCCAGCGCCATCCCCGAGCCGTTCACCTTCATTCCCGATAGCCATCGCTCAATCGCACTTCCCGACGGCAGCATCACGAGTTCCTTTCTTGAGATGTTTGGCCGCCCGTCTCGCGACACCGGTCTTGAGTCTGAGCGGAATAACCGCCCGACGGCCGCTCAACGCCTTCACATGCTCAACTCCACCCATATCCAGCGAAAGCTGGAACAGGCCCGCCTTCTCTCCGCCCTGCCCCGTGCCCGCAACAACAACGCCGCCGAGCCGGTCACGACCATCTACCTGACTATTCTATCTCGTTTCCCGACCGACGAAGAGGTGAAGATCGCCCGCCAATATGCCCAATCCGGCGCCCTCAGGCCGCGCGACGCCATGCTCGACCTGGCCTGGGCATTGATCAATAGCGACGAGTTCCTCTTCCGCCACTGAATGCAGAACGGAGGTATTCGCATGAACGTGAATCACCAATCCCCCCGATCCATGATCTCCCGACGCGATGCGCTCCGCACCGGCCTGACCGGCGCCGTCAGCATCATCGTCGGCAATGCCCTCGCCGTCGCTGCCCCTGCTCCGGTAAAATCCCCCGCCCCAAAAGCCAAAGCCGTCATACAGATCTGGCTCTGGGGCGGTCCGGCCCACCTCGACACGTTTGATCCAAAGCCCGAAGCCGGTTCCGACTACACGGGGCCGCTGGACAAGCCCATCCCTACGAATGTTTCCGGCATTCGCATCGGTGAGCTTCTGCCCCTCCTGGCCAAACAGGCCGACAAGTACTCCATCATCCGCAGCATGACACATGGCATTAACGGCCACGAGACCGCGGCGTATCTCGTCCAAACCGGCCGAAAGCCCGGCGATGGCATCGTCTATCCCTCCGTCGGCGCGGTGGTCTCGCTCTTTAAAGGCTACGACGCCGGTTACAAAGGCCTCATTCCGCCTTACATCGTCCTTACCGAACTGCAAGGCCGGTTTTCTGAATCCGGATTCCTCGGCTCGCGATGCAAACCATTCGCCACCGGCGGAGACCCCGGCGCCGCCCGTTTTGCCGTCGAAGGCGTTGTCGCCCAGAGCATCTCCGATCAACGCCAACGCGACCGTCGCGATCTTCTCCACAATCTCAATACCCTCAATCATGCCATGAAGGCGGATCCCCGGCTTGCCGCATCACAACAGTGCGAGGAACAGGCCTATGACCTCATTCTCGGTGATGCCGGCAAAGTCTTCGACCTGTCCCAGGAAAAGAACGACCTTCGCGATCGTTATGGAAGGGGCACCTTCGGTCAAGCCTGTCTCTGCGCTCGACGCCTCGTTGAGCGGGGCGTTCCCTATGTCACGATCAACTACAAAGGATGGGATACCCACAAGCAGCATTTCCAGGCCATGCGCAGAATGCTTCCCGAGATGGACAAGGGCTTCGCCACGCTTCTCCAGGACCTGGCCGACCGTGGCCTGCTTGATTCCACCATCGTCTGGTGGGGCGGGGAATTCGGCCGCACGCCAAGGGTCCAGTGGGAACCCCCATGGAGCGGCGGACGCGGCCACTACGGGCAAGTCTTCTCCACGGTCGTCGCCGGCGGCGGATTCAAGGGCGGCCAGGTCGTCGGCGCCTCCACCGCCAAAGGCGAAGACGTCAAAGACCGCCCCGTCCATCCCTCCGACCTGATTGCCAGCATGTACGAACTACTCGGCATCGATCCCAACGCCAAACTCCCACACCCCCAGAACAAGACCGTCTACGTGACCGCCTCCGCCGGCGATGCCCCGAAGACACCGGGCCGCTTGAAAGAAATCATGTGACCCAACGGAACCTGCCATGACTTCTTCACGTTACCTCATCTCCCTCGCGTTGGCATCGTGCCTCGTCGCCTTCTCCTCAGCCCGCGCCCAACAGAATGATCCTCGCATCGGCTACGTCTATCCGGCGGGCGCTCGCCAGGGAGCCTCACTGCAGATCGCCATCGGAGGGCAGTTTCTTGACTCCGCCACTGGCATACACGTCACCGGCGGCGGGGTCCGAGCCACCTTTGTCGAGCACACCAAGCCCCTGACGCCCGGCCAGTTCACGATCCTTCGCGAACGCCTCAAGGAGCTTCTTGACAAGCGCGCCGCCGCCGAGCAGTCGCTACCCCCGTCGGCCACGAGGCCCTCGACCAGGCCCACATGGACCGCCGACGACGAGAAGATGCTCGCCGACGTCCGCAAGAAGCTCGCCAACCCACCTCGTCGCCAAGGCAACCCCGCTATTGCCGACACCGTCACCTTCCAACTGGTCGTCGCTCCCGATGCGGAGCCCGGCCAGCGCGAGATCCGCGTGGTTACTGCCACTGGCCTGACCAATCCGCTGGTCTTCCATGTCGGACAGCTTCCAGAGTTCTCCAAACCGCTGGCCAAGCCGGGCCCCGAGTTGCTCCGCTCCCAGCAGCAGGTGGTCCGGTCCGGACCTGAGATGCTCATCACGGTGCCGGTCGTTGCCAATGGCCAGATCATGCCCGGTGGGGTCGATCGCTTTCGCTTCAAGGCGACCAAAGGCCAGCGTCTTGTCGCTGCCGTCAGCGCGAGATCCCTGATCCCTTATCTGGCCGATGCGGTTCCTGGCTGGTTCCAGGCCACCCTCGCGCTCTACGATTCGAAAGGCGTCGAACTGGCCTATGCCGACGACTACCGCTTCAATCCCGATCCTGTCATCACCTGCCAAATCCCGGAAGACGGGGAATACATCATCGAAATCAAGGACGCCATCTATCGTGGCCGCGAGGACTTCGTCTACCGCATTGCCATCGGCCAGCTTCCCTTCGTTGCCAGTGTCTTTCCCCTCGGGTCTCGCATTGGATCGCAACCCGTTATCGAACTCAACGGCTGGAACCTCTCCGCCGCCAGGATCACGCAGGACATGAGAGGCAAGGCCTCGGGAGTCTACCCTCTCTTTGTCGGCAAGGACCAACCCCTCGGCGGTTGTGTTCCCTTCGCGTTGGATACGCTTCCCGAGTGCTTTGAGCAGGAGCCCAACAACGCCGCGCAGTCTGCCCAGGCGGTCTCGCTTCCCATCATCGTCAATGGCCGCATCCACCAGCCTTCGGACATCGACATTTTCCGCTTCGAGGCCCGGGCCAACGACCAGATCGTCGCCGAAGTGCACGCTCGTCGACTCAATTCGCCTTTGGATTCGTGCCTCAAGCTCACCGATTCCACAGGCCGACAGATCGCGTTCAACGACGACCACGAAGACAAAGCCGCCGGCCTTACCACGCACCACGCCGATTCCTACCTCCGCGCGACGATCCCCGAAACCGGCGTCTACTGTCTGCAACTGTCGGACACCCAGCGCAAAGGCGGCTCGGAGTACGCCTATCGTCTGCGCGTCAGTCCCCCTCGCCCGGACTTTGATCTGCGAATCGCGCCATCCAGCATCAACCTGCGTGCTGGTGCCACCATCCCGATAACGGTCTTCGCCCTCCGCAAAGACGGATTCGCGGGCGACATTGAACTGTCCCTCAAGAATGCGCCGATAGGGTTTTTCCTCGGCGGCAATCGCGTCCCTGCGGGCCAGGATCAGGTCCGCCTGACCCTCTCGGTGTCCGCCATCTCGCCCAACCAGACGATTCCGCTCCAGATTGAAGGCCGTGCGACCATTCACGGGCGCGAGGTTTCCCATCCGGTCGTCCCCGCCGATGACATGATGCAGGCGTTTGCCTACCGGCACCTCGTGCCCGCCCAGCAACTGCTCGTCACCGTTGCCGGCCGCATCGGCATGCGGAATCCGCCCCGCGTCCTCACGCCGGGTCCGATTCGCATCGTCTGGGGCGGCACCGCCCGAATCCGGGTCGCCACACCCGCCGGCGCTTTTCAACCCAAGATGCGATTTGAACTCAACGAACCACCTGAGGGCATTACCCTTCAGAGTGCATCTCCAACCCGCGAGGGTGTTGAACTTGTGGTTCAGGCCGATTCCGCCAAAGTCAAAACCGGCCTTAGGGGAACCCTGATCTTGGACGTTCTTGCCGATCGTCCCAATACGGCGCAGAACCCGCAGGCCAACCGACGCCGCCTCCCAATAACGACCCTTCCTGCGATCCCCTTTGAGGTCGTCGCGAAATAGGGTCGGGCCATCTGCCATCCCCGATGGGCGCTTCCCTCTCCCCACGCTCGCATCCGCTCGGTTCATCGCTATAATCCCCCACCCATGATCCAGACCGAGCCTTCCCGCCTCGCCAAACTCGCTTTGGAGGACGGCGCCGTCTTTGCTGGCATAAGTTTCGGAGCCACAGGAACTTCTGAGGGGGAGGTCGTTTTCAATACCTCGATGACCGGCTACCAGGAGATCCTTACCGACCCCTCCTACAAGGGCCAGATAGTCGCGATGACGTATCCTCTGATTGGCAACTACGGCATTAACCCGATTGATATCGAATCTCGCTGCCCTCACGTGGCCGGCTTCATCATTAAGGAACTGGCGCCGGTCCATTCCAACTATCGTGCCGACCTCAGCCTTGCTGAATACCTTTGCCGGAACAACATCATTGGCATCCAGGGCATCGACACGCGTGCTCTGACCCGGAAACTCCGCATTTCCGGTTCGATGCGAGGTGTTCTCTCCACCGAGATCATGGACGATGCCAAACTGATCGCTGCGGCCCGTTCCGCGGCGAACATGCTGGGGGCCGACTGGGTCAAAGCGGTCAAGCCCGCCGAAGCCTATTCCTGGGACCAAAACCAAGGCGACTGGAATCAAGGCCAAGTCGAGCGAGCCGATGGCCTGCACGTGGTAGCCATCGACTGCGGCGCGAAACACAACATCCTGCGGAATCTCGTCGAACGCGGCGTCCGCGTCACGGTGCTGCCGCCGGACATCGCTTCCGCCGATATCCTCCGCCATCGGCCCGATGGCCTGTTCGTCTCGAACGGTCCCGGGGATCCCGCCGCCCTCGACTATGCGGTCAACCCCCTGGTCGGCGTGCTCGATAAGCTCCCGATTTTCGGCATCTGCCTGGGGCATCAGCTTCTGGCACGCGCCATCGGGGCCAGGACGTTCAAACTGAAGTTCGGCCATCGTGGCGGAAACCAGCCGGTCAAGAATCTGGATACCGGACGTGTCGAAATCACCAGCCAGAACCACGGGTTTGCCGTCGATCCCCAGTCGCTGGAGAGCAGTGGGGGGGTAGTGACGCACATCAACCTCAACGACAACACCGTCGAGGGTTTCCGTCACAAGACCCTGCCCATCTTCTCTGTCCAGTACCACCCCGAAGCCTCGCCCGGCCCACACGACGCTTCCTATCTTTTTGATGCGTTTATGGAGATGATCAAATCTCGCAAAGCGCCGACCGCTGCGCGCCTTGCCGAACTTCAGTCCCTCCGAGGTTAGCCGGGCTGTTCTCGGTTGCCATATTTGAACAGCTTTCCTCGGGTCGCTGCAATCCTTGCAGGATTCCCGCATCGCGATGTTCCTCGTGGTATCAAGGTGACTCGTTTCCCGGCTTGCTTTTGGATGCCGGTCGGTTTGCCGTGTCGGCAAGGAGTCTGTCATGACACCAGACTGGTTGCGCGCATCGATCTGGCGACGAGCGTTTACGCTGGTGGAGCTTCTCGTGGTCATCGGGATCATTGCCTTGTTGATCAGCATCTTGCTTCCTGTTCTTGGCAAAGTCAGAGAGCAGGGCAACGCCGTCAAGTGCGCCTCGAATCTGCGTCAGATTGCAATGGGGTGGATGCTGTACGCGGATGCCAACAAAGGCGCCGCCTGCCCCGGACGAATGCCGAAGTATTCCGGTTCGTCGAATACTTATGACGTGGGCAACGGGATGCAATTCCGGCCTCGGTGGTTTGTGACGCTTGGCGCACAATCGAAGATTTACGCATACGAGCGTCCGAGTCCGGATCCGGCGGACGACAACACCAAGTGTGTGGACAACCCGGTTTTTGTCTGTCCGACGGCGCCGGAGCGGATCAACAATCGGAATTTCACGTATGGCTACAATCATCAGTTTCTCGGCAATTCGCGGTTGAAAACGGACGGATCGGGGCAGTTTATCAACTTTCCGGTGAAGGTTTCGCGCGTGCGGTCGGCGGAGACGGTGATGGCCGCCGACTGTCTTGGCACGGCGGCGGGGAAGGCGGCGGCGGCCCGGAGCGGTTATCGTGCGGACGGAAGTGGTGACACCAGTGCGGTGGGGAACCACGCGTGGTCGCTGGACCCACCGAGGCTGACGGCGACCAGCGACTACTGTGACGACGGGAACCGATCTCCAGAGAACCGATCGGCCGCGGACGCCCGTCACGGGGGGCGAGCCAACGTTGCGTTCTGTGACGGGCACGTTCAAGCCATGACCTTGGAGGAGCTTGGGTATGTCGTGAATGGTGATGGCAGCGTTGCGGCCAGTGGCTCGGGGGCGCACAATCGGCTTTTTTCGGGAAACGGGACCGACTGCGATCCGCCCGGGATCAAATAGGCGGTAGTGCGCGAATCCTGTGGAGACATGCGGGGGGGATGGTGTGCTGTCTGGCGCAGGCAACGAGCATCTTCCTCTTGCCCAATTGCACGCGGCTCCGTAGCATCTCGCACCGTTTGTGGTGTTAGATCAGGGCAGGCGGAGATGAGTTGTGAGTTTGACATCATAGTAGTCGGCGGGGGCCACGCGGGTTCCGAGGCGGCGTGGGCGGCTTCTCGTCTGGGCGCCAAGACGGCGTTGGTCACGCTGGATGCGTCTCGGATCGCGCAGATGTCCTGCAACCCGGCGATAGGTGGTCTGGCCAAGGGTCAGATTGTGCGGGAGATTGACGCGCTGGGCGGTCTGATGGGGATTGCCACGGACAATACGGGGATTCAGTTTCGGATGCTGAACCGGTCGAAGGGACCGGCGGTTTGGGGGCCGCGTGCGCAGGCCGACAAGTACAAGTATGCTCGGGAGGTTCAGCGGCTGCTGGGCACGTGCCGGAACCTGAGGGTGATTGAGGCGGAGGCGACTGAGATAGAGGCGATATCGGAAAGCCGATGTGTGAAGGCGGATGGGCGGTGCATAAGTGCGGTTCGGCTGGCTGACGGAACGCGGCTGACGTGTCGAGCGGTGGTTGTGACGACGGGGACATTTCTGCGTGGGCTGATGCACACGGGGGAGACGAAGACGGAAGGGGGGCGGTTCAAGGAGCCGCCGGCCCGGGCGCTGTCGGGGTCGCTGGCGGCGTTGGGCCTGGAATTGGGCCGTTTGAAGACGGGAACACCTCCTCGCGTTCACAAAGACTCGATCGATTTTTCGAAGCTCGAGGAACAGAAGGGCGACGAGATTCCGAGGCCGTTTTCGTACTTGAACGAGTATGCTGACGAGACGCGCAAGGGGAACTGGGTACCGTCGCTGCCGCAGGTTTCGTGTTATTTGTCGGCGACGAACGCGCGGATTCACGACATTATCCGGGCGAACTTGCACCGTGCGCCGATGTATTCCGGGCAGATCAAGTCGACGGGGCCGCGCTATTGTCCGAGCATTGAGGACAAGGTTGTTCGTTTTGCGGACAAGTCTGCACATCATGTATTTCTGGAGCCCGAGAGCCTGGAGACGCCGGAGGTTTATTGCAATGGGATTCCGACGTCGCTTCCGGCGGACGTTCAGACGGAGATGGTGCATCTGATTCCGGGACTGGAGGAGGCGGAGATCTTGCGTTTTGGGTATGCGATCGAATACGACATGGTTTGGCCGACGCAGATACGTTCGACGCTTGAGACGAAGGTGGTGTCGGGTTTGTTTCTGGCGGGTCAGATCAACGGGACATCGGGGTACGAGGAAGCCGCCGCCCAGGGGTTGATGGCGGGCGTGAATGCTTTTCAGTACATATCGGGTTGCGGGGCGGATTTTGTGTTGCGTCGAGACCAGGCATACATCGGGGTGCTGATTGACGACCTGATTACGAAGCCTCCGACGGAGCCTTACCGGATGTTCACGAGCCGGGCGGAACACCGGCTGTTGCTGCGAGCCGACAACGCCGACCTTCGGCTGACGGATATAGGTCGTTCGGTTGGGCTGGTTGACGAGGACCGGTATGCTCGGTTTGAGGCGATGAGGCGATCGCACGGCGATGCCCTGTCGGTATTGCGCGAGGTCCGCGTTGGAACGTCGTGGGCGATGGACTATTTGAAGCGGCCGGAGGTGACGTTTTCTGAAGTGGCCGAGAGGGTTCGGGAACTTAGGGGTGTGGCTGAGGGAGTGGGGGCGCGGGTGGAAATTGAGGTGAAGTACTCGGGGTACATTGAGAGGCAGGCGCGTTGGAACGAGCGGTTTTCGAAGCTGGAGGACCGAGTGATTCCGTCGACGATCGACTACCGGTCGATTCCCGGGCTCCGGAATGAAGCCCGCACGAAGCTGAGCAAGTTTACCCCGCACAGTCTTGGGCAGGCTCTGCGGATCAGCGGCATCACGCCGGCTGATGTCACGATTCTCGCGATTTACCTCGGCAAGTAGGGGGCATCGGGGGGTGGAGGTGCTGGTGTTCCGGCGCGCTTGAGGGCGGGTCGCGTGGTGGGTGGATCGAGAGGGAGGCGGAAAGGCTGGCGGCGAGGGGGTTCGGGGGCGGTGGGGGAGGGTTGGGCGGGGGGTCTGTGTGGGGCGGTGGCGAGGGGGGTTGGGGT
>CAYVKG010000041.1:0-34484 GCA_964451955.1 uncultured Tepidisphaeraceae bacterium
CTGGCCGGAGTCGTTAAAGGAGATGCAGCGTAACTGGATCGGGAAGAGCGTCGGCGCGGAGGTGGATTTCGAGCTGGCCGATGCGGCGAATCCGGATGCGGACTACATCACGGTGTTCACCACTCGACCGGACACGCTTTATGGCGCCACTTACATGGTATTGGCGCCCGAGCATCCTTTGGTCGATCGGATCACGACGCCGGAACAGCGGTCGGCGGTCGATGGGTACAAGGCGTCTGTCGCCACCAAGAGCGAGCGAGATCGGATGGCGGAGGCGAAGGAGAAGACCGGCGTATTCACTGGCGCGTACGCCGTCAACCCGGTCAACAGCGAGAAGATTCCCATCTGGATTGCCGACTACGTTTTGATGGGATACGGCACGGGCGCGATCATGGCCGTACCGGCTCACGACGAGCGGGACTTTGCGTTCGCGAGGAAGTTTTCGCTTCCGATCCGGCCGGTAGTTCGCCCGGTGGATCGCGAAGCGCCGGATCCGGATCAAGCGTTCACTGAGGACGGAATTGCCATCAATTCTCCGGTCATCAACGACTTGCCGACCGCGCAGGCCAAGGAGGAGATCATCAGCGCGTTGGCGGCGGAGGATGTGGCGCATCGGACGATCAAGTTCAAGCTGCGTGATTGGCTGTTTTCCCGGCAGCGCTATTGGGGCGAGCCATTCCCGATCCTGCTGGACGGCGACGGGAACACTTTTGCTGTGAGTGAGAGCGATCTGCCGGTTGAGTTGCCGCAGATGGACGATTTCAAGCCCACCGGCACTCCTGAGCCGCCCTTATCCAAGGCCAAGGACTGGCTGAGCGTTCAGAGCAACGGGCGATCGCTGACCCGCGAGACCAACACGATGCCTCAATGGGCTGGGTCATGCTGGTACTACCTTCGCTATATTGACCCGCGGAACGCGGATCGCTTTGTGGATCCGGCGAAAGAGCGATACTGGATGCCGATTGACCTTTATGTTGGCGGCGTCGAGCACGCGGTGCTGCACCTGCTTTACTCGCGTTTCTGGCACAAGGTGTTGTTCGACTTAGGTCACGTTTCGACACCGGAGCCATTCAAACGACTGGTGAACCAGGGCCTGATCCTTGGGGAGATGGAGTACACGGTTTTTCGGCGAGCGAATGGCGAGCCTGCAAGTCTATCGGAGTTGCGCGACGTTTCGGAAGAGGCGACGGCCGACGGCACGTTTCTGATCGCGTTCGACCGCAGGACCGGTGAGAAGTGCGTTGGCCAGAGAGTCGCGGAAGAGGACGTGGAGAAGGTTGGCGATGCATGCAGACTGCGATCCAACCCGGCCATCCGGGTTGATGCCCGCAGTTTCAAGATGTCCAAGAGCCGGGGCAACGTCGTCAATCCTGACGACATCGTCCGCGACTATGGCGCCGATTGTTTCCGGCTCTACGAGATGTACATGGGTCCCCTGGAAGCATCCAAGCCGTGGAATACGCGGGACATTGTCGGCATGTCCCGCTTTTTGAACAGCGTCTGGCGCAATTTCGTTGGCGAGGACGACTCGGTCTCCGGCGTCCCGCGCGTTGTGGACTCCGCGATTCCGGAGGAACTGGATCACCAGTTGCATCGGGCAATCAAGAAAGTGGCGGAGGATATTGAGGGGCTTCGTTTCAATACGGCGATTGCGGAACTGATCAAGCTGAACAACGAAATGGGCCGGCTTTCATCGTTGCCGCGGTCCTTGGCCGAGGCGTTTGCCCTGCTTCTGGCTCCGTTTGCGCCACACCTGGCGGAGGAGCTCTGGAATCGCCTGGGCCACAGCGATTCGTTGTCGCGCGAGCGGTGGCCTGCGCTTGATCCTGCGAAGCTGGTGGAGCAGACGATCGAGTTGCCGGTGCAGGTGAATGGCAAGCTCCGTGATCGGATCACGGTGCCAGCCGATGCCACGGAGGAGCAGATTCTCAAGACGGCGGAGGGTGCCGAAAAGGTATTGCCCTGGTTGACGGGCAAGACGATTGTGAAGAAGCTGTACGTTCCGAAGAAGCTCGTCAACTTCGTGGTGAAGTAATGCCTCTTGAGATCGAAGCCAAGATGCGACTGGACGACACCCCCGCGATGATTTCGCTGCTGCGAGCGCAGGGAGCGGCGTGCGTAGGTGAGTTTCTCGAGACGAACACATTTTATGACACGGAAGATCGATCGCTCTTGTCTCGGGGCTCGGGTCTGCGGTTGCGCATTGCGAGAGACATGGCGTCGGGTCATGAGCGTTATGTCCTGACGCACAAGGGCCCCTTAATGCCGGGCGAGTTGAAGGTACGACCCGAGAGCGAACTGGAAGTCGCCAACGCGGAGGACGCGGATCGTTTGCTAGCCCAGCTTGGTTTCGTGCGGCAGCTGCGGTTTCAGAAGCGTCGTCACTCGTGGACGCTGGAAGACTGCCACATAGAACTGGATTGCCTTCCCGCGTTGGGCGGATATATCGAGATTGAGGGCCCATCCGAAGCCTCGGTGATACGGATGCGGGCGAAGCTTGGCCTGAGTGGAGAGGCTCTGATCAGGACAGGGTACGCCAGCCTTGTGAGCGAGCACCTTGAGGCACGGGGAATTTGTTGCAAAAGAGAGTTGATATTCCCGCATAGTGCTGTGTAATGAGGATAACTTGGGACGTCCGGATAATCGTGGAGCCCTGTCCAGAAGGCGTGGGGTGTGTCTAGTATGTGAATAGGTGACCATGTTTAGGACCCTGCTCATTGGGTTTGTTTCGCTCTTGTTGCTGGGGGCGCGGCCCGTGTCTGAGGGCGATTCCAGGTCCAGAGAGGCCCCGGGGCCGGCGGTTGTTACCGTAACGATCAGAGACCGCCAGTTTTCGCCGTCGACTTTGACGGTCAAGAAGGGGCAGACGGTGGTGTGGGTCAACAATGACGAGTTGGATCACACGGTGCAGGCGTCGGACGGGTCATTTGCGTCCGGGACGCTGAAGAAGAAGGGTGCATTTCGGTACACGTTCCAGACCGTCGGGAAGTTCAGTTATTTCTGCAAATTCCACCCTCGGGAGAAGGGGACGATCCTAGTCGCGAAGTAAAGTCGATTTGACGCCCGGCCGATTTCGGCTATTATGGTGTGATGATGATGCAAGTTGAGATCAATCGGGCCCTCGCCATTACTGCAGGTAATTGCGGGTCGGGCCGGTGGGTTATCCAGGATTTCAGCGCCCTGCCCGAAAGGCAGGGCATTTTTGTTACTGGGGTTGCTGAGGAATCAAGTTGTCTGAGGTGTTCCGATGGACAAGCCGCGTCGAATCGATATCTATGACACAACGCTCCGCGATGGCACACAGGGGGAAGGTTTCAATCTTTCGCTGGATGACAAATTGTTGATTGCACACAAGCTGGACGAGCTCGGCGTTGACTACATTGAGGGTGGGTTTCCCTTGTCCAACCCGAAGGACGAGGCGTTTTTTCGTGAGATCAGGGGCATGAAGCTCAAGACGGCGAAGGTTTCCGCCTTCGGCATGACTCGCCGGCGCGGGATGAAAGCCGAAGATGACCCGGGGATGAAAGCTCTGCTGGCGGCGGAGACTCCCGTGGTCACGCTGGTGGGCAAGTCGAGCGAATACCAGGCAACGAAGGTCTTGGCGGTATCGCTGGAAGAGAATCTTGCGATGATCGGCGACTCAGTGCGGCTCATGCGGTCGGCAGGTCGGGAGGTGCTGTATGACGCCGAGCATTTTTTCGACGCCTACCGCGTCAATCCGGAGTACGCGGTTCGGACGCTTGAGGCGGCACGTGACGCTGGGGCCTCGGTGCTGGTTCTCTGCGACACGAATGGAGGCGCCATGCCTGAGTTCATCGCGCAGACGATCGAAGCCGTTCGGAAGCGAATGGGCTGTTGCCTCGGGGTTCATCCGCACAATGATGGAGGGGTGGCGGTAGCGAATGCGCTGGCGGCGGTAAACGCGGGCGCGGATCATGTGCAGGGGACGATCAACGGCGTTGGCGAGCGTTGCGGGAATCTGGATCTGATTCCGACCATTGCGAATCTTCAGCTCAAGTACAAGTACGACTGTTTGCGTCCCGAGACTCTCAAACGCCTCACTGAGGTGAGCCGCTATGTTTATGAGACGGCAAACCTGAACCTGGTTCCCGGGCAGCCGTATGTTGGCGCCAGCGCTTTTGCGCACAAGGGCGGGATGCACGTGCACGCCGTTCAGAAGGACGCCACGACGTATGAGCACGTGAATCCCGAGGCAGTGGGGAACTCGCGGCGGATCCTGGTGTCCGAGTTGTCCGGAGTCAGCAATATCGCAACGAAGACGCGGAAGAAGTTTCAGATTGAGAACGACCGGGCCACGTTGAAGAAGCTGTTGCAGCGTGTTCAGGATCTGGAGAACGTCGGCTACCAGTTTGAGGCGGCCGAGGGCAGTTTTGAATTGTTGGTTCGTCGCGAGATCGGCCGTTCGCGGGACTTTTTCGCGCTGGACCATTACCGTGTCGTGATTCTGAAGACCGACAGCAAGCCGCCGATCGCCGAAGCGACCGTGAAGCTTCGCGTTGACAACCGCACGGAGCACACTGTGGCGGAAGGGGACGGTCCGGTTGCCGCGCTCGATTCCGCATTGCGTCAGGCTTTGACTCGGTATTATCCCGGGATCAGCAAGGTGCACCTGAATGACTACAAGGTGCGCGTGATTAACTCGCGGGACGAGACGTCAGCAAGCGTTCGCGTGGTCATCAGCAGCACGCGAATCAACGCGGACGGGAAACGGGAGATTTTCGGCACGATTGGCGTGAGTGAGAACGTGATCGATGCGAGTTGGCAAGCGCTGGTGGACGCCTACACATACCATCTGATCCACGAGGAGGAAGCCGGAGATCCGTCAAGGAAGGGCTGACAAAACAGGGGCGAGGGATGCGCGGGCTTGTTGCGCATGCCTCGCCACTGAGATGCCTGTAGGATTCGGACGGGCCTATTGTTTGACGAGTTCCTCGCACGCGGCATTGAAGTTCTGGACGCACTTGCGGACGTTTTCCTTGAGCTCATCGCCTTGGCCGATCTCATACTCGATGGAGAAGACGCCGCGGAAGCCCTGGCGTCTAATTTCCGCCAGCATGCCTTTGAAGTCGCAGACGCCCGTGCCCCAAGGGACGTCATGCGCCTCGCCGCCCTTTTTGTTGAGGTCTTTGAAATGGAACTCAACGATGCGGCTCTCGAGCTTCTTGATGCAGTCGACAGGGGTAAGTTCAGAACGTGCCCAGTGACCGGTGTCCGCACAGGCGCCGATGAGTTTCGAGGCGCCCTTGGTGCGATCGAGCACGACCTGCGGATCCCAATAAGGCGAGGGCTTCGGGTGGTTGTGCAGCGCGACTTTGATGTTGTATTCGGTAGCGAGTTTGTCGAGCAAGGGGATCTGGTCGGCATCGGGCTCGGAGACGATCACGCCGATGCCCATGGTTTTGGCCCATTCGAAGAGTTTCCGAGCACCGGCTTCGTCTTTGGCGACACCCGTAACGCCGAAGGCCACAGGCCGGATGCGTGTATCCTGGAGCTTGGCCTTGAGGGCCTCAATGGCCTCCTTGGGCATGTCTTGGCTGACTCTGACATCGCTGTCGTTGGAGAGTTTCTGGCCGGGGAACATTTCGACGTAGCGAATTCCGACGTCTTTTAGGATATCGAGGGTGTCGAAGAGCGTCACGCCGTTTCGGCCAAAGGTGTAGGCCTGGCAGGCGAGGCGCCAACCCATTTCCCGGGCGGGGGTTCGCTGTTGTTGAGCGTTGGCGATCAGGGGTATTGCGACCACACCGAGCATTGCGACGCATTTGATCCAGGTTCGCATGTTCAATCTCCAGAATGAGTTATATTTGCATTTCACGTGGGGGCAACGGCCTTTCCAGACGCAGATGGCGTCAGTCCGGGCGTACACCGGTGGTTCATCCTGTTGTACTGCGCGACCGTGTTTGCCGTTGTTCTGGCGGCGCTTTCTTGACCGGCAGTGATCGGTGCATATGCTACTTGGAGTTATTGGTCGTTTTTTCCCGCAGGAGCGGCATAGATCAACCGGAAAACTGAAGAGCAGAAACCGGCGGGGCTGGGTGCTGGTGGCCACCGGTTGGTTTGGGCGTCAGAATCGGGCATCGCTTCTTTGTAGAGGTCGGAGAGGATGAGGACTATGAATCAGGAGGCAGGCCTAAGCAGGCGAACGAACATTGTCGTCGGCCTAATCGTGTTGACGGCACTCTATGTGGTCACGGTTCTCGTCTGCAAGTACTTCCTGCCCTGATCGTGCTGGCTGGGAGAGCGTGGGGGGCATTTCGGCGTCGTGGTAGCGGCGGGCTACTGGATTCCCAAGACATCGGCCATTCTGTATCGCCCCGGCTGCTGTTGCGCCAGCCACTTGGCGGCACGGAGTGCTCCGAACACAAACGTATCGCGATTGGTTGCCCGGTGGGTGAGTTCGAGCCGCTCGCCGAGCGCGCCGAAATAGGCGGTATGTCGGCCGATTTCATCGCCCAGGCGCATAGCATGCATACCGATTTGTCCCGGTCTGCGTGGGCAATCATCACCGTGAAGGTCGAAGACCAGGGCCTCGCGGGTTTTGCCTGTGGCGTTGAGAATGGCATCGGCCAGTCCGAAAGCGGTTCCGGAAGGCGCGTCCTTTTTGAAGCGATGGTGGGCCTCGAGGATCTCGATGTCGTAATCATCGCCCAAGGTCTTGGCAACCTCTGCGGCGACTTTGCAGAGGATCGCCATCCCCAAGGACATGTTGGGCGCCTGCAAGATGGGGATCCGGTTTGCCGCCTCATCGATTGCCGCGTGGTCTTCGAGTTGCAGGCCTGTGGTTCCGATGACCATGGCAACGTTCGATTCGCGGCAGGTCTTGAGCCACTGTCGGGTGGAGGTTGGGTGGGCAAAATCGATCAGAACTTGCGGGGTGGTTCTGAGGTCGGCGGTGATGGCGACACCGATCCGGCCGACGCCTGCGACTTCTCCGGCATCGAAGCCCAGCATCTCATGGTTGGGCCGCTCGATGGCCGCCACGACCTCCAATTCGCGATCCTGCCTAGCCAGCGCGACGAGCCGTTGTCCCATTCTCCCGCACACTCCGGTTATTGCCACTTCAATCATGCCTGTTCCTCGAACTACTTTGGGCCACGCATACCCGCAGGGAATGCCTCTAGTACTCTGCGACCGGCAGGTTTCCACAGGAGCCTCCGGACACCGTGGCAACCTTTTGGCCATCGATTCCGATCGCCTTGATGATGGCGTTCAGGTCATCTTCGACCTGGAGAGGACGGTTTGCCAAGACCCCTTTTGGCTCCTCTCGCGGCGCCAGGTCCTGGACCGACTTCATATCGACGCCGGTGTGGTATTTGACCGTTACATTGGGGTCTTTCAACTCGTGGCCCGTCAGTATGCAAACGACCGTTTCGTCGGGCGAGATGACCTTCTCGTTGAGCAACTGGTGCAGCCCCGCAACGGAAGCGGCGCTGGCCGGCTCGCATCCGAACCCCCAGCGGCCCACCATAGCCCGGTGCTCCAGGATCTGTTCGTCGGTCACTTCGCGGACCACGCCGTTCATGACATCGAGGGCCCTAAGGGCCTTGGGCAGATTGACGGGTCTGGAGATTTCGATCGCACTTGCGACGGTGTGGGCATGGTAGTTGGCCTCATCCATGGCGGCGTAGAGTTTTTGGACGATCTGGGCGTCATAACGTCCCCCATTCCACTTTGCTCCCTGTCGGGTTACGACCTCATGGAGCGTGTTGGCGCCGGTCGCGTTGATGATGGCCAGCCTCGGCACCTTTTTCACCAGTCCCAGTTCCCTCAGTTCCATGAACGCCTTGCCGAACGCCGAGCAATTGCCCAGGTTTCCGCCGGGGACAATGATCCAGTCCGGGCATTGCCAATCGAGCGCTTCGAGCACGCGATACATGATGGACTTCTGCCCTTCCAGCCGGAAGGGATTCACCGAGTTCATGAGGTAGATGCCCATTTTTGGATCAGTGGCGATCTGGCGGATGCGGCGTAGACAGGCATCAAAATCGCCTTGGATCTGTAGCGTCAAGGCCCCGTAGTCGAGGGCCTGCGACAGCTTTCCGAATGAGATCTTCCCACTTCCGATGAAGACCACGCCCTGCATCTGTGCCAAGGAGGCGAACATGGCCAGAGACGCCGAGGTATTCCCGGTCGATGCGCACGCCACGCGGTCGGCGCCAACCATGCGGGCGTGCGTGAACGCGGCGGTCATCCCGTTGTCCTTGAAACTGCCGGAGGGATTGAGGCCTTCGTACTGGAGGAGCAGACTACCGGGTTTCATGTTCAGCTGGGTGCCCAACAGATCCGCCCGCTGAAGAACGGTTCGGCCCTCGCCAATGGTCACGATCTGGTCTTCTTCGCGATAGAAGGGCATCAGTTCGCGGAAGCGCCAGACTCCCGAGAAATCGAGCCGCCCCTCCACTCCGGATCCCTTGGTGGACCACCGGTGCTCGAAGAAAGTCATGCTCCGGGGGACGGGCAGTCGTTTCCATTCGTAACGGATATCAAGGAGACTGCCGCAATTTCCGCATGCCACGCGAATCTCATCAACCGGGTAGGTGGCATTGCAGTCCGGATTAATACACTGCTGAAAAGCGACATCATGCATGCGGCTGAGAATAAGGACAAAGGCTCCCCGCGACAAGGACCGTCGTCAGTGCTGCCGGCGCCGGGTTGGTTTCGTTTGGCGTCTTGCCCGTCACCTGCAACCGCTTACCATAAGGTCATGACCCTTCCGTATCTGACAGCGGCCGTTGGGGGAATCGGCGGTTCACTAAAGAACCGCTCCGAGGACTTTTTTGTGCAGGAACTCCCTCTCTACCAACCATCCGGGGAGGGAGAGCACATTTACTGCGAAATCGAGAAGATCGGGCTGACGACCTTCGATGTAATCAACCGGCTGGCGTCAGCACTGCGAGTGCACCCAAAAGACATCGGTTACGCTGGGCTGAAGGACGCTCGAGCGGTGACCCGGCAGACATTCTCCATCTTCGGTTCTTCCGAGCAAGCGATCCGATCGCTAGAGATTCGGGGGCTATCGGTTCTGTCTATCTCTCGTCACGGCAACAAGTTGCGTCCCGGGCACCTCGCCGGCAACCGTTTCGCCGTCAAGATTCGCGATGTGGATCCCACGGACGTAGTCAAGCTCGTGCCACACCTGGAGATGCTCAGGAGGGTCGGCATGCCCAACTATTTCGGGGAGCAGCGATTTGGCCGTCGGGGCGACAATTACCGGCTGGGGGCCGCGCTGATTCGTGGGGACGATGCGGCGGTGCTGTCGCTGCTGTTGGGGAGTCCCAACCTCGCGATGGACGACGCCCAGGCACAAGGCGCGCGAAAGGCCTTTGATCGAGGCGATCTGGACCAGGCCATGCGATTATTTCCGCGTCGTTGCGGCATGGAACGTCGCGTCCTTGCGAGGCTGATTAAGTCGCGGGACCCGAGTGCGGCCGTTCGGGTTATTGACGAGAAGCTCAGGCGGCTCTGGGTGTCGGCGCTGCAATCGGAGCTATTCAACCAAGTAGTCGCTCGCCGCATCAGTGGTTTGAACCGTCTGGAGGATGGTGACTTGGCAATGAAGCACGAGAACGGCGCGTGTTTTCTGGTCGAGTCGGCCGTCGTCGAGCAGCCCCGGTGTGACAGCTTCGAGATCAGTCCGACGGGTCCGCTGGTTGGCTACCGGGTCAGCCTGCCGCAAGGCAGACCGCTGAGCATTGAGCAGCAGGTCCTGACCGATTACGGTCTGGCCCCGGAGGATTTTCGGGTCGAGGGTCGCCACAAGGTCAAGGGCACCCGCCGGCCGCTCCGTGTGCAGCCCAAGGACATCGAGACTGCGGGCGGGGTGGACGAGTTTGGTCAATACATCTCTGTCTCATTCACGCTTCCGCCCGGCTCGTTCGCGACGGTGCTGCTCGGGGAACTGATGAAGACGCCAAGCGGTGAATGACGCATCAGGTATCGATTTCGGCCGATTCTGATGGGAACGCCACTCGTCCATCCGGGTCGGTCGCGAACTGCTTTTCCCGTTTCAGGCGTGGGTCACGAATGGGGACGAGGAAGGCAATTGAGAGGACCAGGCAGGCGACAGAGCACACCGCCACTCCGCCGAAATGGTGTTCCGGCTCCCAAAGTGTCGTACTGCTCCAGGACGCCAGCAGCATCGCCGGCAGGTTGATGAGTGACCCGATGGCCAGATATGAAGACCTGTTCTCGGGGCGACAGATTTCCAGCGCCAAGCTCATGTTGCCAACTTCGGATGCGAAGAACCCGAAGCCGAACAGGAAGAAGATGGTCTGAAACTCGATGCCGGTTGATGCGAATATGGCCCAGGCGGAAAGGGCCACGAGGACAGCCGTTCCGGTCACCATGACCGATTTGCCACCGAGTCGATCGCCGACATACCCGCTCCATGCGTTGCCGATGATCGCGCCGATCATCTGCACGACGACGAGTTGGCCAAGATAACTCTCTGGTTTGTTCAGCACCATCTGGCAGTGAATGGCAAGAAAGGGAGTGAGGACGAAGACTCCGTTGCGAAAGAACCTGGCGAGGAGGAACAGGAGGAAGGACCGGTCCCCGCGGATCAGTGCGGGCATGGCAGCCAGATTGGCGATGAGTCCGATGCTGTGCGATGCGGGAATGACGGCCGCTCGCGGCTCGCGAATCGTCGCAAACAGGCCATAGGACGCCATCAGCGAGGCGAACGTGCAGAGATGCAGGATGGCATACCCGCTGGCGCCGGGGTAGGCCTTGAGTACGATCTTGACAACATATCCAGCGGCGATGCCGAGAAGGGATGCGCCAATGTAGCGCAAAGCGAACAGGGAAGATCGGCGGTTCTCGGGAACGGTGTTGGCGAACAGCTGTTGCCATGCTGTCACACTGATGCCGCCCATGAACCCGGAGACGAACGGCGCCAGCACGACTGCCGCCAGTGCCAGCCGGGGGTTGGAGGTGGAAGCAAAGACAAGTGCGGCGCCAGCAAGGAGGTATGGCAGTCTTTGGATCAGGCCCGTGACCATGAGGAGCGGCATGTAGTGGGGAAGTCGCTGGATCCAGTGGGCGGTGAAGATGGGTGGCAACAGGAACCCAAATCCCATCATGATCGGCATCATGGAGATCAACCACGGCGGGCCGCCGAGTGACTGGACAACGGTTGGGAGGAGTGTGTTGGCATTGGTGAACGCCAGCCCCCCAATGAACAACCCACCCTCGATGGCGTGAGCCAGGTAGTTGCGGCGGACCGTATCGCCGGTCGGGCTTTCCGGATCTGGCAGCACAGAAGGGACCTGAAAAGTTCTCGAACCGAATGAAGCCATTTAGGGGATCCCTCTCAACTGGGAGCGGACATTGTGGGCAAATTGGGGGACTTGCCAAGTGGATGGCACCTCGGGCGGGACGCCCCGGAGGCTGACCGGTTTGGGACACTGTGGCCATCCGCGTAGAAATGCTCACGGGGTAGGAGTTGAGTGGGCGGTTGAGAAGTCCGATTTATGGAATACCGGACGGAGCCGCTAATGCCGGGCGGCATCGTCATTTAGCGGATAAGGAAGGACTGATTGGATTTGGCTGAAGAACAGCGGACCATGGCAGCAACAGAGCCCTCTGCGGCGACGACGCGCGGCGCTGGCGCGCAGGGAACGCGCCTGCGTCTGTTCGGATGGCTCTTGGCGGTGGGATGGACTGCGGCGGTGGTTGTGCTGCTGGCGTGGAGCATGGTGCAGAGACGGCACGCGGACGTGGACGAGGCGATGACGCGAGCCGAGATGGCGAGGGAGAAGGACATTTCGTACCGCAGATGGATTCAGCACAACGGGGGGGTCTATGTGCCAGTCTCACCGCTCTCTCCGCCGAATCCGTATTTACTGGCCAATGAACGGGAGATCTCGACGCCATCGGGGAAGCAGCTGACATTGGTCAATTCGTCGTACATGATCAGACAGGTTACGGAGCTGGCGGGCAACAGTGGCGCGGTGCGGACGCATGTGACGAGTCTGAAGCCGCTCAGGCCACAGAACTTTCCGGACGCTGGTGAAGCCAAGGCGCTGCGCGAATTCGAGAAGGGGGCCAAGGAGGCGTCCTGGCGCGAGTGGGTCGACGGGACGGAGTACCTGCGGACGATGCGTCCGTACATCGTGGAGCAGACGTGCCTCAAGTGTCACGGGCATCAGGGGTACAAGGTTGGCGACTTACGAGGTGGGATCACGACGTCGGTGGCATTGCCTTCGTTGTCTCGCAGCATGGCGACGATGTGGCCGATGTTTGTCGGTTTTGGTTTGCTGTGGGTTGCCGGTCTAGCGGGGATTGGGGGAGCCTGGCGCAGCTTGGCGCGGCATGATCGGCAAAGGGAACAGATCGACGCGCACCTGCGATACGCTGCGTCGCACGACGCATTGACGCAGTTGCCGAATCGGGCCCTGTTCATGAGTCACTTGCGCTCGGCAATCGAGCGGTCACAGCACGGGGAGCACGAGTTTTTCGTCTTGTTCCTGGACTTGGACCGATTCAAGGTGGTCAATGACGGAATGGGGCACGGGACAGGCGACGAGTTGCTGGTCGCGTTGGCGGCACGTCTGCAGGAATGCCTGGACGAGAAGCGGGACCTGTGCGTGAGGAGTGTGCTGGGACGACTGGGGGGGGATGAGTTTGTTGTGTTGTTGGAGGACGTGAAGCACTCGGGAGACGCCACGTGGATAGCGGACGAGATCGAGCGGCGTGTGGCGGCGCCGTTTGTGGTGGGTGGTCAGGAGATTCACACGACGGTGTCGATCGGGATCGTGGCAGGCGGCCGAGGATACCGCCGTCCGGAGGAAGTGCTTCGCGACGCGGACACGGCACTGTATTCGGCCAAGAGCGCGGGGCGTGCCCAGCACGTGGTATTCAGTCAGGGGATGCATGATCTGGCGATGCAGCGGCTGAGGTTGGACGGCGAGTTGCGCAAAGCGATTGAGCGGGACGAGTTTGTTGCGCATTACCAGCCGATCGCGGCGATGGACAGCGGCCAAGTTGTGGGTTTTGAGGCGTTGGTGCGGTGGGAGCATCCGGACCGCGGGCTGATTTCACCGCTGGAGTTCATACCGGTAGCGGAGGAAACCGGTCTGATTGTGCCGATCGGGTGGCGGGTCCTGGAGGCGGCATGCCATCAGTTGAAGCTGTTGGAGCAGGAGTTTCCCGATCGTGACATGTGGATCAGCGTGAATTTGTCGAAGCGGCAGATGACGGAGAAAGATCTGGTGGCGCGGGTAGCCCGGCTGATTGAGCGCACAGGGGTTACGCCAAGGCGGTTGAAACTGGAGGTCACGGAGAGCCTGGTGATGGAGCACGCGGAGTCGGTGACGCCGGTGCTCGGGCAGTTGAGGAATCTGGGCGTGCAACTGGCGATGGATGACTTTGGGACGGGGCACTCATCGTTGAGTTGCCTGCACCGGTTTCCGGTCAACTGTCTGAAGATTGATCGAGCATTCATCAGCAACATGGGGCTGAATCGGCAGTACGCGGCCATAGTGCACGCGGTAGTGACGCTGGCCCACAATCTGGGGATGGAGGTGATTGCGGAAGGCGTCGAGACGCTGGATCAGGTGGCATTACTGCAGTCCCTGGAGTGTGATCTGGGGCAGGGGTATTTGTTTTCCAGGCCGGTGTCGGCGGCGAGCATACCGGCGTTGATAGCCACGCGGACGTGGCTGGCCAAGTCTGCCTGAGGCGGCAGATTGGGGGCAATGAATGGGCGGCCAGTTCCTGCTACAATCCTTGGTTCAACAATGCATCAGAAGACTGGGCAATCCGAGACGTCCGGCCGGCTGACGCTGCATGATCTGGTTCAGGCGATACCCCAGTGCATGCTGCGGGACCGGCACGGGCTGAAGGTCCGGCTGCGAAAAGTTCAGGAGATGCTGCGGGCAAAACGGCCTGTGGATCGGATGTTGGCGGAAGTTGCCGAGGCGGTTAGGCGATCGCAGGAGCGGCGGCGTCAACGGGCCTCGAAGGCGCCAAAGCCCGTATTTATGGGGGATCTGCCGGTCGTGCAGAAAAAGGAGGTGATTGCCGAGGCGATTGAGAAGAACCAGGTGATTGTGCTGTGCGGAGAGACGGGTTCGGGAAAGACAACGCAGTTGCCGAAGATCTGCCTGGAACTGGGGCGAGGGGTGGCGGGGATGATCGGTCACACGCAGCCGCGGCGAATCGCGGCCAGATCGGTGGCGGCGCGCATCGCACAGGAACTGGACTCACCGCTGGGGCAAGCGGTCGGTTTCAAGGTACGATTTGCGGACAAACTGAGCGAGAACACCTACATCAAGTTGATGACGGATGGCATCCTGCTGGCGGAAACGCAAGGGGATCGCTATCTGGAGCAATACGACACGATCATCATTGATGAGGCGCACGAGCGGAGCCTGAACATAGATTTTCTGATCGGGTATCTGAAACAGCTTCTGCCAAAGCGGCGTGACTTGAAGGTGATCATCACGTCTGCAACGATTAATCCGGAGCAGTTCAGCCGGCATTTCAACAATGCGCCGATCGTCATGGTATCGGGTCGCACCTATCCGGTGGAGGTTCGATATCGGCCGATCGGTGGGCAGGACGACGATCCGGATGAAGACGAGCCGAGTTTGCAGGACGCGATTGTCGCCGCGGTCGATGAACTGGAGCAGTTGGGGGGGGGAGATATTCTGGTGTTCCTTTCCGGCGAGCGGGAGATTCGGGAGACGGCGGAATCATTGCGGAAACACGAAGCTCGGGGCGCGGAGATTCTGCCGCTGTACGCACGGCTGTCGGCGGACGAGCAGATGAGGGTGTTTCAGCGGCACCAGCGGCGGCGGATCGTCCTGGCGACGAACGTGGCGGAGACGTCGCTGACGGTACCGGGGATTCGATATGTTGTGGACCCCGGGTACGCGCGAATCAGCCGGTACAACACCCGCACGAAGGTGCATCGGCTGCCGATCGAGGCCATTTCTCGGGCCAGCGCTGACCAACGGAAAGGCCGCTGCGGGCGCGTAGCGGAGGGAGTCTGCATTCGCTTGTATTCAGAGGAGGACTACAATTCGCGGCCGGAGTTTACGGACCCGGAGATTCGGCGGACCCACCTGGCGGCGGTGATTCTGCAGATGAAATCGCTCAACCTGGGCAGCATTCAGGATTTTCCGTTCCTGGATCCGCCGGATTATCGCGCCATTCGCGATGGCTATCAGACGCTTCACGAATTGGGGGCAATTGACGAGGATAACGAGTTGACCGAAGCGGGATGGCAGCTGGCGAAGCTACCGATTGACCCTCGCATCGGCCGGATGATCTTGGCGGCCAAGGAAGAAGGGGTCTTGGATGAGGTGCTGATCATCGCGTCGGCATTGTCGGTGCAGGACCCGCGGGAAAGGCCGATGGATCGCCAGCAGGATGCGGATGAGGCGCACGCCAAATGGCGGGATCCATTGTCGGATTTCCTGAGCTTCGTGAGGCTCTGGGATTGGTATCACGAGCGGGCCCAAGAGCTATCGACCAACAAACTGCGGAAAGCGTGCCGCGAGAATTTCCTGTCATTTGTGCGTATGCGGGAGTGGAACGACATACACCAGCAGCTTTCCGGTTTGGTGCGGGAGATGGCGGCGGTCCGTGCCGGAGCCGACGTTCGACACGTGAGGCAAAGCCGAGACGGGAAACCTCAATAGAGCGTCCATGCGACGTCGGTTGGCACATCGAATGGTCTCCGGAGCGGCGCAGGCATTGTAGATAGGCGTCCGCGGGGCGGCGGACCAAGCTTGCTCGTCCACCGGAAGCCGTGATGGAAAGCCCGGCAGCTTGGGGGGGAACTTGCGTCCATCGACCTGGACGCACACCTTGTTCATTTTTCCGTTTGTGGCCCGCGGTGCGCTCTGATATGATGTTGGGACATTGCTAGTCAGGGAGGACTAGAACATGACATCTCTCGCCTCGCCCGGGGCGCCTTCTGGAAGTCGACGCTTTTGGGTTGTCGTTCTTTGTTTCGGACTGGCCAACGCCGCGGCATGGGTGGGTTATCACCACGCGTTCGGGCCGCATCGCAGGGGCTTGCTGCGCATCGAGCGATTCTCGCCTGGTGACGGCGCCACGCTCGCAGCCAGGCCGGTCATGCTCTGGAAGTTCAATCTTCCGGTGTCACCGCGCCGGTCGGGGAGCGCGCCGCCAGTGCGGATCGTGCCTGCTTTGGCCGGAGAGTGGCAGTGGCGGGACGATCGAACGCTGAGCTTCGTGCCGGCGAGCGATCTGCCAAAGGCGACGAAATACACGCTGAGCATCGCACCGGAATCGCTTGGCAGCGCGGACGGCTATCGGCTCGCCAGGCCGTTTGTGGCGACGGTGCAAACGGAGCCGCTGAAAGTGTTGGCGGTGCGTCAGACGGGTTTTGAAGAGGGTGATCGATACGTACTGGAGATCGAGTTCAATGATCGGGTGGTGCCGGCGGACGTGCTGGCAAAGTTGAGTGTCCGCGGTCCGGCGGGCAACGCCGTAAGCGCAAAGCTCCACGGTGAAGCGGCGGGCAATGTAGTGCGTCTCATTACCGCGCCGGTATCTCTGGCCGGGCTGCGCGGCACCGATGCGGCGCGACTGACGGTGCGCGTTGCCGAGGGGTTGGCGGGCACGAGCGGGCCGCTTGGGCTGGAAGATGCTGTCGAACTGGCCGTCGCCGTTGGAAACAGGCTGTTTGTCAATGAAGTGGAGGCCCACTCGCCGGCCAACGGGCAGCCATGGATCTCGCTTCACGTGAACGACAGCAATCCCGATCCGGAGCCCGCCCGACAGGTGATCTCTTTAGAACCTGGGGCGCCATTCACGGTGCAGTCGCACTATTCCGGGTGGCGTTTGTGCGGCGACTTCGCGCCAGGAACACGGTATGCCATAAAGATCGCCGAGGCACCGAAGGGCGTTGACCTGGCGAAGTATCCGCGTCCGAATCTCCTGAGTGTCTACGTGCCTGACAGAGAGAAAGGCATGTGGTTTGAACACGAGGAGGGCTACCTGGGCTCCCGAGGGAACCGCACGGTGCTGGCCCATGCGGTAAATGTGCACAAGGTGAAACTGGCGGCGTGGCGGGCCTATGACAACAACGTTGTGGGTTGGCGAAATGCCTCCAGTCGGTATCGATGGCAATTGAGCGCCCCTTCCTACAGCCGGCCTGTCGCCACGCGCACTATTGAGTTGCCTCGCGAGAAGAACAAGGTGCAGGACATTCGCATCGCCTTGGATGACTTGTTGCCCGGGGAAGCGGGACAGGACGGCGTCTATCGCCTGTCGATCAGCGAGGCGCCGGACCGTCTTGCAGCCGACTCCGACACGGATGAGTCGGACGATGACTACTCCTACGCGGCGAGTGCGTCGGCAGTGTTCACGCTGTCGGACATTGGCCTAAGTGCACAACTCTCGGCGCGCAGCGTGACGGCGTGGGCCGTTTCGCTCAGCACGGCCGAGCCGCTGGCCCGGGTTCGGGTGCGTCTATTTTCCACCAAGAACCAGCTGCTTGGGGAAGCGGTGACCGATGCCGATGGACTGGCGAGGATCGGCGACATTCGGCCCGCAGAGGGCGAAAGGCCGCGTGTGCTTCTAGCGGAGCAGTTGCCCGCCGCTCCGTCGACGCAGCCGTCCACGCAGCTAGTCACTGCCGAACAGGGTCCCGTGCTGCGAGGCTTGACGTGGCTTGATCTGCCGGACAACGAGTGGACGCTGGCGGACGCTGATGTGGCTGGCCGCGCGTATTTGCGAACCGGGCATGAGGCGTTCGTATACACGGATCGCGGGGTCTATCGACCGGGCGAGACGGTTCATCTTCGGGCCATCGTACGCGATGCGAAGGGATCGACGCCAGCGGCGTTTCCGGTGCGGTGGCAGATCCGGAGGCCGGACCTGCGCAGTTGGCGAAACCAAGTCGTCATGCTTGACGCCGACGGCACTGCTCAGCTGAAACTCCAATTGCCCAACGACCTCGTGACCGGGCGATGGAGCGCGCATATCATGCTTCCCGGGGATGAATCCGCAGCGAGAGAATCCTTCGGCAAAGCGGATTTCCAGGTTGAGGAATACCTCCCAAATCGTCTGAAAGTGCGACTGACCCTGAAGGGCGCGATCAGCGAAGATCGCGAAGCACGCCGCGCATCCATCGGCGAGGTTCCTGTTTCGGCCGCAGTACAGGCGGATTACCTGTTTGGGCGTCCGGCGGCGGGTTTGGGGGTGGGTCTGTCGGTGCGTCTGGATGCGAGCCGATTTGCGCCGGTCCGATGGAGCGACTGGACATTTGGCGACAGCGCAAGACTGGTTGAGACCCCGGGGACGTCACCCATCGGAGCGGTTCCGGCCAAACGGGTCGAACCGGATCCGCAAGGTGGTCTGCTCGATGACAATGGCTTGGGCCAATGGGATTTGAATCTGCGGAGCATGCTGGGAATCGACAGGGGCGCTTCGACGCGGCCTTCGGGACCGGCCGAGTACTGCGGTCCGTGGCGTTTATCCGTGGCGGCCAGCGTTCGGGAGACCGGCGGGCGAGCCGTTGCCGCGACGGAGGTGATCGAGGTTGACGCCTTGCCGTGGTATATCGGCCTTCGCGGATCGACGACGTCCGAGCCAAACACCCCGACGGCATTTGAGGTGAATCTGGTGACGCCGGAGGGGAATCCGGCAAATGCGGACACCCATTTGGAAGTCGCTCTTTTTCGGGAGAGCTGGAACAGTGTGCTGGTACGCCGGCATGGAAGATATGAGTACGAGTCGCACCGCATGCTGGATCCGGTGGAGAGGGCCGGCGACGCGACGATCACGGTCGTTAACGGCCGGGCAAATCTGAACGTCACGGCGCCGTCGAGCGGCGCGTACGTGCTCCGAGTGTCCGACCCGAAGTCTGGGGCTTTGAGCAGCCTGCGGTTTTTCGCCGGCGACGGCCACGCATGGGAAGACAACATCTGCCGCGAGAGGCCGGAGCGACTTGAGTTGGTGATGCTTGCTTCCGATGATGTCGCGCCAGTCCCAACCACGCTTCCGACAAAAACGCAGGAGAAGACCCAGTTCCGCGTCGGTGATCGCCCGATCGTGCTCGTCCGCAGTCCTTTTGCCGGGCGGCTGCTGCTGACGGTGCAGACGGACGAGGTGCTCGAATCACATGTGATCGAGATGCCCGCCTCGCAGGTGACGGTGCCCATCCGGATTACCGAGGCGTGCAGGCCGAATGCGTATGTGACCGCCAGTGTGGTTCGTGCGATTGATCCGAATACCAAATGGCGCGTGCACCGCGCCTACGGCACGGCAAGAGTATGCGTCGATCCGTCGGACCGGCGGATGGCAATCAAGATCGCATCTGCGACTGAAACTCGGCCCTTGTCAACCCTCGATGTGAAGTTGCAGGCGCGAGACGCGTCTGGTCAACCTCTGGCGCATGCCGCCATCGCCCTTGCGGCGGTGGATGAGGGAATTCTGCAATTGACCCAATTTGCCACACCGGATCCATTGGCATTCTTCCACGGCATTCGAGCCCTGGGCGTGAAATGGAGCGACGTGTATGGCCGGCTGATGCCTGAAGTGCCGCGACCGGCGGCCAAGAGTCATGTCGGCGGCGACGGCGAAACGGGCGGCTCCTCGCGCCATCGAAACCCGATCGCCGCGGAGCGAGTGCGACCGGTTGCCCTCTTCGCCGGCGTCGTTCATACCGACGGAGAGGGTGTTGCCACCGCAAGTTTCCCGGTTCCCCAGTTTGCAGGGACCCTTCGAATCATGGCCACAGGATCTGCTGGGACCGTTTTTGGCTCCGCGGACACGCAGGTGGTGGTGCGTTCGCCACTGATCGTTCAGGCCAGTTTCCCGCGGTTCGCATCGCCCGGAGATCGATTCAGCGTGCCGGTAGTAGTCTTCAACAACTCTTCTGATTCAAGCGAAGTTATCCTTCATGCGGAATTGCTTGACGCAAAGAACCCGCTGGCGTTTGCGGCAAGCAAGGAACACGCGATGGCCACTCCACCGTGCCGGGTGAAGGCAGGTGGGCAGGAGACGATGCGGATTGACTTTGTCGCGGGTCCGATGGCGGGAGTGGCGCGCGTGCGACTGGCAGCCAACATGGGTGGCGAGCATTGGCAGGAGGTGACTGAATTGCCTGTCCGGCCGGCAAGTCCCGCCATCACGCGGGGCGAGTATGCCGCCGTGGCGCCGGACGCGCCCCTGAAGTTGAAAATACCCGGGGGGATGCTTGCCGGCAGCGAGCAACTGGCCATCCGTGTGACGCCGTGGCCCACACTGCAGCTGCCGGACGGTTTGGACTACTTGGAGCGATATCCGTATGGTTGCGCCGAGCAGACGATTAGCACCGCTTTTCCTCTGGTCTATCTGAGCGACCTTGGCACTCAGATAGCGCCTGGCATGTTCGAGCGGCAGCGTGTTGCGGATAAGGTGCAGGCGGGGATCATTCGACTGATCGGAATGCAGACGGCAAATGGCGGCATCGCCATGTGGCCGGGTTCTCGCGAGTGCTGGCCTTGGGCCAGCGTCTACGCCGCGCATTTCATTACCGAAGCCGAGATCGCCGGGCATAGGGTCCCCGATGATTTCCGACGGTCGCTGTTGACGTATGTGCGACGGTTGCTGGACGATTCCGGAGACTCGGGCGACCTCTTGGAGTGTCAGGCGTACGGCTGCTACGTCCTGGCGATAGCGGGCAAGCCCGAGCGGGCAATCATGAGTCGACTGACCGAATTAGCGAATGCCAAAGGCGCGTCAGCACTGCCGGAGTTCGCAGCCCAGCGGGCCCAGGCAAGGCTGTATCTTTCGATGGCCTGGCTGGCTGCCGGCCGGCGCGACTTGGCCGGTCAACTAGTACCGATCGAGCCATCGCCGCCGCGTGCAGGTCGGCAAACAGGAGGCAACGTCGGGTCCGCCGTAAGGGATCTGGCGATGACGGTCAACGCAATGCTGATGGTCCAGCCGGATCATCCCGCATTGCCTGCGTTGGCACAGCGACTTGCCGACTCCGGTAGCCAGAAGCAATGGCGGAGTACGCAGGACTGCGCGTTTGCGGTCATGGCACTGGGCCGGTACCTGCGTCAGTGCAAGACCGAGCAGCCCTATCAAGCTGCGGAGCTGTTGTTGTCCGGGGTCCGCCTGGCATCCACCAGCGGTGGCAAGTCGCTCGTATGGAGCACAGGCACTCCAACGACTCGGCCCACTGTGGTCGCAGAGGGCGGCGAGTACGAGGTTCGCATCGTCGGGCCGGCCGCGACCCGCGGATATGTCACATGGATCCAGAATGGCGTGCCGCTCAGCGCCCCGCCCGACGCGGACCATGGGCTTAAGGTTCGTCGGAGCTACATGGATGAGAAGGGGCAGCCGCTCGTCGGGCGCAATATTCGCAGCGGCGATCTCGTGCAGGTGCGGATAACGCTGGAGGCGCCGCCCATGCAGGCAAATATCGTTGTCGAGGACATGCTTCCGGCAGGACTCGAGATTGAGAATCCTCGCCTGAAGACAACCGCGGTTCTGCCTGCGATCGGCGCGTTGCGCGTGGCGCCGCGCCGTCCCGCGGACTGGGATGTAGAAGAGCCTGTCTTGGCAAACCTGCGACTGGATATTCGCGACGATCGCCTGGTCCTCGTCGGCGATATGCCCGAAGCGGGGATCGTCACCCATGTATACCTGGCGCGTGCCGTTGCGCCAGGCACATTCGTTGTGCCGCCCGTGCGTGCTGAGTGCATGTACGATCTGGCCATGAACAGTCATTCGGGCGGAGGAGGAAGACTGGTGATTACGCCAACCGACACGAAGTCGATCGCCAGAAAGTGAGTGACGATTGGAACGTGAGCGGACACAATCCCGGACGATGCTGGATCGCGCACGCTTGTTGGCGAGGTGGCGGGTAAAGCGCATCATCCGGATCCTCCTTATTGCATCTGTTGCGGTGCCGCTGGGTGGATATTTGTTGTTCTGGGCGATGGTCGTCTGCTGGCCTTACCCCTCAGGCGTTGATTTCGTCTCACCCGCGGCGACCTGGATAGAAGACCGCGACGGCACGCCGCTGGCGGCGTTTGTCGCCAGTGATGGGCAATGGCGGATGCCGTTGTCGCAGCAGCAGATCAGTCCGCACGTTATCAACGCCATCATCGCAACGGAGGACTCGCGTTTTTATCAGCACGCGGGCGTGGACTGGATCGCCGTTGCAGCCGCGGGTTGGCAGGACCTGCGATCGCTCAGCACCAGGCGTGGGGCAAGCACGATTACGATGCAACTCCACAGGCTTCGCGATCCGCGTCGCCGCAGTTGGCTGGGCAAGCTTGAACAGGCCGTGCGTGCCGCGCAAATCGAGCGGTGTCAGACCAAGCAGGGTATTCTCATCGAGTACCTCAATCGCGCCCCATTTGGGGGCAATCTAGTTGGCGTTGGCGCGGCAAGTTGGCGGTATTTTGGGAGGCCGTGCACCGAATTGAGCCTAGGGCAGGCGTCGCTGCTCGCCGGCCTGCCGAAAAACCCCAACCACTACAGGCCTGATCGTTTTCCTGAGCGATCTCTGGCCAGACGCCGCCACGTGCTGGGCCGCATGCTTGCATGCGGCCTGATCGATGCCGTCGAATTTGCCGCCGCCAATCAGGAGCCGCTGGATACCTCATGGCGTCCGCTTCCGCAGGTCCATCAGGACAACGCCACCGCAGAGGGCTCGCTGCCTTCATTGTTAAGCTTGGTCGGCCGAGTCCAGCACGGTTCAATCAGAACCACGCTCCAGGTTGCGGTGCAGCGACAGGCATTCCTTGCCGCCAGCGAGCAGCTCGATTCATTGGCGGCGTCAGGCATCACAGATGTCGCCGTCGTCGTTATGGACAATGCGACAGGTGATGTACTTGCGAACGTAAGCGTGAGCAAGGATGCCCCCACTCTGGACCTGACCCGGCGAGCGCGATCGACCGGGTCGATCATCAAACCAATGATCTACGCCGCAGCCTTCGAAGCCGGCGTCTGCGCGCCCAGCTCGATGCTGCGCGATTCGCCGGCTGCGTGGCCGGGGTATATGCCCGGCAATTACGACCACGGCTTCCGGGGGTCGATCGTTGCCGCCGAAGCGCTTGCGGAGAGCCGAAACATCCCCGCGCTGCAGGTGCTCTCGCGTCTGGGCGCCGTGCGGGGCGCGACAGTCTGCGGGACACTGGGGCTGAAGCACCTCGCTCGCAACCCGGAACGCTATGGGCTGTCACTGGCGATTGGCGGCGCCGAGGCAACGCCTCTGGAAATGGCGGAGGCTTTCGCGACGCTTGCACGCGGAGGAAGGTATTTACCGGCGAGGCTATTCCGTGATCCGACGATCGCGGACGCTCAATCGCCCTCAAACCGCGTTCTTATGGAACGCGCGTGCTGGCAGACAATCGCCGCGATCAGCGATCCGCGTCGTACGGCCGGGATATCTCGCGAGGCGTGCCCCATGCGAGTGGCGTGGAAGACGGGCACAAGCAGCGGCCATCGCGACGCCTGGTGTGCCGCGGCAACTCCCGCCCGCACGGTCATCGTGTGGATGGGGAATGTCCATGGGCGAGGCTCGCGGTCGCTGGTTGGCGCGGAGGCCGCTGCACCATTGGCGCTGCGGCTGGCCGCAGCGCTCCATGTGGATGGATCATTCTGGCCCAGCGAAGTTACGGCGGGCGTCGCAGCACCCGACGCTGGTGCACTGCATCAGCCCCTCCAACGGAGTCGGCTCACCATTCTCAGCCCGGTCGACGGTGCGGAGATCCTATGGAACTCCGATCTCGCCGCCGATGCGCAGCGACTGCTCCTGCGAGCAGTCCTGACGAACGGGCCCGACAACACCCTCTCGCAGTCGGCCAAACTGTGGTGGTTCATCGATAACCAGCTCGTCGCCGCAACGTGCGGCGAGTCACAGACGTGGTGGATGCCCATCAAAGGGGAGCACGGTCTGCGCGTAATCGACGAGCAGGGAAACAGCGCACAAATACGGTTTCACGTACGGTAGGACGAACCGTAAGGAGAACCCGCGACTTGGACGATGGCATCCGAACGCTGCGCCATGGCAACCCAAAGTCGTTCTATAGGAGCCTTGTCCGCCCTGGCGTTGCAAACACCGGATAGACCTTGTCCGGTCCTGGCTTCACGGGCGGCTCCATTTCGAATGAGCAGTCCTCGGGCTTCGGTGCATAGTAGAAGTCGGACTTGCTCACCCGATCCCAGGTAAGCTCCTCGCCGGTGTAGCACGACAACTGCCCCATGATGGTGATGAGGGTGGAGCGGGCCATGTAGTCGCCGTTGTTCACCGGGGTTCCGGATCGAATCGCCTTGAACAGCACGTCATGCTCAATGTCGTAGGGATTCCCGCCGGCGCCTTTGTACACCCAGGGGTGCTGCCCCACGATTCGGCCGTGCGTCACATAGCATTGCCCCTTTGATCCCAGAACGATGGAATCGGCATTGCCATAGCAGCCGTCGATCGTCCGGCAGAACGCATACACGCGCACGCCATTGGCGTACTCGTACACCACACCGTGGTGGTCGAACACGTTGCCATAGACTTCGCCGATGCTTGTCGATCGACCGCCCATGCCATGGCACTTGACGGGAGTCTGTTCTTTCATCGCCCACGTGGCGCGATCCATGTTGTGCACGAGCGACTGTGGCACATCGTCGCCGGAGAGCCACGTGAAGTGGTACTGGTTCGAGCACTGATATTGCACCTCATTCATGCCCGGCTGACGCTGATAGAGCTGATACGGTGACCGGAGGAAGTTCTCCTCGATCGAGATGATGTCGCCGATCTGGCCGTCGTGAATGCGCTGGATCGCCTCCTGGAAGCGCGGATCGTGCCGACTGTGCAGGCCGGACTTAAGGCATAGTCCTTTCTGCCTCGCCAGTTCAGCCGCCTGCAGGAGCACCTTGATGCCGTGCGGATCGATCCCGTGCGGCTTCTCGACGAAGACGTGCTTTCCAGCCTGAATGGCAGCGATCGTATGCAGGGGGTGGAACTTGGCCGCGTTGGCAATCAGCACCACGTCGCACGAGTCGATGACCTTCTTGTATCCATCGAAGCCGTCAAAACAGTGGTCGTCGTCCACCATGACCTGTTCGGGTTTCTGCTGTTTGAGCGATGCTCGCTGGGCCTTCACGCGGGCGGGGACAATGTCGCACATGGCCACCAGGCGAGTGCCCTTGTCGACGTTCATCGCATTGATTGCCGCTCCGGGGCAGCGCCCGCCGCACCCCACCATGCCGATCCTGATGATATCGCTGCCGGCCGCATGCGCCGCCCGCGAGACCTGTAATGAACTGATTGCCGCCGCCGTCACCGCGGACGTCTTCAGAAACCTCCGACGAGTTGTTGATCTGCTCATGCCTCGACTCCCACGATAGGTGACATCCCCATGACTTGGCATCATACCAGACGGGGGCTGCACGGACACGATCTGCCGCGGACTTCACCCAGAAACAGATCCAAGCCTCGCCGGTTCGCTATGTCGGACCAGCCGGGATCGCCGGAGGCTTGCTGAACCCATGCAGCCATTACGACACGGGCCGTCGTTCGAAAAACGCTACTCACCAAATGCCCACAGATGCTCCGCCGTCCTAACGTACAGGCAATTGCCCGCAACGGCCGGCGTCGCCGCAATCGCCTCGCCCAGATCATTGTTCGCCAGCACCTTCAGGTCATCGCCGGCCTCGACCACGCTGACCATTCCCAGCATGGAGGACAGATAGACTTTTCCGTTTGCGGCGATTGGCGATGCGTAGTATTGCCCGTCCGCGCCGATTCGTTTGGTGACGTAGAAGGGCTTCCCGGTACTGGCGTCGAGGCACGACAAGACGCCGTCGCGGATGGTATAGATTCGCCCGCGGTAATAGAGCGGCGAGCCGATCGTAGCCATTGTCTTTTTGTCCTTCCACGCGATGTGTGTCGCGGTGACATCACCTTTGCCCGGGTTCTTCAGGGCAAAGAGACCGTTTTCGGCGTCCTTGAAGACGCGATAGTTGTCGTCCCACTCCTGGCGAGTGATGGTGCCATCGCTGTTGGTGTCAATGATCGTGAACACATCTTTCACGACTCCGGTCGTCTCTTTATAGACGAGCTTCTCATCGTTGTCCTTGTCGAACTTGGTCAGCGCATCATCGAACTTAGGGAGTCTCTCGGTCATCGAATATGACATCGCGAAGACCGTGTCGTCCGCAATGACCGGTGACGGGCAGATGCTTACCGCCTCGAGCCCGCGGCAACTCCATCGCTCCGAGCCGTCTTTGAGGTCGTGCCCGGCCAGTCGAACGCTGCCCGCCAGGACGATCTCATCGGCATCGGTCCGCTTGAAGTGGACCGGCGTCGTATGGCTCGTGAAGTACAGCGGCCGGGGGACCTGCCAGATCGTCTGGCCGGTCTGGGGATCAAGGGCGGCCAGAAACGACTTGCCGTTCTCCTGGTCACCGTTGATGATCAGTTTCCCTGCCGCCAAGACCGGCGATGCAGCCGACCCGTGACGTGCATCGGTGACGGCCAGCGGTTTCTGCCAGATCTCTTTACCGGCGAAATCGTACGCAATCACGCCAAATGAGCCGAAAAAGACGTACACGCGCTGGCCATCGGTGGTTGGGGTCGGCGTGGCGGGGCTGTTCATCGGGGTAAATCGCTCGATCTTTTGCGCCGGCGCCGCCCGTCGCCAGAGGACTTTCCCATCCGTGCGGCTGACACACAGGGTTTCGAGTTTCCCTTTGTCAAAACCCGTGAGGAAAATCCGATCATCCCAGATGCAGGGGCAGGAATGACCCTTGGGCACAGGCGTCTTCCACAGCAGGTTTTTCGACGCTCCGAACTCGACCGGGGGCTTTTCGCCTTCCGTGGCAATGCCGGAGCCGCCCTCGCCGCGAAATTGTGGCCAGCGCACTGCCCCCCGGGCGGGATCGCTAAGCGTTGTCAGCAACCCGGCCAGGATGCAAAGTCCGCCGACCACGACCTTGATATCACCCATTTGCCTGCTCCATTGTTCTGTATACTCATACTCTCGGCCGGCAGTTCAGTTGTCCAGCCCCGGCCGTGCATTTGCCCCTCGGCGTCTGATCGCTACACTGCTGAGCCTCAGAAAGGACTCCATCCATGACACGATTGCTCATCGCAACGTTGGTAGGTCTGTGTGCCGTTGGCTGCGCAACGAAGAGCTGCCCCATGAGCGGATCCGGTGATGCCGGAAGATGTGCCGCCATGAATGCGGGCAAGGTTCGCCACGTGGTGCTGTTCAAGTTCAAGGACGCCGCCACGCCGCAGCAAATCAAGGAGATTGAGACGGCATTTGCCAATCTGCCGAAACAGATCCCGACGATCAAGGGTTTTGAATGGGGCACCAACATCAGCCCCGAAGGCCTCGCCCAAGGTTACACCCACTGTTTCGTCCTTACGTTTAACAACGAAGCCGACCGCGATGCTTATCTCCCGCACCCGGCGCACAAGGCCTTCGGGCAGAGCCTCGGCCCGATCCTCGATAAGGTCTGCGTTGTTGACTACAAGTTGAAGTAGTCTTTGCCCAGGTTCCACGATCGGCAGTCGGGGCCGGGTCCCATTAATGCCCAGACCGTTACGCGACGTGGCGGCCGCGACTCTGATTGCGACGGCCTGCCAACGGTTCCCGCGCAAGAATGGACAATCTCTCACTGATCGGCCATCATGGATGCTCCGGACCCTTATCGAGGAGAAACGACATGCCGCGTGCTCTCTCTTTGGGCGTCCTCATCCTGACGCTTGTACTGTTCGCGGGCTGCTCACAGATCGCCCCGCCCGCCAGACCAATCGCGCAGATCGTCTGCGCCACCGACGCCTCGCCGTGCGAGGTTCTTGCCGCGCGCGAGGTGCGCCGCTATGTGTATCTCCGGACGGGCGAGCTTCTGCCCATCGTTAATCAGACCGTCGTTGGCGACCAGATCATCGTCGCTCGCAGGGGCCGGCCCATCGCCGATCACCTGCAACTCCGCCAGACGACCGATGCCCTGCAGCCGCAGCAGTACATCGTCAAGACCATTGACGCCATCGTCGGCGACGGCAGCGACTCGCGTCGAGCGGTCTATCTCATCGGCGGCGATGATGCCGGCACGCTTTACGCCGCCTATCGCTTTGCCGAGCTTCTTGGCATTGCCTTCGACCTCGATTCGGATGTGGTCCCCGATCGGCAGGTTGCCTTCGATCTGCCCATGGTTTCCGAAGTCGGCAAACCTCTCTTTGATCTGCGCGGCATTCAGCCCTTCCATGATTTTCCTGAAGGCCCCGACTGGTGGAACACCGACCACTATAGAGCTGTCATCTCGCAACTTCCGAAGCTCCGAATGAACTTCTTCGGCCTGCACACATACCCTGAGGGAAGCGTGGGGCCTGAGCCAACCGTCTGGATTGGCATGCCCAAGGACCTGGGCCCGGACGGGCAACTTCTCTTCAGCTACACATCAAGCTGGCAAAACACCCTCCGCGGCAACTGGGGCTACCAAGCCAAACCCACGAGCGAGTGGTCGTTCGGCTCGTCGATGCTGTTCGAACATGATGCGTTCGGATCCGATGTGATGATCGGCCACTGTCCCCGGCCACAGACGCCCGAAGCATGCAAGGAGGTTTTCGATCGCGCGGGTGCTCAGCTCCGTGATGCCTTCACGCTGGCGCGCTCGCTGGGTGTCAAGACCTGCGTTGGGACGGAAACACCGCTGATCATCCCAAAGACCGTCCGGGAACGGATGCAGGCTGCCGGCGTCAAGGATGCCCAGACCATCTACGAAGGGATGTTCCAGCGCATCACCAAGACGTATCCCATCGACTACTACTGGCTCTGGACTCCCGAGGACTGGACCTGGAGCGGCGTCTCCGATGAGAACGTCAAGAGGACGATCGACGACATTCAGGCCGCCATCGCCGCTGCGAAGAAAGTCAAAGCTCCGTTCGCACTGGCGACATGTGGATGGGTGCTGGGTCCCCCAAAGGATCGCGCGCTGTTTGACAGCGTGCTGCCCAAGGAGTTGCCCGTAAGCTGCATTAATCGACAGGTTGGCAAGGAGGCTGTCGAGCCGGGTTTTGCCAAGGTGCAAGGCCGCGGCAAGTGGGCCATCCCCTGGCTCGAAGATGACCCCAACCTGCTGATGCCTCAGCTTTGGGTTGGCCGCATGCGAAAGGACGCCGCTGACTCTCTCAGGTATGGCTGCACTGGTCTGATGGGCATTCACTGGCGCACCCGCATCACGAGCCCCAACGCGGTCGCACTGGCCAACGCCGCCTGGAGTCAGTCGCCATGGAATGACTTTTCCCCGCGGCCCATGATCGCCCCCAAAAAGGACGGCGCAACGGGCGGACAGTATGCGGCGTTCCCGAACAACCCCATTGCCGACGCTGGCGATCCGGCCGTCTACCAGACCGTTCGCTACGACGTCCATGCGTACAGCCTTGCTGTGCCAAACGGGAAGTACACCGTAACTCTCCAGTTCTGCGAGCCGCACTACGGAGAACCCGGCAAGCGCGTGTTTGGCGTGAAGCTTCAGGGTAGGCAAGTTATCGAGCACCTCGACATCTTTACAGCCGTTGGCAAGAACAGGAAGCTTGACTTCACCTTCAACGGAATTGATGTCGCCAACGGCTTCATTAACATTGATTTCACGCGAGAGACCGAGTTTCCGTCCATCGCGGGCATCGTGGTCCAGAGTCCGACATACACTCGCAAGATCAACTGCGGCGGGCCGGCGCACAAAGACTACGCCGCCGATTTCCCGCCCGGAAATGCCGGGCCCAAGCCTGATCGGTTTGCCCCCACCGCCGATTTTTACCGGCAATGGGCCGTTACTCACTTCGGATTCGAGGCCGGGGGCGAAATTGCCGAGATCTTTACGCGCATCGATGGACGGCTCCCCGAAACCAGCACTTGGACTGACGGCCCCGGTGGCCTGGTCCCCAATCCAACCCCATGGGATGACGCCGCCAAGGCTTACGGATTTGTCGAGGAATTTGCGGCCCTGCGATCGCGCATCGTCGGCGCCGGCAATCTCCGGCGTTTTGACTATTGGCTGAACAACTTTCGATGCATGCGCGCAACCGAACACGCAAAATGCCTCTGGCATCAGTTTAACGAGTCCATGAAGGCGGTTGCTGCCGAGAAGGACGCTGCCGCCAAGGCATTGCTTGCGGAGCAGACCGCGCTGCCGTTGCGGCTGCAGATCATCGCCGCCGTTCAGGATGCCTACGCCTATATGCTCGCCACCGTCGAAACGCCGGGCGAGTTGGGCACCGTCGCCAATTGGGAACAACATGCATTTCCCGCCATGATCACCAAGCCAGGAAAAGAATTGGCAGCCGCCATGGGCAAGAATCTTCCGCCTGAAGCGCAGCCCTCGTCGGCGTACACCGGCCCAACGCGCATCATTGTCCCCACTGTTCGCAGCAGTGTGAGGCCCGGCGAATCGCTCCAATTCAGGGTTCTTATCCTCAGCCAGCAACCGCTCACAGAAGTCAGCCTCCTCTGGCGCCGCATGGGCGCGGGCGAGTACCACAGGATTGCTCTGAGCCGCGTTGATCGAGGCGTTTACATGGCTTGCGTTCCCGGCGAGGCCGCCCATGAAGACGGCTTCGAGTATTACGTTGTCGCCAGCACCCATGACAAGCAGCAGGCTGTGTTCCCGCCCACCGCCCCGCGAATCAACCAGACGATCGTCATCGCTCCGTGAATGCCGCCATCGCAAAAAGCACACGGAGGACGTAGCGAAACGTTCTCCGTGTTCTGCGTTTTCCTGTGTGGCGGATCCGCTACTGCTTCACGACCGGGAACTCAGTGACTCGAAGCCGTGTGCACCCATATGGAATGAGTTGCAGATCGACAGCCGGCTCCGCGGACTCGACCGGACTCACCGGCGGCGCATCGGCCGAGTTGTTCACGATGCCCCACTCCTTCAACAGTTTTCCTTTGACCTTCAGGGTTACCGGCGCCTCTGCGTTGGCCCACGGCGTCGCACTCACCTTGGTCGTGGTCACCGTGATGGATTCCTCTGGCTTGGCCACGTCCAGAATCAGCCCGTAGTTCCAAGGCGTCTCCGGGTAGATCGCCCAATCTGCTGTCGGGAGCGTCGCGTGGTGGCTTTTGAGCTTCTCGAAACGCTCGCCAATCTTCAGCGAGAACACCAGCGGCCCCCGAAAAACCGAGACCGCATCGTTAAACCGTCTCTCCGTTCGAAGCCTCATCGGCAACAGCAATTCGACCGTGTCCCCGGGCTGCCACTTTCGCTTCAGGGTGAGGAAACTGCCCGTCGCATGCCCGGAAATCTCCTGTCCGCCCATCTTGATCGCCACGTCGCCGTTAGCCCAAGCGGGTACCCGCAAATAAAGCGGGAACTCGACCGCCTGTTCCGCCTGGACGGTAAAGCGAATCGTCCCGTCAAAGGGATAGTCCGTTGCCTCTGAAATGGTCACCGTCGCCCCGCCCGCGACCTTGGCCTTGACCTCGCTCGGCCCATAGACCACCGCCGCCAAACCACCGTCCGGCGAGGCCATCCACATGTGCGACACAAGCTTAGGCCAGCCCTGATGCATGTTCGCCGTGCAGCAACCGAAGTTTGGTTCCAGCCCGTACAGGTTCGAATCGTTGCCGTTGGAAACCCAGGCTCGCTTGGCGCGGTTCACAATCACCTGGTTGGCTTGCTGGTCGTACTGATGGGCCCAGAAATCCGGCGTGCAGGTGCCCGGCAATCCGTTGTAGGCCAGCATCTCCAACCGGTCGGCCATCTTGCCGTCCCCGAAGATGGCAGTCAGGTGCGACAGTGAGAAAACCTCCTCCACAATCGTGCAGAGTTCCGTTCCCTGCGACGGATGCCGCCCCGCCAGATGCTCGTCGCACGAGAATCGTCCAGCCACCTGTCCGTGGTATTTGTCCAGGTTGGCCAGCGCATCATACGCCCCCTTCCTGAATTTCTCATCGCCAGTCAAAACATACTGCAGACCCGGGTATTTGATCGCCATCGCGATGTTCACACCGTGCGTCGGATGTCCCTGTCGGCCAGGTTGGGCATTCGGAAAAGCGGTAAACTCATTGGTCCAGTCGAAACAGTTGGCGAAAATGGACTGCGCCACCGCCACGTAGTCCGTGTTCCCCGTCCGGTTGTAAAGCCAATAGGCGGTCAACACGTTCTCTCCCGCCCGCACGCCCCGCCACTCTTTGGCCGGCCAATCGGGAGGCGCGGTCTTGAGATACTCGAAGTACTTTTTGAGCACTGTCATCGCCCGTTCATCGCCGGTGGCTTCGTGGTACTGCGTGAGCACCTTCATCGCGATGGCCAGGGGCCAGCGGTCTTTGTTCTTCGCCGGACCGAACCAGCCGTTGCCCTGTGAGCTCTGCAGCATCCACTCAATCCAAGGCTTGGTCCGGTCAATCAGCTTCTGATCACCCAGGATGTATGCCAGCGGCACCAGTCCATCCAGGTAGTATGGCCCGCGCTCCCACCCTTCGCCTTGGCCGCCTTTCCACGCCGTCTTGGGCCCAAGGTCCGGCCAGAAGTCCTCCAGATGCCCCGTCAATCCATTGGCCTGAATCGTGAGCTGGTCCTTTAGCCATCCTGTCGGCTTCACCGATGTCAGTGGAAGTGGAACAAACACCCCTGCCTTCAGCGGTCCGCGATTCGTCGGATATTGACTGCTCATAGGCTTCGTTTCCTGTGCCATCGCCTGCAGTTGCAGGCCCATCATCGCCACCAGAATCACCACCGCGGCCAACCGCATATCGCACTCCTCGCCAACTGTTCCCCTTGCTCAACTTGCCGGGCTGAGATCGGGGAGACACACACAATCGCTTGCCCACCCAACCACATCACGTCGTGAGCATCTTAGCGACACCACCTCGGCAACGCGAGCCCCCCCCCCGCAAGTCGCGTGAGCTACGCCATCACATGAAATGCCGCGGACGCCTGATCCAATTGGATAATGCACCTGGAAAGTTCGCCGCCGCCGCTTGACCGGGCAAGTCTCCAATCCGCTCGGCCCTCGAAATGGCCTTCGCGCCGGCTTGCTATCGGGCCGCGGTCAATGCCCGCCGCCCGAGCCCTTGACAATCGTGATCTGCGGGCGCGCCGGCTCAGGCCAATCCAAGTGGAAGAACTGACCGCGAGGCTGATCCGTACGCTCATACGTGTGCGCGCCGAAATAGTCTCGCTGGGCCTGCAGGAGGTTCGCCGGAAGCCGCGGCGACCGGTAGCCATCGTAAAACGCCAACGCTGACATGAACGCCGGCGACGGAAGACCGTTCTGAGCAGCCAAGGCAACCACATTGCGCCAATGAGCCTGTCCCGCCTTGATCTGATCATTGAAATACGGATCCAGCAGGAGGTTCACCAGCCCCGGATCGCGGGTATACGCCTCCGTGATCTTCTGAAGAAAGCGGGCGCGGATGATGCAGCCGCCGCGCCAGATTGATGCGATCGTCGCAAAGTCCAGCATCCAGCCGTACTCCTTCTGCGCCTCACGCATCAGTTGAAAGCCCTGGGCATAGGCACAGATCTTCGAACAATATAGCGCCGCTCGCACCGCCGTGATCAATTCCTGTCTGTTGCCCATGTAGGCGGGCGTCGGCCCGGTGAGCCACCGCGAGGCGGCAACGCGCTCCTCCTTCAGCGCCGACAGGCACCTGGCGAAGACCGCCTCGGCAATCGAGTTGGCCGGAATGCCCAGATCCAGCGCGTTCGTGCTGGTCCACTTGCCGGTACCCTTCTGGCCGGCGGTGTCGAGGATGTAGTCGACGAGATAACCGCCTCTTTGCATCGGATCGGGCTGCCGCAGAATGTCCGCGGTGATTTGAATGAGGTAGGAATCGAGGTCGCCTTGATTCCAGTCGGCAAATATGTCTGAAAGCTGGGGTGCCGTCAGCCCCAAGAGGCGGGACAGGATGAAGTAGGCCTCACCGATCAACTGCATGTCGATGTACTCGATGCCGTTATGGATCATCTTGACATAATGGCCGGCTCCGTTCGGTCCGATGTATGCTGTGCACGGCACGCCCGTTGTCACAGGATGCCCGGGAGTCGCTGTCTCGATGGGCTTGCCGGTCTGCGGGTCAACCTTGGCGGCAATCGCCTCCCAAATGGGCTTGAGATGCTGCCAGGAGTCCGGATGGCCACCGGGAATCAGAGACGGTCCGAAGCGGGCACCAATCTCGCCACCTGACACGCCCGAGCCGAAAAACCTGCACTTGTCGACGTACTGCTTCTCTCGGCGGATAGTGTCCGTAAAAAGCGAATTGCCGCAGTCGATGACAAGATCATCCTGCTCAATGCCGGCTTCGATCAACTGCTGCACGACGGCGTCAACGGCCGGACCCGCCTTGACCAGAATGATGAATTTCCGCGGGCGCTTCACCGCTGCAATCAGTTGCGAAATGGTCTCGCACGGCACCAACCCCCCTGGCGGGTTCTCGCGAGCAACGAATTTCCGCATGATCTCGGTGGTGCGGTTGTAGACGGCAACCTTGAACCCATGATCGGCAATGTTTAAAGCAAGGTTCTCGCCCATGACG
>CAYVKG010000042.1:0-33818 GCA_964451955.1 uncultured Tepidisphaeraceae bacterium
TCGCACGGCGGCGCATCGCGGGAGGAGGGACCCTCCGGCGGAGGCGGTGCGTTTGCGCGCGGTGGATGGGCATTTTGCGGAGTGTATGTTGATGCTGGGGGGATGTTTGGCGGGTGGCCGGGTGGATTTGGGTGGACTGTCGGGGCAGTTGACGGCATTGAATCGAGGGAACGAGATGGCGCAGGCGATGCTGATGGCGTCGCCGTCGCCGTCGTGCGTGTCGGAGTCGGAGGTACGTTGGCGGGAGTTTGGGCGGGTGTTGTCGGGCATGTTGCCTGAGGGGAGTGAGGGGACGAAGCCGGCGAAGGGGGAGTGAAGTGACGGAGTTGATCGCAACAATCCGGGATGAGAGAAGACGGGAACGAGGCTGGAGGAGGGCGTATGACTATGTACGCGTTGGGTTGGGGCTGCTGTTGCTGACGGCGGGGGTGTTGAAGGGTCACGAGGTGATGAGCGGGCCGGTTTTGGGGAAGGGGTTGCTCGGGTGGAGGCCGGTGGTGATAGCGGCGGTGGAATTTGAGATTGTGCTGGGTTTGTGTCTGATCAGCGGGGTCTGGCGGAGACAGGTATGGGGCGTATCGGTGATGTGTTTTGTGTTGTTTTCGTGCATAACGGCGTACAAAGCGATATTGGGGGAGGGCACGTGCGGATGTTTTGGGCGGGTGGATGTGGATCCGCGTTACACGCTGATATTGGACATCGGGTGCTTGGCGGCGCTGGTGGTTTTTCGGCCGGGTGAGGACGTGGGGGGAGTGACGTGGAGGAAGAAGCTGGTTGTTGGAGTGGTGGCGATGGTTGTGGGGATTCCCGGCGGGATCGCGATGGCGAGATACAGGCCGGCGGTGCTGGGCGATGGAGGGCAGATCAGCAAGGGGGGTTCGTTGGTGATTCTGGAGCCCGAGAGTTGGATTGGCAAACGATTTCCGTTGCTGAAGCACATAGACATTGGGGAGGAGATTGGGAGGGGGCGTTGCGTGGTGTTGTTGTATCACCACAGTTGTCCGGACTGTCGGAGGGCAATTGGGCGGCTGAGCGAGGGTGCTGGGGGTGGAATTGGCGTGGGGGAGGGTGTGCGGGTGTATTTTGTTGAAGTGCCGCCGTACGGCGTTGTGCCTGGTCAGGAGAAGACAGTGGGCGAACGGTATGCGTTTGGGCGGTTGAGTGATGAAGTGGAGTGGTTTGTGCCGACGCCTGTGGTGTTGGAGTTGCGGGATGGTGTGGTGGTGCGGCGGTTGGAGGAGGTAGCGTGTGTGGTGGGGTGTGGCGTGTTGGCGATGCTGGATTGAGATGGGATGGGGTGAGGGGCGGAACGGCGTTGCGGTAATGGCGGGAGGGCAAGGGGGGATTGTGGTTGCTGCCTGAGAGGGGAGATTGGGGCGGTTGTAGAGGGGTGCTGATCAGGGGCTCGATGAAATGGACGAGGGCGAGAGACTGGCGGCAGAGGAAAGCGAGCCGCGGGCGTTGGGGGTCTGCGCGGCGTCAGGCAAGTATGCGGGGACTGGGGGTGTCGGATGGGATACGAGCGATCGGAGCCGGGTGTTGTGGGATCCTGCGCGATGAGCGAGCGTGAGAAGGCGGTGTTGGGGGAATGGTGGGGCGGATGGGCGGGGGCGCAGCGGGTCATGGCGTTTGTGGGGTGCGTGGTTTTGTTGCCGTTGTTTGCGGTGTTGTACGTGCTGGTACGGGGGACGTCTCGGGGACCGTTCTTATTCCGCCAGATTCGTCGGGGTTATCGAGGCCGGCCGTTCGTGATTTACAAGATAAGGACGATGAAGGAGGGAGGGGGCAAATCGACGGTGCAATCGGTGGTGGGAAATCATCCGGACACGACGAGGATAGGGCGGGTGTTGCGGGAACTGAAGGTGGACGAGCTGGTGCAATTGTGGAATGTGGCGAAGGGGGAGATGGCGTTGGTGGGTCCGCGGCCGATTCCGACGGATCTGGAGGATTTTTTGTTGGAGCGGATTCCGGATTTTGGGAAGCGGAGGCGGGTATTGCCGGGGCTGACAAGCCTGGGGCAGCTGGCGGCGCGGAGCGAAACACGGAGCGTGGAGAGCATTTTGGAGGACTGGCGGAAGCGTCATGAACTGGATTTGGAGGGGATTGAGAAGCAGTCGTTCAGGTACGACCTGTATGTGCTGGTGAAGACGGTTGGTTACATGGTGGGCCGAGCAATGAGGTCGCTGCGTTTTGCCTCGGTTTGCGAATCGGGTGTGGGGGGGGTAGGGGGGGTGCATCGGGGCACGCTGGTGTTGGGGACGGCGATTGCCAACGCGTCATACGAGCAGGTGATAGGGCAGATCAAGGAATGGAGGGAGTGTGGATCGAGTCACTATATCGGGGTTGTGTCGGTGCACAGCGTGGTGACGGCCAGGTGGAGGGAGGGGCATCGTCGGGCGCTGGAGGAAGCGAGCCTCAACACGGCGGATGGGGTGCCGATTGTTTGGGCGCAGAAGTTGCTGGGGTATGGGAAGGCGACACGGGTAGCGGGATGCAGCCTGATGCCGATGGTGTTGGAGCGAGCGGAGGCGGAGGGTTGGCGGGTGGCGTTTTATGGAGGGTCTCCGGAGCGGTTGCGGGAGCTGGTGGTGAGGATGCGTCGGCGATATCCGGGGCTGGCGATTACGGATGCGATTTCGCCGCCATTCAGGGAGCTGAGTGTGGAGGAGGACCGGGAGGTGGTGGATCGGTTGAATGCGGGTCGGCCGGACATTGTGTTTGTGGGTTTGGGATGTCCGAAGCAGGAGCGATGGATGCTGGAGCACCGGGGTCGTGTGCGTGGGATTCTGATCGGGGTGGGGGCGGCGTTTGATCTTCACGCGGGGGTGGTGCCTCCGACGCCGCCGGTGCTGCAGCGGGCGGGTTTGGAGTGGTTATTTCGGCTGTGTTGTGAGCCACGGCGGTTGTTCTGGAGGTATGCGACGACGAATCCGGCGTATGTTGTGATGATATTGTGGCAGTTGATAAAGCGATGGGTGTTGAGGCGAGACTACCAGGTTGAGTTGAAGTGGGGGGAAATGGCGGGGGGGCGAATCGAGGTGCAGTCATTCGGGAATATTGAGAGGGTTGGGGTCGGGCGTGCGACTGAGGAGGTGGAAGCCCGGAGGGAGGTTGTGGGTGCAGGTGTGATGGAGGGGTGAGGGGGAAGGGGCGAGCGTGCGGTTGTTTTGGCAAGAGGGAGGCGCAACAGGGCGGGACGGGCAGGGGTGTGGGCGGGCGTGTCTGGTTCAGGCGGGCTGGGGCTGGGGCTGGGGATTGGGGATTTGGTGATGCTCTTGCCAATGGAGGCCGATTAGGGCGGCGACGAAGAGGGTGTAAGCGGGTTCTTCGAGCCAGGCGAAGATACATCCGAGGGCGAGTGTGGAGAGGACGAGGAAACGGGCCAGGTCGGTGGTGCAGATTGTGGCGATGACGCAGAGCCAGAGCAGGGCGTAGACGGCGGCGCCGGCGAGTCCGAGATCGCCGAGGATTCCGGCCCAGGAGAAGAGCATGGACCACATGCTGGAGCCGTGCTGGACGCTGGAGACCCAGTTGTCGTTGTTGGCGAGGATGATGAGTTGGGTGGCCTGTGAGGTGGTAGCGCCGAGGGGCAGGAGGGCGTGGGCGTAGTCGGGGAGGAGCCAGCCGAGGCGGCCGATGGTGTGGCCTGGTCCGAGGCCGAGGAGGAGTTGGGGCGTGTCGTGGCACTGTTCCGCGAGCAGAGGGAAGACGTGGAGCTTGTTACGGAGGCCGGTCTGAAGCACTTCGATGTTGGCGGCGACCATGAGGCTGGGGAAGAGGGTATGAGCGGCGAGGGCGATGGCCGCGGAGGCGGCGACCGTGAGGAGGAGGTACTGTGCGGCGGAGCGGAGCTGTCGACATCGCAGCAGCAGGAGCATGATGAGGGCGGCCAAGGATGCTGCGAGCACCTGTTTAGCGTCGGCAAAGGCGAGGACGGTGGCGCTGGAGAGCAGGAGGAGGAGGCGGGCGGATAGCGAGCGGGGCTGGCCGCTCAGTGCGAAGTAGAGGCCGCCGGCGAGTGCGACGGCGCCGGCGACATGGGCGCCGGCGATTTGGTTGATGAACAAACCTCTGACTTGGTCATCGATGTAGCCCAGGAGAAGGCGTTGGTAGAAGGCGATGACCAGATGAAGGCTGAACAAGAGCAGGGCGGCGGCACGGAACTGCCGGACGGCGGCAGATGACCAGGGCGATTCGATGATGAGCAGGAGGAGGAGGAACGGTTCGGCGAGGAGGAGGAATTCGAGGATGAAGTTGATGAGGCCGGCGTTGTTGAGCAGAGCGCTGGCGGCGATGACGGCGGCGAGGCAGAGCAGGAGGGTCAGGAGGTTTGCGGCCAGGCGGCTGCGTGTGTGGGGGAGGACGATGACGAGGCTGACGGCGAGGAGGAAGAAATGGGCGAAATTGAAGGCGGTGGGGAGTCCGGCGGCGACGAGGATGCGGGCGAGGAGGGTAGCGGCAAGGGTAACGATGGCCAGTGATGCCGACAGGGAGGGGAGGTGTGATGGAGGGCGGGAGGTTGGGTTTTCGGGGAGGTGCGGGCAGGCAGGGAGGTTGGCGCTGAAGATGTGTGGGGAGTGTGGAGCTGAGAGCGGCTGGCCTCGGGTGCGGGCGGCGGTTTCGGGCGGCGAAGTGAGGGGCGGGTGGATATTCGTTGTCATGGGAGAACCTGGTTTTGGGCCGGGATTTCGGGGATGTGGCAGTTGGCGGTGTGTGGAGGTTTGTCGCGGGCGCTCTGGCGGCGATCGAGGATTTGGCGGTACAGATTGGAATAGGAGGCGCAGCGGGATTCCCAACGGTAATGATTGCGGATGAGTTCTTGTCCGTGGAGGAGGGCGCGGCTTCGGAGTTGGGGGTCGCGGAGGACCTTTGTCATGGCGGCGGCGAGGCTGCGGATGGTTTGTGGTGGGGAATAGGCGGGTATCTTGATGCCGGTGTCGGGGGTGACCTGGGTAGCCGGTCCGCCGAGATCGAGGCAGATGACGGGTCGCCCGGTGGCCATGGCTTCGATGCAGACCCAGCCGCCGGAATCATGGAGGCTGGGATGGACAAGGGCGACGGCTTGTTGGAGTTTTGGGAGGGCATGTTGTCGAGGGAGGTTTCCCCAGAAACGGACGCGGTCGCTGACGCCGAGGCTGGAGGCGAGCCTGGTGAGGCGACGGCGTTCGGGGCCTTCGCCGACGATCCAGTACTCGGCATTTTGGAAGCGGGCAAGGGCGAAGGCTTCGATGCCGAGATGGAATCCTTTCCAGCTGACGAGTCTGCCGAGGCTGATGAAGGTTGGAGGGTGGCGGAGCGGGACGGGGCGTGCAAAGGCGGCGATGTCGTTGTCGGAGAGCGCCACTTCGGAACAGAGGCGTACGCATTGTGCCCCGAGGATGGTGAGGCGTCGGGCGGTTTCGGGGGTGGTTGCCTGGGCGAGGGCGCAGCGTCTGGCGGTGAGGCGAACGAGGGGATCGAATTCAGCCAATGAGCGGGCGAAGTTGCGGAGGATTTCGAAGAGTTTTCCGCGGAGTGAGAAATGGAGGCGGAAAGGTTTTGGCGCGTCTTCGCCGCCGCCGACGGGTCCCCAGATGAAGGGGATGGGGAGCAAGGCCAGGAGGCTTGGGGCGCTGTACTTGACGAAGGTGACGTGTTGAGCGACGTCGAAACGGAGGTCCTGGTGGAGGCGTTGGACGAGGGGGTGGATGGCGATTTGCCAGAGGTAGTAATGGAGTCGCATTCCGCGCAGCTCTTTTCTCCACCAGCGGGCCCAGGGTGGCAGGTCGTAGTAGACGAAATGGAGGTTTGGCTGGGGTGTTCGGTGGAGGGCGGCCTCGATCATGGGCTGGTTTTCGGTTTGGGTGAGGACCCAGACTTGGTGAGTGCGAGCCAGTTCGACGGCGGTGTTCCAACCGACGCCCGGCTCGGAACCTCTGTTGGGTTGGCAGGCATAGGCGGAGAGAAGGACTTTCATAGATGGTCCCCGAGTGAGTTAAGGTTGACTTTGTGGTTGGCCGAGGGAGGCGGCGCAGGCAGTGTTGTGGTCAGGATCTAGCGGCGGCGTAGGGGCGGCGTGAGGGTGGGCATGTCGGGCCCGGATGTCGTGCGTGAGGTTGATGATGTCGCGGATGAGTGGGATGCCGCGTGGGAGGAGGCACCAGAGCAGGACGTAGGTGGGGATGTAGATGGCGGCGTCGGCGAGGAGTCTGAGGAGGGGGTTGTTGCCGGCGGGAGCGAGGGGGGCGGTGAGGAAGAGCGCGGCGCCGGCGGCGGTGGCGGCGGAAGCAGGTCGCCAGAGAGCGGCGAGGATGTCGATGCCTGTGAGGGGGGATTTTCGGAAGCAGTAGAGGATGCCGGGCGGGCCGAGGGTGAAGCCGCAGAGGACGATGCTGATGGCGGCGGCGGCGCCGACGGCGCCCCATCGGGCGCCGATGGCGACAGCGGTGATTGTTGCGACGGAGGCAAGCAGGCCGAACCGCAGTTGGCGATCGGTATGTCCGAGGGAAATGTAGACCCAGGTTGTGGAGGCGCTGAAGGTGCTGGCGAAGGCCGCCGGCGCCAGGGCGCGGAGGACGGGAGTGGTTTCGATCCAGTTGGGTCCGAGCATAAGGCGGATGACGTTTTCGGCGGCGACGAACAGGAAGACGACGGCGGGCATGGCGATGGTGGTGAGGAGGAGGATGCCGTTGCGGTAGTATCGGCGGTAGGTTGGCGGGTCGTCGCGGAGCCTGGCGAGGGCGGGTATGGCGACGCGGGTGAGTGGCCAGGAGATTTGCATGACAGGGACAAGAGCGAGGTGGCAGATTCTGTCGTAGAGTCCGACCTGTCGTGTGGAGGTGAACCAGCCAAGAAGGACGCGGTCGATGTTTCGGGCGAAGTACTGGAGGAAGCAGAATCCTGTGAGATTAGCGCCGTAGGCGAGCATTCCGCGGACATTGGCTTTTCTGGAGGGCGGTTGGGGGCGCCAGCCGGCGAGTACCCAGACGCCGGCGCAGCCGACGGAGATGTAGGCGAAGTGGTGCAGGACGAGGGACCAGTATTGGAGGCCGGACCAGGCGGCGGCAATGGCGACGATGGTGCTGGCGGCGAGGGCGGCGAGTTCGATTCCGGCGAGGGCGCCGAATCGCATTTGCCGGTTGAGGAGCGCGCGGTGCTGCATGCCAAGTCCCATGATGATGAACCCGAGGGAGAGGACGAGGACGACGGGGGTGAGTCGGGGCTCGTGATAGAGTTTGCTGATGAGGGGTGAGGCGGCGGCGACGATGGCGGTGAGGGCGCCGCTGAGGGCGAGGTTGAGCCAGAAGAGGTTGCTGGCCTGTTGGCTGGTGGTTTGAGGGGCTTGGACGGTTGCGGCGCCAAGTCCGAGGTCCATGGCGAGTTCGGCTAACTCGATGACGGCGTAGACCATGGCGATGAGGCCGAAATCCTCTGGGGCGAGGAGACGTGCGAGGACGGCCATGGCAGCGAGGCTCAGGATCCAGCGCAACGCCTGGCTGGCGAGGGAGACGACGGAACCGAGGACGGACCTTCGTTTGAGCTCGTTGCCGTTGGGGACGGCGCAGAACGGTTCATCGGTCTCGGGATATGGGGGCGCGGTGGACATAGGGGTTGGTCTGTGAGAATCAGGCGGAGTGTGGCGGGGAGATGGCCGGGGTTCCGGGGGCATGGTTGAGGAGGATGCCGAAGATGCGAGTGTTGAGGGTGTTGAGTGCGGTGAGGGTGTTGGCATAGTCGGAGCGGGTTGATTGGCCGAGGCGGAGGACGAGGAGTGTGGCGGAGCAGGTGGCTGCGGCGAGGTGGGCGTCGGCGCATGAAAGGAAGGGGGGGCCATCGATAACGACGCGGGCGTATCGCTCGGAGAGTGATCGGAGGAGGATGCCGAAGGCGTTACCGGCGAGGGGAGGCGAGGAGTTGTCGCCATTGGATGCGAGAGAGAGTATGTCGAGATTGGGGAAGGGGGTGTGCTGGGCGGCGTGATTGGAATTGAGCGGGTCGTGGAGGGGTTGTGGGAGCCTGGGTGCGGCGATGGATTTGAAGAGGATGGCGATTTCGGGGTGATGGCGGTTGAAGTCGAGGAGGACGGTTTGTTCGCCCGAGGCGGCGAAGGCTTTGGCGAGGCCGACGGCGACGGTGGTATTGCCGGTGTTGGGGGTAGGGGAGATGACGAGTATTGTGGGGGCCTGCAGTGGGGGGGGTTGATATTGGATGGTGGTGCAGAGGGAGCGGAAGGGCTCGGCGGGAGGGAGGTGGGCGTCAGCATTTTTGAGAAGGGGATCATGGGGGATGGTGGCGGCGATGGGGACCGATGCGGCGAGAGTGACGTCTTGGGCGGAGTAGAGTCGGTCGTCGGCTCGGGCCTGGAGGAGTGCGAAGGCGATTCCGATGGCCAGGCCCAGAGCGCCGGCGAGGGAGGCGACCTGGAGTTTTCGAGGTGCGAGGGGGGCGACGTTGGGATCGGGGTCTTCAAGGACGACGACAGAAGCGGCGGGGAGGGGGCCATCCTCATTTTGCCGACCGATATAGGAATCGACGATGGAGTTGAGGAGTTGGGCGCCTTGTTGGGGGTCGAAGCATTTGAGGGTGAGGGTGACGAGGCCGTTTTTGTTGTTGACTTCGGCGGTGAGCCTTTGGCGGAGGTGGATGATGGGGGTGGGAAGAGTCGCGATTTCGCTGAGCTGTTTGATGTCTGGGCGACTGATGGCGAGGTGGAGGACGGGTGTGGATTGAAGGAGGGCGACCTGGGTATGCAGGAACTCCTGGGATCGATCGGGAATGCCTGAGGCGTTTTTGCGTTCGAGGTAGAGCTGGGTGGAAACTGCGTAGGTTGGGCGGGACGAGAGGAGATGGATGGTTGCGGCCGCCAGACACAAGGCGGTTATGGAAGCGATTGTTTGGCGTCGTCGCCAGACGGTGCGCAGGATATTTTCGTTAAGGGTTGAGAGACGAGCCGTCGGGCAGGACGGCGGAAGGTGATTGGACATAAGTGGAACCCCCTGGAGCCGCGTGAGCGGCGATGATTCAAACCGGAACGAAGGCCATTGAATCACAGTTTGCGCGATTGTCAAGAGCATTAAAAGAACAAATGGAATTTGGAGGGAGGAGGCGGCTGGTCGTGAATTTGTCGGGCCGATCGCTTGACAAGGGATTGAAGTGCTGTCAGAATGCTGTTCAGCAAATCGAGAAGGGGGTTGGAATCGGGTGATTAGGCGAGGCGGGTTTTGGGATTGTGGGTTCGAATCGGGAGAGAGTTCCGGTTGAGTTGTTGGTTGTTGGCGGCATGGGAGCCGGGGCTATCGATGAGCGGAGGCGGCAGCGGCGTGAATTCGGTTTGGGGTATGAACGCGGGGAGAGGTTTGCCTGTGGAGGGAGGGGGGTCGAATTGGAGGTCAGGTTGTAATTGAGGAAGAGGGGTTTTCGATGATGATTGCGCGACAACTGAGGTGGTGGGGGTGGCCGATTGCGGTGGGCATTGCGGGGGTGTTGGTGTGGTGGGTGGTCTGGCGTGGGAAGGGGACTGGGCGGGCGGAGCCAGTTCGGGTGAGCGGGACACAGCCGGCGGTTGCGAGGGCGCAGGGCGAGCCGGATTCGTTGATGGCATTGCTGACGAAGATGTCGGCGGCTCGGGCTGCTCGGGAGAGCAAGATGAGGCGGCAGTTGGATGAGGCGGTGAAGCTGGGGGCGGCGGGAAGGGTGCAGGAAGGGTTGGATCTGGTAAGTCGGATGGTGGCGGCTGCGGAAGCGGACGTGGAGGAATTTCGGGGGCAGATCGCGTTGGCGGAGACGAGACCGTCTTCGAGTTCGGTGTTGGACTTGGGGAGGCTGGTGAGTGATGGGCGAGTGCCTCAGGAGATGATGCTGGCGAGGTTGGACCGAAGGGCGGTGGAGTTGGCGTCGTTGGATGTGAAGCTGGGGGCGAAGGAGATAGCGGAGCAGCAGTGGGCGAACAGTTATGGGGCGGCACTGGATTCGGAGCCTGAATCCGCGGGATTGGTATTGGAGCGGGTGATGGTGATGCAGGGGGAGCGGATGACGGCGGGTCGGTTGTGGCAGTTGCTGGGTGCGGACTTGCCGCCGATGGCGAGGGCGTTGGTGGTGCAGCAGTTGTGGGCGTATCACGCGCCGGTGGCGGCGGCGACGGTGGAGGATTGCTCGCGGTTTTTTGAGGGTTTGATAGCGAGGAGCGTTGACGTTCCGGCGGTGGCGGAGGGCTTGCTGGAGCGGTATGTGCAGGAGCTGGACAGTCGGGGCGCGACGGAGGTTGCGAACCGGGTGTTGGAGGGGATGATCGCGATCGTGCCGGAGACGCGGCTTGGGGCGCGGGCGGCTGGGCTGCGAGTTGCGGGTGAAACAGGAGTGGCGCGCGACAGGCTGGTGTTGAGTCTTCGCGAGACGTATGGGGGGACGGAGGTAGGGAAGGCGCTCCAAGGCCTTCATGTTGAGATTCTGGCAAGAGAGAACCGGTTTATTGAGGCTTTTCAGGCGCTGGACAGTGATGGCGGGATGGGGAAGGCGACGACGCCGCAGGAGTTGATGAGGGTTTTGGCGGGGTTGGCGTTGCGAGTGCCATCGTCGGGAGCGTGGGTCGATTCGCAGCGTCGGGGGGCGTTGGCGGGCATGGGGAAGGGTGAATCTGGTTTTACGCCGGCGCAGATGTGCATGGGCCTTGCGGAGGAACTGACGGGAAGGCAGGTGAGCCCCGGCGATTGGGAACCGGGTGGGGGGCCGACCACGAATCGCGGTGGTCCGATGGAGCCGGTGGCGATGCTGGCGGACCTGCTGGAGCAGGCGACGAAGTCGCTGTCGGCGGAGAGTGTTCGGCAGACGATGCTGGCCGGAATGAAGGCGGCGGGTTCGTCGGATCGAGTGGCGGCAGCCGGGCCCAAGACGGCTCCGCAGCGGTTATTTGAGGTGACGTGGCAGGCGAATTTTCTGAATGCGACGGGCAGGCCGGGCGAGGCGATTGGTTTGTACCGGCGGTTTCTGGAGGAGTACCGGGACGACGAGGGCATACGGATGCAGGCGAGGGTGCAGTTTGTGGAACTGCTGATGCGTCAGGCGCCGATGGATGTTGCGGAGTTGGAGAGGCAACTGGAGCGGATTTGCGGCGGTGGGTCTCCGGTGACGGGGGTTATCTGGAATCTGCGGCTGCGGGTGCTGTTGCAGCGGATCATGTTGGCGTCGGCGGACAAGCGTGCGGCGATGTGGGCTGCGGGGCTCGGGGAACTGGGCGGGGAGGCATTTGGGTTGTCGGAAGCGACGTTGGCGGACCTGGACCAGTTGCCGTCGCGGGTAGGGGTGAAGGGGGCGTTCACGCCTCTGAATGTGCTGAACGATCTGCTGCTTCTGGCGCCGAGTGTGGAGACGATGCATCATTTGCAGGCGCGTCGGATTGCGTTGCTGTTGTCGCAAGGCCGGGCGGAGGATGTTGACAAGGCGATTGGGATGGACGTGGCGTTGGCGTCGGTCACAGCGGAAGGGTTTGCGGGGGTGGCCGATCGTTGCCGACAGATTGTGAAACTGAGCGGGATTGACGAGGGAGGACTGGAGGGATTGGAGGCGGCCTATCGTTCGCGGATGGTGAATGACGCTGGGGGATCGCCGGGGATTGACGCATCGCTGAGGGAGGCTGCGGGGGTTGCGTTGAAGAGGGCGGACTCTGGGATGTCGCTGCGGCGCAGGGCGTTGGTGAAGCTGTTGGCCGGTGATATGGAGGAGGGGCTGCGGAGTGCGCATGCGATGTTGAATGGAACGCCGGCATCGGAGGAGGCGCTGGATGCGATGGATTATGTGGGGATGTTGTTGGCGATTGCAGACGGGTCGTTTCGCGGATCGAATCGCTTTGCGCAATGGCTTGCTGAAGGAGGTGGGAAGGGATCGGGCGCGACGACATTGCCTGCAGGCGTGCCGGACCGGTTGTTGGCGGTGCTGGAGAAATGCGAAGGGGAGGTCAGCGCGCTGATTGAGGTGGAGGATGAGGTGCGGAGCAGCGGTGGGGCGGAGAAGATGCCTGTGTTTCGGCCGTCGCAGCGGTTTGACCGGGTGTCACGGGGGCTGAGACGAGAATTGGCGAAGGCGGCGTTGCGGCGGTGGGGCCAGCGGGCCGTGGGCTGGGGGGCATCGCTGTTGGAGAACGGCGATGCGGAAGGAGCGCGGGCGATCTGGTCATTTGCGGTTAATGCGCAACGGCATCGGGGCTATTCGTCGTCGCTGATGGACCAGATTGTGCAGCGCGCGTTGGCGGGGTCGGATGGGGGCGATTCGGAGGGGCGGCTGCGGCTGTTGGAGGAGATGATGCCGATGTTTCGGCTGGCGGAGGACCGAACGGGGATGCGGGTCAGGGTGATCGCGGTGCGCAGGCAGAGCGGGTTGAAGGTTGCGAAGGGCGTGTTTGATGAAGGGGAATACGCGGGTTGTCTGGCGTTGCTGGATGAACTGGACAAGAGATGCCCGGAGGTGGAAGGCGCTGGGGACATGGCAACGGGGTTCATGAGGGCGTTGTGCCTGATTCGCCTGGAGAGGATGGCGGATGCGGCGGCGTTGCTGGGGAAGATGGAGTCCTGGCCGGGCAGTCCGGAGCAGCATGCGAGGGCGCTGTTTTTGACGGGGTGGATTTGTCTTCAGAGGGACGAGAAAGCGAAGGCGATTGGGGTATTTCGGCGTGTTGCCGAGGGGTATCCGCAGACGTCATTTGCCGCGAAGGCGGTGAAGCTAGTTGCGGGAATGGAGTGAGCGATGGGGATGCGAGGGTATCAGCATGTCGGGGTGGTGGCGGTGGTATTTTGGCCGATGCTGCTGGGGGCGGCGCGGCGGTTGCCGGACGTGGCGAGGCCGCCGAACATTGTGATGATTGGGATTGACACCTTGCGAGCGGACCACGTGGGTTGTTACGGGTATTGGCGGCGGACGACGCCGAACATTGACAAGCTAGCCGGGGAGGGGGTGACGTTCGAGCGATGTTACAGTGTAGCTGCATGGACGAAGGCGTCGTTCATGTCGATGATGACGGGGCACTTGCCGGCGGCGCACGGGTGCCGGTCGGATGTAGACAGGCTGTCGGCGAGCATTCCAACGATAGGGGAGGAGTTGGCGGGTCGGGGTTACTATTGCGCGGCGGTGGTGAGCAATCCGCTGGTCGGCGCGAAATTCGGTTTTGGGCGGGGCTTTGAGAAATATGATGACTACACGGTATTTCTGGACGCGGAGTTGGCGTTGTTGGGTAGTGAGGAGCGGGGGGAGCGTCAAGGGATCGAGGATCTGGTCAGCGGGGCGGCGGTGACGCGTCAGGCGAAGCGACTACTTGGTGCGGCCAGAGAAAGCGGGAAGCCGTTTTTTCTGTTTGTGCACTATTTTGATCCGCACGACAGCTACGTGCCGCCGGTGCCGTATGATCGGCAATTTGACGGCACGTACGCGGGGCGAATGGACGGGCGTGGCATAGTCTCGCTTCGGAATTTGCCGCCCGCTCCGCGTGATTTGGAACATCTTGTGGCCCGCTACGATGGGGAGGTGGCGTACGAGGACGCGCAGATTGGCGAACTGATCCGGGCGATAGACGAGGTTTCTGGGGCGAACAACACGGCGATTGTCTTGGTCAGTGATCATGGCGAGGCGTTTGGGGAGCACGGGAAGATGTTGCACGGCAACAGTGTTTATCGGGAAGAGGTGGTGGTTCCGATGATCTGGCGTTGGCGTGGGGTTATTCCGGCGGGACATCGGGTCCGAGTGCCGGTGGGGACGAACGACATTGCGGCGACGGTGGCGGAGGTATGTGGATTAAGCGGGATTGAGGCTGTTCATGCGAGGTCGTTATGGCCGGCGTTGTTGGGTGGGCAACTTCCGGAGGCTGACATCGTATCGGACAAGTGCATCTTTTTCCCGATGCATTGGTCGCTGACGCGCGGGGATCTGCGTCTGCACGCGCGATTTGCGGATGAGCCGGGCAAGCCGGGGACGGAATATGAGCTTTACGACGTGGGGAAGGATGGGGGGGAGAAGCGGAACCTGATCGGGGCCGGGCATCCGGAGATGGAGAGCATGAAGCGGGCCTTAATGAGCAGGTGGTTGGAATGCATGGAGCTGCGCAAGCGGCACCAGGTGGACTTGCCGGCGAACCAAGTGAAACTCGACGAGAGAGAGCGACGTCGGATTGAGGGTCTGGGATACACGGAGTCGCCGGCCGGGAAGGGCAAATAGGGAGGAATCATGTCGAGTAATCGGAAGGGTTTGACGCTGGTGGAACTGATGACGGCGATTGCGATGGTGGCGTTCATGGTTGCGTTGTTGTCGCCGATGGTTCGGAGCGCCCGTTTGGCGGCGGACGGCGTCATTTGTGCGGGCAATCTGGCGCAGATTGGTCAGGCGATTGCCGCGTATGCGCGGGACAACAATGGATATCTGATCATGAGCCAGCCGATGCAGATTCCCGACCCGAACGACGCGAACAAGACGGTGAGTTGTACGCGATGGAGCCGGTGGCACGCGGCATTGGTGATGTCGGGTTACCTGGAAGGCCGATGTGAGGACGGGGCGTTTGTGCACACTTCATCGAAGGTATTCAGGTGTCCGGCGGACTGGACGGTCTGGAACAACTGTGTGGTTGGACAAGGCGGGCACGGCTGCAGTTACTTCGTGAATAACCGTGTGATTCCGTTCAATGGGGACATTGGCGGATCGGGTGGGCCGTTCAAGCTCAGCAGGTACAAGAATCGGGCAGGGCGGCTGGTGCTGACGGAAAAGGACGCCAGTCTGGACAAGTGTCAGGGCGGGCTGATCGAGCAATGGAATCAGGAGACGATCATCCAGGGTGTGAAGGGGCGGCATGGGCGAGCGGCGCCGGAGAGGCTGTGCAACGTGCTATTTCTGGACTGGCATGTTGAGCCGATGCTGGTAAGGGAGGTGATAGCGCCGGCGGTTCGGGCGAAGGAGAAGAACGCGGATCCGGATCCGAAGAATCTGTGGGGGGGGAGAGCAGAGGATTGAGGGTTGGGAGAGGCGTGGCCATTGAGCGACCGGTTGGCCGGTCGGGTGGCGGCGCGATGGGGCGTGAGACAGCCGGTGCGCCCTTTGAGCGGGTGAGGCAACTGGTAGAATGAGGGGCAGGTATCGGGATCGGCGTGTTAATTTGTGAAGGAGCGGCCCGTGGCTGATTTTCCCAGGACGGCGATTGAGGGCGTTTCGGTATCGCGGATGCTGATTGGCATCAACTGGTTTTTGGGGTGGTCGCACACGAGCAAGGCGAAGGATGACTTCATCAAAGCCTACCAGACGCGGGAGCGGCTGCGTGAGATTCTGAAGGTCTTCTTTGCCGCGGGGATCGACACCGTGTACGGCGTTCGGCCGGATTCCCCGCAGCTTCAGGATGCTATCGCCGACGCCGAACAGGCGACAGGGCGCAAAGCGATCACCATCGCCACGCCGACGCTGAATGTCGCCGATGGTCCGGCGGCGCTTTCGGAGACGGGCCGGATACTGGACGAACACGCGGCATTGAAGCCGGCGTTCTGTTTGCCGCACCAGGCGACGACGGATGCGCTGGTGGATCGGCGGACTCGTCGGATCACCGGCATGGACAGGTACTGCAAGATGATCCGCGACCGCGGGATGATTCCAGGGCTGTCGACGCACATGCCGGAGGCGCCGGTCTACGCTGACGAAACGGGTCTGGATGTGGCAACGTATATCCAGATTTATAACCCGATCGGGTTTCTGATGCAGATTGAGGTGGACTGGGTGCACCGGATGATCTGGAATTGCCAGAGGCCGGTGATCTGCATCAAGCCGATGGCGGCGGGGCGCCTGCTGCCGCTGGTGGGGATGTCGTTCGCGTGGTCGACGATTCGGGATCAGGACATGGTCTGCGTCGGGACGATGACGCCAGACGAGGCAAAGGAGTTGATCGACTTGTCGTGGTCGATCCTGGACCGGCGGGCATCGACAGTGGCGCTGCAACGGACGCGAAGCAAGGAATCGGTGGAGAGGCGGAAGTGACGGGCGCGATAGGCGCGAACATGCTGGGGGGCGGCAGATGTTTGCAGGAAGAGTCTTCGCCGGCGTGTTGCGGTCGGGTTCAGGGCGGTGCGCGGGCCGGAATCACAGTTCTATGCCTGGCGCCGGCGTTTCATGGCCAGTCCTGCCATCAGTGCCAACCCCGCCCAGCAAGCCATCGGCTCGGGAACGGCGGCGGGCGTGAAGCTGAAGTCGTCGAAATAGACTGTGTAGCTGGGGTGGGCCATGTCATTCGATATTAGGGTCGCGAGGTAGAGCGTGGATACAGATGTCAGGGGGTCGGTGTTGCCGACAGTGGCGCCGTCAAAGCGATAGGTGCTGCCGGCGTCGGTGACGGAAACCTCCAAGTGGTGCCAACCAAGTGTCTGCTGGCCCAGGCTTGTATTCGCATTCCCGACTCGATAGGCGTAGTCGCCGAGGCCCCAAGTGCCATAGCCAACACCAACCTCCGCCCAGTTGCTTGAGTTGGCAACATACAGGCCGCCGTTCATTTTTGCCAGGCCATCGTAGAGCCATACCGAGAACGTTCCCTGCACGGGTGTGCTAAACAGGTGGGTCATATAGAACTTCGGCACCTTCCCTCCCAAGGTTGTCGAATCGAAAGTGTACTTGAGCGATTGCGTCCCAGTTCTGGGGCGGTCTGTCGACAGTGAATAGCTGCTGTAGACGTTGGTTGCGTCCGGAGTCCAGAACGAATTGAGGGTGCTGCCCTCGAAGCCGTCTATGACGACGTCGGCGGCTACAATGGGGGTGACGGCCAGAAGCATACCCAGAGCTGTGGATAGAACGATTCTTGTGTTCATGATCCTTCCTTTGTGTTGAGATGCCCAGTGGTCACAATGCACACGAACACCCATTGCGCCCCTGAGTGACAGCCGACCAGGCTGCATTATGTGTTGCAGGTCCTATAAAAGCAAAAAAAAATACAAAAAGTTACACGATGTTAACACACGGCGTCGCCAAATGGGGGGCGGCATCATCGCACTAGCAGCATGCGAAATGACCTGCCGGCACAATTGAGCAGCGAAGAAGCGGGTAGGGATCATTCGCGTCCGACGCGTCGGACTCGCGACGATGCTCCGGGGGACACTGACAAGGTTGCTGGCGGTCCGCTACAATCTCGGCCCTATGGCTTGGCTACCCGTTCTTGACGAATCCCGCGCGCGAATAGCGGCGGAATTGGAGAAGATCGCGCCGGGGCAGGTGCGATTTGACCGACACAACCGGCTTCTGTACGCGACGGACGCGTCGATCTACCAGGTGGAGCCGATTGGGGTGGTGATTCCGGATTCGGTGGAATCGCTGGCCCGGGTGGTGACGTGGTGCGGGGGGAATGGCGTGCCGGTGGTTGCCCGAGGAGGGGGGACGAGTCTGGCCGGGCAGTGTGTAAATCGGGCGGTTGTTTTGGACTATTCGCCGGCATGTCGGAAGGTGTTGGGGGTGGACGCGGGCAATCGCGTGGCGGATGTTGAGCCGGGGATCACGATCGATGATCTGAACCGCCAGATTGAGAAGACCGGGTTGTTCTTTGCCCCCGATCCCGCCACCAGTGCCCAGGCGGCGATCGGCGGCTGCATTGGCAACAACGCGGCGGGCGCCCGGTCAATCCGATATGGGCGAACGAGCGAGAATGTGGCGGGTCTGGATGTGGTATTGAGCAATGGCGAGCGGTGCTGGCTTGGGGAATCCGCTGGCCGGCGGAACGGGACGGCGTTGCGACTGGCGCAGCAGGTGGGGGCTGTGGTGTTGCGATATGCGGCGCAAATTCGCGGGCGGTTTCCAAAGACACTGAGGCGAAATGCGGGGTATGCGTTGGATCTGGTGCTGAACCAGCTCGACCGTGGCGTGACGCCGGAGGATCTGGACCTGACGGGGCTGCTTTGCGGGAGCGAAGGGACGCTGGCGGTCACGTTAGGAGCGAAGCTGAGGCTGCATCGCATTCCGCGATTCAAGGGGCTGGTAATCGCGTCGTTTGCGACGCTGGAGGAGGCGATCGAGGCGGTTGCCGGGTGCGTGCAAACGGGCGCGTCGGCGGTGGAGTTGATTGACGATGTTGTGCTGGGGGCTGCCCGTGGCAACAACGAATGTCGTGGCTACATGGATTTGCTGCCGACGGTGGACGGCGGCGACGCCGCTGCGGTTTTGTATGTTGAATATCAGTCGGCGGATTCGGTGGAGGAGATACGCGCGCGTTTTGGGGAGCTTGAGAGGGTGCTTGGAGGCACGCCGATCAACCAGTGTCTGGAGAGGTCGGCGCTGTTGCGGGCGTGGGCGTTGCGGAAGGCGGGCGAGCCGTTGCTACACGGATTGGCGGGGCATCGGAAGCCGGTGACGTGCGTGGAGGACAACGCGGTGCCACTGGAGAACCTCGTGAAGTTTGTGGGGGGGTTCAAGGAGATCGTGACGCGGCACGGGACGAAGGCGGCGTATTGGGCGCACGCGTCGGTGGGGGTATTGCACGTTCGGCCGATGCTCGATCTACACGACGCGGGCGATCGGGAGCGGATGCGCGGGATTGCGGCGGAAGTTGCCGACTGGGCGCGGGAATGCGGCGGGGTGATGTCGGGGGAGCATGGGGACGGGCGTCTGCGCGGGCCGTTGCTGGAGCGTTTTTTCGGCCCGGAGGTGATGCGAGCGTTTCGGGAAGTGAAGTCGATATTTGATCCTCAGAATATCCTGAATCCGGACAACATCACAGATCCCGGATCGCTCGAGACGATGACGCAGAACCTGCGCCTGGCGCCGCATGGCCACGAGCTGACTTGGCCGAACGTTGAGACGTATTTCGATTACAGCGACCACGAGGGATTCAGCGGCGCGGTGGAAGTCTGCTCCGGGCCGGGCGTGTGTCGCAAGACGGCGGGGGGGGTTATGTGTCCGTCATACCGTGCGACCTTGGACGAGCGTCACTCGACCCGCGGGCGAGCCAATGCGCTGCGCCTGGCCATCTCGGGTCAATTCGCGGGAGGCGGTGGTGGTGGTGGGCCTGCATGGGATGATCCGGAGACGATTGAGACGCTGCAGTTGTGTTTGAGCTGCAAGGCGTGCAAGACGGAGTGTCCGAGCAACGTGGACGTGTCGCGGCTGAAGGCGGAGTACACGGCGCAGCGTTATAAGCAAGAGGGCGCGACGCTGCAGGCGAAGGTCTTTGGTCATATTCGGAGGGTCAATCAACTGGCGAGTCTTGCGCCTTCGGTGGCGAACTGGTTCAATTCGTTGCGGCCCGTGAAGGCTTTGATGGGGTGGGTTCTGGGGTTATCGCCGAAGCGATCGATGCCGGGGTTTTCGACATCGTTGTATCGCTGGTTCAAGAAGCGGAGGGCGTCGGGGGTTGGGGGAGTGGGGCCGCGAGTGGTTTTGTTTGCGGATTGTTTTGTGACGTACAATGAGCCGCATATTGGCCGGGCCGCTGTGGGTCTGCTGGAGGCGCTGGGCTACGTGGTTGAGATGCCGAAGGTGTCGTGTTGCGGGCGATCGATGATCTCGATGGGTCTGCTATCGGATGCGATTCGGTCGGCCGACCGAGCGTTGGAGGCGTTGCGTCCGTTCATTGTCGATGACAAGGTGCGCGCGATTGTAGTGTGTGAGCCGTCATGCCTGGCGACGATGAAGGACGAGTGGCTGCAACTGAAGCTGAGGACGGAGGGGTCGCTGCGTCAGAAACTGGCGGAGAAGGCGATGCTGGTGGATGAGTTTGTGGAGCGGTACTGGGACGAGCACCCGCACAGGCCGGTTGTGGCGGCGGGGGCGGATGGTTGCGAGGTTGTATTTCACGGGCATTGCCATCAGAAGTCGCTATGGGGAGAGGGCTATTCGGCGGCTCTGCTTCGTCGGCTGGTGGGGGATCGGTTGAAGGTGCTGTCCTCCGGCTGCTGCGGTATGGCGGGTGCATTTGGCTACACCAAGGAGCGGTATGATTTGTCGATGAAGATCGGGGAGCAATCGCTGTTCACTCCGATTCGGGCCTCGGCTCCTGATTCGATTGTCCTTGCTCCGGGGACGTCGTGCCGGCATCAGATCAGGGATGGCACGGGGCGACGGGCCTTGCATCCGGTGGAGCTGGCGCAGCAGATACTTGCTGGGAATGGCGGGCGCGGGGCGGTGCAGAGCGAAGTTGGCTCGTCGAGCGAGACACCGAGCGGGCCGAATTGATCCATAGAAAAGGGACGATATTTTTGCGTGCTCGCGGCGCTCGTGGTATTGTGATGAGGGGATGTTTTTGGGAAGGCGCACCGGGCAGGTGCGCTGTGGATTGCCGCGATGCGGTGGCGGCGTGAAGGTTGAGGATATCAGAGCGGCTATTGATCTGCCTCGTCGGAGTGTCGGCGAATTGGCATCGTAGTTTCCACCAGCAGTGAATCGTCGATGGCAGATCAAGCAGGACCAAGGATTCCAGGCAACGGACGGGAGACCCGACCGGTTGCACGGGATCGTGCGGTGACTTGGGCTGAGCGAGGCCGCGGTCAGGAGTGGCGACATGCTGGGGAATTGGGTATCAGCCCCGCCTCCCGGCGATTTCAGCCCGCAAGCTGCGCTTGTGCTGGGGATCAACCAGCTGTTGCCGTATTATCCACATATTGCCGTGAGCGTCGTGCGTCCGTTGATCGATCGGATTGCGTTGGTGGGGGTTGTGCTGGGTGAGGAGCAGCGCAGGATGGCGATCACGGTGCTTTCGGATTGGGGTTTGCCGGCGCATCTGATCCATTTTGTTTCAATGCCGGTCAAAGGCATGTGGATTCGCGACTATGGTCCGATGTTTGTGAGGCGATCGGACGGCAGTGTTGTGCTGTTGGAGGCGGAGTATTCGATGGCCGAGCGGCCTGAAGACGGCCAGGCGTCGGCCATTCTTGGCGAGTTGCTGCATTTGCCGATATGCCGGTTGCCGTTGAGCATGGAAGGGGGCAATCTGCTGAGCAATGGGCGAGGTTTCTGTCTGAGCACGGGGAAGTTGGCGGCGATGAATTTGGGCCGTGGGTACAGTCAGGAGAAGGTACTGGAGATTCTGGACGACTACTACGGGATATCAGCGAGGTTTAATCTGCCGCATGTGCCAGGGGAGAAGACGGGTCACGCGGATGTGATCGCGACGTTTACTGCGCCGGACGTGGTGGTGCTGGCGGCATACGATCCGGCGACCGATCCGGAGGCGTCGCGCATGCTGGACAAAGCGGCGGAGGCGTTGTCGGGCGTTGAGGTGGGTGGTCAGAGGTTGCGGGTGGCGCGCGTGAAGTCGCCGTCGATGCGTGACGGCATATGCCGCAGTTACACGAATGTGATCTACGCCAACGGGGTATTGCTGGTGCCGATGTATCCTGATGTGGCGATCGACCTGGACCAGGAGGCGCTGTCATTATACAGCGACTTGTTGCCGGGGTGGGACATCGTGGGTGTGGATGTGAGCGGGATGATTCACCTGGGTGGGGCGTTGAGGTGTCTATCGTTGAATGTGCCGTGGCTATACGACCGATTTTCTTCGCCATCGTCGGCGTCATCGCGCGGAGTTGATGCGCCGACCTATTACCGACCCGCGCGATCGCGATCGTCGGGGGGCCCGTCGTCCGCCGGCCTGAGGTGACGGAGATCGGGTGGGTGAAGCTCGGGGCTGGGCCCCGGGCGCAAGGCCGACACGGGGCGGTCCCGTTGGGGTTAAGGACGTGGTGGAGGGGGGCGGAGGGCCGGCCGGGTCGTCGCCGGCCTGTGTCACATCCTCATGACGCCGCCGGGGAGGAAGCCTTCGAGTTTTCGTGCTCGCACGGGGTGTTGGAGCTTTCGGATGGCCTTGGCTTCGACCTGTCGGACGCGTTCGCGGGTGACTTTGAAGATTCGGCCGACTTCTTCGAGGGTGTAGGTATAGCCGTCGCCGATGCCGTAGCGGAGCTTGATGATTTCGCGTTCGCGGTAGGTGAGGGTTTTGAGGACCTGCTCGATTTTGTCCTTGAGCATTTCCTGTGTGGCGGATTCGACGGGGTTGTCGGCTTTTTCGTCTTCGATGAAGTCGCCGAAGTAGCTGTCTTCGGACTCGCCGACGGGTCGGTCGAGGGAGATGGGGTGTCGGCTGATTTTGAGGACGCGTCGGGTTTCGCTGACGCTCATTTTGGCGCGTTTGGCGATTTCCTCGATGGTGGGCTCGCGTCCGACCTCCTGCATGATCTGTTTGGAGATATTGCGGAGCTTGCTCATCGTTTCGATCATGTGGACGGGGATGCGGATGGTGCGGGCGTGATCGGCGATGGCGCGTGTGATGGCCTGTCGTATCCACCAGGTGGCGTAGGTGCTGAACTTGTATCCGCGGCGGTACTCGTATTTATCGACGGCGCGCATGAGGCCGGTGTTTCCTTCCTGGATGATGTCGAGGAAGGAGAGGCCGCGGTTGCGGTACTTCTTGGCGATGGAGACGACGAGTCGGAGGTTCCCGCCGGAGAGTTTGCGTTTGGCGTCTTCGTATTTGTAGTAGATTTTGCGGATGACGACGACGCGGCGGTGGAGGTCCTGGGCGTTTTCGAGGACGAGGTCTTCGAGGCCGGCGAGTTCCTGCTGGCAGACCTCCATGTCTTCACCGGGGTCTTTGACTTTCTTGAGCTCTTCGATGCGTGTTTCGAGTTCGAGCATCTTGGTGGAGATGCTGGAGAGCTTCTTCATCAGCGGGGTGACCCTGCTGGTGCGGAGGGAGAGTTCCTCGAGGAGTTTGACGCTGCGTCGGCGTCGGCGTCGGATGGCCAGCATGAGGTCGTGGTTTTCCTTTTTTGTTTTGGTGGATCGAAGGGCCTCCCAGTCTTCGCGGTTGCGACTGAGCATGTTTCGGACGGTTTCGAGGTTCATGGGGATGCGCTGGCCGATGGTGGTTTTGTCGGCCTGGTCCTCGGCGGTGCTGATTTTCATGGTGCGGTCGAAGGGGAGGTCGCCGTCGTCGACCTGTTGGAGGATTTCGACTGCGGACTGGAGGCAGTAATCGCTTTCGAGGACGCGAGAGCGGAAGATCTTTCGGGTGATTTCGATTTTTTTGGCGAGGCCGATTTCCTGCTCGCGGGTGAGCAGGGGGATCTCGCCCATCTGGGTGAGATACATTCGGACGGGGTCGTCGATGCGTTTGCTGGATGCTTCGGCGAGCTCTTCTTCGAGATTGAGGTCGATTTCCTCTTCCTCTTCGTTGGCCAGGTCTTCGGGTCGGGGCTCATCAGGGCTGGGCGACTCGGGGGCCGGCTTGGCGGTGGCCAACAGCGTGGCTGCGGGGGTTGTGAGGGGTGGGCGTTTTGGGGCTTTTGCGGATTTCTGTTGGTATTCGGGGACATCCATGTCGTCGATGAGTTTGATGCCCATCTCATCGATCATCATGAGCAGGGAGTCGAGTTTATCGGGGGAGACGACTTCGTCGGGGAGGCGTTCATTGAGTTCGTCGTAGGTCAGGTAGCCGCGCGATTTGCCGAGGTCGATGAGGGCGGCAACGCGCAGATCGACTTCTTCCTGAGAACCGGAGCCAATCAACGGAGTTTCGATAACCATTGCGAATGCACCACTTCCGTACAGTGCCCGCCGGGCGGTTCCGGAGGGCATAGGCATCAGCGACGCGGGCCAAAGACCTCGGAGTCGTTTCCGATCTCTGCAACGCGACAGTCGTCAGTGCCTAGGGCCAGGCACCCTGGGGGGCTAGGCCAATGCGCGACCCGCAGGTCGCGCTTAACCAATACGAGGTCCGATGGACCGGGTATTGGGAGTCTTCTTTGTTTGCGTCAACTTCATGAGCAGATCGATTTCCTCTTCTGGTGGCAGAGGGTTGTCCTTTGCACTGAGGAGGGTTTTCATCGTCTGCTGACTCTCTCGATTACGTCGCAATTCGGCCAGTTGTTCCAAGGCGCTTTGCAGACGGGCGTCGAGGTCGTCCAGTTCTTCGACTTCTTCAACCAATTCTATGGCCAGTACTTTCAGATTCTCGTCATTCAGGGCGGCGAGGAACTCATTAAATACAGGCTCACCTTCGTCCTGTTGATATCTCCAGTAGAGTTCGGCGAGCTGGCGTCGGCCGGGCTCGGCGAAATCCTCCAAGTGGAGGCCGGCCTGGAGGTTGTGCCATCGTTTGGGCTGTAACAGGAGGATCCCCAAGATCCACTTTTCAGCGAGGTCTTTGCCGCTCGGGGGCTGGCCGGTCGGTGATCCGGAGGGAGTCGCCGACTGGGAGGAAGGGCGAGGGCAGAAGGTCCGGCGGGTTTTGCATCGTTGATGTAGTTCGGCCAGAGGGATATCGGTGAGTCGGCTCACTCTGGCCAGAACGGAGCCAAGGCGGATGGAATCAACGGGACCACTGGAGGCGGCGGCAAGGAGGTCAAGGTATTCGGAGGCGGCTTTCTGCTGGTCGGTCAGGCCGTTCTTGTGTACGAAACGGCTTGCCATTTGTTTCCAGGCATAGGTGAGGGCATCGGGGGCGTCGGACAGGAGTTTGTCGAAGGTCTGCAGGCCGTACTTGAGGAGGAACTCATCGGGGTCGAGGCCATCGGGGAGGGTTGCGACGGCGATTTCGACGGGGTGAGTGAGGAAGAGTTGGACGACGCGATCGACGGCGGAGGCACCGGCGGAGTCGGCATCAAAAAGGAGGACGATGCGGTCTGCAAAGCGGCGGAGGACGGTGACGTGCTGTTCGGTCATGGCGGTGCCGAGTACGGAGACGACGTTGGAAGCTCCGAACTGGTGTGCCATGACCACGTCGGTGTATCCTTCGACGACGGCAACGGTGCGTGTTTCGACGATGCGTTGTCGCGCGAAGTCGAGTCCGAAGAGGGCCTTGCTCTTTGAGAAGAGGGGGGTTTCGGGGCTGTTGAGGTACTTGGCGGGGTCCGTTGATCCCGGGAGGATGCGTCCGCCGAAGGCGATGATCTGGGCGGCTTCGTTTCGGATGGGAAAGATGATACGATTGCGGAAGGTATCGTAGAAGCCGTCGCCGCGTTCGCGTTGCTTCACAAGCCCTGCTTTGGATAGGATTTGTGGAGTGAATTTGCGGCAGATGGGGCCTTTGAGGAGGGCATCCCAGGCATCAGGGGCGAGGCCGATTTGGAATCGCTTGAGGGAATCGTCATTGAAGCCGCGACGATGGAGGTAATCGCGCGCGGCCAAACCTTGCTGGGGATCCCAGAGCATGTTTTCAAAGAACCGACAGGCGGCGGAATTAGCTTCCAGCAAAGCCTGTCTCTCACCGGAGGTCTGTTTCGAGCCGCGGTATTGAGGCAACTCGATACCGACGCTCCGGGCGAGGATCTCCATAGCCTCTTTAAACTCGACGCGATCTCGTCGCATGACGAAATCGAAGGCGGTTCCACCGGCCTTGCAGCCAAAGCAGTAAAAGGACTGCCGGCTAGGATTAACGTGGAACGACGGAGTCTTTTCCTGGTGGAAAGGACAAAGTCCCACGTAGTTTCGGCCGCGGCGCTTGAGGGCGACAGTCTGGCTAATCAGAGCGACAAGATCAACTGCCTGCAGGACTTGTGCCCGAGTATCTGGCGACATCTGGTGCAGTCTCTTGTTTGCCGTCTAGCGTACGGTCCGAGGTCTTCGAATTTTTTCTGCCCCTGCCGGGTCACGGCGACCGGCGTAGCTGCGCCATCGTGCCCGCTGCTAAACCCCATTTAAATCAAGGCTTATGCAAACGGTCGCCTGTTGAAGTCCCGCAAATATAGCATGGATAGTGATCCGGGTCAAATTCGGCGCTGTCTTTCTGCAATAAGATCAAAAGACTTTTCCGGGCTTCACAATGGCGGTCATCCATGCTCATAATTATGCCCTCAATATGACGTAAAGGCCATTGGTTATTGGGAATTCGCCAACAAGGTCCGGAGTCATGAAAGTGGACTTACGAGGTGCCGAATTGGTGAGGCAAGGATGTCGTTTGGTGCGGCGGAAGACCAACCTGGCGCGGGATAGGCTGAGGATGGGTGCTGGGCAGGCGTTTGGCGTACTGAAGAAGGTAGAGCGGGGCGAGAAGTAAAGTGGAAAGAGGCTTGCATCGAGGCAGTGGGTATCTGATCATAGTGGTGGGACGAGGCGTGGGGGGGGTAGCAGCGAGTGGAGTGTATTGTGCGGGGGTGTCTGGGTAGGCGGCAGAGGGAAAAGCGGTCATGCAAAGGTTCACACTTGAGTTTTCGACGGAAGGGAATAACCAAGTGGTGAACGTGAGCCCGGAATTGAGCAAGCGACTGGCTGAGGTAAGGGGGAGCGGGCTGGCGCACTTGTTTGTGGTGGGTTCGACGGTGGCGTTGACGACGCTGGAGTATGAGCCCGGGCTGGTGAAGCACGATTTGAAGGAGGTTTTTCAGCGGCTGGTGCCGGACAACGGGCACTATGAGCATGAAGCGACGTGGAAAGACGATAACGGCCACAGCCATATCCGGGCATCGCTGCTCGGCCCGAGTTTGACGGTGCCGTTTGCGAACGGGAAGTTGATGACGGGAGAGTATCAGCAGATCGTATTGGTGGACTTTGATACAAGTCCGAGGCGTCGGACGGTGGTGGTGACACTGCTGGCGTAGGGCGAGTCGGGGGGGGCGCGAATCGGTTTGGTCGGGTTTGTAAGGGGCGGATGGGACGTTTCTTGTTTTGATATGGAGACGGGGGTATGCGTGTCGCCGGGGATTATTGGGCGTTGATTGGACGGTTCGCGGGAGCATTTGCCTGGGAGGGCGATGTATTGGAGATTGGGGGTACGGCGGTTGAAGGTGTAACGTTCGTGTTAACTGGATCGGATAGACGGCCGATGTACTGATCTGGAGTCATATGAAAGAGGCATTGGCTCAACCTGGAGTGATTAGGGGTGGCGGTTGCGGCGTTGAGGAACACCGCCGATGGCCGCGGAAGGACTGTGCTCACCAGCTGGTCATTCACCGGGTTCGGGCCGGGGTAATCGGGGAGGCGACGTGGGCGCGGAGCGTGGACTTCTCGACGATGGGTCTGGGTTTGCTGCACGCGGAGGCGATGGCGAAGGGCGAGCAGTTTCTGGTGTCGCTCTGGACGCCGGCCGGTGCCGAGGTGCCGTTGTTGTATTCGGTGGTGCATTGCCGAGAGGTTGGCGATGGGCAGCACCAGATAGGGGCGGAGTTGGTGAGTGTATTTGAGTTGGATGAACTGACCAAGCCGCCGAGCGAGGGGACGGTGGCGGAGTGCATAGCGCGTGGGGTGGGTGGCCAGAGCGGTGGATGAAGGACACGGAGGCCCGGGCAAGGTGGCCGGGAGAATGCGCGGGACGGCGGATCGGTGGCGGGAGGGTCGCCGATTCTTTGATTGGTGTGGGCGGGGGAGGGGATCAGTTCAAGGCGCGGGAGAGTTCTTCGAGTCGTTGGACGAGTTCTGGGGCGTCTTCTTGGCGGGGTCCGACGGGGCTGGTCCAGATGAGTTTTTCATTAGAAGCGATGGCATCTTCGATGCGGCGGCAAGCGGAGATGACGGTGGAGTGATTGCGTTTGCCGAGGCGTTGTCCGATTTCGGGGAAGGAGAGCTTGGAGGTTTTGCGGATGAGGTGCATGGCGACGGAACGAGCGAGGGAGATGGTGCGTTGTCGGCGGCTGGACATGAGATGACGGAGGTCAATGCCGAAGTAGCTGCAAACGGCGGAGAGGATATTGTCGGGTTTGACCGGAGCGATGAGTTGACGTTCGAGGTCGCCGAGGGACTGCTGGACCATGGCGAGGTCGGGCTGCTGTCCGCTGAGTTTGGCGCAAGCGGAGATGCGGGTGACGGCGCCTTCGAGTTCGCGGACGTTTTGCGTGACACGTTGGGCGATCCAGTTGGTGATCTGGTCGGTGGGGGTGAGTCCCGCGCGGAGCATGAGTGCGCGGAGTATCTGGGCGCGGGTGGCGGGGTTTGGGGGGTCGATGCGGACGACCATTCCGGAAACGAACCGATTGATGAGGGATTCGCCGAATTCTTCGATCAATTTGGGGTGGGAGTCGGAGGCGATGACGACTTGTTTACCGAGGGCTTCGATGGCGTTGAAGGTGTGGAGGAATTCTTCCTGTGTGGCGCGTTTGGCGGAGAGGAAGTGGACGTCGTCGATGACCAGGAGGTCGAGGTCGCGGATTTTTCGGCGGAAGGCATCGAGTTTGTTGTGGCGTAGAGCGAAGAGGAATTCATTGGTGAACTCTTCGCCGGTGAGATAGATCCAATGTCGGGCGGGGTGATGATCGGCGAAGCGTCTGCAGAGGCCTTGAAGGAGGTGGGTTTTTCCGAGCCCGCAGGAGCCATGAATGAAGAGGGGGTTGTATTGAACGCCGGGGAATTCGGCGACATAGAGCGCGGCGTTGTAGGCGAGTTGATTGGATGGCCCGACGACGAACGAGGACAGGTCATGTCGGAGCCGGGGAAGCGAGGACGCCGTGGAGGGGTGGTTGTGGGGGTCGCGAGGGGAAATCCGGGAGATTGGCCGAGGCGAAGGGGGGCTTGGTCTTCGGCAGTGAGCGGGGCCATGTTGCTCGGGGTTGTGATCGAGAAGGGCGGTGGGGGCGGAATCCTGTGAGGCGTTGAGGCGGTTGGGCGAGGCGGTGGTTGCGAAGCGAGGGTGAGTTTCGCGAGAAGGGGAATCCGTGGAAGCCGGGGCGTCAAAGAGCTGGGGGACGACGCTGAAGCGGATGGCTAGGCTGCAGCCGAGGACTTCGTGGGCGGCATCTTGGATGGGTTGGGAGAAGTTTCGGCCAATCCACTCGCTGATGAAGTCATTGGGGACTGCAATCTCGAGGCCGTCCTGCTTGAGATCAAGCCGAGTGGAGTTATTGAACCAGACATGGAAACGTTGCTGTCCCACGCGCTGGGCGATGGCGGAGGCCAAGCGTTCCAGCTGCGGATCGTGTGCGCTGATACAGCTCACGGCGATCTCCTTGAGGTTGACCAGCCTGTGCTACTCGACCGGCCCCCATGGGCCGTGCGTGCCCGCAAACGGGGCGCAGCGGGTCTTGTGCTGCGCATTCCGCGTGCAAACCAACGAGCCGCTGCAACAAGAGCCGGGACACGAGGTCACAGAGCCGTTGTAGCGGCGGAGGCATCATGCCTGAGGCCATTCATCCTTGAGATCGCATCCATGCGCGGGGTTGAGAAACGAAAACGACGTGTGGTATTGCCCTTATCAGCACCCATTCGGTTCGTTCAATTTTCGTGGTCAGCCCTGCCCATCCCTGAGCACATGAACTGGGGAGAAAATAGCGGTGATAAGCTATGCTGACAAGGCCGACTTTATCGGATTTTCCGTCAACATTAGCGCAACCGCAGCTTGGATCGAAACGCAGGGCGTGAAAAAAAAACTTCTCAACCGGAAATGCACATGGCGGCGGTCAGATGTGGATAAGCGGTGGAGAACGGATTCAGGGCGTTGTCGATTGTGGGGCGGGTGGCGCGGGCTGCTGGAGTGCTGGGCCAAAGGTGACGGTGGGAAGGCGGAGATCGCGGAGGAGGGCGGTCTTTCTGCCAAAGGCCTGGAGGCCGTGCCGCCAGTAGAGACGAAGCGCCGGGAGGTTGTTGGCGTCGACGGCGAGGGAGAGTCGAGCATGAGGAGAGGCGGAGACGATGTATGCGGCATGGCGCATGAGCAGGTCGGCGACACCGGTGTGGCGGTGTTGCGGAGGGACGCCGAGGTAGACCAGTTCGACCATGTCGGAGCGAGGGAAAGCGCTGAGGAGTAGAGCCCCGACGTGGGTGTTTTTTTGGCAGAGCAGGAACCAGAGTTGAGGATCGAAGCTGCCGGTGGCCTTGTGGCCTTCCAGGATGTCTTCAATATCGCGGAGGCCGCTGAGCAAGGGGCAATCGAGGCTTTGCTGGTAGCTGGCGAGAACGGTCTGGGCGAAGAGGTGATGGGTCTGAGAGGAGTAGGTGAGCCAGTAGAAATCGGGTGCGAGGGGTTGGGGGCGGAGGTTGCGAGGGATTTCGGCCTGAAGATAGAGGAGTTCGGCGAGGGGTTTGAAGGAACAGGCGAGCAAGAGCGAATGGAGCGGCGAATTGTGGTTGTCCAGGAGGACCTGTGCGAGGTGAATGCCGGCCATGATGGCGTTGCTGCAGGTGGCTTCGACGAGCCGTTGGGTGACTTGGGCGTGAAGGTCGCCATGGAGGTGATTGGGGGGAAACAGGAGCATGGTTCGGCCGGGGGAGACGACGGGGAGGACGGCGCTGACGAGTCGTCCGGAATGGAGCGCGAGCATGGCGGGGATATGGGGTGAGTGTGCCAGGGCGAGTTGGATGATGTTTTGGACCTGAAGGTCGTCGGGCAGGGCGGTGCGCGACGAGAGGATGAGTCGCACCGCGTCGGGGAGTTCGGGGGTGGTGGCGGGGCGAATTTCGATGGCGGCAAGGTCCTCAGGCGGCCGGAGGCCGCGAAGAAATCCGAGATTTGACAGTATCCCCACGAAAGGTAAGAATAACACCGGAAGTCAGAAGGGCAAATGGAATTAGCGCCAAGAGCACCGGCTGGCGGCCTGTGGCGCGAAGCGGTAGTGCACAGGCCGGGCGCCTGTGCTGTACGGTAGGGGGGCGAACGAGCGGGAACAGCGGAGACAGACAACGATGAATCGCCCACGGTTGGTGTTGATGTTGTGGCTTGCGGGGCTGGTGGCGCTGGCGACGATGGCTGGCGGCTATCCGAAGCCGAGTGCCTACCCGATTGCATGGGAGCTGAGGTTTGAGCATTCGAAGCCGAAGCGGGTGGTGGTGACGCCACGGGGGAGCAAGACGGCGGCGGCGTATTGGTACATGACGTATACGGTCACGAACCTGAGCGATCAGGAGCAGATGTTTCTTCCGAACTTTGTGATGCTGGCGGATGACGGGAAGGTGATTCGCAGCGACCGGGACATTCCGAGCGAGGTTCTGGAGACGATTCGAATTCGTGAGAAAGCCAGGTCGTTGCAGTCGGTGACGGAGATCGCAGGGGTACTTCGGATTGGCGAGGATCAGGCGAAAGACGGTGTGGCGATCTGGCCGGAGCCGAATCCGCGGATGGGGCTATTCAGCATTTTCGTGGGCGGGTTAAGCGGAGAGGCGGCGGTCTTGAAGGACGAGGCGGGGCGGGTTGTGACCAAGGTGGGGGCCGACGGGAAAGAAGAGCCCGTGATTCTTCACCGGACGCTGGAACTGGAATATCACATGCCTGGCGATGACCGCTACCCGGGTCAGGACGAGGTTCATGCGGACGGGCAGAAGTGGGTGATGCGTTAGTTGGTTGGAAGAGGACGGAATGATGGACGAAGGACCCGGCCCAGGTGAGCCGGGTTCTGTGTTTTTGCGATGACTACTTGGCGGATGTCTTCCGGGGCTTGTCATTGCGCCAGTCGAGTCGCTTGGCGTCGCCCCAGAGGTTTTCGAGGTCGTAGAATTGTCGGGCGCCTTCGCTGAACAGATGGACGATGACGTCGACGTAGTCGATCAGGACCCATGTGTCGGAGCCGTACCCGGCATGGGAGATGGGTTTCTGGCCGAGGGGGGTGGCCAGTTCCTCGATGTCGTCGCAGACGGTCCGCATTTGTCGTGGGCTGGTGCCGGTGGCGATGACGAAGAAATCGGTGACAGGGGAGATGTGGCTGACGTCAAGGACGACGACGTTGTGACAGCGGGTATTGGCGGCGAGACGAGCGATGTTGAAGGCGAATTCTCGGGCGGCGTCGATTTGGTTGGCGGCGGGTGGCTGAGGATGCATGGCGCTGGGGTACCTCCGAAAAAGGCGTTGGATTGTTCGGCGGGATTATAGCTGGGGTGGCGGCGGTATGCGACAACAGCGGGGCCAAAGGGCAGAGATTGGGGGGCAAGAGACCTTTGAGCGTTCTGAGCAGGTATTGAGGGTCGCAATGCGGGGCGAGGTGCCGCCGTCCTTGAGCCGGGGCCTTTTGGGCGAAGAACCAGGGGCAGGCATCGTGCTGGGGGTGGGCCGGAGCCGGAGAGGACGTTGTTGATGCCATGGCCTCGCGTGCTAGAGATTCTGCTGAGTGAACGGGCATGCGAAGTGTAGAGCGGCGGCGGGTGAGAATCTGGCGGGCGTGAGCAGCCGACAAGGGGACTGCCAGGAAAGCCGAAGGGCACGGCCTGTGAAGGCCGTGCCCTGGCTTTCCTTCCCGAAGATGCGGGGAGGTTCCGGTTGGAACCACTCAATTCTTAGGTGCAGCGCCGGTGAGTTCGGCATCGACTTCCTTCATCTCGGCGGTCTCCTTATTGGAGTTGCGGATGGCCCAGATGATCAGAAGAACGATGATGACGGCAATGACAGCGCCGATGGTTGCATTGGGGTTGGTACCGGTGAGGGTGTTCTTGACGCCGGCCATGTTGAAGCTGAGTGTGACGGAGGTGAGGGTGAGCATGGCGACCATGTTCATGACCTTGAGCATGGGGTTGATAGCGGGGCCGGCGGTGTCCTTGAGGGGGTCGCCGACGGTGTCACCGGTGACGGCGGCCTTGTGTTTTTCGGACCCTTTCCCGGTATTTCGGGCGGCATCGCGAGGCTCATCTTCGATGGCTTTCTTGGCATTGTCCCAGGCGCCGCCCGCATTGGCCATGAAGACGCCGAGCATGATGCCGGAGACGATCATGCCGGCGAGGAAGCCGCCGAGGGCGTAGGGGCCAAGCAACAGGCCGACGAGGATGGGGCTGAGTACGCCGAGGATGCCGGGGCCGATGAGTTCGGACTGGGCGGCGGAAGTGCAGATGTCAACGACGCGGCCGTAATTGGGTTTCTTGGTGCCGGCCCAGATTTCCTTATCGCGGAACTGTATACGGCATTCCTTGATGATGAAGAAGGCGGCGCGACCGACGGCGCGGATAAGCATGGCGCTGAAAAGCCAGGGTACGCAGCCACCGACGAGCATGCCGATGAGCACGCGGGGGTCGGCGACGGTAAGAAGGCCGGCGTAGGTCTGGTACTGTGTTTCGGACATTTCCATGATCTTCTCTTCGGAGCCCATTGCGAGGGTGGCGATGAAGGAGGCGAACATGGAGACGGCCGCGATGACGGCGGAACCGATGGCGATGCCCTTGGTTTCGGCCTTGGTGGTGTTACCGACGGCGTCGAGGTCGGCGAGGATCTGGCGTGCCCGCTTGTAGCTTTCGGGGCCCATTTCCTTTTCGTCGTAGCCCATTTCGCCGATGCCGTTGGCGTTGTCGGCGACGGGGCCGAAGACGTCCATGGAGATGGTGTTGCCGGTGAGAGTGAGCATACCGATGCCGGCCATGGCGACGCCATAGGCGACGAACACGGCGGAGGTATTAAGGAAGCAGAAGACGGAGAGGGCGATGGAGGCGGCGAGGACGAGGGTGGCCATGACGGCGGACTCGTAACCGACGGCGAGTCCCTGAATGATGTTGGTGGCGTGGCCGGTCTGGCAGGCACGGGCCAGGCTTTTTACGGGCGGGTGGGAGGTGTGTGTGTAGTAGCTGGTGAGCTTGTTGAGGGAGACGGCAAGAATGATGCCGATGAAGCAGGTGATGATCGGACGGACGTCGGCGCCGGCAATGATGTACCAGTGTTCCATGGAGATCTTGCCGTCCTTGAGGAAGCCGGCGGCGGCCTGTCTGTAGTTGGCGAAGTAGGCGTCATCGAACTTCAGGTAGAACATGCCCAGGAGGACGAAGCCGACGACGGAGATGACGGAACCGATCCAGAAGCCGCGGTGCACGGAGTGCAGGGCGGTGTCGGAGGTGTCATTGGGACCGGCCTTGACGGTGTAGGTGCTGATGATGGAACCGAGGACGCCGATGCCGCGGACGAGGAGGGGGAAGATAACGCCCTTGTGGCCGTAGGAGGCCATGCCGAGGATCATGGCGGCGACGATGGTGACTTCGTAGGACTCGAAGATGTCCGCGGCCATACCGGCGCAGTCGCCGACGTTGTC
>CAYVKG010000043.1:0-3279 GCA_964451955.1 uncultured Tepidisphaeraceae bacterium
GCACCCGGGGGGCCGTGGGGGTGGCGCAGGTGGCCCCCCCCACTGCCGCGCCGTGGAGGCCCGGGACGCCGTCCCCACCCCCGTCCCGTCAAAATCCGCCGACTGCCGAATCACCTCATACCCCCGCTCATGAAATCGATCGTACCACTGTGGATACTTGATGATCAGTTTCACCTTCGGATTCACCCTCTTCGCAGGACCCAGTACCCGATCCCGCGACACGTTCACCATCAATGTGCACCGGTAATCCTCCCACGTGTCCCCAGGCACATCATACACTCTCTCGCCCACCACCGCCTTCTTCGCCTTCCTCGCCTCCTCACATTCGGCACACGTGCAATCCGTAAACCAGAAATCGTCAATCATGACCTCGTCAAACAGACCCGCCGCAAACTCAAACGCCTTCTGCAGCCTCGCCTGCGTCGGCTCGTCCGTGTAACACGATATCTCCTTCCAGTTGTTCGAAATCTTCAGCACCCGCGTCGGCGTAATGCACCCCGAAACCTCTATCCCCGCCTCTACAAACCGCCTCTTGGCCGTCTCCAACACACCCCGGTCCGCCTCGTAGCCCCCTCGGAACGTCTCCATGTACACCTTCGTCACACCAGTCTTCTTGCACCACTCCATCGCTCGACTGATCCCCTCCTCCGTCCGAAAGTGGCTCCTGACGTTCTGAGCCGTGAATAGCGTCGAGAACCGGTGCACGGATCGCTTGGCGTTGGCTAGGTCCCATAGCGCAGACTCCGCTGCCGACGCCGCGCCACACACCACCATAAACCCCACCAGACACGCCGCCACTCGAAACGTCTTCATGATTCCCTCGCTTACCGACCGGCTGTGACCACACTTAGCCGTACCGCCTCGATCGTGCGAATGTTGTCCCGCAGCATCTGCCCAATCACCTCGCTCCCGGCATCCATGTCCCCGCCACTCACCAACGCCGATTCGATCCCGCTCCACGACAGGCCCGCGCTGTATACCAGCCGATGCGGATTCACCCCATCGCTCTCCCAGACCGTGTCGATGCGCCGTTCCAAACCCCGACCGTTCTCGCCCAGCGAAAGAAAAAACAATAGGTTCATCCGCCGAAAGCTCGCTTCCGGCACCTGGTTCCCTCGGCAGATCTGCGATTCAGCCTGTGCGTACGTGTCCGCGTGAAGATTGGCGGCCAGCATGTGCCCGACCCCCGCCAATTCAAAAAACGCCCGCAACTCCCGGTTCCAAAGGTACGCGTAATAGGCCCCGGGGCCAATTTCGTGACAGATGTAGCACCGACGCCGCGACGAATCCGTCAGCCCCTCCTGAATGGCCCCCATGCCGTCCGCCGCCAGCAATTCCACCTCCGGCGGAACGAAATTCAGCAACGCCCCCATCACCGTCGTCTTCCCCGCTCCACCGGGCAACGCGCCAACCATGAACGAAGCGCCACGCCAGATCGCCGCAAACGCATACGCCGCCAACTCCTGCGTCAGTGTCCCCGCCTCAATCAGATCCACAATCGACAGCATCCGTCCCCCACGCTGGTTGCAGCGATTGATCTGCGCACAGTGTCGTTCGATCGTGTCAGCCGCCATCCTCTCTCCACAACTCGTCAGCCAGCCGTCCCCCAACAAAACTAACATACGATTTTGACCGCTTCTCGCCACCCCCCAATCGGTCGGCAAACCTCGACCACTGCCCGGCCGCAATCCAAAGCCGACCAGCCTCGCCCCAAGCACTCGCCCCACCCAAACGCTCAACCCCAGCACCATCAGCCCACAACCGCCACCCTCTTCCCCGGACTTTGTGCTGCCGAAGAGTTTGCGTTAAATAATAGGCCAGCATCGACTGTGCTCCCTACAAGGACCTGACCATGAGAGAAGAACGCGGACAGTTGGCCGGAAACCAGGTTATCGCCGAGCCCGTGGACCTCTGGGGATCCATCTCCGGAAATGTCACAATCCTGGATGGCGGTAAGGTCTACGTCCGCGGAGCAATCTACGGGCATCTCAACGTCGAAGATGGAGGCCGCGTCCACGTCTATGGCAATGTGCAGGGGAACCTCACCGTCGAAAGCGGGGCAAAGGTCATCATCAGCGGAGTCGTCGGAGGTGATGCCGTCAACAACGGAGGACGCCTCTATATCGACGCCATGGGCAGAGTCCTGGGTCGTGTCAGACGAAACGGCGGAGACACCCAAATCGACGATAACGCCAAGGTCAATGAAACCGACCGCTGATTTGCCTCCACCCGCCTTCCCGCCAACACGCCCATTCAGATCCAAGCCCTCATGCCCCTCCACCACAGGCTCCCCTTTCCCCCCGGCAACCCCAACACCCTGAACACTCTCCCCAAAAAAGCCCCGGATGCGATCCCGGGGCTCCGCTGACAACCGTCTTCTGATCTCCACCCCCTACCGAACACCCATGATGACTTCCATGGTCAGCTGATCCAGCTTCTCGTAGGGCAAGCCGACATTCAGTGCAACGCGGTCCAGTGGTGCATCCAACAGCTTCTTGGCTGCCGTCGCTGAGTACTTCTTGCTCAGTTTCGACAGAACAGGATCATCCACGTTGACCTCCTTCAACAGGCCTTGAATCTCCTTGTCCGCGTTCCAGCGGGCCGCCTTCTCCTTCAGGATCATGTACGTCCGCATGCAGCCTCTCGCGAAACTCTTGACGTCCTCGTATCCGGACTGCCGATACGCGTGCGCGTCAAAATGACGCGGGCCCGCGTACCCGTGGTCCTCAAGCAGTTTCACAAGGAAGAACGCATGCTTCAAATTCGCTGACCCGAAGCGGAAATCCTGGTCGTATCGGCCAAACTCCTGGTCGTTCAAGTCAATATGGAACAGCTTCTTTGCCTCCAGCGCCGCCGCCACCTGGTGAACAAAGTTCAGGCCCGCCATGTGCTCGTGCGCAACCTCCGGATTCACACCACACATCTCAGGATGATCCAGCGTCGGAATGAACGCCAGATAAGACCCCGTCACGGCAAAATAGATGTGCCCTCGCGGCTCGTTCGGCTTTGCCTCAAACGCAAACTTGTACCCGTATTTCTTGTCAATATTGTATTCGCACAGAAAATTGATCGCCTCGCGGAATCGCTTGATCGCTTCCACTGGGTTCTTCGTCGCGTCCGATTCCACGCCCTCACGCCCGCCCCAAAATACGTAAATCTTCGCCCCAAACTCCGCCCCAAGGTCCATCGCACGCATCGTCTTCTGAAGAGCGTAGGCGCGAACCTTTGCATTGTTCGACGTGAACGCTCCATCCTTGAAAACTGCGTCAGAAAACAGAT
>CAYVKG010000043.1:3291-19639 GCA_964451955.1 uncultured Tepidisphaeraceae bacterium
GCCATCGGCACCACCAGGTGGTTGTCCTTCAGCGCCTTCTTGAAATCCCTCACAATCTGATCACGCTGCGCGGGCGTGGCGTCAATCGGCACCAGATCGTTGTCATGAAAATTCACGCCGTAAGCGCCAACCTCACCCAACAGGTTCGCAATCTGAACCGGCGAAATACGCTCGCGAACAACGCCTCCAAACGGATCGGCGCCAGGGTTGCCAACGGTCCACAGACCAAACGTGAATTTCATCTTGGGATCGGGTTCGTAGTTGGGCATGGCAGTTTCCTTGTATTGCGAAGTACGAATGACAACGGTCCTCAGTGCGGACCCTACAGGCCAGGGCAATCACCACCCGGCAACGCAAGTTTCCTCGAAAACACCGCCATATTCAAGATCACAACAGCGCAAAGAAGGCAAAAGAACCCCGGAAAATCCGAGCCACCCCACCACTTAACGTGCCATGGACGCCGACCGACCCTTCGCCAACCGCCGTAGCAACCAAGTCTCTCGCCCCTCTCCGGGGTTCGCCTCACCCCATCCGCAGGAAACCGGCGTTCACAATTCGTTGAACCAAACAACACGAAAATGACGATGAACAAGAGACGCCTCTTTATAGGACGCCTCATGTCATCGTCTGACTCAAACCCGGATCAAAAAGCATCAGCGGAAGTCTCCGGTCGATTGATCGCCCTGGACAAGTGGCTGGCGCAACGCATCGAAGAAGCCACCGCTGCCGAGGCAAAACTCGCAAAGCGACTGGAATACCTCGCAAGAGCCGAAGACGGGCTCAAGGCGCTCCTCGACGCGCTGCGGACCCAGACCGCCGCCTCGGCGCCCATCCTCAGCCGCCTCACCGAGTTCACGACGGCCGCAAACGCCGCCGCAAATGACGTCCTCAGCTCCGCACAATCCATGCACGAACGCATCGTCGAAAAAGTCCGTTCCGGAGCTGAACAGCTCCGCCAGACAGAGCAAAGCATAACCGCCGCCCTGGCAAGAATGGAACAACAGGCCTTGGAGGCCTTGGGACCCGCCGAACAGGCAATCTGGCGCGCAGTCCATGAAGCCAAGACCGAAGCTCATACCATTGCCCAAGTGCTCCCCCAACGCATTGCCGATCAAATGAAATCCCTCGAAGCGGGCGTCAGGCAGACCGTCGAATCCGCCACACAACGGGTCAACAAACAAACCGAGGCGATCGAAAACAAGACCAGCGATCTCGAAAAATGGCTCGAACAACAGACCCGCCAGATCATGGAACGCGCCGCCGCCGAAACCCGCGCCGAGACCGTCGCCACAGAGCACGCCTGGCAGGAACGTATCCACAAGCAAATGGCCGAACATGAACGGCGGGCCAAATCGCTCTGCGACCTGATGCAGCAGAAACTCGAGGCCTTCCAGGTATCCACCAATGACATGGCGGCCATGATCGAACGCCTCCTCCGTGAAGCCATGCAGGGCGCCAAAGCGTCGGCTCAAGGCAAGACGCGGGCCCTGCGTGCCGATATCGAAACCCTCTTCGCATCCCTTCGATCTGATCTGCAACGAGCCGCACTGGAGTTTCAGAAACAATCCGCAACGGCCGCCCATGACCTCAGGGCCTCCCTCCAGGCGGAGCTTGCACAAGAGCTGGACCTCCTCAAGGCCGAATCCCAAAAACGCGCCGAGGAAATCCGCCACGCAGGGCAGTCAATGGCGGAACAGGTCGAGGAAGAACTCGTCCGGCGAGTGCGAAGCCTCAGGCCCATCTTCAATCGCGAACTCGAAGCAGCCGAAAAACTCCTCGCCGAACGCCTCACACACGCCGCTGCCGAACTCGAATCAACCCTGGAGATGCGCGAAGCACAACTCGCCGCTCGCTTGGACGACCTCCGACCCCGCGCAGCCGCCGTCTGGCGCTCCGTCGAGGCCGAATTGGCCGCCAAAAGCGCCGCTCTCGAGCACGAAGCCAACACCATGACCTCCTTCCTCGAACGACGCCTCTCCCAACGCGTCGATGAACTCGTCCAACGCACCCGCCGCGTCCTGCAACGCACCATCGCCCAGGCGGACAGCACTACCGCCGCCGACAATCCGTCGCCCACCCCGGAGTTTCAGTTCTTTGTCGACCGCGCAAAGCTGCGCACCGACGGCGCAGCCCAGACCACCACCCCCGAAGCCGGAGCCTCCGCAGCCTAGGATCCGCCCCATCAACCGTCACAGCGGCTTGTATTTCCCGGGCATCGCAACCGGCGGAACAGGATACGGGCCAAACTCGTATTTCTCCGGACCCAGCCGAGTCGTCGACTTCATCGCTTCATCCCAACTGATCACTTTCCCCGAATACGCCGCCTCCCGGCCCAGAATCCCCGTCATCGTGCTCTCCGCAATGCTGCGCGCCTCGTTGATCGGCTGCCCCGCATTGATCGAGGCAATCAGGTTCTGATGCTCCTGTTCGTACGGATTGGCGAATTCCCCCTCATATCGCCAAGTGGTCCCCTGCTTCGGCTTAATGAAATCCTGGCAATTGCTGCTGCCGGCTGATCCCACCACCGCCTCGCCAACGTTGTGATCCGTATGATCGATCTGGCGAGCCTGGCTGAACATCCGTACCCCGTTCGGATACTCGTACTCCACCGCAAAATGGTCATATACGTGCCCGTTGACCGGTGCCGTCCGCACCTGCCGACCGCCAACGGCCGCGAACGCGCGAATCGGGTGCGCCCCGATCACCCAATTCATCACGTCCAGATTGTGCACGTGTTGCTCAACATAGTGGTCGCCCGCTAACCACGTAAAGTAGTTCCAGTTGCGAATCTGCCACTCCAGATCCGACCAGCCGGGCTGCCGCTGAACCACCCAGATCTCGCCACCGTTCCAGTAGCACCGACCGTATATTATCTCACCGATCGCCCCCTCCCGAATACGCTTGATCGTCTCAATGTAGTTCCCCTGATGCCGACGCTGCGTTCCAGCCGCTATCCCCAGCTTCTTCTGCGCCGCCAGTTCCCCAGCGGCTATTACCGTCTTCACCCCAGGCACGTCCACCGCAACCGGTTTCTCCATGAATACGTGCTTGCCGGCCTGAATCGCCGCCATCAACTGAGCCGGTCGAAAGTGCGGAGGCGTCGCCAGAATCACGTAATTCACCTCCGCCACTGCCAGCAACTCCTTGTACCCGTCAAAACCCACGAAACACCGATCCTTCGGAACATTCGCGCCTACCTTCTCCAACTGCGCCTTGCACGCCTCCAGCCGATCCGAAAACAGATCCGCCAACGCCACAACCTTGATGTTCGATCGGGCGGCTTTCGCATTCGCAGCGGCATCCTCCGTGTGATACCCCGCCGAAGGGTAGATCACCCGCGTCGCCGCCCCCATCGCGTTCAACACGGCGCCCGTGCCCCGACCTCCACATCCGATCAGCCCGATGTTCACCTGCATCTCCGACGCCGCACCATAACCAACATGCACAAACGGAACCTGCGATACGGCCGCGATGCCCGCAATCACAGACGATGAACGCAGAAACTGCCGACGAGTGAATGACGAGCCGGTCTTGGGTCCGTTCATGACAATCATCCTCCGAGTAAGTGACGTGTACTCCCCACTGCATCCAAAATTCTAACCAAAACCTCCACCACCTACCAGCAACTCTCAAGGACAACAATTTGCGGCCGCAGGCGTATGACCACTGGACACGCTGTCCAAATTGACTTTTCCTCGACAAACTCGCGCATCGGTCATGAGATACGCGACAACACTATCAGGAGAAAGTTCGGCCTATGCATCTCGCTCGCACATTGACTCTCGCGGTCGTCGTGGCCAGCTGGGTGGCGTCAACAGGCCGTTCCGCCGAGCAGTCCAAGGCTGCCAAATGGGCGTCCGCTATGGTCCAGCAGCGGCAAATCATCGCTCGCGACCGCGCCAACCTCCCCCAGCAGACCACCTGGTATGTAACCAGACCCATCGCCGCCAAGACCTTCGATACCCCCTGCTTTCCCGAAAAGGAAATTAACCTCAATGCCAAGGGCCCGGATGGCAAGCCCCTTTGGACCCCAAAACCCGATTGGCAGGATGCTCACCCCAATCCCATCTCCTCGCCCGACAACGCGGCCACTTACCTCTTCCGCACCATCCAAAGCCCCACCGCCATGCGGCTCACCGCATCCGTCGGTAGCGACGACGGCATAACCGTCTGGCTCAACGGCAAAAAAATCCATGCCAACAACGTGCCCCGAGTCGTGAATGCAGGACAAGACCTCCTCACCCTCGATCTCATACCCGGCAACAACGATCTGCTCATCAGAATCTACAACATCTCCGGCGGCTGCGGCTTCTATTACAGCCTCGGACACGCAAAACCAGCCTCCCTCAATGACTTGACTGACGCTTTCCCCGACGAAACCCGGCGATTTTCCCGGTACTTCCTCAATGCCAACTCATGGATCACGGCCGACGCCAACACGGCACTCGAACGCGCCGCAATCGAACGTCTGCTCACACAACTCAACAACCCATCCGCACAAACCGCACAACTTGCCGCACTCGTGCGCAGCCAGGCAGCCCCAACAGACCCGGCCTGGTTGACCTTGTTCGACTCACTCGCTCACCGCGTCGAAACCATCGCAGAAGCAACTGCCTCCCTAAAGACCCTGAATTTCGCCTCCCTGGAAAAGTCCATCCTCGAGCTTGCATCGCGATACCCCGACCAATATCGCAACGGGCCGGCGCATTTGCGATTGCTCAGTGACCTGCGAAAGCAGGCGGAGAACATCCCCAACGCCGCCGCCGCAAACGATGACCAGACCGTCACCCGCTTCCTTCACGCCTACGAAAACCTCAAGTGGCAAGCACTCGTGCTCGATAACCCGCTCCTCAATTTCCAGAACCTCCTCGTCGTCAGACGCGAGGCAAAACGGCTTGGCCTCCCCCAAAACTGGCAGGGAAACTCCAGCATCGACCCCCATATGGAAAATGAGGTCGCTCAGTTTGACCTCAAATCTAGGGCGCCACTGAAACGCGTCTACAAACCCGCCCGCCCAGTGTTCGTCGGCGATCTCTGCCTCCATTTCGACGGTCAGAAACTGCTCTTCTCCTCCATCGGCGATCACGGCCGCTGGCAGGTCTTCGAAATGCTCGCCGATGGATCCAACGTCCGCCAAGTCACCAGCGGCGAATACCCCGACATCGACAACTACAACGGCATCTACCTCCCCGATGGACGCATCATCTTCTGCTCAACCGCCACATTCCTCGGCGTTCCCTGCGTCGGCGGCGCCGATCATGTCGCCAACCTCTATCTCCTCAGCGCCGACCGCAAAAACACTCGACAACTGTCCTTCGAACAGGATAACGATTGGTACCCCACCCTCCTCCATGATGGACGCGTCATGTACCTCCGCTGGGAGTACACGGACTCCGCTCACTACTTCAGCCGCGTCCTCATGAGCATGAACCCCGATGGCACAGGTCAAATCGAGTACTACGGCAGCAATAGCTACTGGCCCAACAGCGTCTTCTACGCCAAGCCCGTCCCCAACAGCACCACCAAGTTCGTCGGCATCGTCTCCGGACACCACGGCGTCCCGCGAATGGGCGAACTGGTCCTTTTTGACCAGACCCGCGGACGAAAGGAACACAACGGCGCCGTCCAACGCATCCCCGGTCGCGGCAAGGTCGTCGAAGACAAGATCGTGGACTCGCTTGTGGACGGCTCCTGGCCGAAATTCCTCCATCCAACACCCTTGAGCGACGCCTACTTCCTCGTTTCGTGCAAGCCCACTCCCCAGGCAAACTGGGGCATCTATCTCGTCGATGTCTTCGACAATCTCGTGCTCATTAAGGAAGAACCCGGCTACGCCCTCCTCGAACCGACGCCGCTGCGGCAAACTCACATGCCCCCCGTCATTCCCGACAAGGTCAAACTGGACCGCAAGACCGCCATCGTATCCATTCAGGATATCTACACCGGACAGGGCTTGCCCGGGGTGCCGCGCGGAACCGTCAAGTCCCTCCGAATCTTCCAGTATGAATATTCCTACCGCAACATGGGCGGACACTACGCCGTCGGTATCGAAGGACCCTGGGATGTTCGGCGATTGATCGGAACCGTCCCCGTCCATCCCGATGGATCGGCCCTCTTTGAGATCCCCGCCAACACCCCCGTCTCTCTCCAACCCCTCGATGCCGAGGGCAAGGCAATCCAGCAGAAACGAAGCTGGTTCGTTGGTATGCCCGGCGAACACGTCGCCTGCGGCGGATGCCATGACGTCCAGAACAACTCCGTCCCCGTCAAACCAACCAAAGCCATGCAACAACCCCCGGCCCAGCCCCAAGACTGGTACGGGCCTAAGCGAGGCTTCAGTTTCCTCCGCGAGGTCCAGCCCACTCTCGACAAATACTGCGTGGGATGCCATAACGGACAAAACGCGCCCCCCAACCTCGCCGATACCACCATCACACGCACTTCCATGGGCGCCGCTTTTCCTAAGTCCTACATCGCCTTGCACCCCTTCGTCAGGCGAAACGGACCCGAGGGCAATTACCACCTCCTCACACCCATGGAGTTCCACGCCGACACCAGTGACCTCGTCCAGATCCTCAACAAGGGCCACTACAACGTCCAATTGGACAAGGAAGCCTGGGACCGCCTCATCACCTGGATCGATCTGAATGTCCCCGCTCATGGAACTTGGCGCGAGGTGGGAGGCATCCCGTCCGACTTCAAACAGCGACGCTACCAAACAAGAAAACTCTTTGCAGGCGTCGACGAGGACATTGAAACGGTTCACACCCCCTACAAGAAAACCGAAAAATTCATTGCTCCGCCCCCCATGCCGCCCAAGCCCTCCGCCGTCTCCGTTGACGGGTGGCCCTTCTCCCCCGAAAAGGCTCGACAAATGCAGGGCGAGCCCGCTCAATCAACCCTCCAACTGGACCTCGGCAAAGACCTCTCCATCGACCTCCGACGTATCCCCGCCGGACAGTTTCAAATGGGTGACCCGAACGGTTACCCCGACGAGTATCCGACAGCCGCCGTCCGCATCCACAAACCCTTCTGGATCGCCTCCACCGAAATCTCCCTCGAACAATACCAACAATACGACCCCCTCCATCGCAACGGCTATTACGACATGCACTACAAAGACCAGGTCAAGCCCGGATACCTCATGGACAACCCCAAATTCCCCGCCATCCGCGTCTCCTGGCACGAGGCAATGGCATTCTGCAAATGGCTCTCAGAAAAAACCGGCAAAAATGTCTCCCTGCCCACCGAGGCACAATGGGAATGGGCCTGCCGCGCAGGAACAAGCACCCCCTTCTGGTTCGGCGACCTCAACTCCGATTTCTCAGCCTTCGCCAACCTCGGCGATCGCTCCCTCAAAAAACTGGCCGTCTCGGGCGTTGATCCACAGCCCATCGCCAATCCGGACAGCTTCTGGGATTTCGTGCCCAAGGATGACCGGTTCGACGACGGAGTACTGCATCTGGCAACCATCGGCAAATATGCCGTAAATCCCTGGGGCCTCAGGGACATGCACGGAAATGCCGCCGAATGGACTCGATCCACCTACCAAGCCTATCCCTATGAACCCTCACGCGACACCCACAATGACGGACCTACGGTGAAAAAAACCGTCCGAGGCGGATCCTGGTACGATCGACCCAAACATGCCCGATCGGCCTTCCGCCAGGCCTACCCTCCCTGGCAAAAAGTCTACAACGTCGGTTTTCGCATCGTCGTCGAGGATTAGTCGCCGCTCGCCACCCCTCCGTTTCAACTGGAAACCAGATGCCACAGAGCCCCCACCGTTACACCCACCGCTGGCCGATCAACAGACCAATCCAAACACCAAGATGCCTTCGTCGCGGAATGTGAATCCCCCGAAATGGGCCCGCCACGCCCGCGCGGAAACCACCCTACCTCGCTCACCGCTACTTCCCCGACTGTGACTCCGCCATAATCTGATCCATACGCGCGCTCAGTTCTCGCAGATCCAGAAACTTGTTGCCGTTCGCGTCCGCTGCATCAAACTGGCGCTCGGCGGCCGCCACAAGATCATCAAGCGTCGCTCGCTGATTCGCCCCGGAAATCGCCTGCCGCATGATCGCTCCAGCCCATGTCAGCGCCGGACGAGCCCGCAGCAGATCAGGTGCCGCCAACCTATCATCATTCGATGCCGGAAAAGGATCCAGAAGCCGTCCAATGTAGTCCAGCGTCGCCGCCAGCGAAACCTCGTCCATGTCGCCCCCACTCACCCATGCATGCGCAATGAACAAGTGCTTGGCCGCGTCGCATAACTCCTCCCGCGTAATCTGACCGTCACGATTTGCGTCAATGTTCGTCAGAACGAAGTTGGCGTACGCGTTCAGCGGCGGCGGAGCCGGCTTGGCTTCCGCCTTCCGGGGCGCCGGCACTGCCGCCTTCGGTGCTCGAACCGCAGTCGCCACAGGCCGCGTCGTCGCGACAGCCTGCGACGCCGGCCGCGCCGCGCCCGGCGCCGTGGCAGGCCCGGGCACCGGCGTGGCCGTCGCCGCGGGCCGAGTACTGGCCGCGGCCTGCGGCTTCGCCTCGCTTGCCCGTTGCGGAACGTTCGCCAGCGGCCTGTCGCTCGCCCGCGGCGCCCCCACCTCCCGCTTCGCTCTCACAGGTGCCGGTGGTGCCGGCTTCTGCGGCCGGCCCCCAACCGGTTCCCCCGTCACCCGCCCCGCCAGTTGATCCAGAACGTGCTGCACACGACCCGTCACAAACGGCTTCAAATCAGCACGAGGCTGCGATACGCTCGCCGGCATCGACACCGGCAACGACCTCCCCTCTCCACGCGCAATCTCCTCCGCCTTCCGCACAACCTGCTCCAGCCGCTCAATCCGCCCATGCATCCGCTCCGGCGAAAAACACGTCGTCGCAAACTCCCGAAGATAGTGCTCATACGTCTCCCGCATCCACCCCACCGATAGCACCCGCTCCACCAGCCGATTCCCGCTACGGTACGGTCGCTCGATCGTCAGGCTCACCCAGTCCTCCAGCGAACGCCCTTGCCACCCAAAACCAAGGTGCAAATCCCATGGTATAAACGTCAGCCGACCCGTCTTCGGATGCACGTGCACGTAAAAATTGTGACCGTTCACAAGCACCCCGTCCAGATTCACCATCAGAACATTCGCCGCAAGAAACCGAAGAAACCGATCGGCATCCAGCGCCGAGGCAATCTCGCTGCAAAAGTACTCGTCCGATGAGACATGAATCGAACGCGTAAAGTCCATGAATCGACCTGCCGTAAACGCCGTCGGCTCAGTCTGAATGTTGTACCTACTGTAGTCCTCCCAGCGATTGCCGAAATACGCCAGATTCCGCGTCCGCTCCGGACGGATCAGCAGGCCCTTCGTCGTCCCAAAGTGGCGGTATAGAAAATCCTCGTTCACCTCCTCAACCACCGTGTACAGCCCCAGCAACTCGTTCTTGTACACCCCCTCCACCGTCAGATACACCAACGCAAAGCACGTCCGCGGAGCACAAACCCCAGCCTCCCGGAAAAACCCATAACCGAGCGATTCACGCAGCTGCGACGGATCCAACGCGTTCGTATTCAGGCTCAGCGACTTGATCCCGTGAAAATGCCCCCCACGCACAAACCGGTTGAAGTCAATCTTCAGCGGACGCCGTGGCGACGCCCCGGCTAACGTATACGACCACTGCCCTTTGAACCGCACCCCAACGTCCGCGTAACTCTCGTCGTCAATCGTCGCCAACGCTCGCACGTACGCATATTCGTTGCCCACCAGACCCGGCGGCCGCCGCTCGCCGTCCATCGGCGTCTTCTCCGTCAGACTATCCGACCTGGGCAATCTGGCTAACGCGAGCGCCTCCTGCGTCGTCGGATGCTGCCGAACAGCCATCGCCACCGCCAATCGCGACGCCTGCACCGGCTGCATCATCTGCCACCGATCCGCCGTCATGCTTATCCGGATCGTCAGCATTCGCTCGCTCTGAAATACCTCATTCGACTCCTCCGCCCGCTCCGCTCGCCCTCCCTGCGCAGAAACCGAAAATATCAACACGAAGATCAAACCGTATCTTGCCATATCCAACAATCCAGCTAATCGAGATTTGCGGTTCGTTCGTTTATACTGCCACCCAAGTCCAGAGTTGACCACATCTGCCCCAAATACCAACAGCCCATAAATACCGCAAGATATTGACTGTATTGGATTTGGAGGTATACTCCCGATGGAAGGCAGCCCAGATCTCTGGGCTCTATCGGACTGACGCTTGTAGCCGTCGACAGCCAAGATTGACACCATGGAGCGGCCAATCCGGCCAAATCACTGTCACTTAAGGCGATCGGCCCAACTTCGGAGGGCTTATGCTGCGAGGCCTCTGCAACCGGTCAAATCCCCATCCGACCATTTTACCATCCCCTAAATCCATTGAAAAAAAGACCTTAAATAAGGCCAGCCGAGCAATACCCCTCTCCGTGGAGCCCATGGAACCTCGCCTCTTGCTCGCAGCCGACCCCGTCATCACCGAGTTCATGGCCAGCAACAAACGCACCCTCAAGGACCGCTTTGGCGACTATTCCGACTGGATCGAAATCTACAACCCCGACAACTCGCCCCTCAATCTGCAAGGGTGGTACCTCACAGATCAGAAATCCAACCTCACAAAATGGCGATTCCCCTCCGTAACCATTGACCCCAACGCCCATCTCCTGGTCTTCGCCTCCGGGCGAGACCAACGCGTCGTCGGACAGGAACTGCACACCAGTTTCCAGCTCGACGCCGACGGTGGTTTCCTCGGCCTCGTCAAACCCGACGCATCGACCGTCGTCTCCCAGTACGACCCCTACCCAAAACAAGTCGCGGACATCTCCTATGGCCTCACCACCCAAACAACCGCCTGGAATCTGCTCTCACCAGGCGCCTCCGCTTCCGCGATCGTCCCCACCGCTGGTTTCTCCGGCAATTGGACCTCCCTCGACTACGATGACGCCGCCTGGCAGCATGGAACCACCGGCGTCGGCTTCGACGCCACCAGCGTATCCACCACACCCACCGGAACCCTCTTCTACGGACAGTATGGCGCAGGCAACACCTGGAATCTCTATGAGGTCGTCTCCGCCGCGACGTCTTGGACAAACGCCTACGCCGCCGCAATCGCCAAAACCCAGGGCGGAAAGACCGGACACCTCGTCACCCTCTCCAGCGCAGCCGAGCGATCCTTCGTCCAGTCCATCATGACCGCCGATAGTTGGATCGGACTCACCGACAGCGCGACCTATGGCGGAACCGAGTACAACAACACCAGCGCCTTTCCCGCCCCAACCGAGGGTCAGGTCCCCACATCCACTCAGCGCGGCGCAGGGTTCGTCTGGGTTACAGGCGAACCGTTCACCTACCATCTGAACACCTGGCAAACCGGTCAACCAAACGCCAGCAGCACCTCCGCCGATTACGTCCGTATGGCCAAGGCCGATGGCACCTGGAATGACCAGACCAACATCTCCTACTACCCGTACATCATCGAATACGACCTGAACCTGCCCCAGAAACCCGCCGACCCCGGCACCCAGCCCCTGCCCTACCGCTTCTCCGTCCTGGAGGCCTACTCCACCACCACCCTCGGCGATCTCGCCGCCGCCGAAAGCCTCCTCGCCAGCGGCACCGGACAGCGATTCACTTCCATCGCCCCAACTATCGACTATCGCCTGCCAACCTCTTCCGACGGACATTTCACCGGCACACTCGCCTTCCCCAACGTCGCCACCACCGGACAAACCTCCAATTTCGCCGTCCAAGCCACCGCCACACTCCGCATCCCCTCCACCGGAACCTATACCTTCGGCGTCTACAGCGATGATGGCTTCCGCCTCCAGATTGACGGCGCTTCATTCACCAACGCCTACGGGTCAGGCACCACCGCAAGCGGCGACAGCATGGCCTACACCGGCGGCCGATCCGCCGCCGATTCCCTCGGCGTCGCAACACTCTCCGCCGGCGAGCACCGCATCACCCTCACCTTCTATCAGGGCGGCGGCGACGCCTGCGTCGAGCTCTTCGCCGCAACCGGAGCAAAAACCTCCTTCGATAGCTCCTTCCGCCTCGTCGGAGACACCGCTAACGGCGGACTCGCCCTCGTCGGAATCACCGACTACATCGGAACCGACATCCGGTCCGCAATGTACAACGTCAACAGCTCCGCCTATGTCCGCGTCCCATTCACCGTCACCGACGCCGTCGGCGTCCAGCAACTGCTCCTCCATATGCAATACGACGACGGCTTCGTCGCCTACATCAACGGCCACGAGGTCGCACGCAGCGACAGCGCGCCCGCCACCCTCGCATGGAACTCCGTTGCATCCGACGAAACCTTGGACAGCGAAGCCCTCGTCCCCGAAACCTTCAATATCGCCTCCGGAATACCCTATCTCGTCACCGGGACCAACATCCTGGCCGTCCACCTCCTCAACGCCTCCCTCGACAACCCCGACGTCTTCATGCTCCCAACCATCACCGGCAGCACCCTCCCGACCTTCTCCCCCGACGGACGATACTTCAATGCCCCAACCCCCAGAAAGGCAAACGGATCCGGCACCGCCGACCTCGGCCCCATCCTCGAAAACATCTCACGCAACCCCACACTCCCAACAGACGCGGACAACGTCGTCATTACCGCAACCGTCCGCAAAGGGCTCTCGTCCGTCAGCACCGTCACCCTCTACTATCGCGTCTTCGCAGTCGCAGGGGAGACCGAACTCAGTGTGCCCATGTTCGACGATGGGGCCCATGGCGACGGCGCGCCCGGCGATGGAGTCTACGGTGCGACAATCCCCGCGTCAGCATCCGGCCCGGGACAACTGGTCCGCTACTACGTCACCGCCACCGACTCCTCCAACCGCACCTCACGCTGGCCCATCATCCCTGCCACCGATCCCGACCCCTCCAGCACTCGCAAATGGCCACTCTACGAAGGATACATGATCCCCGCGGCCGGAATCACCACCACCATGCCCATCATCTACTGGTTCCTCAACAACCCCAGCGCCGCCGACACCAGGTCCGGTACCCGAGGCTCACTCTGGTACAACGGCGAATTCTACGACAACGTCTTCTTCCGCTCCCGAGGCGGTTCTTCCACCGGCGGAACCAAAATCCAGTTCAACCGCGGATATTACTTCCGCTGGGACCCCGACGAGGAACGCGTTTCGGAAATCGACCTCAACAAAAAAGGCGCCAATACCTGGAGCTATGCCGTTGACGATGCCTGGGTACGCCCAATCCTCTCTTTCAATACCTACCGCGATGCCGGGTCGCCTTCCTCCGTCTCCTTCATGATGCGAGTCCAGCAAAACGGCAGCTACCTCAGTGCTCGCATTTTCATCGAAGAACCCTCGGCGGGCTATTGGGATCGCAACAACCTTTACGACGATGGAGCCCTCTATAAGACGCCCAACGCCGACTACGGCGGAAACAACAGCTTCCTCAATGCCGGCGTCTTCGAAAAGAAAAACCCCGACAACACCGACTACTCCGACCTCCAGGCGTTCTGCACCGCCATTCACCAGGCAGACCTCACCGCCAGGCAAAACTACCTCCTCGACAACTTCAACATCCCCGCCTTCCTCAATTACCAGGCCGCAACCGTCCTCATCGAGGAAATGGATTGCGTCCAGAAAAACTGGTACATGTACCGCGACACCCGCGAAACAGACAATCCCAACGGCACCAACGAGTGGTACTTCCTGCCCTGGGACCACCACCTGACCTTCGGAAAAAACTACGGCTTCGCCGACTACAACGCCACCGACCCCCAAATCCACCCCTTCTTCGGAGACTCCGAACATCCCAAGATCGACGGTTCAAACGCCTGGAACTGGCTTATTGACGCCGCCCTCGACACCCCCGTCATCAAACAAATGTACCTCAGGCGATTGCGAACCCTCATGGATACCCTCCTCGGCGCCGTCTATTCCCCCAACGGTTACTACGAATCCCAGATGACCGTCCTGCTCAATCAGTTGCTCGGGGACCCCGATTTCGTCACTCAGGTCGGGGGCGGTAACTACGCCTCCGGTGAAGCCAACCTCCGAAAGGCCTTCGACGACCTCCAAAACAAGTACCTCCAGGTCCGCCGAACATACCTCTTCGTCACTCAGGCCAACCCCTCCTATCAGTACTATGCCGGCATCCCGGCGTCTCAGCCTGCCCACCCCACCATCAACTTCGGAGCCTACGACTACAACCCCGTCTCCAAAAACCAGGACGAAGAGTACATCCAGTTGCTGAACCCCAACAGCTATGCCGTCGATATCTCCGATTGGCATCTCGACGGGGGCATCACTTTCAACATCCCCAAGGGAACCGTCATTCCGGCAAACGGCTCCATCTACATCTCCCCAGACCCCTATGCCTTCCGCCATCGCGCCACCGGGCCCACCGGCGGACAGGGATTGCTGGTGATCGGCGGCTACAACGGTCGCATGTCCTCCCGCGGCGAAACCATCCGACTCCTCGACAACTCCCATACCCCAGTCACTTGGTTCTCCTATTCCGCTACCCCCAGCGCCGCCCAGAATGCGCTCCGCATCACCGAAGTCATGTACAACCCCGCCCCAGATCCCTCCGCGGCTTTCCCCGACAAGCAGGACTTTGAGTTCATCGAACTCCACAACATCTCAGACACCACGCTCAACCTCAACGGAGTCAAGTTCACCGCGGGTATTGACTTCACCTTCGGTAACATTGACCTCCCCGCTCATCAATACATCGTCGTCGTCAAAAACCGCGCCGCTTTCGAGTCACGCTACGGCGTCGGAACCGTCAACATCGCCGGCGAATACTGGCAAGCCGCCAAAAATAGCTTGAACAACTCAGGCGACCGCATACAGCTCCTCGACGCCTATGGCGAAGCAATCCAGGATTTCAGCTACGATCCCAACTGGCACTGGAGCACCGACGGCCTCGGCCGATCACTCGTCGCCAACAATCCCCACGGCAACCTCGGAGACTGGAGCAGGTCCGCCGGCTGGCGACCCAGCACCTTCAACGGCGGATCGCCAGGAACACCCGATCCCGATCAGACCCCCGGCACCCCAACCGTCAATATCACCCACGTCCAACCCGCAACAAGACCCACCGGCGTCGATTCCATGACCATCGTCTTCTCCGAGCCCGTCACCGGCTTCGAACTCGCCGACCTCCTTCTCACCCGAGACGACGACCCAACTAACCTCCTCTCCCCAGCACAAACACTCTCAACCACCGATTCCATCACCTGGTTCCTCACCGGCTTGGGAGGAATCACCTCAACCCCGGGACATTACGTCCTCAAATTGACCGCGGCAGGATCAGAAATCGTCGATGCGGACTCCAATCCCCTGGCGGCAGGAGACAATGAAGGCTTTGTCGTCGATCCCGACGTGCCAACCGTTTCAATTACACCCGTCACGCCCGACCCGCGCGCCACGCCTGTCAGCACAGTCACCTTCACCTTCAGCAAACCGGTAACAGGCCTTGATCTGGGCGACCTCACACTCAAACGCGACGGCAACGATCTCCTCCTCACCGTCAGCCAGACCCTCACCACCACCGATGGCGGTTCAACCTGGGTCCTGGCTGGCCTGACCTCTCTCACAACCCCCAACGGGGTCTACGAGCTCTCCCTCGATCCCGACGGCTCGGGAATCTACGATGCCGCAACCGGTACCAAACATCTCTCCGGTAAGGCCGAGGAATCATTCACCGTCGGCGTCGATCTGATCCCCCCCACCGTCACCATCAACCAGGCTCCCTCCCAGCCCGACCCAACCAACGGCTCCCCCATCAACTTCACCGTCGTCTTCAGCGAGCCCGTCACGGATTTCGCCACCGGCGATGTCAGCCTCGCTGGCAGCACCGCCCCGGGCACTCTCGTTGCCACCGTCACCGGCGCCGGCACAACCTACACCGTCACCGTCTCCGGAATGACCGGCTCCGGCCTCATACTCGCCTCCATCCCTGCCGCAGTCGCCCACGACGCCGCCGGAAATCCCAACACCGCCTCCACCAGCACCGACCGTCAAGTCTCCTACGACCTCACCGCCCCCGACACCACCATCACCGCTACCCCACCCACTCTCTCCAATAGCTCCTCCGCATCCTTCTCCTTCACCGCCTCCGAATCCGCCTCGTTCCAGGTCCAACTCGACGGCGGCGACTGGATCGCTTCCTCCAGCCCCAAAAACTACTCCGCTCTCAACGAAGGACCCCATACCTTCCTCGTCCGCGCCATCGACTCCGCCGGCAACGTCGATCCAACCCCAGCCTCCTTCTCCTGGACCATCGACCTCACCGCCCCCGACACCACCATCACCGCTACCCCACCCACTCTCTCCAAT
>CAYVKG010000043.1:19739-30464 GCA_964451955.1 uncultured Tepidisphaeraceae bacterium
GCAACGTCGATCCAACCCCAGCCTCCTTCTCCTGGACCATCGACCTCACCGCCCCGACCATGACCATCACACCCGTCGATCCAAACCCACACCATGGCCCCGTCGAGTCCATCCAATTCGTCTTCAGCGAACCGGTCGTCGGCTTCGGGAAGTCCGCTCTCGAACTCCTCCGCGAGGGACAGCCAATTCTCCTCACTTCACAAAACACGCTCACCCAAATCGATCCCGTAACCTACCGCCTCGACATCGACAGTCTCACGACCATGCTCGGCGCCTACGAACTACGCCTGAAGCAGGACGCGGCCGACATCACCGACCTCGCAGGCAACCCTCTGCTTGCATCCCCGGGCACACACTTCACCGTCGACACCATCCACGCCCCGGCCAACTACGTCAGTCTCATGTGCCATGTCAATGATCCGACGTTGCTCCAGGTGAACGTCGGCGAAGAACCCAGCTACACCCTGAAGTTCGCCACCCTCCCCCAAATCCGGATCGTTGCCGACGCTCAGTCCCACGTCAACCTCCTCGCATTGCACTTCGGCAACGGCAACATGCTCCCCGCTGCTGGCCTCCACTATGACGGAGTCTCTCCCTCCAATAAGAGTCAGATTCTGGTCCTGGGCGCTAGCCAGCCCGAAACCATCTCCGTCTCCCCGAACTTCATGACGATCAATGGCACGCCCGTCCAGTACACGAATGTCGCGAGCATCAACATCGACACCGCCGCCGGCGACGGCTCCGTCACCGTAAGCGGCAGCCACACACCCCCCGTTACCATCAGCGGCGACGGCAACGACGCCATCAACGTCGCCGATGCCGCCTCCGCCATCTTCGACACCAGCAGACACATCGCGAGCCTCTCCATCACAAACGCCGCACGCCTGTCACTCTCAAACGGCGTCGGATTCCTCCATACGCGCACGCTCACCCTCTCCAACAGCGGCACTCTCGACCTCAACAGCGCCGATCTCATCCTCCAGACCGATGGCGCCCAGACCGACGACGTGCTCACCCAGGTCGTCAATTGGGTCAGGTCCGCTCGCGATGCGGGATGGAACGGCCCCGGCATCACCAGCAGCAAGGCCCGCGAAACCAACATGACAACCCTCGCCGTCATCCTCAATCGCTCCCCCGACACCGGCGACCCCATCTTCCCCATGTTCGCTGATCAATCCGTCGACGCCAACTCCATCCTCGTCAAGTACACCTGGAACGGCGACGCCAACCTCGATGGCCTCGTCAACGCCGACGACTACTTCCTCGTCGACTCCGGCTACATCACTCAGGCCAAAGGATACAACAACGGCGACTTCAACTACGACGGCCTCATCAACGCCGACGACTACTTCCTCATTGACTCCGCCTTCATCGGACAAACCTCACAACTGGCCCCAACTTCCCCCGATGTCCTCCCCGCCAAGGCCCCAACAAAACAGACCGAAACGCCACGCATCCTCGCCCAACTGTTCTCCACGACGCCCCTGCTCTGACTCCGACCAACCGCCTTACTTGCCCGCGACACCAACCCGATCCGCTCGCAGAACGTAATCCGGCCAAAGCGGACAATTCAGATCAATCCACGTCTTGATCCGCCGTTTCTCCTCCAACGTCAGCTTCACTTCGTAATGGCCACCCTCCAGCACCGGCCACAGCCGGCTCTTCAGCGTCCCAAACGTCCCGGGTTCCGCCTTGCTATGCTCCACGCCCCACCGACAATCAAAATAATGCACCCACCCCTGCTCAATCAGCGTCCGGTATGACGCCGGCACCTTCTCCACATCCAACGCCGACGTCAGGTTGATCTTCCCCTTCCCTGTCCCGTCGTGACACTGTATGCACTTCCCGTCCCATACCGGCTGAACCACCTTCTCATAAGAAAACGGACCCGTACCCCACCCAGGCGATTCCAGCCGGCTCGGCGCCCGCTTCAACGCCTCCGGACGACCCGCCGCCACACCCGCCAAAGAACGATCCTCGTGACAACCGATGCATCCCCGACGCTCCCCAGGCTGTAGCTGCACCACGCTCCGCATCCGCTGCAATTCGTTGTAATCCTCGTCCAACAACTGGAAATACAACACCTTACCCGCCGGGGCAAAAAACGCCGCCGACCCGTCCGATTCCACAGACGCCGTCCCCAGATCCGCCTTCGCAACGTACGTCGGCCACCCATGCGGACCCGACACCGCATGCGTCGGCGTCGCGTAATAGTCCATGAATGGCTCGTGATCCTGCTGATACTCCCCGTTCCCAAGACGCTTCAGCCTCGACTCCACCTCTTGGCACACCCGTATGTACTTCACCGATCCACGCTTCACCGCCGGCTCAACCCCTCGATACACGTCTGCCACATAAAACAGGCCCTCCGCTTTAACATCCTCCGGCACACCCTCCGTCGCCCCAACTATCGGAGGACGCTCCACCACACGCAACGGCGTCGGACACATGCTCCCAATCGACCCGTCCAGATAAACCACCTCGCGATTCCCCTGCCGATCAATCACATAGATCCCAAAACGGTCCTCCGGTGCGTGACTCACAACCAGACAGTCCCGGCTGATCGGAATCGGATCCCGAAAACACTCCCGCATCGCCCACGTCATGTGATACCGCGGCAAACAGTCCGGCGTGATGTTCGTCACCAGCGACGGATCGTAACGCCCCTTCCCCGCCTCTATGATCCCAATCGGACCGTTCAGGTCGCCCCCGTGCGACATCAGCGTCGCCGCCAACTCCCCAGTCCCCGGAATCTCCCGCCCATTCACGTAACAGTACCGCGTGTTGTTCCCAAAAATCAGCTCCGGCGCCGTGCCATCCGGACGAATCGCCCACAACGTGTGCCCAAAGTCCGCCCCCTTGTCCAGATACTCCGACCGCGTCCACAATATCCGACCATCCCTCATCACCGACGGCGCCCACTCGCTCAGATTCGCATACGACAACGCTCGAATGTTGCCCCCTCGCCCGTCCATCCGAAACAACGTATACGCCTGCGGCCGCCAGCACAAAAACCGCACCCGGCATCGCGTTGACATAAATGCCAAACCCCCGTCCGGCAACGGGCACGGATAAAGATCGTGGTACGGACCCTCCGTCAGCTGCCGCACACCACCCCCATCCACGCCCATCGTCATCAGGTGATAATAGTCACCCTTCGTCCTCTGGTACGAAAAACAAATCCGGCTTACATCAAAATCAACCGCCACGTCTCGCGCAACCCCATCCCCGGCGTCAAACAGCCGACTCACCCGCCTCTCGCCAGGCTCCAGACGACCTCCCCTCCTCGGAATCTCCATCACGTAAACACCCCCCCCAGGACCGCCTGTCGCATCCAACAGGTCCGAATAGTTGTGCGACGGAACATACGCATGACGCTTGACGAAAACCAACTTCTCAACCGCCACCAGATCCGGATCCCGAAAAAACGCCCTCCGCTTGCCCACCCGAGCCCTCCAGAAAACACCCCATTCCGCCTCCCGGTCCGCGTTCACAACCCGCCGTAGCGCCGCGTGCGACTCACGCAAGCCTGCCAACTCGGCTCGCTCCGACGAAACGTCCATCCCCTTCGCCTGCAGCCGACCCAACAACGATTCGTACTGCGACAAAACCCTCGCTATCGCATCGCTCACACCCAGATTCGAATACGAACGCTCCTCACACGTGAACGCATACCGAAGCAACTCCTCCTCAGAAACCGCTCCACCCACCGGCAAAGGCCGCACTATCGTCGCCACAGGACGAGGCTCAATCTCCGCAACCGTCTGCCACGACCGCCCGTCCATCGACAACTGCACCTCCACAGACACCGGAACCCGGTCCTTGAACCGCCCTTCCCGATCACGTGAAAAAACCACCTTCGAAATCAATCCCGAACGCCCAAGCTCAATCTGCGCCCACTCCTCCGTCTCCCCCGCCGCAATCCACGAATGACTGTTGCCGTACATGCCGTCGTTCAGGTGCCAGATCTGGTGAATCGCGTGACCCGGCAGGCACGATGAGGCCGACGCCTTGCCACCCAGCTTCGACAACGCAACATTCTCCTCGCTCCCGGCGGCGTAAACCTCCAGCTCATCAATGCATGGCTGACCACCCTGACTCGCGTGAATCACCACCCGAACAAACCGCCCCTCCGTGGGAACAAACGTCACCGCGTTCGGCTTGTCCGCAGAAATCGGCAACCCCAACCCAACTTCGCACATCGCCAACAGCAACACGATCAACAGAATACGCCTCATCATGAGCACGCTCCCATGCTCCCCCACGCCCCCCAAAACAACCAGATTGTGCGATCTCTCCCACCCCAAGTCCAGCACATTCTCCACCACAACCCACCCATCACCCAGTGCAAATTCCGCGATCTGCGCAATGCCCGCCCCCTTGGCGAGTATTACCTCTCAGTCGCCTCGCTGGCGACCCATACTCCACCGAAAGGGCTTGCCAAAATGTCTCTCCGATTCGCCTCCTTTCCTGCCTCCTTCCTCGCTCTCACCGTCCTCATGCCTCAGTTGCTCGGCGCCGCCGAAAACCCCCGGAACCCCGATTCGTGGTGCGATTCAACCGACGCCACCAAACTCGATCTCGTCATCAACGCCGTCGGCAATCGCTTCTTCATGACCAACGTCGCTAAATACCAGCCGACAACCAAAAACTGCTACTACTTCGTCAATTGGGACCTCCAGGGTACCCATCGCGACCCAAAACCCATCCAAAACCTCCAGGTCGAACCCAACTCCCTCTACCTCGTCCACCTCTACGAAATCGACAAACCCCGAATCCTCACCGATTTCTGGGCCGAAAACGCCGGCAAACTCGCCTCCGCGGCAATCGTCTGGGTCGGCGGTAACCCCTCCCCTTCTCACACCCCCAACAACGCGCCCATCACAGGCTCACTCACCGAAATCAGGGAATCACCCGCCTGGTTCCATTACCGCAAGGGCGATCGACTCCCTCATTTCTCCCAACGTTTCCCGGAGTTCCAACTCCCCCACGGAAAGACCCTCTTCCTCAGTTTCTGCCGAACCCAGGACACCCTCGACGCCTATACCCGCCGCGGCGTCACCCACATCACCGGCGCCTCTCAACTCGACAAAATCCCCCGCAACCGCCGCGCAATCACCATCGGCAACTATTTCAATCAGGGCATCGGGGAAATCCCCGGCAACGATCCCCACATCTCACCCACCGAGAACGCTTTCATACACTCCCCGTTGTCCCACGCCATCAGCAAAGCCCCCATCGCCGCCAACTACGACTACATCTTCCTCGACGAGGAATTCTGGCACAATGACTACCACCCCGCCACCCTCCAGCGACTCTGCCTCTTCGCTCAGGAAGCCAAACGCATCAACCCCACTCTCAAAATCGCCGACTTCTGGAATCCCCCACCTTATATCTTCAAATTCATCCGACACGACCGCTGGACGATCGACTCCGTCTGCAATGAGGCCGCCTCCCACTACCACAACCTCGACGCCGCCCTGAAATCCACCAATCCCCCACTCATCCGAAAGGTCACCGTTAACGGCAAACCAACCTGCCTCGCCGACGAACTCACCGCCGTCTCACAATGCGTCTACTTCGACAACCTCTTCGGCTTCATCGAACAGTACAACACCTTCTCCAATGACTTCTTCCTCCCCGCCGCTATCCACACCTCCCGAATAAATAAACGCCTACCCTGCAACCAGGGCAAGCCCATCATCTGGTTCGGCATGGATATCCTCGAAGGTAACTACAACCACCCCAGAATCCCCTATCCCACCCGAACAACCAACCCCCCAGGCCTCGTCATCTTCAAAGACCGCCTGCAGGTCAGCCCCAATTTCAACGAGGCAATCTCCCTCTTCGGCCTCCTCGAAGCCGACGGCGCTTACCTCTGGGATGCCCATGGCCTCTCCGACGGCAACCCCGACGGAATCTTCAGCACCATGCAATACTGCATCGACTACCACGACGACCGCGGCCAGTGGCTCCCCGATCTTCCGGGAACACCCATCGGCAAAAACAAAACCTGGTACCCCTACAACATGACCTTCGCCCACGACTATTACGCGCTCGGCGCCTGGAAATTCTCCCAGATCGCCGACATCCTCACCGCCGGAAAAAAGACCGACTTCGAATACAGCATCGACGCCGGCAAAACCTGGTACCTCCCGCCCGCCAACGGCTCAACCATGCCCGACGTTATCCGCGACCGCCGACCCATCGTCACCGGCGCCGTCACACCCCACGCCATCGCCGTCGTTGTCTTCCACCCCTTCCAAGGAGTCGCCGATACCGCTTCCCTCCTCATCCGCTACCAAAAACACCTCTTCGCCGTCGATGTCTTCGGCACTCGCCCACGCGTCTATCGCGGCACACTCGCCCCCACCCCCTCCCCTCACCGCGACCCGCAGGCCGCAATTGCCCCCCCTGCCCCACGCGCAAAATCCGCTTCCAGGCAACCCCTGATCTCAACTCTGTCCTTCCTGAACAAAACGCGTCTGCCGCCGCCTGCCCTTCCGCGCCGGGATCCTCCCCATCTGCAAACCACCCAAAAACCCGACCACGACCACCCCACACCCTACCGATCTCTGATCCAGACCAGCGACCGTCCGCCGCGGTTGTTCCTGGCGTAGTTCGGAATCGCTACCATGCTCGTCCCGTCCGAAAACGCACCCTTGATCACAACCACGCCCCCCAGCAAGTCCGGCTTCCACTCCGTCGACAGCGCAGATGCCCCCGGTAGAACCCCATCCACCTTCTGATCCACGCTCTCAATATTATAGACCAACGGCCCATATCGCAGCGCAACACGCCCCGTGTTCGCCACCACTTTCGCGCTGCTCTTCACTCGCTGCACCACCATCGGCAAAACAACATCGATCCGGTCCCCGGCCTTCCACCTTCGCGAAAGCGACGCGTACCCTCTCTCAATCGTCGGCACGACCGGCTCACCATTCACCACCATCGAACTCACGCCATTCACCACCGGCTCGCTGCTGTAAAGACCGCTCACATTCCGGTTCGGAACGCGAATCTTGACCGCAAACGCCTTCTCCACTGCAGGATTCACCCAGATCGACACCCTCCCGCTCCACGGATACTCCGTCTTCTGTACCACCTGCACCTCGGTCCCCGCTACCTCCCCCACATTCACCGTGCTCCCGATGAACAGATTGATATACAGACCGTCCGCAGACCTCGCGTACATCCATGTCGGTAGCATCAACAGCACACGCGGAATGTTGCCCACGCAGCACGGACAGGCATGCCATCCATACCTCGAGCCCGACGAATCCAGCGCGTTCGTGTACGTGAAGTTCCGACCCTCAAGATCCAAACTCCCCAGAATCGCGTTATACAGCGTCTCCTCATACAGGTCCGCGTATTTCGCCTCGTGGTGAATCAGATTCATCTTGTGCTGGAAAAACAGCTCCCCACAACCGGCACAAGACTCACAATACGCACTGTGCGGCAACGAGTAGTCCTTCCCAAAACCCTCCGAGGTCTCCCCGCTCCCCACGCCCCCCGTCACATAGTACTTCCGGTTCACAATACTCGACCACAACGATTGGGCGGCGCTCAGATAATCAACATCGCCCGTCTCCATCGCCAAGTCCGCCATCGCCGAATACGAATAAACCGCCCGCACCGCATGCCCCACCGCTTCATACTGCTCAATCACCGGCAAGTGACTCTGATCGTATTCCTCCCCATTCCCCCGGCTGTCCATCAGAAACTTCGCAAGTTCCACGTACTTCCGCCCCTTGCCACCGCCTTCCACTTCCTCAACAAAACGACCAAACCGCACCAGCGCCTGCTCCAACTCCTGATGCCCTTCATACCACGCACGCTTCGGTGCCGGTCCAATGTTGTTGTACCAGCAGTCCGCTAGCCTCTTCGCCGCTTCGTACATCCGGCGATCCGCCCCCCTCGTCATCTGGTAATGCGCAATCGCCGCCTCAATGAAATACCCCGCCAGATACCCTTCGTGATCGTGCTTATTCGTCCACCGGCGCAAATTGTTCAGCGTATAGCACGTCTGCAGGTACCCGTCCGCCTCCTGCGCGCTCAGAATCTTCGGAATCCACTCATCCAGTTTCTCCCGAATCGCCCTCTGCGCCGCAATAACCTCCGCGTCCCCCCCCGCATCCACCATCAACGCCACGCACATCGCCTCCACCGTGTTGTGAACCCACGCGTTCGCAAACACCGCTCCAATATGCCGCTGATAAGGCTGCCCCGCCAGCTTCTTCCCCGCCTCCACAAAATTCTGAATACCCCCCTCCTTCACCGACGCGTCCGACATCTTGGTGTAGCAGTGGGGAATCCAATTCGTGACCACCCGCTTCAACCGATGATCCCACAGCGGACTGTCAATCCTGTACCTGTTCGTCACAACCGGCATAAGATGCGCCGCCGGCGCTGCCGCATCCGCCACAACACTCAACGTGTCCGACCCGCTCAGCTGCCCGTCGCTCGCGGTTAGCTTCAGCACGTACTCCCCAGGCAACGAAAACTCCGCCGTCGTAATTGCCGCATCCGCCCTCGCAAACCTCACCTCCCCAGGTCCCGATGCCTTGCTCCACCTCACCGTCGGCGTCGCGCTCACTTTGCCATCGTCCTTCACCGAACCCCTCAGGTACGTCTTGCCCGGCAGCACCACCACCCGGTCAACCCCGGCCTTCACCGACGGCGCAAAATTCGGCGACTTGCCCGAATCATACACCTTCCACTCCAATACCCCCGTCGAAAACGTCCCGTTCGAGTCCATCTCCAGACGCAGCTTCGTCGTCCGAACTTCGCTAAACGTTCCCGCATTGTACTTGTTCTTCTCAAGCCCCACCCCCGATGCACCCTCCACCGCAACAAAACCGCTCCCGTCCCAGTACTTGATCCGACACGCCCTCGGCAAACGCACCCCACGATTGTCGTCAAACCAGTAAACCTCAATCCGCCCCGTGCTGATCGGCTCCCTCCATGTGTACTCAACCCATTGCGTCCCCGACCGCGGCCAGTTCCCATACGCCCCATGAGCCTTGTCATCCGAGTGCCGCGGGTCAAAACCATCATTCAACGCCCCAAGCGACTCGTGACCCGATACAAACGATGTCGACGCCTCCGCCACCAACGCCAGATTCACCGCCCCCGACGCCGCCGCCGCTTCCCCATCCTGCGCCGTCACCCACACAACCCCAATCATCACCACAACAACAAACGCTAACACGCCACATCCCATCAAGGATTTCTTCATCATCAGTGCCCTCGCCTACTCGCCTCACGTCCCCAATCACCGTCTCTCGCCTTGCCCCTTCTTCGCCAAGGCGGCATTAAATGTCTCCGCCAACGCCGCGCCCCGCAGCGAATTCCCCACCGCCAGTATCTCCCCCGTGTCCCCGTCTATCAAAAATGCCGCCGGAATCGAGTTGATCCCATACTTCCGCGCAATCTCCGCCTGCCAAAACTTCCCATCATAAACCTGCGCCCACGTCATCCCCTTCTCCGCCGCCACGCTCTTCACCTTCTCCGCGGCATTGGCTTGGTCCAGCGAGATGCCCAAAATCTCGATCCCTCTCCCATGATACTCGTTGTAAGCCTTCACCAGCCCCGGAACCTCCGCCATGCACGGGCCGCACCACGTCGCCCAGAAATCCAGCATCACGATCTTCCCCTTGTAGTCCGCCGGAAAATTCACCTCCCTCCCCTCCATCGTCGTCGCCTTGAACGCCGTAATCGTCTTGCCCACCGAATGGTTCGGCGGCGGCTCAATCTCCGCCACCGTCCGCGACGACTTCACGATCTTGAACGAACCCCCAGCCGTCACATCCGCCAACTCCCACGTCGTCCCCTTGATGTTGAATGGCTTCTTCACGTCAAATGTCTCGCTCCGACCGTCAAACTTCCCGTCCCCATTCACATCAATCAACAACCGAACCCCCGATCCCCCCGCCACATTAGCCGCTCTCCCCCCGCGAAAATCCCCCGTCGCATAATCATCCGCCAGCATCGCCTTGTACGAAACATCGTTCAGCATGACCCGGCCTTCATACGCGTAATCCGCATAGTATAGCAGCGTGTTCTTCAGGGCCGCCTTCTGGGGATCGTCTTTGTCAAACCGATACGCGCTCACCGACACCCCCGTCTTGCCCTCCCCCACGCCCAGCGGCAACTTGAACGCCCCCATGTACTGCGCCAACTGCCTCCCGTCCGCCCCCGCATAGCCCCGCTTCGTCCAACTGACCACCCCATCGTCCGTCAGGTCGCCATTCCCGTTCGTGTCCACATACAACCTCCCGTCTTTCCCTTCCGGTTCATCCACCACCACCAGATACGCCCCGCCCCCAAAATGCAATGTACCATACAGCGGCAACGCCAGATCCGGCGCCTTCTTCAACTCCACCGGTTTCTCCCACGAAAGCTGCAGTCGCTGCGGCCGATAGCCGCCAAGCTTCCGAACCGCCCCCGATGCAACCAGCTTCATTTCGACGCTCGCCCTCTCAGCAGCCAACGCAGCCGCCGCACTCACCAGACACAACGTCGTCATCAAACCGGTCAGACGTGCGGTCTTCATGGCCACTCTCCTCTCACAGAAACACCACTCACCACGGAAAAATGGACCTCCCCACCACCCAATATACCCTCCCCGGTTACACAGCGTTAACCAAGCCATCACAATCAACCCCGGGCCCAAATGCCCCACAACCACCACCCCCACCACACCCACACCAACATACCACACTT
>CAYVKG010000043.1:30474-30730 GCA_964451955.1 uncultured Tepidisphaeraceae bacterium
CTCAATCCCTCACTTCCCGACGCCCCTCCCATCCACCACCGCTTCTCGCATCAACCGCGCCGCCTGATTCAGCCTCGATTTCTCGTTCCCCGGACTGCTGTCATGATCCTCTATCCCCGAATCGTTCCACGATACCACCAGGTCCAGACTCGGAATGATCCACAACATCCGCATCCCACCATGGGGCCGCGGGGGGTGCGGGTGCGGGGGGGGGGGGGGAGCGGGGGGGGGGCCGGGGGGGGGGGGGGCGGTGGGG
>CAYVKG010000043.1:30740-33589 GCA_964451955.1 uncultured Tepidisphaeraceae bacterium
AACATCCGCATCCCACCATGCCCCCCCGCAAAATACGTGTCCCCCGGCGCATCAACAACAAGCCGCCGCCCAGCCCGATCCGTCCCGTTCACCCACCAGTTGAAACTATAATAACCCGGCCCCACCGCCGTAATGTTCCTGCCCCCCCCAATGCTCCGCTGCCCCGGTAACATCGACGCCTCTCTCCCGCTCGTCAACCGCGTCGTCGCCGCGATCGGCGTCGACACCGCCAATTTCACCAGGTCGGCTTCAACGATCTGTCGATCCCCCCATCTCCCGCATCGCAAATACAACAACCCAAATCTCGCAAAATCGCGCACCGAAATCGCCAGCCTCCCCGGCCGGTCTCGCGGACCAAATGCCTCAAAACTGTACTCATCCTCAAAACCCAGCGGATCCCCCAACATCGCTTTCAATACCGCCGTCCCCGGTTGCCTGTACACTCTGTCGAAGAGCGTGTCATAATAAAACGCCAACGCAAAATCATTATACGAATACGCCTCACCAGGACCCTCCACCAGACCATACCCCGACATCTGATTCGCCAGGTGCCGCCACGTTATCCCCCCGTCCTTCCCCCCATTCAAATCCCCAAGTCTCGGCTCATAACGCAACACCACCTCGTCCACGCTCCCTATCCTTCTCTCCTGCACCGCCATCAGCATCAGCGTGGTAATCACCGGCTTCATCGCCGACGCTACGTCCGTGCTCTTTCGCTGATCCCCCCATTCATACGCCATGTATCCGTGCCGGACCACGCATCCCCGACCCCCGACAAACTCCCGCAACGCATCCAGCTTCTGCTTCAACATCCCCACCTCATCCGGCAAACAACGCGCCCACGTCCGCGCAGGCCTCGTCCCCGGCCCCGCCCCCACCGCAGGCAACCACAACATCAGTACCACAACGCCGCTTCTCCAAAAAACACTCTCCCACATGGCCCGCTCCATTCCTTGTTGCCCACCCAACTCTCCCGCCTGTTGCCCTGCGCTCCCGCCTTCTCCCATGACCTTCAACCACCCGCTCCTAAGGCAATAGCCGTCTCCCTCCCGTCCGTTGCCCCCCCACCATCCCCGGCCATCCGCCCCATGACAATCCCCTCTCAACCCTCCAACTCCTCAGAAACAACTAAACAAACCTCAACACAAAATCCCAAACCCCCGAAAGCGCCCGCCTCCCTGCTCGGTAATACCTCTCAACAACTCTATCAAGGAACCTCAATGTCCAAAACCAGCCGCCGCGCATTCCTCAAGACCGCCACCGCCGCTGCCGCCGCTTGGCAAATCGTCCCTCGCCACGTCCTCGGCCAGGGCCAAACCCCCCCCTCCGAAAAACTCAACATCGCCGGCATCGGCGTCGGTGGCCAGGGCGCAGGCGTCCTCAATGACATGACCTCCGAAAACATCGTCGCCCTCTGCGACATCGACGAACAAAAAGCCGCCGCAACCTTCAATAAGTTCCCCAAGGCCCAGGTCTTCAAAGACTATCGCATCCTCCTCGACAAAGCCGCCAAAACCTGCGACGCCGTCATGATCGCCACCCCGGACCATATGCACGCCCCAATCTCACTCGCCGCCCTCCGCGCAGGAAAACATGTCTACGTCGAAAAACCTATGGCACATTCCATTGAGGAAGCACGACTCATGACCAAGGTCGCAAAAGATACCGGCCTCGTCACTCAAATGGGAAACAACGGCCATGCCGGCGAAGGACTCCGACAGACCCGCGAGTGGATCGCCGCCGGCGCCATCGGCACCGTCAACGAAATCCACTGCTGGTCCGACCGCCCCGGCATCCCCGGCGCCAAACAACAATGGTGGCCACAGCCCGCCAAACCCTTCACCGAAATCCGACCCATCCCACCTCACATCGACTGGAATCTCTTCGTCGGCTGCGCGCCCATGCGCCCCTATAACCCCAACATCCACCCCTTCGCTTGGCGAGGCTACTTCGATTTCGGCACCGGCGCCCTCGGCGATATGGCCGTCCATAACATGGACCCCGCCTTCTACGCCCTCGACCTCGAAGCCCCCATCGCCGCCGAAGCAAATTCCAGCCCGCTCGGACCGGACTCCTATCCCGCCTGGCAGATCATCACCTACCACTTCGCCCCAAAACCCAACCGCCCCGCTCTCACAATCACCTGGTACGACGGCGGCAAACTCCCCAAGACACCCCCAGAAATCGAAAACGAGTTCAAAATCTCCGACAATGGCATCATGTTCGTCGGCGATAGCGGCGTCATGATCTGCGGCGGATGGTCCGGAAACCCTCGCCTCTTCCCCGCCTCCCGCCGACGCGATTTCCAACTCCCACCCAAGTCCATCCCCCGATCCATCGGACACCGACAGGAATTCCTCCAGGCCTGCAAAAATAACAGACCTCAGGACGCAAAGGCCGGCTTCTGGTACTCCGGTCACTTCACCGAGTCCCTCCTCGTCGGCAATCTCGCAACCCGCCTCCAGAGAACCATCCAGTGGGACACCAAAAACATGAGGGCCACCAACGCCCCCGAAGCCGACCCCCTCATCCGAAAAACCTATCGCCCAGGCTTCGGCATCCACGCGTAACACAACTGCCCCAATACTCCATCTCCACCCATCCTCCTCCACACCTTATGACGAGAACGCCATACCATCCCGTCATGCCACCACCCCCCATTCCCCCGCCCCCGCATACTCCAAAGGATCAGATGCAACGATCCCGCCTTCTATCTCTCCCCGCCCCCGCGTACTCGCGAACCAGGGCAGGCAGGGGGCTTCGCGCCCGGCCCTCAATCACCCCCCCCCCCCGGCCCCCCCCCCCCCCCCCCCCCCACCCCCCCCCCCCCCCACCCCCCCCCCCCGGCC
>CAYVKG010000044.1:0-32802 GCA_964451955.1 uncultured Tepidisphaeraceae bacterium
CCCCCAACCCCCGGCCAATCCTCCCCTTACAACCCCCACCCCCCTCGCACACACCCTTTCCCCCTCCCTCTCGATCCACCGACGACACACCTCGCCCTCCAACCCATCGCAAACACCTCGCAAATTGGCATCACCAAAATCCAGACTGCCGAAAGCGCTCGCATTCCTGCGCGGTAGTACCTCTCAACAACTCTACCAAGGAACCAAAATGTCCAAGATCAATCGCCGTGCATTCCTCAAAGCCACAACTGCGACCGCCGTGGCCGCCGCTTGGCAGATCGTCCCACGCCACGTCCTCGGGCAAGGCCAAACCCCACCCTCCCAGAAACTCAACATCGCCGGCATCGGCGTCGGTGGCCAGGGCGGTGCCGACATCCAGCAGATGCGCACCGAGAACATCGTCGCCCTCTGCGACGTCGATTGGCGACATGCCTCCGGCATCTTCAAGGCCTTCCCACAAGCCAAACAGTACAAGGACTACCGCAAGATGCTCGATGAGGTCAAAGAGATCGACGCCATCGTCGTCGGCACCCCGGATCACACCCATGCCTTTGCGTCCATGGAGGGAATCCGCCGCGGCAAGCACGTCTACTGCGAAAAGCCCCTCACCCACTCCGTCTGGGAGGCCCGCCAACTCGCCCAGGCCGCCCGCGACAAGAAAGTCGTCACCCAGATGGGCAACCAGGGACAAGCCAGCAGCGAAACACGCCTCCTCTGCGAATATGTCTGGTCAAACGTGATCGGCCCCGTCCGCGAAGTCCATATCTGGACCGATCGCCCCTCCCAAGGCCTCTTCAATGAGTACTGGCCCCAAGGCGTCAATCGCCCCAAGGATACCCCCGAGGTGCCCCCTACCCTTGACTGGGACCTGTGGGTCGGCCCAGCGCCCATGCGACCCTATCATCCCGCCTATCTCCCCTTCAAGTGGCGAGGATGGTGGGATTTCGGCACCGGAGCACTCGGCGACATCGGCTGCCACGCCATGGACCCCGTCTTCCGCGCTCTCAAACTCGGCCACCCCACCTGGGTCCAGGCTTCCTCCACCCGCGTCAACACCGAAACCTATCCGCTCGGCTCTATGGTGACCTATTCGTTCCCCGCCAGAAACGCCCAACCCCAAGCCCATAACCCCCATATCCGCGGACTCACCGGCACCCAGGCCGGCGGCATCGAAATGCCGCCCGTAACTCTCGTCTGGTATGATGGCGGCCTACGCCCACCGCGACCAGAGGGCCTCCCGGAAAATGCCATGATGGGCGACAACGGCCGACTACTCATCGGCGACAAGGGCTTCATCCTCGGCAACCTCGTCTTCCCCGCATCCTTACGCGAAGCGGTCGCCGGAAAACTCCAGTTCATCCCCAAATCACCCGGACACTACGTCGAGTTCGTCGATGCCTGCAAAGGCAAAGGTGCAACCGGTTCCCACTTTGACTACGCCGGCCCTCTTGCCGAGGTCGTCCTCCTCGGCAACGTCGCCCTCCGTGCCCAGCTCAGAGAGCCCCTCACACGTCATAAACTCATTTGGGACCCGGATGCCTTCAAAATCACCAACCTCCAGGAGGCCAATCAGTTCCTCCGCCGGGAGTACCGACCGGGCTGGACGCTCTGATCCACCCCCCCCACCGCCATCCCGGCTTCTCAACCACAAGCGGCAACCAGCCACTGTCGCCCCCCTGTTCCGTTTCAAAAGGCGAGGACGGACCGACCATGCCACCCAACACACTCCGTTCAAAGCACACGACGCTCACACGCTCACCCAATGACCACGGCGGCCCTTACGCCTTCAAAGCACCCTCGCCCCTGTCATCAGCGTTTGTTCCGCTGCCTTGCCCGGCTCTCGACCGCGGGGCGGCCAAGCGGATAATACTGAAACCCATTCTCTCGCATGATGTCGTGGTGCAGGCAGTTCCTCCCGTCAACAATAATCGGTTGGTTCATCGTCGCGGCAATCTTCCGGAACGGAAGCGTACTGTATTGAGGCCAATCCGTCAGCAACGCAACAGCATCCGCGCCGGCCGCGGCGGTGACCGGATCCGGCGACCACTGAATCGAGTCGTGAAAGAGCTGTCTCATGTTGTCCATCGCCTTCGGATCGGTCGCGCGAACGTGTGCCCCGGCCGCGACCAGGTAGCGAATCACGTCAATCGCGGGTGATTCGCGAATGTCGTCCGTGTCGGCCTTGAAAGCCAGCCCCCACACGGCAATCTCCGCTCCTTCGATCGGGCGCCCCAACTTCTGAACCAGCGTGTCGTAAAACCGCTTCTTCTGATAGCGATTGATCGTCTGAATCGCCCGGACAAACAAGCTCTCGTGACCGACGGATCTGCTGATATGCTCCAGGGCCGCCACATCTTTGGGAAAGCAGCTTCCGCCATATCCGCAGCCCGCCCGCAGAAACCACGGCCCAATTCGGACGTCGGTCCCGATCCCCTTCCGAATGTCCTCGATATCAGCCCCATACGCGTCACAGAGGATCGACATTTCGTTCATGAACGAGATCCGGGCGGCAAGCATGGCGTTGGCGGCATACTTGGTCAGTTCGGCGGACTCCCAGTTCATCGTCAGAAAATTCTCTTCTCGCTTGATGATCGGGTCATAGAGCCGGCGCATGATCCGGAAGCCCTCGGGACCGTCGCCGCCGATGATGATTCTGTCCGGTTCAAGAAAGTCTTTTACCGCCGAGCCTTCTCGGAGAAACTCGGGATTGTCAACCAGGTGAAACTCGCACTGAGTCCGCTGCCGGAACAGATCGTTCAGCCGCCTGCACGTTCCAGGCGGCACGGTTGACTTGACAACGATGGTCAGGGGATCCTTCGCCGCGCGCTGGGCGAGGGCTTCCGCGAGTTCCTTTGCGGCGGCCTCAAGATAAGACATCTCGACCGTGCCATCGGCGCGAGGCGGAGTTCCGACGGACAGATAGATGACCTGGGCATCTTCGATCGCCGACTTGATTTCGTTTGTGAACCGCAACTGAGTCGAACCACACTGGCCGCTCATCAGTTCCTGGAGGCCGGGCTCAAATATGGGGCAGTGGCACTCCTGCAATGCCTGGAGTTTGCGCGGGTCATTTTCGACTCCGCAGACGGCGTGCCCGATGCTAGCCAGACAGGTCGCGGTGACGAGACCAACATACCCACAGCCGATGACGGTTACTTCCATGCCAGTTCCTTTCGATCGGTGCCGGCCAACCCCGGCATGCAATCGCTTCCCCCGGATTTACAGTGGCGGGCCATCGTGTGGACGATCACCGGCCCAAGGCCCGGCGGTTGAGACCAATATAATGCCGCTACTGTCGGGATGGAAGCGGGATGAGTTGAGTGGATGAGCTTCATTGGCGTAGCTGGATCAGCGTCCTTCGGCCGTCGCAGTGGCCGTGTCATCGCAAGCCTGCGACGCGGGCGCCGATTCCGTGGATGGGGTCAGTGGCTCTTCCTGCGGCAGAGGGGCATTCGGCGTCCGGGTGCGTTTGGCCGAGACAAGACCAACCCGCTCGTGCACCATCCCCATTTTGTAGGCGGCCACGATGATCGAACCAAAGACGATCAAATATACTCCGACCGCATATCGAGCTCGGATATAGACGATGAGGGCGCCGAGGCCGGCAAAAATGACTGAGAGGCCGTAGCTGATGAGGACCGTTTGCTTCACGGAGAAGCCGCGTGACACAAGTTGGTGGTGGAAATGATATCGGTCGGGACTGAACAGGGGGCGTCCGTTGACCCACCGCCTGACGAAAGCCAATGCGCTGTCCAGGATCGGCAGGGAGAAGATCACGATGGAGGCAAGGAACCATCGGAAGTGGCCTTCGGAGGCAAACAGGATCATCATGAGCGCGCAGACAAAGCCGAGGAACATGCTGCCGGTGTCGCCCATGAAGATGGAGGCCGGGTTGAAGTTGAATGGAACGAACCCCAGAACCCCCCCAAGCAGAGCGAGTCCCAAGACGACTCGGAGCGCATCCTGGTTGGCGTTCATGGCACCGCTGTTCATAGCGAGGTTCACGGCGAGGAACAGGAATCCGGCGGCCACAATCGCCGTGACGCCCCCGCAGAGTCCATCCAAGCCATCCATGAGGTTAGCGGCATTGCAGCACCCAACGACAAGGAAGACGACCATGAGGACGCTGGCGACCTCCACGATCCAGTGATCGTACAGCAGGTAAACCTGCCCCTGCGGGATGTCGGGAATTCCGAAGTAGTGGACGGAGCGGGTGAGCACGGGGCCGACGATAATCCACGCGCAGCGCCGACCCACGCCGAACGCCACTAGGCAGATTGCAGCCAGCACCTGGCCTGCAATCTTGGTCCAAGGGCTCATGTGGATGATGTCGTCCCATAGGCCCAAGAGGATAATGGAGCAGGCGGATATGACGATCCCGAAATTGATGACGAGGTTGGGCTGCATGCCTTTCTCGACACGATGGAGCACGATGAACTGGCTGAGCGCCAAGCCGCTCAACCATCCGAGAAAGACTGCGACGCCACCGAGATAAGCCACCGGCCTGGTGTGCATCTTGCGCACACCGTCGGGTTCGTCGATGATCCCGTAATGGATTGCGACTCTTCTGAGGACCGGCGTGAAAATGAAGGAAATGACATAGGCGGCATAGAAGACGAAAACGTAGGGAGAGAGGACCTGGTCCGCGGAGAAGAACTTCAGGCCGACGAGGGTCTCAGCTGCAAGAGTAGTAGGCATGCGTCTCTATGTCCTAAGGCACAAGAAGCGTTCGGATATTGGCTCGCCGGTAAGCGTGAGCCAGATGCTTTGGCAGCCTGGTCGCACTGCAATGCCGCTGGACATACTCTTCGGATGGAAGAGCACGTCTCTGGAGGATTTATCGCAACGATCCGCCTGCTTCGGGACTACAAGCGAGTTCGGCAGTCCGATAAGTGGCATGGGCACCTGGTGTCGGGGATGCCACGGGCGACCAAAGCCCTACGATACACATTCCCGGTGCGGCGTGGAAGAGCGAGCACGCGGGCCAGATTGCGTCGCTGCGCATGTGGGCGAACCCGCTTTCACCGGCTTTCGACCGGCGCGGATCGCCGCAGATGGTGTCGGAGGCGTAAGGGAAGGCGGGGCCGGGGTTTCTAGATTTTCGGGGGTCGGAAGAACCGACGAAAACCGACAGAAAGTGACACAAACCGACCGGAAAGCGGACAGAGGAGAGTGGCCGTGAGGCAATGCGATGGGGAAGGGGCGGAGGGGAAGGCTGGAGGTGGGGGTAGTGGTTGTGGCGGTGAGAGGGCGCCGGGATGGCTGCAGGATGTCGGCTGCAGTCGGGCGGTGGCAAACGCTAGCCACGGTCGTGCGCATAACAGTTCTCCTCTATAGAGGGGTGCGTTTGCGCGGGAATGGCGAGTTTGGCGCAGCGTGAAAATGCAGAAGTGAGGATTTCGCGGGGAAAATGAGGAGAAGATTTTTTTATTTTTACCGATGGCGCAACGGGGGATTTTACAGCATATTGCTCTTTTATGGCATCATGAGGGGTTGTCGTTTGGTTGGCGGGGTTGGATTGAGGGGGTATTAAGGGGATGGGGAGGGAAGGTGGAATGGGGGCAATAGAGTGGGGGTTGGGGTGTATAGTGGGGTAGAGAGGCGTGTGTGGAGTTGTGGCGAGGTGCCGGCATGATTGGCGCAAGAGACCAGAGGGAAGATGGTGGCGGGGTTGGGTCGCGGGGTTTCACGCTGGTGGAACTGCTGGTGGTGATCGGGATCATTGCGTTGTTGATATCGATTCTGATGCCGGCGTTGCAGAGCGCCCGTCGGCAGGCGCAGAGCGTGCAGTGCAAGTCGAATTTGAGTCAGATTTACCGGGCGTTGTTGATGTATTCGAATGAGCATCGGGGTTATATGTTTCCGACGGGTCGGGGAGCGAACCGGGAGCCGAAGGACCGTTGGCCGGCGTATGTTTTCAAGCCTGCGGTGTGGAATCCGCCGGTGATGCGATGCCCCGCGGATTTGGAGGCGATGGAAGGGGAGGACGAGTGGTTGCCGCCGCAGCAGCATTCGTATGTACTGAACAATCACATGACGGTGCACAAGATTCGATTTGGTTCATCGAAGGGGGTTTCGACGTCGGACATTGTGTTGATGGGAGAGAAGAAGTCGTCGCAGACGGATTTTTACATGGATCCTGACCAGGCGGATTTTGACCGGGTGGTGGAGCAGTGGCGACACGGGCTGAGGATTGGGTCGAATTACTTGTATTTGGACGGGCATGTGACGACGAGTCCGCCGGAGCCAGCGCGAGCGGCGATGGACCCTTGGGAACCGAAGACGGAGGAAGCGGCGCCGCCGAACGCGGAGCCGCACGGGTGAGGGAGGGGTTTGCGGAGGGTGAGGGGGAGGTTACTCGGGTTTGACCCAGAGATAATCGAGGCCGAGGGGTCCGGGTTCGATGCACTCGATAGTGATTTGGTTGTTACCGGCGTTGAGGTCGGCGGGGTTGAAGTTGATGTTGAGGTTACGTGGGACGTAGGCGGAGCGGAGGGGGATGTTTTGGGAGTTTCCGACGGAGAGGGGTTTTCCGTTGAGGAGGACACGGATGGTTGGTCCGTCGGGGCGATGGACGGCGACGAAGTGGATGGAGGCGCGGGCGGCTTTTTCGGAGGGGAGGTCGAAGGTGAGTTTGGCGGATTTTTCGGGAAGCCACTGGAGGATTTGGAGCTGTGTGGCGAGTTGGAAGGGTACGGTTTGGATTATGCCGGCGGTGGCTTGTGGGTGGAGTTGTTCGGAGAGGAAGATGCGGGCATTGGAGGCGCCGCCGAGGGGTTGGGGTTGTCGTTTTGGGAGAGGTGGGACGATGAGGTCTGCGGGCATGAGTGCGCGGTGGTCGTCGACGGCATTGGGGCGGGTGTAGAAATAGGCGATGCGAGCGTAGGAGAGGTGTGGGGTGCGGTTGTGGTGCCAGAGTTCGAGGAAGGCAGCGAAAGACTGGTGGAAGGGGATGGCGTCGAGGATTTGGAAGCGGTGGTTGGAGATGTAGCCGGCGGTATCGGGTCCGGAGTCGAGGGGTTGTCCGCAGTAGGGGTGAGTGAAGAGGTCGGGTCTGCTCCAGGAGTAGTTGAAGTAGTCTTCGGAGCCTGTGCCGAAGGTGGAGGGGGTGGTTTCGCCATCGACGAGGAATTTTTCATCGCCTTCGCCCCACCAGTTGCCGCCGGCGGTGGGTACGCCGGTGGGGTTCATGATCATGGCGGCGCAGCCTACGAAGACGCCTTTGCCGATGAGGAGGGCGTAGGGGAGATCGAGGGCGCCTGCGCCGGCGAGGAGGTCGTGGTCGGCGCGCCATTTGGCGCGGAAATAGAGGGAGCGGTCATCCCATTGCCAAGGCGAGAGAGTGACGGAGCCGTCGAGAGTGACGGGGGATTTGGAGTGGTTGACGATTTCGATGCGGAGGGATTTTTGGAAGGGCATGACGAAGCGGGAGGTCATTTGGCCGTCCGGGGCGACGGTGAAGGGGAGGCTGGAGAAGGGATTGACGCCTGGTCCTGAGGCGAAGAAGTCGCCGAGGGGAGCTTCGACGTGGGGGCGTTGGGAGCCGTCGAAGGAGATTCGGAGGAGGCAGGCGCGGAGAGCGGGGTCGAGTTGATCGGATTGGAGGCGGAGTTGGAGTTGTCGGATAGCGGCGGGGCCTTGGGTGGAGGGGGACCAGGCGAAGTTTCGGCCGGGTTGAATGTTAGCCTGGAGCTTGGCGGGTTCGGCGGCCTGGCCGCTGGTGGGATTGAGGAGGCCTGCTACCGCGGCGCGGAGTTGGGATTCGAAGGTCTTGAGGTCTGTGTTGGGGATGAAGGACTGGACGGGGGTGTCTTTGGGGTAGAGGCGAACCTGGAGGTGGTAGAAATGGAGTTCGTTGAGCTTACCTTCCCAAGTGACTTTGAGGCCATTGGCGAAGGGGATGGGGAGGTAGTCGGAATCTTCCTGTGAGATGGCGTTTTTTGAGTCGAGTTCGAGTCCGGCGAGTTTGATGTAATGGGGTGTTCGTCGGGCGAGGAAGTCGTAGGCGGGTCCCTGGAAGATGAGGGCGCCATCGGAGGATTCGGTGGGGTCGAGGTAGACGCGGAGGATGCCGCCCATGCCTGCGGACCAGCCGCGGACGATGGCGCCGGGTCCAGTGACATCGGCAAGGAGATAGAGACCGGGCTGGTCTTTGGGGGCGTCGCGGAGGACTTTGAGGAATGCTGGGATGGGTTCGCCGCCGAAGCCATCGGCGTTTGTGAACCAGCCTGGGGTTTCGGTGGAAATGGAACGGCGGTCGTAGCTGGAGAACTGGATGGTGCGGTAGGCGGGTTCGGGGAAGCGAGCGAGAGTTGCGTAGTCGGTCATTTGGTTGAGGAGGGAGCCGGTGGTGACGGTCTGGGCGGAAGCGAGTGGTGAGGCGAGGAGGAAGAGAACGGCAAGAGAGACGATGTATTTCATGGTTCTCCTTAATGGATGGGGCGTCGCGATCGACCTTTGGAGATGGTAACGGAAGCAGTGGCGGGAAGACAGGGGGAAGCGAGGCGGGAGGGAGGCGTGTGGTGGAGGTTGGCGTGTTGGCAAAGGCGTAGTGAGAAGGGCAGGTGGGAGGAGATCAGACGGATTCGAGGGCGGCGTGGAGGTCGGCGATGAGGTCGTCGATGTGTTCGATGCCGACGGAGACGCGGATGAGGTCATCGGTGATGCCGATGTCGTTGCGGACGTGTTCGGGGATGGAGGCGTGGGTCATGGTGGCGGGGTGTTCGATGAGGGACTCGACGCCGCCGAGGGATTCGGCGAGAGTGAAGAGTTTGACGGAGGAGAGGAAGCGGAAGGCGTGGTCTTTTCCGCCGTGGAGTCGGAAGGAGAAGGTACCACCTGAGCCTGTCATTTGTCGTTTGGCGAGTTGGAATTGGGGGTGTGAAGGGAGTCCTGGGTGGAGGACGGCTTTGACTTTGGGGTGAGCGGAGAGCCATTGTGCGAGTTGGAGGGAATTGCGGTTGTGGGCGTCCATTCGGAGGGGGAGGGTTTTGATGCCTCGGAGGACGAGGAAGCAGTCCTGGGGTCCTGCGCAGGTTCCGAGGGCGTTTTGGAGGAAGGCGATTTTTTCGGCCCAGAAGGGGTTTTTGGTGATGAGGGCCCCGCCGACGACGTCGGAATGGCCGTTGATGTACTTGGTGGTGGAATGGAGGACGACGTCGATGCCGAGATCGAGTGGGCGTTGGAAACAGGGGGAGAGGAAGGTGTTGTCGCAGAGGGTGGAGACGGATTTTTCTTTGGCGAGTTTGGCGATGGCGGCGAGGTCGAGGAGGTTCATGAGGGGGTTGGTGGGTGTCTCGGTCCAGAGGAGTCTGGTATTGGGGCGGATGGCATTGGCGAGAGCGTGGAGGTTGCGCATGTTGACGAAATCGACGGAGACGCCGAAGTTGGCGATGACTTTGGTGAGGAGGCGGTAGGTACCGCCGTAGAGGTCATCGTGGACGAGGAGGTGGTCGCCTTGGGCGAGAGCGGCGAGGATGGTTGTTTCGGCGGCCATGCCAGTGGCGAAGGCGAAGCCGTGTGTACCGGCTTCGAGAGCGGCGAGGCAGTCTTCGAGGGCTTTTCGGGTGGGGTTTCCGGAACGGGAGTAGTCGAATTTGCCGGGTTGATTGACGGCTTTGAAGGCGAAGGTGGAGGTTTGGTAGATGGGTGTCATGACGGCGCCGTAGGCGGGATCTGGTGATTGGCCGGCGTGGATGGCGAGAGTTTCGAAGCGCATGGAGCTCCTGGGAATAAGTTACGGCAATAGAAAGCCCACGGTGTGTTGGTGGGCGTGTAAACGGCACGGGATGATAGGCTAGCCGGCGAGTCCTTGGAACAGGATGGTGGACAAATAGCGTTCGCCGAAGCTTGGGATGATGACGACGATGAGTTTGTCTTTGTATTCGGGTTTAGCGGCGACGCGGGAGGCGGCGGCGAGAGCCGCGCCGGAGCTGAGTCCGACGAGGAGGCCTTCTTCGCGTGCGGCGCGGCGGGCCCAGTCGACGGCTTCTTCGGAGGCGACCTGTTCGACGCCATTGAGGAGAGAGAGGTCGAGGTTTTTTGGGATGAATCCGGCGCCGATGCCTTGGATTTTGTGTGGACCTGGTTTTCCGCCGGAGATGACGGGTGATTCTTTTGGTTCGACGGCGATGGACATGAAGGAGGGTTTTCGGGTTTTGATGAAGCGGGAGACGCCTGTGATGGTTCCACCGGTGCCGACGCCGGAGATGAGGATGTCGGCTTTTCCGTTGGTGTCATCCCAGATTTCGGGTCCGGTGGTGCGTTCGTGGATGAGGGGGTTGGCGGGGTTTTCGAATTGTTGAGGGATCCAGGCATTTGGGGTTTCGGAGGCGAGGGCGGTGGCTTTGGCGATGGCGCCGCGCATGCCATCGGGGGCCGGGGTGAGAACAAGTTCAGCGCCGAGGGCTTTAAGGAGAGCGCGGCGTTCGATGCTCATGGATTCGGGCATGGTGAGTGTGAGGCGGTAGCCCTTGGCGGCGCAGACGAAGGCGAGGGCGATGCCGGTGTTGCCGCTGGTGGGCTCGATGATATGAGTTTGGGGTTTGAGGATGCCGGCGGCCTCAGCGGTTTCGATCAAGGAACGACCGATGCGATCCTTGACGCTGGCGAGGGGGTTGAAGAATTCGAGTTTGGCGAGGACGGTGGCGTGGCCGGGCGGGATGAGACGGTTGAGCTTGACGAGAGGGGTATTGAAGGTGGTATCGACGATGGAAGGATATGATTTGCCGTGTGCCATGTGGAGTTCCTTTGAGCGAAGGACTATTTACCCTATTTCCGATAGGGTTTATAGATTATAGAAGTAAAAGTGGGGATTTCAAGTGGCAGGCGAGGGGATTTCAGGGAAGTCGGGTTAATGAGGGGAGGCTGGTGGTTATTTTTGGGTTTCAAGTTGTTTATTGACAAAGCCTAGTGAAGTGAGCCACTGGACGCATTGTGGGGTCCAGGTTTTCTGGAGGCCGACGCCATGGGGGCCGAGTTCGCCGCGGACGAATTGGAAGGGGACGGAAGCGGCCTTGAGAGCGGCGGCGTAGGAATCGGAGTTGGAGACTGGAACGACGGAGTCGGTGACGGAGTGCATGAGGAAAGCGGGCGGGGTATCTTTGGTGACTTGTTTTTCGTTGGAGAAGAGGTCGACGAGTTGCTGGGTGGGGTTGTTGCCGAGGAGGTTGTTTTTTGAGCCTTGGTGTGTGCCTGGTCCCATGGTGATGACGGGGTAGATGAGGATGTGGGCATCTGGGCGTGAGGAGGCGCGTTCGACGGGGTCTGGGGAGTCGGGGTTGCCTGGGGTGTAGTGGGTAGCGGCGGAGCTGGCGAGGTGACCGCCGGCGGAGAAGCCCATGATGCCGATGCGTTTGGGGTCGAGGTTCCAGGTTTTTGCATTGGCGCGGACGAAGCGGATGGCGCGTTGAGCGTCGGTGAGAGGGGCGGGGTGGTGGTATTTTGGGGCGAGGCGGTAGCGAAGGACGAAGGCGGTGATGCCGTGATCGGCGAACCACTTTCCGACGACGCCGGCCTCGTGTCCTGCGAGACCGCCGTACCCGCCGCCCGGGCAGACGACGAAGGAGGCGCCGGTGGTTTTGTCGGGGGCTGGGAGGAAGACTTGGACGGCGGGGATATCGGCGGGGGTATCGCCGAGCTGTCCTGGGGCTTTTTCAGGCCAGAGGTTGTAGGTTTGTTCGTTTTTGAGTTCTGCGGCGGTGGTGCAGCCGAGCAGCCAGGTGAATGTGAATCCGATGGCCAGAGCGTACTTGAGAATCATGGCAGGTCCTCCTGATTGAGGGGGCATTGTCGCCGGGTGTAGGGCGGTATGCAAACGGGAAGGTGAGGCTGGTGACCGAGGGGGTTATTTATTATAGAATGCCGGGTTCGATGTTAACGAAACTTTTGAAGGCGAAGATTCATCGGGCGACGGTGACGTTCACGGACGTGAACTATCACGGGAGCATTACGATAGACACGGAGTTGTTGAAGGCGACGGGGCTGCTGCCGAACGAAGCGGTGATGGTGGCGGACTGCGAGAACGGGAATCGGTTTGAGACGTACATAATACCCGGGAAGGCCGGGAGCGGGGTGATCGCGGTGAACGGGGCGGCGGCGCGGTTGACGCAGGTGGGGCACAAGGTGATTGTGTTGAGTTATGTGATGGCGGAGGCGGGGGAGATCGAATCGCACAAGTCTCGAGTAGTGATTCTGGACGAGAAGAACAGGATTGTGGAGACGATCGAGCACAAGACGCTGAAGTAGGTTTCGTCGCATGATGCAGACAATCTGGCAATTTCGGATTGGCGGGTGGACGATCCCGATTTACGGTTTTGGGCTGATGCTGGTGATCGGTTTTTTGTCGGCGTCGCATGTGGCGAAGTATTTGGCGAAGCGGCACAATCTGGACGGGGAGGTATTGGTCAACGCGGCGATGTTGGGGTTGGTGGCGGGGATTGTGGGGGCGAGGCTGAGTCACATATTTGAGAACTTGGGGGAGTTTACGCGGCCGGACATTTCGGGTTGGGAGAACGTGGTGAACATGGTCAACCTGACAAGCGGCGGGTTGACGTATTACGGGGGGTTTATTCTGGCGACGCCGGTGGTTGTGGGGTATTTGTTGTGGAAGGGTTTTCCGTTGCGTTTGACGGCGGACATTTGTGCGCCGGGGCTGATGATTGCGTTGGGGATAGGGCGGATCGGGTGTTTTCTGAACGGATGCTGTTATGGAGCGGAGACGGATTTGCCGTGGGGGGTGCGGTATCCGTATTTCAGCACGCCGTATGTGGACGAGTATGCGAATCACCGGATCAAGCCGGACGGGAGGTTGATAGAGGTGAGGCCGTCGGGTCGGCCGTGGTTGCGGGATCCGAAGACGTTTGGGGAGAATGGGGAGTTGAAGGGACTGGCGGCGGCGGAGCACTCGCGGAAGTTGCACCCCGCGCAGCTGTATAGCACGGTGACGGCGTTATTGATTGCCGGGATAGCGTTGGCGTACTTGACGTTGCCTCACGCGGCGGGTCGAGGGTTTGCGTTGATGATGATACTGGAGGGAGGGACGCGTTTTCTGCTGGAGTTGTTGAGGCAGGAGCCGGCGGTGGTGGGGTCGATGAGTTTGAGCATGGTGATTGGGGTGATGGTGTTTGTGGGAGGGGTGGTGCTGTGGGTGTTGTTTGGGAAGTTGGCGAGGGCGTGGGGTGAGTTGGGTGATGAGGTTGAGGCGTGTTGGGCGGCGGCGGGTCGCTGATGGGAGGGCGGGATTGAGGGGGGACAGGGGTGTTTCAGGCGATGGCGGAGACGACTTTTTTTGCGGCGTCGGTGAGGTCGGAGGCGGTGGTGAGGGTGGGGAGTTCGTGTTTGGCATCGTCGAGGATTTTGCGGGCATGTTGGACGTTGGTGCCTTCGAGGCGTACGACGACGGGGAGATTGAAGCCGACCTCGCGGCCAGCGGTGACGAGGGCGGAGGCGATGGTATCGCACTTGGCGATGCCGCCGAAGATATTGACGAGGATGCCTTTGACTTTGGGGTCGGAGAGGATGATGCGGAAGGCTTCGATGGCGCCTTCGGGGGTGACGGAGCCGCCGACGTCGAGGAAGTTAGCGGGTTCGGCGCCGTGGAGTTTGATGATATCCATGGTGGCCATGGCGAGGCCGGCGCCATTGACGAGGCAGCCGATGTTGCCGTCGAGGGCGATGTAGTTGAGGTCTGCTTTGCGGGCGCGGACGTCGAGGGGTTTTTCCTGGGATTCGTCGGCCATGGCCTGGATATCGGGGTGGCGGAAGAGGGCGTTGTCATCGAAGTTGATTTTGGCGTCGATGGCAAGGAGTTGGCCGTCGCTGGTGAGGATGAGGGGGTTGATTTCGGCGAGGGAGGCATCGGTTTTGAGGAAGACCTTGCAGAGGTTGGTCATGAGCTTTGCGGCATCGCCGGCGAGCTTGTCTTTGAATCCGAGGCGATAGGCGATGTCGCGGGCCTGGAAGGGTTGGAGTCCGAGGAGGGGATGGAGGGGTTCTTTGAGGACTTTTTCGGGAGTTTTTTTTGCGACTTCTTCGATTTCGACGCCACCTTCGGAGGAGGCGATAAGGGTGACGGTGTTGCGGGTGCGATCGACGGTGACGCCGAGGTAGTATTCGTGGGCGATATCGACGCCTGGGGCGAGGAGGAGGACGGAGACGGGGACGCCGTCAGGTCCGGTTTGCGGGCTGACCATGCGGTGGGTGAGCATGAACCGTGCGGCTTCTTTTGCTTCGTCGGCGTTTTTGACGAGTTTGACGAAGCCGGCCTTTCCGCGACCGCCGGCGTAGACCTGGGCTTTGACGACGCAAACGGGACAGGCGAGTTTTTTGAAGGCGGCGGCGGCTTCGTCGGGTGATCGGACGACCTCGGAAACGGGAACGGGGATGCCGTTGTCGCTGAGGATCTGGCGGGCCTGGTATTCGTGGATTTTCATGATGCATGTCCTTTGTCATTGGCGTGTCGTCCGCGGTGGGCGGAGCGGGGGGCAATGACATTGATGGGCAGAACGATACAATCGTGAACGATGGACCGCAACGGGCCGGCGATTGTGTTGTGCAGCGGGGGCATTGACTCGACGACGTGCCTGGCGATAGCCAGGCACGAGGGTTTTGATCCGCTGTATGCGATATCGTTTGACTATGGGCAGCGGCACAAGCAGGAGTTGGATGCAGCGAAGCGTATTGGGGGGGTTTTCGGAGTATTGGAGCATCGGATCATTGAGATTGACTTGCGGCAGTTTGGGGGAAGCGCGTTGACGGCGGAGATGGCGGTGCCGAAAGGGAGGGATGAAGCGGAGATGGCGGGGAGCATTCCGATCACGTATGTACCGGCGCGAAACACGATTTTTCTGTCGTACGCAGTGGCGTATGCGGAGGTGCTGGGGGTGCGGGACATTTTCATCGGGGTGAATGCGGTTGATTACAGCGGGTATCCGGACTGTCGGGCGGAGTACATTGAGGCGTTTGAGCGGATGGCGAACCTGGGGACGAAGAAAGGGGTGGAGGCGAGTGAGGGGAAGTGGTTGCGGATTCGCGCGCCACTGATTCGGCTGACGAAGGGGCAGATCATCCGGCGTGGGACGGAGCTGGGGGTGGATTACGGGTTAACGCGGAGCTGCTATGACCCGGCGGATGATGGAGGAGCGTGCGGGCGATGTGATTCGTGTCTGTTGCGGAAGAAGGGTTTTGCGGAGGCGGGGGTGGCGGATCCGACGCGGTATGCGGGGAGGGGCGGGGCCTGAGGCGGATGTCGAGGGAGGAGGGATGGTTTATGCGGTTTATGACGGCTATGTGGGAGGAGGGTGGTTTGTGCCGCATGAAGCGGCGGCATTCTTGACCGGCAAGGAGGAGCGGCCCTAGTATTGCGAGGTATACTGAGGCAGACGTCGCGGAGGAGAGAGCAGGAGAGCGTGGCGCCGTTGGCCGCGAGGGTGTTTGGTGTGGGGGAGTAGCGGTGATGCTGGCAGTGGGTGAATCAGTGGGTACGTGAGCTGATTCATGAGAGAAAGGGGTAGTGTCGGTTGGTCGCCGCAGGCGTCGCAGGTTGCGGTGAGCGAATGCGGAGGGGGTGGGTTTTGGTGTTGTGGTTAATACGAACAATATCGCGGCGGATTGGATGCGGTTGTGAGATCGCGAGTCGCCGCGGTTGTGATAGAGCGAATTGAAGCGTCTTTGGAAAGAAGGCGCGAGATGGAGGTTGGGAAAATGCGAATTACGGGAATAGCGTTGGGCGTGATGTTGGCTGCCGGAGCGTTAGCGAAGGCCGAGACGGTCTACGAGGTTCAGATTCACAATAGCGAGTTTCGGTTGTCGGGCTTTGCGGGTGGTCCTTTCTGGGGCGACTTTAAGCCATTCGACGTAGCCAAGAAGTCGGATTTTCTGACGTTCTGCATTGAGGACGGGGTGGCGAATCTGGCGTTTGACAAGACGTACTACGCGACGATCGACCGCTTTGCGACGACGGGCGCGACGGCGGATTCGGACGGGAACAAGAAGTACGACTATCTGGACAACGAGACGGCGGCGTTGTTCTATGAATGGAGCACGGCGGCGAGTCAGGGGGCGTTTTTCTCGCCGTTTGCGAACGAGTCGAGCGATGTTCAGCAGAACAACAAGGACGTGCAGTTGGTGTTGTGGCATTTCGAGGGGTTGACGCTGGCGAATCCGACGGCATTTCAGCAGGAGCTGATCAATTTCGGGAACAGCGCGGCGTTGCAGAAGGACTACCTGAGCGCGGTGAAGGTTCTGAATCTATGGAAGAGCCAGCCGACGCATGAGATTGATGAGGCCTACATCACGTCGAGCAGCGGCTGGGATTGGGTGAAGAGCAACGACATTCAGTCGCAGCTGGTGCTGGTGCCGCTGCCGAGCGCGGCGTGGGCGGGACTTGGGTTGCTGGGCGTGGTGGGGTTGAAGCGGATGAAAGGGCGTGTTGCGTAAGCGATCGCCGGGGCGGACGAGAGAGAAGATGAAGAGAAACGGGCAGGGCGATTGTGTTCGCCCTGCCCTGTTGTGTTAAGGGAGGGGAGGAGGGATTGGTCAGGCTTCATCGGGGGCGAGGGGAGAGTCGGAGGCGCGTTTAGCTTCGACGAGTCCTTTGCTGGAGAGGATAGCCTGGCGGATGTCCTGTGCGACGTCCTTGTTGTCGAAGAGGAACTGCTTGGCGTTTTCGCGGCCCTGGCCGAGGCGGACGCCTTTGTAGGTATACCAGGCGCCGGACTTTTCGACGATATTGGCGAGGGTGGCGAGGTCGACGAGGTCGCCTTCGTAGGAGATGCCGCGGTCGAACATGATATCGAATTCGGCGTCGCGGAAGGGGGGTGCGATTTTGTTTTTGACGACGCGAGCGCGGGTTCTGGCGCCGACGGAGAGATCGGCCTCTTTGATGGTGGAGGTTCGTCGGACGTCGATGCGGACGGAGGCGTAGAATTTGAGGGCGCGGCCGCCCGGGGTGGTTTCGGGGTTACCGAACATGACGCCGATTTTTTCGCGGATCTGGTTGATGAAGATGACGGTGCATTTGGATTTGGCGATGGCGCCGGTGAGTTTTCGGAGGGCCTGTGACATGAGTCGTGCCTGGAGTCCGACGTGGGAGTCGCCCATTTCGCCTTCGATTTCGGCGCGGGGTATGAGGGCTGCGACGGAATCGACGACGATGACGTCGACGGCATTGGATCGGACGAGGAGTTCGCAGATTTCGAGGGCTTGTTCGCCGGTATCGGGCTGAGAGACGAGGAGGTCGTCGAGTTTGACGCCGAGGCGTTTAGCCCAGGAGGGGTCGAGTGCGTGTTCGGCGTCGATGAATGCGGCAACGCCGCCGAGTTGTTGAGCGTTGGCGATGATATGTAGTGCGAGGGTGGTTTTGCCGGAGGATTCTGGGCCGAAGACTTCGAGGACGCGACCGCGAGGGACGCCGCAGCCGCCGAGGGCGATATCGAGGGAGAGGGAGCCGGTGGGGATGCCGTCGATGTTGGCCTTGGCGTCGGCGTCGAGTTTCATGACGGAGCCTTTGCCGAACTGTTTTTCGATTTGCTGGACGGCGCGAGAGAGGGCGGCTTCGCGGGCGGGATCGACGGGGTGGGAGGAGGGCTGAGGGGGCAATTTCGCGGCGTCGGGGTCCTTTTTTGAATCTTGCTTTTGATTTTTTTCCGGTTTTTCGAGAGTCTTAGCCACGGTGGGCTCCTGTTCTGCCGGGAATTGGTCAGCCGGCAATGGTTGGTGGCTTGTGTGCGGGCCAAGCAACCCCTGCTTACCCGCGACTGAACTCGACGGAAGCCACCGAAGACCGTCCCTGTTCAGTGTTTGTTTAGATTACATCGGCCAAACTCAGCGGAAAGCGTTTGTTTTCGTTTGGCTGATGTTGGGGAGTATATGTTAGGGAAGAGTATTATTCAACTGAAAATGCACAAGAAAAACACGTTTTCATGCAACACATAACTATATTTTTAACAGCGTTTTATAACATGTTTATATAAACATGCTCAAGCTAAGCATATTTATATAAAGGAATGTGAGCAGATTGGGGTTGTGGCGGAGGGGGATGTGCTCAGGGGCGTTTGGGAGAGGCATGCCGGCGGCGGATAACCAGGCCTGCGATGGCAAAGGCGAGGAAGAGCGAATTTGTGGGTTCGGGGACTGGCGTGGCAGCGTGGGCGAGCGGGCCGGTCTGTGCGATGAAGGCGGAGTCGATGAGGAAGTAGTCATCGGCGTTGACGAGGCCGTCGAGGTTGACGTGAACATGGCGTACGACCAGGGCGATATTCATGGCGTACCAGAATTGCCCCTTGGATCTGAATTTCGCTCACAGGGAGAACCGGGCTGCGGGGGTATAGACAGGGCCATGTTGCAGGAGGTTACTTAGCATGAGAGTGAATTCTGTGGGTGCGAAGGTGGGACCGGGGAACATGGGGCGGGCGGCGTTTTCGAGGGTTTTGCGCAGTGGAGTTGGCAGGGGTTCGCGGGCGCGGGCGAGTGTGATGTGGGGTGTATAGGCGCGGGGTTCGCGGGGGAAGCCGAGTGAATGGCAGGCGGATTCGATGCGGGAGACGAGCTGGAGGAGGCTTGGCGGAGCGGCGAGGGCGGCGGCGACGATGCGGACGGGACCTGCGGGGGGAAAGCCGACGAGGTGAGTGGCGTGGAGGTCGATGGGGGTGGAGGTGGACAAATGGCTGAGGGAATCGGCGAGGGGTTTGACGTGGTGGTCGGGGACTTGGCCGAGGAATTTGAGAGTGAGGTGGAGGTTATCGGGGCGTGTCCAAGCGATGCGGGGTGCGAGGGGTCTGAGGGCGTTTTGGAGTTTGAGGAGGTGTTTGCGGAAGGGGTCGGAGAGCTCGATGGCAAGGAAGAGTCGCATGGGGGGGATTGTCAGAAACTGACGGCTTGTTGGAACTGGTTGAGGCGGAGTTCGATGTCGGCTTTGGAGATGCGTTGGAGGCCGGCGAGGGAGAAATCGGAGATGGTGAAGCTGGCGACGATGGTGCCGAAGGCCAAGGCGCGTCGGAGGGTGGCAGGGGAGGAGTCGTTTTTGGAGGCGAGGTAGCCCATCATGCCACCGGCGAAGGAATCGCCTGCGCCGGTTGGGTCGACGACTTGATCGGCGGGGAAAGCCGGGAGGACGAAGAGGTCGGAGGCGGAGCGGAGGAGGCAGCCGTGCTCGCCTTTTTTGATGACGACGAACTTGGGGCCCATTTGGAGGACGGCATTAGCGGCGGCGACGAGGTTTTTGTGGTTGGTGAGCAGGCGAGCTTCGCCGTCGTTGAGGACGAGGCCATGGATTCGTTTGAGGAGGTTAGCCAGTTGAGCGCGTTCGTTGTTGATCCAGAGGTTCATGGTGTCGGCGACGATGAGTGTGGCGGCGGGCAGGTCGTCGATCATGCGTTGCTGGAGGAGGGGGTGGGTATTGGCAAGGAAGACATGGGTGGAATCGCGGAAGGTTTTGGGGATGGGGGGTGCGTTTTCGGCGAGGACGTTGAGGTCGACCTTGACGGTGGCGGCTTCGTTGAGGTCTTTGAGGTAGGAGCCATGCCAGCGGAAGGTTTTGGAGCCTTTTCGGACTTCGAGGCCTGTGGTATCGACGGGACGGGAGTTGAAGATGGAGAAGTACTGTGGGGGGCAGTCGTCGCCGACGGCGCCGACGAGGCGGACTGGGGCGAAGAAGGAGGCGGCATAGGAGAAGTAGATAGCGGAGCCGCCGATGACGTTATCGCGTTTTCCGGCGGGAGTTTCGACGGTATCGATGCCGATAGAACCTGTAACGAGTAGTGACATTGGGACTCCGGTAGGAGAAGGGTGATGCGAAGCATTCAGCGAGAGATGGACGGGGGTGATCAAGGGGATGCCGGGAGTTGGCGGATTTTGACTCTTGAGGCGGTGAGGGTGTAGAGGCGTTTGGGCGAGAGGCGTTTATATCGGGAGAAGAGGCGGTCGATGGCATCGTCGTGTTCGATATCGGAACCTGGCAGTTGAAGGAAGACGATGGTTCGGCTGTACGGGGCCTTGAGGTCATAGGGCGCGGCGGCGAGGGTGTGGTCGGAGGTGAGGATGTCCCACTGTCTGGCTTGTGCGGCAGCGAGTATGTCGGAGGGGGAAGCATCGGGGGCCAGTTGGAGTTCGTCGGGAGCATGGACCTGATGGCCGTGGCGACGGAGGGCGTCGGCGACGGCAGGTGAGGCGGGACTGTGGAGGAGCCATTGCATAGGGGGGATATGGTAGCGAGCGGGACGGAGATGGCCAACTGTGCCGGTGGCGTGATGGAAGGTGGGCGGTATGATGGGATGGAGGAGTTGGTGAGCGTCATGGAAGATGATTTGGAGAAGGCGAGGTTGGCGGAGCGGAAGCGGGCGGAGGACTTGGCGCAGTTCACGCAGAGGGCGGTGGAGCGATCGGCGGAGCGGATATTCTGGTTGAGCAGCCGGGGGAGGATTGTCTGGGCGAACGAGGCGGCATGCCGTTCTCTGGGGTATTCGTTGGAGGAGTTGACGTCGAAGACGGTTCACGACATTGACCCGGACTTCACGCGGGACATCTGGGACGCGCAGTACGATGACTTGAGGCGGAAGCAATCTCGGGTGCTGGAGACGCGGCATCGTACGAAGGAGGGGGTCGTGTTTCCGGTGGAGATCACGGCGAGCCACATGGAGTACGGGGGCGAGGAGTATGTATGCGCGTTTGCGAGGGACATTACGGATCGCAAGCGGATCGAGGGTCAGTTGCTGCGATCGCAGAAGATGGAGGCATTGGGTCGTCTGGCGGGTGGGGTGGCGCATGATTTCAACAACCTTCTGGCGGTGATTTCGGCATACACGGAATCGCTGCTGCGGCGTTTGGGCGAAGACGATCCGTTGCGAGGTCTGGTGGTGGAGATTGAGCGAGCGACGGAGCGAGGTCAATCGCTGACGCGGCAGTTGCTGGCATTCAGCCGGCGGCAGGTGATCGAGCCCGGGGTGGTGGAGTTGAACCAGGTGCTGGAGGGACTGAGGGAGATGCTGGAGCGGACGATGGGGAGTCGCATCCGAGTGCAGATCGAATGCGGGCCGGGTTTGTGGAAGACGAAGGGGGATCGGGGCCAGTTGGAGCAGGTGGTTGTGAATCTGGCATTGAACGCGAGGGATGCGATGGCGGATGGGGGCAAGTTGACGATTCAGACGGGGAACGAGGTGGTGAAGGGGAGGAGGGCGGCGGAGTATGGGGCGGTTCCCGGGGAATATGTAAGGCTGTCGGTGACGGATACGGGATGCGGGATCGACGCGGAGGTGCAGTCGCGGATATTCGAGCCGTTTTTCACGACGAAAGGGGGTCACGGGACGGGGCTGGGTTTGTCGATTGTGTACGGGATTGTGCAGCAGTCGGGCGGGACGGTGCAGGTGAGAAGCCGGCCTGGAGAAGGGGCGACCTTCGACGTTCTGTTGCCGCGGGCGGATGGGGGCAACTGAGGTTGCGGCGGCGATTCAGCGTTGGATTCTGGCGCTACCGCCGGCGGCGAGATGGAGGAGTTCATCGAGTGTGATCTGGCTGGTATCGCCGACGGTGCTCATGAGCAGCGCGCCGTGAGCGACGCCGAGGTTGACGCATTCCTGAGGGGAATAACCGTTGAGGAATCCGAAGATAAAGCCGCTGGCGAAGCCATCTCCGCCGCCGACGCGGTCTTCGATCTGGAGGGCGGGGAAGTTGCAGCCATCATAGAACAGGCCCTGATGCCACATGACGGCGGACCAGTCGTTGACCGTAGCGGAGATGACGCCGCGAAGGGTGGTGCCAACGACCTTGATGTTGGGGAAATCGCGTGTGACGTTGGTGACCATTTTTTTGAAGGCGGAGGCATCGAGTTTGCCGTGTTCGACGTCGACGCCTTGGACGGGGTATCCGAGGGTTTTCTGGAAGTCTTCTTCGTTTCCGATGAGGACGTCGATGAACGGGACGAGAGGCCTGGTGGCGGCGATGGCTTGTTCGGAGGTCCAGAGTTTGGAGCGGAAGTTGAGGTCGTAGGAGACGATGGTACCGGCGTCGTGGGCGGTATGGATGGCGTCGGCAACGACCTGTCGGGCGGAATGGGAGAGGGCGGCGAAGATGCCACCGGTGTGGAACCAGCGGACGCCGTCTTCGAGGAAGAGTTTTTTCCAGTTGACGTCGCCTGGGGCGATGGCGGCGGAGGCGGAGTGGCCGCGGTCGTAGAAGGTGGCGGAGGGTCGTTTTGAGGTGCCGACCTCGGTGAAATTGAGACCGATGCGGTTGGAAAGCCCCAAACCATCGTATTTGCGTTCGACGGCATAGGCGAGGTCGACGCCGGCGGAGCGGGCGTGGTTGCGTATGATGGCGGCCATGGGGGAGGAATTGAGGCCTCCGATCCAGGCGGTGCGTTGTCCGAGGCGGGCAAGTGCATAGGCGACGTTGTATTCACCGCCGCCGACGTGGACTTCGAGGACCGGGGAGAACTCGATGCGGCCATGTTGGGGTGGCGAGAGTCGGATCATGCATTCGCCAAGGGAGACCTGATCGAATCTGCAACCAGCGGCATCGCGGATGTGCATGGAGTTGACCCTCATGAAGCAAGAAGAGCGTCAGGCTCTGTCTCAGAACAACGGGCAAGCGGCGATGGAAGGCATTCGCGGCTTGGCCGGCGCGGCGGCGGCAGACGGCAGGGATCGCTCGCCGCGGGAGCCTGATATGGTACGGACGGCGGGTGATTTGTTAAGGCTATGGGATTGAAAAAGGAAATGGTGGGAACTAAGGTCATAAACAAAGGGCAATTGGGAGGGTATGCGTAGTTGAGGTTCCAATGCTATCACTAACCAAGAAAACAGATTATGCACTGATCGCGTTGAGTTATCTGGCCGAGCGATCGGCCCAGACGGTGTCGGCGCGGGAGATATCGACGGCGTTTGAGATGCCGGCCGCGTTGGTGATGAACATACTGAAGACGCTGCACCACCACGGAGTGTTGACGAGCACTCGCGGGACGAAGGGCGGGTATCGGTTGTGCACGGATCTGGGGACGATCTCGGTTCATGACCTGATCCAGATGCTGGAAGGCCCGGTGGCGCTGACGGAGTGTTCGGCGCCGAGTTTTGATCCGACGGCGCCGAGGCGATGCAAGGTAAAGAGTTGTCCGGTTTCGGGTCTGATTCGGAAGATGCATGCCAAGATTGTTGATACTCTCAAGAGTGTGAAGGTGTCGGATTTGATGCGGTCGAATGTGGCGGCCGAGGGCAGGGACAGGGCGGAGAATGGGGCCGGGGGTACGGCGGTTTCGGGAGGCGGCGATCGATTGGTTTGTGGCGTGGCAAGAAGCGATTCATAGGCTGCCGGACGAGAAAGAGCGGTTGGGCAGCGGCATTCTTGCCAAGCAGGGTGTTGGTCGTGGGGCAACTTGGAGAATACCGCACTTATGGCATATGATATTGGAGATGGGAGGGATATTGAGGTGCCTGATGCCGATTACGCTGAGCGAGAAAGCCGCCGGGGAGATCAAGAAGATCGTTAAGGAACAAGGACTTCCGGAGGAGGGGACGCGTTTGCGTGTGGGAGTGAAAGGGGGTGGATGCAGCGGGTTCACGTATGTTCTGGATTTGACGGAAGAGGAGAAGACGGAGGCGGACGAGGAACTGGATTCGCACGGAGTGAGGATTTTGTGCGACATGACGTCGTTGCTGTATCTGGATGGGGTGGAGATTGATTTCAAAGACGAGTTGATGGGACGGGGTTTTGTGTTCAAGAATCCGAACGCGACGAGCACATGCGGATGCGGGAGCAGTTATCAGGGGTAGAGTACGGGTAGAGGAGCTATTCGATGGTTGACGAGCCGTGGGAGTTGGTCCACGGCTTTTCTTGTGCGCGGGGGGGCATGTGTTATGTTGGGTGAGAATGGTGGCTGAGCACTGCTCGACAATGCGGCGTGATATTTTGAGCGCCTACCTGGTGTCGGGCACGAGGATCGGCAGTTGGGCGATTGTTTCGGCGGTGGTATACCGGGAGTTGGGGGCCGGGGCGTTCGGTTTGCTGGCGTTGGTTCGAGGGACGATTGGGCTTTTGAACTATGCGGCAGTTGGGTTGGGGCCGGCGTTGATTCGGGCGATGGCGGAGGAATCGAGCGCGGGGCGGTGGCTGCTGGCGGGAGAGGAAGCGGATGGAAGTCGGGGGTGTGGTTCATCGGAGGCCATTCGTGATCCGGCATCCGGTGCGTACGCGAATGGGTTGATTATCGCGGCCGTGGCGGGAGTGGTGGGTTTGGCAATTACGTGGGCATACGCATGGTGGTTTGGCGCGCTGCACCGGGTGGGGTCAACGGGGACGGGGACGGCAAATGCGGTCCTGGTGGGGGCGTTTGGAATTGGCACGGTGCTGCGTGTGGTGAGCGATGCCCCGGGGGCGGTGTTGCAGTCGCGAGGAGAGATCGCGAAGGACAACGGCATACTCGCCTCGGGAGATATTTTGTGGGCGGTATTGACATGGGCATTGCTGGAGAAAGGCGGTTTGAACGCGGCGGCATTCGCATTTGCGTGGGCAAACGCGGCGGTGCTGGTGTTCCGGGCGGGCCTGGTGCACAGTCGATGGGGTGTGGCGATAATCGGGCGGATCAGTTTGGAGACGGTTTGGCGTCTGCTGAGCGTGGGAGGGCTGATTGTTCTGGCGCAGTTGGCCGACTATCTGTACGCTCCGACGGACTACATTTTGATTGATCGCCTGCTGGATCCGATGTCGCTGGCTGTTTACGCACCGGCGGTTCAGATTGACGGAGGGCTGCTGGTTCTGGTAGCGGCGATTGGCGCCGTGCTGTTGCCGAAGTCGGCGGTTGCGCATTCGGCGGGCGATTTGGCGACGGTACGGAGATACTACATTCGGGGGACACTGGCGAGCATCGGGTTGCTTTTGCCGGGAGCGATAGGTGTTTGGGTTTTGTCGCCGTGGGTTTTTCGTGTCTGGCTGGGGAACGAGATGCCTGGGACGCAAGCCATTCTGCCGCTGGTTTTTGTGCACACGGTTGTTGGGGGGTCGAGCGCGGTAGGCCGATCGATACTGCTGGGGATGGGGAAGGTTCGGGCGTTCGCGATCGCGGTGTTGATGGCTGGGGCGGTGAATGTGGCGTTGAGCGTGGTCTTTGTGAAGTACCTAGGGTGGGGGCTGAAAGGGATTGTGGTGGGGACGATTGTCGCGGTGGTTTTGCGATGCGGCGTGTGGATGCCGTGGTATGTGTTGTGTGCGCTTCGTCAAGATGGTGCATTGGGGATGGCGTCGGGGGCGGCGGTGGGGACGGACCGTGCGGAGTATCGGTGAGGCTGGGTGATGCGGAGGGCGTGGTCACTGTTGGGCGAGGATTTTGGCGAGGTCTTTGGCGTTGGGCAGCGATTTGTCGAGGGGTTGGGAGCGGTTGACCCAGTGGGAGAAGGCACCAGTGTAGAGGATTTTGCCGTCCTTTTCGATATCGGTCCAGAGGAAGCGGTTTTTGATGGTGACGGAGTTAGCGAGGCGGTCGGCGTGTTCGATGGCGGAGCGGCTGAAGGATCCATCGGCCGCGGATTGTGCATCGAGCAGGTGGAGTATGAAATCGCGTTTGCCGGGGCGGGTGATGAACGCGGCGGCAAGGAGGGCGAGCGAGAGAATGACGATAAGGATCGTCTTCATACTGGATGAGTATCGGCGGAAGAGGGTGGGGACGTTAGTAGCACTGCTGGTAAGGCGGGTTTTACGGGTCCAGGAGGGGACTGGGGGGAGATGCGTTGTGGGAGAGGGGGATTGTGGCGGCGTGTTGCACGAGTCGCAAATACTTTCTGGTATCTGGCTTACATCTTGGATCTATTGCGCTGCCATCCATGTTTTTGGGTATAGATGGAGGGTTGGGAGATTATTGGGGCGTTGAAGGCGGCAGGAAGGTGGACTGTTGGAGGGGTGAGTTTGGGGGCAGGTGGCAAAGGGGTAGGAAATTGACACGCCCATGGCACTTCTATATTCTCCTCCGCTCGACCATTTGGGCGCCGCTGGTGTTGGCGCCGCGTGGTGAGCGGGACCAAGGCGGATTGCGGTGCAAGCAGCGGCGTACTTCCCCCCGCGTAATCAAACAGACCCTCGGCCAAAACCCGGGATGAACAGGAGAAGCTGAATATGTCCAAGCAGGCAAAGAAGGCCGCCAAGAAGGGCGGATCGACGAAGCGCGTGTATTTCTTCGGAGGCGGGAAAGCGGAAGCGAAAGGCGAGGCGCTGACGAAGAACGTGCTAGGCGGGAAGGGTTTGGGGCTGATGGAGATGACGAGCATCGGGCTGCCGGTGCCGGCGGGTTTCACGGTGACGATTCAGACCTGCGAGGAGTATTACAACCTTGGAAGGAGACTGCCGAAGGCGTTGGAAGCGGAAGTGAAGGAAGCTCTGGCGAAGCTGGAGAAGTGCACGGGCAAGAAGCTGGGGGATGCGCGGGATCCGCTGCTGGTGTCGGTGCGGTCGGGCGCTGCGCGATCGATGCCGGGCATGCTGGAGACGATTCTGAACCTGGGATTGAACGACAAGACGGTGGAGGGTTTGGCGGCCAAGACGGGCAACCCGCGTTTTGCGTATGATGCGTATCGCCGGTTCATTCAGATGTATTCGAGCACGGCGATGGGTCTGAGCAAGCAGCCGATGGAGGACATGCTGCATGCGATGAAGCATCGGCTGGGGATCAAGAACGATCCGGAGATTCCGGCGGAGAATCTGAAGGAGCTTTGCGAGCAGTTCAAGGGGTTTTACAGGCAGAACAAGGGTGAGGAATTCCCGCAGGATCCGATGGCGCAGTTGTGGGGCGCGATCATGGCGGTGTTCAACAGTTGGGAGGCGGAGAAGTCGGTCACGTACCGTCGGGTGGAGAAGATCACGGATCTGAAGGGGACGGCGGTGAACGTCGTTCAGATGATTTTTGGGAACAAGGGCGACGACAGCGGGACTGGGGTGTGTTTCACGCGTGATCCGAACAGCGGGGCGAACGAATTTTACGGCGACTACCTGATCAACGCGCAGGGCGAGGACGTGGTGGCGGGGATTCGGACGCCGCTGAAGCTTGCGACGCTGCACGAGCAGATGCCGGACGTGTATGACCAGTTGCTGGCGGTGCGTGCGATTCTGGAGAGCTATTACCACGAGATGCAGGACCTGGAGTTCACGATTGAGGAAGGCAAGCTGTACATGCTGCAATGCCGGACGGGCAAGCGTTCGCCGGCGGCGGCGTTCACGATCGCGGTGGACCAGGCGACGAAGCCGCTGTTGTCGAAGTCGCAGGCGAACGACCTGGTGAAGAAGAAGTACCTGCCGAAGCAGTATGCGGCGATGGCGGTGAAGCCTGTGATCAGCAAGGAGCAGGCGGTGGCGCGGATCACGCCGGAGGACATCGAGCGGTTGTTCTATCCGGTGATTGACACGAAGAAGGTATCGGCGCAGCAGTTGAAGGACGCGCGTTTGGCGGGCGGGATCAACGCGGTTCCGGGTGCGGCGGCGGGGCAGGTGGTATTCACGGCGGCGGAAGCGGAGGAGATGGCGGGGAAGGGCGCGCGGGTGATTCTGGTGCGGAAGGAGACGAGCCCGGAGGATGTGGGCGGGATGCACGCCGCGAAGGGCATTTTGACGGCGACGGGCGGGAAGACTTCGCACGCGGCGGTGGTGGCCCGCGGGTGGGGCAAGTGCTGCGTGGTGGGTTGCGAAGCGTTGAACATTGATTATGAAGCGAAGCAGATGACGGTAGGCGGGAAGACGATTCGGCAGGGCGAGTACATTACGCTGGACGGGTCGGCGGGGGAGGTTTATGCCGGAGACCTTGCGTTGAAGGATCCGGAGCTTCCGCAGTCGTATTACACGGTATTGAAGTGGGCGGACGAGATGCGGACGATCAACGTTCGGACGAACGCCGACACGCCTTACGACGCGGAGAACGCGGTGAAGATGGGCGCGGAAGGGATCGGTCTGTGCCGGACGGAGCACATGTTTTTTGACACGGAGGAGCGTCGGCTGGCAATCCAGGAGATGATTGTGGCGGACAATCAGGCGGCGCGGAAGGCGGCGTTGGCGAAGTTACTGCCGTTCCAGAAGTCGGACTTTGTGGGAATTTTCAAGGCGATGGACGGCAAGCCGGTGACGATTCGTCTGGTGGATCCGCCGCTGCACGAGTTCACGCCGAAGGATGACGCCGGGGTGAATAAGCTGAGCCAGATCACCGGGATTTCGCCGGAGAAGATACGGCATCGGTGCGAGCAGTTGCACGAATCGAACCCGATGCTGGGGCATCGTGGCTGCCGGCTGTGCATCACGTATCCGGAGATTCTGGAGATGCAGGTGACGGCGATCATTGAGGCGGCGATCGAGTGCACGAAGGCGGGCGTGAAGGTGTTGCCGGAGATCATGCATCCGCTGACGATTGACAAGAAGGAGCTTGGAATTCTGGAGCAGCAGACGCGGCAGATCGCCGACGCGTTGATTAAGAAGGCGGGTGTGAAGCTTGCGTACATGGTGGGGACGATGATTGAGATTCCGCGGGCGGCGTTGTTGGCCGACCAGTTGGCGGAAGTGGCGGAGTTTTTCAGCTTTGGCACGAACGATCTGACGCAGATGACGCTGGGCCTGTCGCGAGATGACGCGGGCCGATTCCTGCCGGTGTATGTGGCGAGCGAGAAGGACGGCGGGAAGGCGATTCTGAAGGCGGACCCGTTCCAGAGTTTGGATCAGACGGGCGTGGGCTTGCTGGTGCAGATGGGCATTGAGAAGGGCCGGAGCACTCGTCCGAAGCTGAAGGTCGGAATCTGCGGAGAGCATGGTGGGGAAGCGGAGAGCGTGAAGTTCTGTCACCGGGTGGGGATGAACTATGTAAGTTGCTCGCCGTACCGCGTGCCGATTGCGCGACTAGCCGCCGCGCAGGCTGCCATCGCCGAGAAGGCCGGGAAGAAGTCGAAGAAGTAATTCGGCGAGCATATGAGGAAATGGCAGGCGCGACCGATCCGATGACGGGTCGGTCGCGTTGTTTTTTCGTATGTGGAGCGCTTGGCTGGCAATTGAGATGGACATGGGGATAATCGCGTGTGAACCAGCCGATTGCCCGGAGACCGCAACATGGCTGTCCGATTCGCGAAGCAGCGTGGCCCGGTGCTAGTCTGCACGGAATCTGCTGATTTTGATGTTAGGGAAGTGGGGTCAAAGGCCGCGGCGTTGTGCCAGCTGGTGAGTCAAGGGGTACCCGTGCCGCCGTTTTTTGTGATTACGGCGGGGGCATGTGAGTCGTATTTGCGGTCGGGCATGAGTTTTTCGGGGGGGGTGGTGCGTCGGATCGTCCGGGCAATTGATTGGGTGAGGCAACGGATGGGGGCACAGAGTCGCGATTTTCTGCTGGCGGTGCGGCCAAGCGTTAGGGCTTCGATGCCCGGTTTGTCGGGGGCGGCGTTGAACATTGGAATTGTTGACGGGATAGGGGAGGTGTGCGCGGCGATTGAGCGGACGATACGGAGTTGGGACAATCCATTTGCGGTGGCGCATCGGCGGATGCGGAGTCTGGCCGGTGATTGCGGGCTGGCGGTGATTGTGCAGGCGATGGTTTACGGGAACATCGATTCATGGTCGTTGGTGGGCAGAGTGAGCACTCGGGACGGGGAGACGGGGCGAAAGGGATTGTCGGGCAAATACCTGAGGATGGCGACAGGCCCGCTGCTGGACGATCCGCCGGCGGAATCGCCGAGGATTGGATCGCTTCGGCGGAGCATTCCGGGGGCGTGGTCTGTGGTGAATCGGATCGCGTGTGAGGTTGAGCGAGCGATGGGCGATGCGGCGGAGTTTTCGTTCATCATCGAACGGGGGAAGGCGTGGGTATTGAGCGCCCGGGCGATGGACCGGACAGCGAGGGCAGCGGTGAAGATCGGGGTGGATCTTGCGAAGGAGCGGCTGATTGGCCGCAAGGCGGCGATCATGCGGGTCAGCGCGGCGTCGCTGGAGAGACTGCTGCACACGGAGTTGTTGCCGGGCAGGGAGGCGGTGCTGCTGGCGCAGGGCGCGGGGGCATCGCCAGGGGGAGCGGTGGGGAATCTGGCATTTTCCGCCGAGGAGGCGAGGTCGAGGGCCAGGCAGGGAGAGTCGGTGATCCTAGTTCGGACGGAGACGGATGCGGCGGATGTGGCGGCGATGGGCGTGTGCGAGGGGATTCTGACCAGTTCGGGGGGTCTGACTTCGCACGCGGCGGTGGTTGCGCGGAGCATGGGCAAGCCGTGCGTGACGGGTGCGGCGGCGTTGATGATTGATGGTGAGCGGGGTGTGGTGGTGGTTGGCGGGGTGCGGTTGCGGGGCGGTGATGTGGTGAGCATCGACGGTTCGCGAGGGCGCGTGTACGGGGGTCGGGTGTCGGTGGCGCATCAGCGACCTGGCGAGGAGTTGCGGACATTGCTGAGGTGGTCGGACAGATATCGCCGGATGGGCGTGAGGGCGAATGCGGACACGCCGGCGGAGGCGAGACTGGCGAGGGGACTGGGCGCGGAGGGGATCGGGCTTTGTCGCACGGAGCACATGTTTTTTTCTGTGGGCCGAATCGGCCTGATGCAGGCGGTGATCCTAGCTGCCGACGAGTCAAGCAGGCGGCGTGCGTTGTGGAAGCTATTGCCCCACCAGAGGCGGGACTTTGTCGGGATATTTCGGGCAATGGACGGTTTACCGGTGACGATTCGGTTGCTGGATCCGCCGCTGCACGAGTTTCTGCCGCGTGGGGAGGCGGAGCAGGAGGCGATTGCCGGGGAGTTGGGGTTGAGCGTGGAGCAGGTACGGCATCGAGTGGAGCAAATGCGTGAGGCGAATCCGATGCTGGGTCACCGCGGTGTTCGGCTGGCGATCACCTATCCGGAAGTGGCGGTGATGCAGGCGAGAGCGATTCTGGAGGCCGCCAGCATTTGCCTGGGGCGTGGGATTCGGGTTCTGCCGGAGATCATGATTCCGCTGGTGATGGACGGTCGTGAGGTTGAGCATATTGGGAGGCTGGTGAGAGGAGTGGCAGCCGATGTGGCGGCGGAGACGGGTGTGGAGGTGGGTTATCGTCTCGGGAGCATGATCGAGACCCCGCGTGCGGCGTTGGAGGCGGCGCGGATAGCGGCGGAGGCGGAGTTTTTGAGTTTTGGCACGAATGACCTGACCCAGATGGTATTGGGGATAAGCCGGGACGACGCGGGGAGTTTTCTGGCCGAGTATGTGTCGCGGGGCATTCTGGATCGAGATCCATTTGAGGCGATTGACGAGGCGGGGGTGGGTGAGCTGATGCGTATCGCGGTGAAAGGGAGTCGCCAGGCGCGTCCGGGAATGAGATGTGGCCTGTGCGGTGAACACGGGGGCGACGCGAGGTCGGTGGGATTTTGTGAGAGCATCGGGCTGGATTACGTGAGTTGCTCGCCGCACCGGGTGGCAATCGCGAGATTGGCGGCGGCTCAGGCGGCGTTGAGGAGAGTTGGCGGGTAACGGTCCTGGTGCCGTGGTGGGTTTGGCGGGGAAGGGCATTCGAGCAGGATGGGGGTATCAGGCGATTTGGCGGGCGCCGGGGCAGGCGGTGACTTCGACTTCGAAGAGGAGGTCTTGGCGGCAGACGTCGCCGATGAGGATGACCCAGGGCCAGGGCAGCGTGTCGGCCCAGCAGCTTTCGAAGACTTCTCTGACCTGGGGGTTGGCGCAGTAAGCGATGGCTTGGACGACATCGCGGGCGTTGGTATCCATTTGGTTGAGTACGGCGGTGACATTTTCGAGGGTCATCTGGATCTGGCCGGCGGGATCGCCGACGTGGCAGGTGGCGCCGGCGGCGTCGATGGCGGCGGTTCCGGAGACGAAGACGGTGCGGCCGGCGGGGGTTTTTGCGGCGGCGGCGCGAGCGAAGGCGGAGCCGTATTCATAAGCGGACCGCTGTTTTCCGGCGGCGTGGAAGCGTTGGAGGTAGTCGCCATTGCCGGCGACGGCGAAAAGGTCCATGGCGCACTTGGCGGGGGAGGCTGGGGAGACGCCGATGCCTGTGGAGGCGGGCATGCGGCCTTCGGATTGGCCGCGGAGGAGGATGCCGCGGTCGATAAAGAGCGAATTGCGGGTCTGGTTGAACTGGTCGTACCAGTCGAGGATGTTGTCCATGAAAATCCAGGTGCGGGCGACGGATCGGAAGTCGGCGCCGACCTGTTTGAGGAGGATTTCGGCTTTTTCGAAGGCAGCGCGTGCTTGGGCGGGAGCGTCGCCAGCGTTTGGGTCGGAGATGGCGCTGGCGGTGATCCAGCGGCAACCATTCTGTTCGAAGAGGCGGCCGAGGGGAATGCCGTCGATGCACAGAGGGCGTGGTCTGCCGGCGGAGCGGACGGCATGGACCTGAACGGCGGCGATGCGGTCAGCCCCCGCTGCCGCAGCCAGCCAGGCGGGTTCGACGGAGTCATCGAGTTCGCGGTAGGCTTCGCGGCGCAGGGCGCGGAGGGTTGGGATGGAGGCGGGCGGAGCGAACACGCGCTCCTGGCAGATGGAGGCGTGGTGTTGGCGGAGCACGGCGGCAATCCTGGAGAAGATCTGGTCGGCCTGTTGAGGAAGCGGACCGAATGCGTGAGGAGTCGCGGTGATATAGATCTCCATAGTTCCCGGCGACTCGATCGCACGAACGTCCAAAGGCATGTCACCACCACTGTCCGGGCGCAGGCGCCCAAGCGTAACCCATTCGTACCCATTCACGTCTTCTGACTATACAACGGAAGAGGGAAGGCGTTAGTGCGGGTGGAGCGGACGGAATTTCCAATTCGAGGAGGGAGGCCGCCATCAGAGATCGGAGGAGAAGAGGGTATCCTGTTGATTTTTTTGCGAGGGGGTTTTGGAATG
>CAYVKG010000045.1:0-32779 GCA_964451955.1 uncultured Tepidisphaeraceae bacterium
CCGTTGCCGACCGCCACCGCGTCAGCACCTCTGAAGTTGTGATGTTATGCGCAGGTGTTATTGAGCAGGCGGATTTAGACGGATGTCCGGGGATATAGGCGGATGAGAATCACTCGGCTGGCGTGTGCGATCATCGCTGTTGGCAGCAAGAATGCATATATGAGACGAACCAGCCGAAAACCGGGTTTTACCCGGACATACTTGAGACTAAACATGAATTATTCGAATTGACGTAACTATTGTTCGAATTTAGTGGTTAGATTCGTTTGGCAAGTCGTTTTCGTCAGTCCCGCAGGGCGGACATCGGACATCATGTCCGGGGGGGGTGTGGCCTTCCAAGGGCTCAAAAGGCGCGCGTCGCGCGCTCACCGCGCGCTGTTTGATCGCCTGGATCACATCTTTTTTTACAAACCAAAAAACACCGCCGGATGCGGTGCGAACCCGCTTCGCCATGCCGCCGAACTGCCACTCGATCGCGCATCGTCGGCGAAGATGGCCTGGGCTCAAGCCGGTCTCACTCGCCGCGTCCGACAGGCTCATCCAGGCGTCCATCGATTCCGCCGTCTGGCCACACAGAAGACCGAGCTGGTCCCTGACCTGGAGCAGCTGGTCGGCCGGCATGTCCGCCACGTGGCGGATGATGACCAGGCGAAGCTGGGCCGATTCCGACTCGGTCATGGTCGCCTCAACCGATAAATAGAACAAGGACAACCCGTGGCACGGTTGATGGCAACCTGACCAGTCGGCTCGATCAGCCCGTCGCGGCAGAGGTCCGAGACCCTCCCGCTTATCTGGTTCGGCGTCACATTCATCAATCCACACATCTCTGGAAGGGACAGCTCTCCGAACTGGCTCAGCAGATCCATTATGCGGCCACGGCGGCATGAAGCACTCGTGGCGGCGACGGCCGCGGCGGCGTGCTGAGTGCCAAAAAGAGGGAAGTCGTCCAGGCTGGAGCCCGGAAGCTGATGCCGATTGGAGCACCGCATCATTGGGTCAGCGTGATGGGTTCGTCTGGACATCCGTGTCCTCCTTCAGTCAGACGTCGATAATCGATGGGCCGGGCATGTCGTTGCCATCCTGGTCGACCACGTCTCCGGGACCTCCGCGATTGTGGTTCAGTATCTCGCGGGCTTCGGCTTCGCTCACGCCCGTACGCTTCATGATGTCGGCGATCGCATCGGAGTCGCTTGGGTCCTGGGACTGCTTCTGCTCGCTCATTTGGACCAACCTTTCTTCTTAAAGAGCTTGTCCATCACCTTAGCGATGGGCTCAAAGTCATTCTTCGTCCACTGCCTTGGATAGTATGTCTCACCCTTCTTCCGGAGCAGGGATGACAGTTCCTTCCGCATCTGCTCGTTGGCGCCGCGCGTCGCAACGTACTGGGCGAATGATCGCGCCCAAATCTCCCTGACGCGAAGCAGGTATTTTACGTGCCCGTGGTCAATGGAGGCGCCTGGCTCTGACGGCTTCGTGGAGATGGCGATAAGATCCTGCACCGCCTTGCTCGACTTGACGACCTTACGCCATTCCTCCAGGTCAGGGTGAGATTCACAAGCGAACTTTCCGGCTGTTCCCAACGCCTGATGATCCAGATAGTGACCGAATTCGTGGGCAGATGTCATGTGTGGGGTGGGGCCTTTGCTGCTCACTGTGATGAAAAGCGGTTCGCCTGTGAATGCGTTCGCGACGTACTGCCCGTTGTTGACGGTCGCGGAGTTCTGTTTGATCGGAATGCTCCGAAGAGAATCGGGAAGCGAGAACAACTTGTCGATCTCACCAAGCGCAGCTGTTGCCGCCTTCCCCACCGCACTGCCCTTTGGGGCCTGCATTTCGAGGATCTGGCTGATCTTGCCGCCACCTGGTCGCGAGGCGGATGGCGCTGTCTCATTCAGACCTGACTCTGCGGCCCTGCGTCGATTCCACTCTTTGTCAGTGACGGTGGAACTGGTGTATGGATCCTCCACCTGCCGGCGAAGCTGGAGATCCTTGAATGCTTTCTGTGCGTCCTGGGGCTTCATGCCCAGGAGCTTGTTCGAGTCTCCGGATGCGGGACCGTCCGCGGCTTCCAGTTGCTTCTCCGTTGCCAGTTCCTCGATGAACGGCCTGGTGCTCTTCGAGCAGTTCGGATGAAACGGCGGACCTCCGCCCGGCAGGCTGTCCAGTGGAGGATACTTCGGATGCTTGCCTGAGAGACTGAAAACCTGGCCGAGGAACGCGCTACAAAAGTTGTCGCTGACCTTCCCGATCACGGCGACCAGGTCGATCCCCAGGTCCTCTAGTCGCTGATGCCGGGCTGATTCCATCACCTCACGGGTGCGCGTCCGCACGACCAGATCGACGTACGTCTTAACGTCCCACTCCTCGGGGTCGCCGTTTTTGTCGATGATCGCGATGGTTCCCCCAAACACACCCGCCAGATCCGCGGCGAGCTGCTTTATAGTCTGCTTCGGCGTGCCTTCAATCGCCGATCCGGCAATCGCCTGGTTGATCTTCAACTCCACTTCGCGCTGGATCGCCGGACGCGTCGCCGGCATGTTCTTTCCGTCCGTTATCGCCTTCACCTGGGCATCCGAGATCTGCATCGCGGAGATCGCCTTGAACACGCGGCTATGTCGGTCACTAATCGCGTCGGCGGCTTTGTAACTGTCCTTCGCCAGCAACTCGACGGCCCGTCGATCGATCAGCGAAAAACTCCCCACAACGGGGTGGCCCTCGGGCCTCACGCCAGCCTCTCTAGCTTGCCGGTCCGCGTGTCTCAAGCCCTCCCGCATCGCCGCGGGAACGTTCCTTCCCGTCCAGGTCGCCACCTGTCTTTTCAGCCTCAGAATTTCGGCATCAACCTGGCGGATCTGCTCGGACGCACGGCCACGACGAAACATCTGCGATGAATCAGTGCGACCCGCTGGATTCGTGATCATCCAGCGCAATCGACGCTGCGCGGCTGTGTAGAACGCCACGAGCGCATCAGATTCACTGCGGGGAACTCCGGAATCGAACAGGGTTGGGAGCATGGGACCGATCAATCCTCCTCAATCCATTGGGTCACGCCTGCGAATGATGCCCCGCACATGGCGGCGGGTCGCCTCCAACAGCCCGCCGAGTTCGATGACGCTGCCCTTGATGTAAATCTCAAACCCACGCCTGTCGGCGGGAACCAGGGCCACAATCGCGACCTCCGATCGCGACCTTAACTCACAAACCAGCGCGTTAGTTTGAATGAACGCCAGCGACTCATCGGACATGCGGTGCTCCTATGCTCGACATGCGGCGAAGTACGACCTAGCTTCGTCGTCCCATGGCAACCTGTCATGCTCCTCAGCCGCACGCCATCGACGCCCTCCATAAACGACGGCGCCGCCTGCGAACAGCTGAACCGTCGCCACCTCAAGCATCCACAGCTTCATGGGCATGGGACGATCCCGAGCCTGGGTGCTCGGATGGAAACCGGGCCAGATGAATGGAACAACCAATTTGTCGTAACTGAACGTGCGGGCCTGCCGGATGTGCTCTCGCGCGTACGCGAACCAGGTCTTCCCATCATCGTCATAGAATGTGTAAAGCGACGGGCAGACGAAATCGACAAAATGCCTCAGATGATCAATTATGAAGTGGTTTCGCCGAACCCACGGGAGGTCCGGCAATGCGCCAATCGCCTGTTCGGGCGTGGCCGTCGCCGCCTGCATGTTCCAGCACCGGATCGCCGGCCAGTTAGCGCGGATTGGTAATCCGTAAAAACCAACCTCCGCGCCACATCGCTTGGTCATGTCGGCCAGGCTCGCCATCGCGTCTAAGCGTCCCGTTGCCGTCGCCTCGTCCACGTCCACACTCACCCGCCACTCTGGGGTCTCCAGGTCGTAGATGATCGCCGTCGCACCCAGCCTCCGCGCGCGGGCGACGTTCGCGAGGGCGGTGGCCTCACAGCTCCGCGTCGCGTCCTCGAACGTGGGGCTCGGACAGATGACCCGATCGAACCCCGGCATCGGGTCCGGCTGACCCTCGTAGTCCGCGAAGTGGAGCCAACGAAACATAACCTCTCCGGTTCAATTGTCGCACTCTCTTGGCGGAAGCCAACGAAGCTCGGTCTGGCAGACCACGCGATGGTCCCGCTTTTCCGCGCCGCAGACGACGCAGGCTGCGACAATGATGGCCGTCGCCCCGATGATCATGCCGGCCAGGCCAACGGAGATATAGATCCAAATCACCTTCGCTCCTAGAATGGAATGTCAAGAAATCCAGCCGCCAACTCATCGGCCGTCTTTTGCGGCTCAGATTGACCATCCGGAGGAGGCGGCGGAGGCGCAGGGAAGGGCGGTTCCGCCGCCGCCAACCTCGCGGACGAATCAGCGGAGACCGCCTCCGCCTCATTGTTGGGCCTCTGTCGGCAGGAGTGGGCGCATAGCGGCTCACCCATCAACATCTTCCATAGATGGACCAGGTCCCGGCTCGATAGATCCTTGAGCAGGCGGGTCTCGCCATGAGACCAGGTGCGCACCAGCATCGCCAGCCCGCTTGGATGCGATGCCGCCATCTGATCAATCTCGCGGCGGACGATCGCCTTGAGTGCCTCAATCACTTTTCCCGCCTGCCATGCTCGCAGTTTTGTGTGGTTTGCCGCAGCACCCCCGCTCATCCTCGCGACCAGGCTGTCTAATAGAGTTGTACGGTCGTGGGCCAACATCTCCATCTCGCGGATCTGGCGGGCCGAACAATAGACGCTAGAACTTACCCTCTGAAATAATTGGCCGCTCCGACCCCCCTTCCGCTCGAACCAGGCCATAACCCGCTCGAAACCCTTCTGATCGAGCTGCTTGGCGCTGGTCACGCCGGCAACGTCGTACAGCATCCCGCGATATTCCAGTTCCTCCAGGCGGATGTAGTGCTTAGTCGCGTGGATCATGGCTAGTTGTTTGTTTGTGATGGCCATATGGATAAAAATAGGTTCGCGGAAATCATCCAGCCTTAGAGATGCGCTGCTGTGCCTCACCGCTGTTCCGAAGCAGAAGATCAGCCCGATCGGGGTTGAATCCTCGCCGCATCGCCTCCTGGATCAGCGGCACGTCGATGCTCGACAGGTTCTTCATTTCCGCCAACATCGTCGCGTACTCGACGAGCTGGACGCACAGTCCAACCGCCCCGCCGTCTGGGATGTGCGCCAGTTGATAGAGGAACTTCGCCGCTGCTGACGTCAACTTCAGCTTGTTCCGCGCGAACATCTCGCGGACCTGCTCTACCGTGATCAGGGGCTCCCCGTTGCCATCCTCGCCAGGACGGACGCCCTGCATCAGATCCACGATGGGGAAGATGCGACGGCGAATCTGCGCGAGGCTCTCGTCGGCGCTGCGGGCCTGTTGCCGCTGCAGATAATTCAGCAGATCGCTGGTTCCACACCACAACTGCGCTGTCTGCGTTGCGTCGTACAAATCGGTCAGGATGTAGAACGGCTTGTCGTCCTTGCTCCACCGTAGATTGTGGATCTGGTCGAGGATCAGCAGAAACGACCTGCCCGAGAGCTTCTGGACGATCCGCTCGAACCGCTGCCGATTCGAACCACTCTCCTCCACCTGGGCGGCATGGCACAGTTTCCGCAGCATGCCAGTCGGATTGGCGTCGACCTTGTCAATTGTCACCAGGGCCGCTCGCCTGGGACCCATCTCCTGCAGGATGGCCTTGAGCGATGTGGTCTTCCCAACGCCGCTCGTGTCGGGACCATAGACCATCGCGATCTTGCGGTAGTCCAGGGCGTAGGTGGCGACGGCCTTGATTTGCATGGCGACCTTGGTCCAGACGAACTGATTCGTCGTTGGTCGGGTTCGCCTCTTTTCCTCCTCCACCAGCCAGCTCTCCAGCTCGATCGCCAGTTGGCCGCGGTTTCCGGCATATTTGCCGGCGATGAACTCGCTGACGACGCTTGGCGAGTAGCCGATGGACCTGGCCAGCTCCTTGCGGTTGATCTTGTGCTGTTTGGCAAATAGCTCCACGTCGGCGGCGACGGACTGGATCTGCTCATCCGTGACGGCTGCCGGGTCTGTTCCCTCGGGGATCATCCTTGACGCTCCTCTAATCCGCTCACGCTCGACCAGGGCGTCACGCGCGTCGGTCATGACTCCTCCTTGGCCGGTCCGTGGCCGTTGTAATTGAACGGCGCATCAGCCGCGGCGTCATCTTCCGCGTGGTTGCCGATGTACCTGAACGACTGGGTCCTCTCAGCGCCGGCCGCCAGTTTCGCTCGCTCGTCGAAGACCAAGGGGTCGCGGTTCAACCGATCATCGAAGGCCGCCGGATGAATCTTCGCCGGCGGAGGATCCGACGGGCCCGCCGCCTCGGCAGCCCTGGCTTGCGCGGCTTTCCTGGCCACGATCGCGTGCATGTCGTCGGCCATATGGGGCCTGTTGGCCAGGTATTGCCGCATCGTCCGCCGGAGCGTCTTTTTCTCGGCGATGGCCGCGCGAACGGTCTGGCGGTCCGCGTGGTGGGTTAGTTTCAGGTTCTTGCGAGCGCGGCCGATCAGCCGACCGTCCAAGTCAAGCACCAGCACCGATGAGATGTCGTCGGCGTCGACGGCGAGCATCACCTTGCGCCCGAAACGTGACTGGACGATCGCGTCGAAACCGCCGTAGTGCATGCCATGCCACACCACCCCATGCTGCCCCACGGTCACCGGACCGAAGCGGGGAAGCGTGCGGAAGCGGAGAATCTCGTCGGGCACTGTCACCTTGGCGCGAAGGCACGCGTCAAACACCTCTCGCGGGCTCCTGCCGCCCATGCCGTCTCCGGAGTGGGGCAGCGCGTGGTAAACTCCGTCCACCCAGTCCGCGAACGCGCGAGTGAACTCCGCGAGCGTGGGCGCTTCACCGGAATCCAGTCGTGTGGCCAACCCATCTGGCCTGGTCTGCGGACTGCCGCCGCAATAGGTGGAGAACCATTTCGAGAACCGTTGGCAAATCGTTCCGAAAACTCGCTCGATCGCCTTTGATTGACCGTGATAGGGCCAAGCGTGATGGACCTTGACGTCGAACGCGGCCCACGCCGCGTCCTGGCGCACAAGATCCACCCCATCGCGTCGCTCTTTCTTCGTCCGTCCCTGGAGCTGACTGGCGTCGTAGGTCTTGCCATTGTCAACGTAGACATGGGCGGGAAGTCCGTGCTTTCGCACGCCATCCACCCAGGCCTTGAGGATGACGTCCGCGTTTGGCGCGTGGGTGTAGATGGCCCAGCCCACCAGCATGCGGCTTCGCAGGTCTTCCCAACCGGTGATGTATGGGCGCACCAGATCGCCGCCAGGTTCGACGACCCAGACATCGAATCTGTGGTCGTCGCCGCACCAGATCTCGTTGCTCTCAAGTGCCGCGTGATCGCGGGCAATCCACGGCTCGCATTTGTCCACGAAGGCGTCCTCGCCTTCCCGTTTCATGATGATGAGTTGACGCGGCAGCGTCTTGATGTAGCGGCGGACCTGGTGATAGGACCAGGTCTTCCAGCCCCGCTCCCTCGCCGTCTCCATGGCCAGCCAGTGGCAATCCGTCAACGATGGGGCTCGATCGGTCAGATAGGCGCGCAGCACGCAGGCGATGAACTGATCCGATTCGTCGATCCCAGCAAATCCTCTGGGATCACGTCGCGCGTCGATGAGTCCGGAGAGCCCATCCCTGCGCCAGGCCGCGCGCCATTTGTATAGGGTACTGCGGCTGACCCGCTCGCCGCCGGTCAGCTCCAGCCGCTGAATGAACTGCGCGGTGACCTGGTCGGCCGAGAATCCAAGCCTGACCCCGCCGGAGACGGCCGCCTGCCAGTCGTCGAGAATTTGCTTGCGACGGACGATCAGTCGTCTTTGGGCATCGGTGAGGAAGCGGTCGTCGGAGGCGGCGTCGTTTATCCGTCGCCCATTGGCCGTTGACAGGGATGGATGCGCATCTTCACTTATGACCCAGGCCTGACCGTCCGCGGTGCTCCTGCGCTGGGCCAGCCCGTCGGCCGCCCAGGCGGCCATGCACAGTCGTCGGACGTGTCGTTGACTTCTCCCCAGGCGAGCGGCTGCCTGCTGGACCGTGAGCCACCGAGATCCGCCGTCCGTTTGCGGACGGGATCCGGCGGCGGGAGTTGGGCAACAGGCGGCCATGCGATCATCGCCTCCCGGTGAGCCGCCTGGCGAAGTCGCAGGCGTAATCCCGCGGACGACCGAGCGAGAGAAGGTGCTGTCGGCACTCGTTGTAGATGTCCCGCCGGGCGGCGATAAATTTGCGGATCTCAAACATCAGATCCGACTCGGCCGCGCCCATCTCGTGATACATGGCGGATGCAATCCCGGGATGCCGGAGCCTGGCTTCCTGGACGGCCGCGGCATGCTCTCGCCTAGCCTGTTGGAGCGAGGCCAGAGCTTCCGCGAATTTGTCTCGCAGATGTGGGATCGGATCCGCCGCCGCCTCCGCCTCGGCCTCCTCCTTCTTGGCTCGGGCCAGACGCTGGCTGATGCTCTGCCTTAGCCTGGAGTCATAACTTAAGCTCATGCCCTTCTTGCGGCCGCATTTTTTTGGATGTTCAAGTGTCGTTTCCATCGCCCATTCCATCCTTCGTTCGCCCATGTCACCCCTAAATCACCATGTCGTAGGGGTCGAGCTGGTCATCTGGTGGGCCGTCCAGGTCGGTGTCGTTGAAGTCGCCAAAATCGCCTTGGGATGCCGGAGTGGCCTGAATGTCGTCGGCTAATCGGTCGAGCGGTTCCGTCGGTCCGTCGTCGGCAAATGCCGCGGCCTCGGCCTCAGCAAGCATGGCCTGGCGACACTTTATCAGCAGGGACACCTGCATCTGGTGCCATTTGATTCCAAGGTCAATGTCAGCGAGCGATTGCGCGGTCAACTCGCGCTTCTTTTTCGTCGTTTCATCGCTTCGCGCTGTCGCGTTCATTATGGTCTCCTTCCCCGGGGTGATTGGCTGCCGGTCGTTAGTTGTCAGTTGCCGGAACAGGCGAGCTGGAGATCCCCGCGGATGTGGGCGACGCGTGCCTTGATGCCGGCGAGCTGTCGCCGGTCGCGGACAACGGTGACGCCTGGGGCCTCGTCGACGTAGATGCCAAGCTGCAACCGCTGGGACACGTGGAACGCCCGGCCGCATGCGTCGCACCATGCGGTCAGATGCCGCACGAGCGGCGACTTCCGATCAATGGTGCGAAAGATAAACTCCCGCTGAAGCGCGGATCCGCAGGCCGGACAATTGTCTGGTGCTTCCTGGTTCATCAGAATGGACATTGGGACTCCTAACTGTGAAACGTGATTCGTGACGCAATTAGAGGCACTGCTAGGAATGATCCTGCCGCTCGGCCTCGGCCTCGGCGATCAGTGCGGCCAATTCCGCGGCCGTCTCGCCGGGCATCTGGTGATACAGTCGCTTCAGCCTGTGCTTGGTGGTCAGCCACCACGACGTAAAGGTGTTGGCGTGAAAGTCCAGAGCCGAGGCCGCCGTCTTGACGGGCCACAAGTGCGGGCCTGTGATTCGCTGATCCTCCCTGATCGAGCGGGTGAAATGCTCGATCCGCGACATGATGCTCCTTGTTCAAATGGCAACAATTTGCGTCAATTCGGGACGTCCCGAAATAACGCTTCAAATTCGGCAGCGTGGCCGAGAGGCGATCGCGTATGATGATGGATAGAGGTTGGTTTCCCATTGGTCGGTGTTTCAGGATGTCGTCCTTCGGTCGCTCGGTCTGTCCTTATAGATAAGGCCCGGGAGGCGGGGCCGGCCGAAACCGGCACCCGCCGGGGTTGCCCGGTGCCGTTAGTAGTCACGCAACTGCGGCGTTTATGTCCGCCGGATGAAGGTTCATGACGAGTTCGTCAACGGATATTCCAAGTCCGTGGGCTAAACTGGCCATGTGGTCTCCGCGGATGCGGGGCGTGCGCTGTGACACCCAGTTCCAGAGGGAACGGTGCTTCAGTCCATTGGCGTTAGCGAATGCGGAAATAGTCGTGCGTTGAGCATAGATCTGGTTTTTTAGCCAAGCTCCACCATGTTTCGTGATCATAAGTGTACCTCTTGGGCGCTTCAATGCTTGCTAGTATGCGCTAATAGGCTTCATAAAACAAGTAGGTGATGCAGAAAAATTCATATTGGGAGTTGGTATGGTGCTTGATCAGTGTAAGATCAGTCGGAATATGCGATTGCATGAAGGAAAATGGCTTAAGTCGCAGATCGCATCGATCGGGGTGTCGCAAAGTGCATTCGCGAGACGGATCGGTATGAAGGTCCAATCTGTGACTAGGTGGTTCAGACAGGAACGGTTGATGATCCGGAGCGAGAACCTGTACCGGATCGCAGCGGGCCTTGGAATCACCTTCGAACAGTTGAATGATCGGCTCATGAAGGCACATCAATTGGCCTTGTTGCGAGACCCATCGACAAGAGAAAAATGGGACAAGCAGGCGGTGGAGGCGGAAGGGTGGAAGGATAAGCCTGCGTCCGAATGGATGGGTGGAGAATTACCGCACGGAGGGACCGGGGAGGTTGATTCGCTGGCCAAGCGAGCTGGGATTGATGCCGAGATGGACGCTAATGTGGAGCCCTACACTGAGGAGAGGTTCTACAAAGTACCTGAGTATGAAGTGGCGGTGGCGGCTGGTGAATGGGTCGAAACGACCGAGGAAGAGGGAGGTTCGGCTCCATGGCGGATAGACCACGGCGTGTTCCGGATCCGGATTCGTGGAGACTCGATGAAACCCGAGTACAAGGACGGCCAGATCATCGAGTTCCAGTGCCTGCGGTTCGATGTTCACAGCCCCGTAGTCGGATGTGACTATTATGTGCAGCAAAGCGACGGAAGAGCGACCTTCAAGCGGATGGAGAAGATTGACGAAGATTACTACACGCTGCGCGCCATCAACCGCAAGAAGTATTCAAAACCGATGGTCGTGAGCAAAGATATGGTGAGCCGGATGGCGCTGGCGTTGGGCCAGTATATACCGAAGAACTACGCGAAAAAGGCCTGATTTTCAGTAGAAGGATGGAAAGGGACGCGATGGCCGAGGTGGGAAGCCAAGCCACGGGTGGACGCGATGGGTTATATTATTAATCCAAGGGCGATTGAAGAACTTACCGCTGGACGGGTGTCTCTAAGGTACAAGGACTTCGCCGATGCGGAGTCTCGCTTTATGACGGCGATGCAGCTATGGGATCCGGCTGATGGAATTGGACAACGTACCGTATGGTTCCATCTCGGGGAGGTTTACTCTCGCTCCGATCGATTCGTCGAATCGCAGCATGCATTCGAAATGGCATTGCCGCTTCCAGCGGCATTCCGGAGCCTATTGAGCCTCTGTAGGAGGGCAGCTCGTGGAGCTGAAAGAGAGGGGAATCTGGATGTGGCAGTAAAGTGGTGCGATTGCATGTTGAGCGTCGCGTTTATCGAGTCGAACCTTTCCGCACGAACGTTCACTGAGTTGGTCCAGAGGTTTGATGAATGGGCGTGTAGGATTCGGGCGGAGTGTGGAACGCTTTATGCATGGAAATATCGCAGGGATGGTGCCCTTGTGGATAGGGGCCTGTTGAGTGATCGTGATTATATCCTGATTCATCGCCTGAATTTCGGTGGCGGCTGATGCATCATCCTGACGTCTGCGGAGGGGACCTACCATGATCAGGGCACACGGCGATCAGCTGGTCCGCTGACGCATATCGCCGGCGTCGATTTGGGTTTCTTGCTGATTTGATGGGGGGGAAATAAAGTCCCCCTTGTTTTTTTTGAAGGGGTAACGGTACAACCGCGATCATGAGCCGTTAGTAGCGTCTCGCGCGAGCCGACTGATGAACGTCTCGCGACAGCGAGTCGAATACGTTGGAAGATGCCCTGGACGGCCTTTCGTGTGCCGGGGTTGCACGGAAGGCGCTGTTGCGGGGTTCGGTTTTTTAACGGATCGGCTCACCAGATGCACGCAGTGGCCATTTATCCAGCGACCATCAACCGACTTAGCACAGACCAAGGCTCCGTGGGGTCCGGCGTGTCTTCCTCGTGTCTGGTGGACCCCGGTTTTCCTTGGCAGCCTCAACATTCCGAGCCTGCACATCGCCCCGCCGGCGGCTCGCCCAACCACTACCACCCCGCCGGCGGGTCAATTTCTCACTCCTTGTTCGCCTGGTGTAGGACATCGCAAGTGCGGACGGTGGCGGTGGCGGCAGCCATGGCTGTCTGCGCGGGATGCACGTGCGCCCGCTGGACGGGGCCCGGCGGAGAGACGCTCTCTCTGATCCGTGTGGGGCTGGACACGAAGATTGGCCGGGTAGAAGCCAACGTCCGGAACGGCACCGTCGCCGCCGAAGACTACGACGCCCAGGCCAAGCTGGCTGAAACCATCCGCCTGCTGGTGGAGGGGATGAAATGAATCTAGCCTTCTACCTTGCCGCCAAAGGAACCTGGTTCGACCGCCTGATCGCGGCATGGGATCACGGCAAGTTCTCGCACGTCGAGCTGGTCCTGGTCGATGCCGGGGCGCAGTCCGTCTGCTGCAGCTCCTCCAGCCGCGACGGCGGGGCTCGCGTGAAATGGATCGACCTGACGGACGGCAAATGGGTCAAGAGCCATGTGCCCACCACGCCCGAACAGGATCGGGCCATCGCGTCGTTCATCGAGCCGATCTGCCGGCGGCGTGCGAAATACGACTGGTTGGGTATCCTCGGGTTTCCCCTTCGTTGGAACACGCAGAACAGCCAGCGGTGGTTCTGTTCGGAATTGTGCACGGCGGCGCTGCAGGCCGCCGGAGTCAAGGCGGTGGGCTCGCTCGATCCCGGGCGCACAAGCCCCAACGAGCTCCACCGGAGAATCGCCGCGGCCAACGCCGCGGCTGAGTCAACCGCAAACAGCGAGGGGCGACGATGAGATGGTTGGCCATCAGCGACGCAATGACCGTCGGCCAGTGGGTCTTCAACGCCGTAATCACGGTCGCCATGGCGTATGTGCTGGCCACGCGGCAGGAGAAGAGCAGCCTACGCGACAAGCTGGAAGCCGCCGCCGGTGACCTGGTGGACAAGAAGCTGGCGATCTCGACGGCCGAGCTGCGCACAAGCCTCGCTGTCATCGCGGAGCAGATCAGACAGATCAACGCGAGGCTGGGCAAGGGCGACGGGGCATTCGAGCAGCTCGACGGAAAGGCCCAGAGCCTGGAGCTCAAGACCCAGGCGATGATCATGGACCTCCGACGCGACATGGCCACGCGCGATGACCTGGAGGCGCTGAGACAGGAATTCACGCAGTTCCGGCTGGAACTGGGGAGGGACGCGTGACGGAACGACCGATGCCGCTAGACCTGATCAAACGGACGCGCGACGAACGGCTACGCCGCGCAATCCTCGACGTGCTGCATCTGGCCAGCGCCAGCAGCCCGACGGGCGAGATGAGCGGCCGGGCATTGGTCGACACCATCGACGCCCTGTTTCGTGGCGACGACGGGATCGAAGACGACGAACACGCGATGCGGCTGCTGAAGGATTTGGCCCTATTCGGCTTCATCGACATGCGAGACGCGCGACGCTACAAGGGTCAGCGATGGGGCCTGGACGCCGCAGCGTTCCGGATTTCCGCGGCCGGCGTGGAACTAATTGAGGAGATGCGCCCGCCGCATCCGGCCGTGCGCGACGACAGACGGGGGGTGAGCTGAGATGTCGCAGCATTTCAAGGTCCACGAGCTGCTGGACTCCGCCGGGCTGGAGGCGTTGGAGGCCTTCGCACGCGAGCCTGGCAGGACTGTGGATGAGTGCCATGCCTGGATGCGGGACAGGGGGCACGACGTGTCCAGATCAGCCGTCGGGGCGTGGAAGCAGAGTTTTGATAGTCGGTTGATGGCTGAGCGGATGAGCGCGGCGGGAGGTCTGGCCAAGGCGTTTATGGCGGCGGCGAAGAGCGACGGAGGGCTCCAGATCCCGGACGCGGCGGTGCTGCAGATGAGCCAGATGATTTTTGAACACGCGGCGAGGCTCGCGACTGGGGGAGAAGTCGAGACGCGGGAACTGGCCGATCTGGGCCTGGCGCTGCAGCGGACGACGCTGGCCAAGGTTCGCGTCGAGAACGTGCGCAGCGCGTTCCTGAAGCGGGAACAACAGGCCGTCGACGCGGCATCGAAGGTTGCTCAATCGGGCGGAAAAGCGACCGATGTGGTCGACACGATCAAGCGAGCGCTGGGGCTGGTGGAGGAGGCGGCGTGAACGATGAATTTTTCAACCTCCTGTGCCCGTTCCAGCGACGCTGGGTGATGGAGAAGGCGCCGGTCGCCATCGCGCAGAAGTCGCGCCGAATCGGCTGGACCTGGACACACGCCCTCGTCGCCGTGTTGGGCAGGATCGACAAACACGCCCCCAAAAGCAACTACTACCACTCATCGGCCGACGCCACGGCGGCTAGGGAGTTCATCGAGTACTGCGCCGAGTGGGCGAGAATGGCCAGGGCCGTGGCCGTCGTCACGGACGAGACCGAGGTGATCGAGGAGCGGGAGATCCACACCAAGGTCATGACCTTCAGCAACGGGCGAAAGATCGTCGCCGGAACCAGCAATCCCACGTTCTTCCGCTCCAAGGGCGGGGAGGTCGGGCTGGATGAGTTTGCGTTCCATCGCGACGGGCGTCAGATGTACAAGGCGGCGCTGGCGACTGCCCGATTCTGGGCGTTCCCCATGCGGATCTGGTCCACACACAACGGGCCGGGAAGCTATTTCAACCACCTCATCGGCGAGGCGAAAACCGGCAAGTTGCGCGCCGCGGTGCACACCGTGACCATTCTGGATGCTGTCGAGGACGGCATCGTCGAGCGGATCATCATGCGCAAAAAGAAGCTCCATGATCCGCCGGCGCCGGATCCCAAGGCACGGCAGGAATGGCTGGATCAGCTCAGAGCCGAGTGCCCCGACGAGGATGTATGGAACGAAGAGTTCCTGTGCGTGCCGTCCTCGGACGCCAACAGCCTGCTGTCGTACGACCTGATAGCCGCGTGCGAGCGATCCAATGCCGACCTTTGCGTCGTTTCGGACCCCCGGGATCTGAAATTCAACGGGCCCATAACCGTCGGGTGGGATGTCGGGCGCAAAAGGGATCTGTCTGTCATATGGGCGCTGGGCCGCGTGGGTGATGTCTTCGAGACCCGACTGCTCAAACGCTTCGCCAATGCGACGTACCAGCATCAGGAAGACTATTTCAACCTGTTGATGTCAGAGGGGGGCGTGAGGCGCGCGTGTATCGACGCCACGGGCCTGGGCAACATGCTAGCTGAACGGGCGGTCCAGCGCTTCGGATCGCAGCGAGTCGAGGCGATCACGTTCACGCCACAGGTCAAGGCGGACCTGGCGGTGCCGCTTCGTCGCTTGTTCGAGGACAAGCTCGTGCGCGTGCCAGCGGACGCGAGCGTCCGCGAGGGGCTCCATAAGGTCCGCAAGATAACCACCTCCGCTGGCAACGTCCGGTTTGACGCAAAACACGATGAGGACGGGCATGCCGATGAGTTCTGGGCTCTGGCACTGGCCTACCACGCGGCGGATGCGACGAGGATCCCGCTTCCCAGACCCATGGCAGCCAAGCCGATCGGATGCTGAAATGCAGATGATCCCGAACAGCTCGACCGTCTGGCAAACCGCAGCCGGGAACTTCAACCGGCTCAGGCCTGGCGGATACGCGGCGTTCCTCACCTGGGACCAACAGGTCCGACTGGAACGCATCCGCCAGGCCCGGATGCTCCGCGATGACCAGCATCGCGAGTACTTTCTAGGCGAAGGACGCACCCAGCACGATTTCCCGGAAGTGCAGACGGCCACCGAGATCATCCGACCCTATGTCGCGGCCAACCTCCTGGGCCTGATCTCCGAGACAACGGCCGATATGCTGTTCGGCGAAGACCCAATCATCCGCGTCGATGATGAGATCCAACAGGCTAAGCTCACGGCACTGGTCGAGGCCACCAGCCTGGCGGACCTGCTGCATGACCTGGCGGAGGATTGCTCGGCCGAGGGAGAGGCGTTCATCGAAGCGGTCATCCATGACGGACAAGTCTACCTGACGTCCGTGCCGGCCGAAACGATCTTCCCTGAGGGAGGAATTCTGCCGGATGGACAATACGCCAGCTACGTCCGCTATGCGATCCAGAACTGGGGAACACCGGAACGGCCGATCTGGCTCCTGCTGGAGACACGACACCTGGCCGGGGCCATCACCCATTCCCTCTGGCAACTGGATGAGCGGGGGATGCGAATGCCGGAACCGCTTGACCTGGTCAACTGGAAGACGCCGAATGGACGGGTGCTTCGGCCGGTAGTCCGGACGGGCATTGTCTCCAATACGATCACGTGGATCCCTAATCGGCTGCGCGCCGGCCGAGTGGTCAGCGATTATGACCGCCTGCTTCAATTGCAGGATCTTGTCAACGCGAAATACACGCAACTAGCCAGGGTCATCGGTATCCACGCAGACCCTGCTATGTACTTTCCAACGGATCTTCGGGATGACGATGGGCACATCCGGTCGCGATACAAGGCTTTCTTTGTCCAATCGAAAGACCAGGCGCCCGGCTACATCACGTGGGAGTCGCAACTCGACGCGGCGCTGCGCGACCGCGGCGCGGCGGTACAGATGCTGCTGATCCGGGCCCGCATGTCCCCGGCCCTGCTCGGACTCAAAGAAGGGGCGGCCCCGGACGCATGGAAAAAACTTCGGTTGGAGGCGGCAAACACCCTGTCCATGATCAAGGGCAAGGCTCGCCGCTGGGCGCCCCGGGTGCGAAGGGCACTGGCCGTGGCCCAGGAACTGCAGCAGACGCTGCCTGGCGAACGGTTCGAGCGATACCCCATCGCGGTCGAGGTGCGAGACGGCATCCCGATTGATGACAAGGAACAGGCTGAAACCATCGCCACGCTCCGCGGAGCGGGCGCGATGAGCCTGGAACGGGCGATCCGCTTGCAGCTCGTGGACGAGGCGGCGACGGCGGAAGAGGTAATGCGCCTCCAGGATGAAAGCCAGCGGCGAGCGGAGGAGATGACGCCGTCTATCCTGATGGGCGAGACGAACGAAGTGGGCCAGGACGAAGAGGAATAGATGTTTTTCGGATGGCTGAAAAGAGCGAAGTCAACCGCCGGACATTCCGGCAGAGAGGTGAGCATGGCTGATGACGCCACCCCAGGGACTGGGACGACAGCCCCTGCCACACCGCCGGCAGCGAATGGCGGAGCCACGATAACCGAGTTGGTGAAGACAGCGGTTGATCAGGCGATGAAGCCCATCCTGGAGACCGTGGCCGGCCTCCAGCATGGCCAAGAGGAACTGCGGAAAGCGGCGGCGCATGCCATCACGGCGGCAGATATTGACACGGCCGTCCATGCCGCAGTGACCGCGCAGAAGACGGCGCAGGCCGCCGCCGAGGCACGCAAGAGATTCCTCGCTGAGAAGCTCAAGGACGTCCCCGCGGTCTACCACGGGAAGCTGGGCGACGACCCGGACAAGTGGGCCGCCGAGGAACAGGCGATCCGCGCGGAACTGAAGGCCGACCTCGCTGCGATGGGCGTGACGGCACCGGATCTGGACGGAGGCGCCGCCGCCGCGGAAGCCGCGACGCCGGCGGCGACGGTCGACACATCGAAACTGACGGGCCAGCAATTGATGGAGATAGGCCTGAAGACGAGCAAACCGGTCGGGCCAGCGGAGAAGGCTGAGATGACGAAGGGGACGACCGCGTAGACGGCCGTCGAAGTCGCTGGCTGTTGGCCAGCAAGAAAGGAATTCGATATGGCAGTGACACTTTTACAAATGAAGGCTATATTCCCCGACACGGTCCGTCAGGGAATTGTGGACGTGATGTACCGGCAGGGACCGCAACTGTTCGATCGCCTGCATTTCATCCAACACGACAGTTTGGCTTACCCGTACTCGCAAAATGTGAGACTTCCTGGCATCGCGTTCCGCGGCCTTGGCGAGAGCTTCGCGAGCACGGCGGAGGGCGTCATCAATCCAGCGGTGGAGCACCTGGCCATTCTTGGTGGCGATGTGGACACTGACTCTGTCTACATCGCGCAAAAGGGGCTCGGTCCGGCCCGAGCGTGGCGGCTGGCTCAGAAGGTGAAGGCGGCATCGAGGTTTTTCATTAAAAACTTTTTCGTCGGCGACAAATCGACCACGCCAAAAGGATTCGATGGTCTGAAGACCCGGCTGACGGGAACTCAGCTGATCACCAATGCGACAAACGGCAACACGCCGGATCACGCCAAGTTCGTGAAAGCGCAAGACGCGGTCGAGGGGCCCAATGGGGCCAAGCTGCTGTGCATGAACAAAACCACCCGAAGGCTTCTCAGCCTGGATGTGGCGGCGAACGCGGCGGGCATGGGCATCTACGATGTGGGCAAGCAGCTCACACAATTCAATGGGTCTGACATCTTTGAAATTGAGAACGATGAGACCGAGACGGCAATCTTGCCATTCACTGAGACATGCGGAAGCGGCACCACGTGCTGCTCGGCCTACGTCGTCAGGCTCGGAGACGCGACGGACGAGGAGTACGTCCAGGGCATCGCCGGCTTCAAGGACATCATCAGCATGATCGACGTCGGCTATCTCGGAGCGAACTATCGCGACACCGTCCAGATGGCGGCGGGAATAGGGCTGTTCAGCGGCTACTGCGCCGCACGCATCCAGGGAATCACCGCGTCGTAATGAGGGACCCTACCCATCAGCCCGGGGAAGCCGGGCTGATGCGGCAAAACGAATGAAAGGAAAGGAAAACAGATGAACAAGAACTACATTCCCGGACCATACGATGCGAGCCTGGTGCTGCAGTCGGCGGTCACAAAAACAGCGTCGTTCAACTCCACCGGCGTGGACAACGGCGGCGGCTACGCCCCTGGGGGAGTTGGCGCTCCCATGGCCGCGGTGGTCGATGTGACGGCGGGAGATCGAGCGAACAGCGACGAAACCTACACCTTCACCTTGCAAGAGTCGGACGACGACTCGACCTATACGGCGGCTGGGCCGTCGGTGGCTGTGACTGTGTCCGGAACGACGTTCACGACCGGCGCGATCAGCGTGCCGGGATTTGTCAGCAAGCGATACGTTCGCCTGGCGCTGACGATCACCGGCACTACCCCATCGATCACCTATTCGGCCCACCTGGTTCCAATTGGACGGCCTGGTTGATTCGTCGCGTGGTTCCGGCGGATTGAAGAAAGGATTCACCATGTTCGAATTAATGAAACAGTTCTTCCGCGGGGTGCAGAATAGGAAGAAGCTGCGCCCAGGAGCGGAGACGGCTGCGATGATTTTTGGTGGGGGCACAGCCGCGTTGCCGGTGACCACGTCGGTCGCCGGGGGGAACTTCGCGGATTTTCGCACAAAATCGCTAGACGCGACAGGCGCCGACAGCCGTGGGATCTACTGGCGACACTATCTTGCCGGCGACTCCGGAAGCGGCGAGTGTGCCAGGTTTTTTACGACAGCGATGGCGGCAATGAATGCCATCCACGGCGTTCACTGCTCCGCGTCATTTGGCACCGGCGGGTCGCTGACCGGGCTGGCCGCTGGCGTGCGAGGAACTCTTCAACTGCCCAATGCGGCGCTCGCGGGCACGTCGGCGGCGATCATGGGAGAGGTAAACGCTGAGGGTGCATCGTCGGCGATTGGTGGCGTGACGTCACTGCTCCGACTGGGGACCAGCGGCAATGCGACCGGCATGGGCGAGTTCGACACGAGCGGGTTCGTTATCGACTTCTTTGGCCTCACGCCGGCCAGCGGCAAAGCCATCTCGGACGCCGGAAATGAGCCGAGCTGGACCGGGAAGACGCGCAAGCTCAAGTGCCGGCTGCCCAATGGATCAACGACGTATGTGCTGGCCGTCGACCCGTGACTTAACCGATTCGACTGATTCGAAGACACGCGAAGGAGCACCTATGGCAGACCGATTCAGCGCATCACAAAAGAACGTCATTGATCGCGACGCAAGGAACATGTATGCCGCAGGCTATCCACTGTCCACTGAACTGAACGACCTCTGGGCGGAGATTGATACAGGAAACATCGGCATCACGGCTGATGCCGCTGATGTGGATGCCATCTGCTCCGGCGGAGGCGTGGTTGGCCATGACGCGGACACGACGAGCGGGTTGAGTTTTGGATTCTTCGGCGGCCGCGCGCTGTTTGGCCAGGCGATCGTTGCCGTCGCAGCAGGAACGGTGACACTCTCAGCGTCGGGGGTGAACTACGTGGAGTTGGATTCAGAAGGCGTTGTGTCGTCCCACACCTCGCCGGCGAGCTTCACTCCCGGGCGCGTGCCCCTGTACAAGGTGACGACGGGATCTGCGTCCATCTCGGTGATCGAGAACGCGCGGGTGCTTCTGGTCGGGTTCGCGGATCATGGAATCGTCGGGGCCTGGATCTCGGACGCGGTGAGAACCCATGGCGTCCAGCTCCAGCTGGGCGGCGTGTCGGCGACCTCGGCGTGGGCGATCATCTCGCCGTCGCACGCCGGGACGCTCGCGAGCGCGACCATCACGGCCAAAGCGACGCTCTCGGCCAGCGACACGGACTATTGGACATTCACAATGGTCAACAAGGGACCCGGCGGCAGTGGAACGACGGCGATGCTGGCGGAGACGGACGCCAACACGACGAAGGTCACCGGCGGGTCGGGAATCACCGCCTTCGTCACTCGCAGCCTGTCACTCCATGCGTCTCCGGCGAACCTGGCTCACGCGGCAGGGGATGTCCTGGTATTCACGGCGACGAAGAGCGGGTCGGCGGCGGCGATAGATGGGGCCGCGATTCAGCTTAACTTTACGAGTGAACTATGAGGTGATCCATGGCGAACCCCACAACGGCAAAGCCCAGTGTAGCCGAACTGGATTCTTCCCACCCTTCTTATGCAACCGTCCGATGCTGCGTTCCAATCGTTGCTGGCGAGGTGATTCCGCGCGACATCGCCGGTAATGTGATGGGCGAGCCGTTCGCCGGGTATGCTTACATGCAGCTTGGTGAGCTTCCAGAGTTGCAGGCCACGGGATTCAATGTATCAGGGCTTGCTGAGCCGGCGTACAACGTGCGGGTGGGAGACAGCGGGTTCTTGTTCCAAGGACGTGGGTATACGACTGCGGTGTATCCGCGAACAATCAAGGTTGTAGTCTACATTGATGAGCCGGCGTGCGCCGCGAACGGCGGCGCTCGGCTCGTCTGCTTCGGCGGGCCGCAAAGCAACTACTACTTTCAAGGTCCGGCCAACTCGGTTGCGACGGACGGCACATCTACATTCGGACTCTATCGGGCGCAAGCGTTCTTTTCTTCCAGGCTCACTTTGACCGCAGGGTGGCACTGCCTGGCCATCACAATCACTGCGGCCAGCGGAACTGGGTCCAGGTTGTTCTTTGATTACAACTACACCACCCAAACAGCCCAGACCAGTGGCGCCGATCTAAACGATTCATCCGGCATCACAATCGGGACGTACAACGACGCGTGCTTAAACAATGGTGTAGGCACCGCGCTTTGGAATGGCGGGCCTACGGACACTCCATTCTTCGGCAAGATTGCGTATTTCGAGATCAACGACGAAAGTTTCGATCCAGCGGTTAATCCCGGTCGATGGCAGGCTTTTTACGAAGACCCCTGGGCAATTGCTCGCGGGACGTATACGCCGAGCGGCTCGTTAACGGCCGGGTCCGTCTCGGCTTATTCTTTGCCGGCAGGCGTTCGGCTTGCGGCGACTCGGCCGAGTGGTGGCACCGCGCCGTATACAATCCAGTGGCACCGCGCAACTGTGAGCGGGTTCACACCTGGGGAGGGGAACGCGCTCGCGGGGGCAACGTCGCATCAGTCCCTCGACACGACTGCGGAGCGAGGGACTACCTATTGGTATAAGGCGATTTGGACCGACTCCGCCGGAACGCCAGCAACGGTTACGTCCGCGCAGGTCTTCGGAAATCCAATCGTCGCCACCCGTCGCATCGGGTTGATCGGCTCTAGTTCAATGGCCGGACAGCGGTTCGGGCGGCATCTCGCTCGCGGATTGCGTGCCCTCGGAGTTTACGCCGGAATCGCGAATTGGGCGAGGGGCGGAACATTTGCCTACTATGGAACCGATGCAAGTTTGTCGTGGCAACCCTCAGATAAACAGCCTGGCACCACTTTGCTGTCGGCCGCGATGACAGCATTCACCCATGCCGGGGTTCAGGATGTCTTCCTTCAGTTGGGGGCCAACGACATACAGGAAGGGTACTCGGCCGAGTCATACGCCACCTATATTGGCAACATTGTAGACGCACTGGTTGCCGCTGGATTCCGCGTGCTGATTTCCTCGCTGACGCACATAAGCAAAGTTGAGTACTACAGCGAGGCAAAGTGGGATCTGGTGAGGCAGTACCAGGCGGTCTGGCAGGCGCTCGATAACGGATCAACCGTTATTTATCTTGGAAACAAGAATTGGCAAATTACGTCCGCGATGAAGCGGGAGACCCACAACGACGGACTGCATCCATTCAACCCGGATGCGACTGATGAGGTGGTTGCGATCGCCGCAGCCAGCGCGATGAATGATTTGATCTATGATCCTCCGCCAACACCCGCTGCGGTCGCCGCAGCGGTGGTGGCCAATAGCACCCCACCATCTCCGGTCTGGTGGATTCGGGCAGATTACGGCCTCTACGACTCCTTGCTTCATGCAATCGACGCTGATGCCACTGAAGTGCGGCAGTGGCGAGATAAAGAGTACGGCGCCAACGGCTTTTACTGGCAAAACACCACGGCAACTGCGTACCCCATCTATCGTGCTGCGGGACAAAACGGCAAGCCGTACCTGTCCTTCGACGGCGTGAATGATTGGTTACAGGGCAAACATGCGGGGATGCTGGTGGATTTTGATTCGTATGAAGTGTGGTTTGTGGTAGACCCGGAACGGACTACGACTGTTGGATATTTGCTTGGGTGCGGCGCTGTTGACGGGTCTGACTCGCCGCCAAATCTCTGCGCAGTGGCGAGCGACGGGTATGTCGGCTATCAGCAGCATAACCCAAGCTCTAATTGGTACTCTATTGGCGCCGCAACTACGGGACCACAGATTCTCCGCTACGTCTTTGATGCCGTTGCCGGCACGGGAAAGGTCTACCGCGACGGCGTGTTGCTCGGAAGCGACTACTACCTTGACGCCGGCGCGATGAACTACGTGGCTCTCTGCTCCCGCCATGACAACACAAACTATCAAATGAAATGCAAAGTCTACGAAATGAGGATGTTCAACCAGACGCTGAATACCGTCCAAGCCGCGTCCGTCTTGGATGATTTGCTGGATTACTACGGGCTTTAACGATGAGCTATACCGCTCAACAATTCGCCGCTGAGATGGTTCACGATGGGGCTTGGACGTTGGTTGCGAGCCGACCGTCGCCTGGGACCAGGGCACTGGACTACTCGGCGGCAGTCTATGACGCACTTCTTGCGGGCGACAGTGCTCCGCCGGTTGTTGAAGTGGACATTGCGGACATCACCGTCTCCGGTGGATCAACGGTCGTCGGGACGATCACGCTCTATGACTCGCTCGGAATTGACATATCGCGCCTGGTAGACGGGGATGGCGAGAGTGACACGCTGGCGATTTATGACCCGCGTGGGACCATGGTTGACACCGGCGCACATTTCGCGTTGGGCGCGACCACGTCTGCAACCGCTGACACCACGTGGTTGCGGGATGTGATTACCCTCTATGCTCCGTCCGGAGGATGGGCCAGCGGCCATAATGGCCAATGGTCTGTTCGAGTCGTCGCGTCTGCCGGAACCGCCAGTATCACCGACATCGGCACGTCGCCCGCAACAGTCCCGCCAGGCGAGATTGTTGGGAAGTTTACGGTCAATATTGAGCCATCGATGGCGTCGATTGCGGCGGTCACGGCACGGCGGTTGAAGACTCAACTGATGGCTTGGAGGTGACATGGCTGAAGAACCGACCATCGAGCAGACGGGATACTTAAACACGTCCGATGCGGATGCTTTGGCCGCGACGCTGCTAGATGTGGCGAGCTACTTGGCCGCCACTGGGGCGAATAAACAAAAGGCCCTGAACCAGGCGTCGATGGAGATCGATCGGGCAATGTCCTATCAAGGCAGGAAGATCGACCCGGAGCAGGCGATGGCATTTCCTCGCATCGCGTACGAGTCCCCGATCGACTCCTCGTTGTTCGCGGAGGTGCCAGGAACTGTGCAGACTGTCTGGGACTGGGACGACGATGCGGGAGAGGCGGTCGTGCCGGAGGATGTCCTGGTCGCCGTCGTGTACCAGGCAAACTCGATTTTGGCGGCTGATCGGGAGGAACGGCTGAACGCGCAACACGACGGAGTCACGTCCCATGGCGCCGACGGCTTGATGGAGACATATGCTGCCAACGCGCCGATCTTGTGCCGGCGGTCGTACTTCATCATGGTCCGGTATCGCTTGAAAACCGGAAGGATGATCTGATGCTTTATAATGCCACGATCCTTCGGATCACGCCGCCAAATCCTCCGCAGACGGGTGGGACGGTGACGTTTACGCCGGCGGGGGCAACGCTGGGAATCCGCTGCCTCCAGTCCAACGTGAGCCGCGAACGACGCTACCAGCTGGGCTCCATCATCGCCCACTCCACTGCCATGATCCGATGCTTGATCTGCGACATGCGTGGCTTCGCGATTTACGACGGATACCAAGTACAGACCCAGATTGATGGCGACACCTCCGAGACATGGATTGTCGACTACGTACAGAAAAGTGTGAAGGATGGACTGTCGAACCTTGTGGCGTTTCTAAGGAAAGCGTGATGGCGGCGGATATTTCAAAATTCATTGCAAACATGGCCGCCATCCGGCGTAGGCAACTCGCCGCGGCGAAGCGGGGGGTGGATCGGTTCGGGGAACAGGTCCTCGGCGACAGCCAGCAGCTCACGCCGGTCGACACCGGGTCGCTTCAGGCGTCGGCAACGACGCTTCCGGCGGAAGCGGCAGGGACGAAGATCCGCAAGGTCCTAGGCCACAACACAGACTACGCGGCGGCGGTGCATGAGCGGTTGGACCAGCGGCATAAGGTTGGACAGGCGAAGTTCCTGGAGACGGCGATGTTGGAGAATGAGCCGAAGTTCATCGCGTTTGTCGGGAATCAAATCAGATCAGCTTGATGGAGATGATTATGAGTTTCACGCACTCGATTGAGCGCAGATGGACGGATGGTAGCACGACCGACGCGGCGACCGCGTCCCAGACGGCTGACGGACGTGACGATCGGGACATCGCCGTGCCAGCGAGCACCACCGACATGGCGGTGGCCTTCGCATTGGATGTCAGCCAGGCTAAGAGCCTGTTCATCACCAGCGACCAGGACATCACGATCAAGACTAATTCCTCGTCGGCGCCGGATGACACACTCACTTTGAAAGCGAACCAGGCGGTAGCGTGGCAATACGGCGACGTGCCCGATGGCCCGTTTGGGACCGATGTGACGGTGCTATACATCACCAACGCCGGCGCGTCGTCGGCAACGCTGAAAGTTCGCTGCCTGGTGGACACGACAGTCTGATTGGGACCAGTGATGATTTTCGACTTCTCCGCATTCATGAATGAGCTGGCCGCGTTCATCGCGGATCGAGCCGTCCTGGTCTTCACGCCCAGTCCTGCTACACAGCCGCGGGCGCTGTGGGTCTGCGACGTCGATCCGCACTACTCCACGGACCCGCACACTCGCCTCACCCTATACGCCGGCTCTCGCGACCGTCTGCCCGTCCATGCCCTGTCCGTGCAGTTCATGACGGAGGGAAGCGACCCGGCGGCGGCGTTGGCCCAGGCCCAGGCTGTCTACAACTGTTTGTCTGAACCGGATGGGACAGAACTGCGCGGTCTGGATCTGGGCCATTATTACATCAATTCCGCATCCACAAGGCCCCTGACGCCCATCGGTCGCAACGACGGCTCGGAACCGTATCGGTGGTCGTTCAACGCCGATTTGAACGCCGTGTGCACGGCATAGGAGCAACCATGGCTCTGGAGAGCGCATCAAATCTGAAAAACGGAATCAGCTGGGGTGTTTCGTACGGCGGTACGTCGCTGGGATGGATCGACTCCGCCGATCCTGGAATCGAACTGGTCACAAAGGAGATCCAGGTCGGCAGCATGGGGGACGAGGTCCTCGGGGAGTGGATCATCCGTGTCAAAGCGGAACCTAAAATCCAGTTCCGGGAAATCTGCGCGACGCTCGCCGCGGCGCTGGTGCCGTGGTACTCGGGCAGCGGTCCCATCCCGATCTCGCCGGAGCCAGGGAAGGATCTCTACGAGTTCGCGAAGGAGTTGCGGTTGCATCCATCGGACGTGACGCCCGGCGACACGAACTACGACATCGTCTACCCCAAGGCGGTCTTCCGTACCCCGTTCACGCCCAAGCGAGACGGCGTGTCGGTTGACATGCTGGAGGGGACATTCTCGACTTACCCGGTCCGCACCCTGTTCCCGCGACTGGTGCGGGCGTATATCGGAGCAAGCGTGCCCAACGCAGTGTAGAGACCCGATCGGAGGTCCATAATGAACATTCAAAAGACTCTGTCCGTCGTGCTCCCGTGGGATCTGTCCATTCAGACCCACGCCGGAATTTATGCGATCCCATTTCCTCCGCGAGTGGCCGACCTGCTGGTTCTACAGTCCATCCATGACGGGAATGACGGCCTGCCTGACATGGGCAAGGTTGACGCGTTCCTAACATCGGTCATTCCGAGCTACGCAGCAGAAATGTGGTATGAGGAGGAAAAGCTGGAAGCAGTCGGCATCATCGCCAAGTCGATCGCCGCGCGAAAAAAAAAGGGAGAACAGATCCGAGCAGCGACGACGACGTCGACGCCTGGATGATCGTGGCGGCTATTCTGCGCGCATTTAATGGGGCCGTGAATCTGGACCAGGTGTTGACCATGCGGGTCGATGTGGCACGAGAACTGATGGAGGCATCGCGACGCATCAACGAGCGGGTGGCCCGCGACGCCGCGACGGAGGCCTCCGCAAGGAAGAGAACAGGCAGATACCGGATCACGTCAGTCGCGGACATTGAGAAGCTCCGGAGCACAACCGGAGGGAGTTTTTGATGCGTAGCTTCGTAGCGGGATCCATCACGGGATCGCTGGAGTTCGACGTGTCAGACTACGTGCGCGGCATGATGCAGGTCAACAGCATCGCCGCGGTCTTTCCCCAGACCATCACGAACTTCATCGCCAATCCGCTACTGGGCGTTATCGGGATGCTGAAGGATGCGGCCACGGCGATGGGCACATGGGTGACGGAGCTTACCAACGCGGCCGACTCGGCGGATGAGCTGGCGACGAGCCTGGGTGTCGATGTGGAGTTCCTCACGGCCTATACGAAGGCCGCCGAACTGAACGGGGCGGCGGCCGATGATGTGGCGCATGCCTTTGAGTTCCTCAATCGATCCATGGCGGAGGCGGCCGAAGGAAAGGCCGCTGCCGACATATTCGCTCGGCTGGGGGTGGCCATTCGCTCCTCCACCGGGGTCATGAGACCGGCCCAGGAAGTCATGCTGGACCTCGGTGATGCGATTCGTACGCTGAGAGATGGCGCACAGCGGACGGCGGTGGGGATGGACCTGCTGGGACGCGGGGCGGGGAACCTGGTTCCGACGTTCATGGCCGGTAGTGACGCGATCAGACGCCTGATCGAGGAGTCGCGGGCGTTCGGCTCGGTCACGACGGCGGAGGAAGCAAAGGCCGCCTCAGCGTGGAACGACCTGACGACACAGATGGCATGGGCGTGGGAAGGGATCCGCAAGATGGTCGCCATGCCGCTCATTGACTCGCTGACGCCCTACCTGCAGGATGTCCTGGCATGGTTCCGCGAGAACCCAGAATCGATCAAAGCGATGGCCGGGGAGATCGCGGCGGTGATCGTGAGGTCCGTGAAGACAATTGCCGACGCCGTCATGTTCCTCGCGGAACACCTCCGCACGCTGCTGGTGCTCTCGACCACCCTGGCCGGAGCATGGGCCGGGTTCCGGATGGGTGGGATGTTCGCTCCGACGGCGGGAATCATCGGCGCTGCCATCGGTGGGGGCGCTGGGCTGATTACGGGGGTGGCGGAGACTACGCCGATTGAGGTGACCAATAATTATAATTTCCAGGCGAATATGCCGGGAGCAACCAAGGCGGAATGGGAGGCGGCGCAAAGGCGTGCGTGGGCCCAGTGGCATCAATATATGGCGGCCGATCAGTCGAGGAAGAATGTGGAGGCGAGTCTATAAATGGGTGCGTTCACCTCGATTCTCAATTGCACACTCGGCGGCGTGTCGTTTCAGCTGGACGATTATTCCGTAACATCAGACGCCGTCTGGAGGGATGGGGTTTACGCCGGGCGCAACGTGTTGGTGGCCGGAGAGGGATTCGTGCTCGGGAACGACCCGACGGACTTCGCCATGAAACTAAATCAGGTCCGAGCAGCTTTTGAGACGATTGGGGAGGATTTTAGGATCACGGGCCTGGGCGGGAAGACGGAGCTGGAAATCCCGGCGGCGAGATGCGTCGAAGGCGGGCCGTTCGCATCCTATGAGCAGCTGCCCCAGCGAGGGGAAAGTGCGCTCGTCAAACGCTTCAGGTTCACCCTGGAGGCTAGGGGAGTCGTTGATGCCAGCGGCGACGGAGGCGACGACGGTTCGGTGGCCAGCCTGAGCCGACGGGTCAAGACGAGCCGGTCCGTCGATGATCTGCAAACCGTCGTCATTACCGGCAAAATGTTTGGTCCGAACCTGGCGGGAGCGGTTGAGGACCTGATCGCGAATGTGCGGGCGGAATTCCCATGGCCTGACTGGATCCTGACGAGCGACGTCGACGCCAACGCGGCCTATGACTCGCTGAACTACGCGATCACCGTCAAGGAGATGGCGTCGCCACTGCCGGCCAGCCAGGCGGGCGACTCTGCAGCGATCGATGGGGAGGCGACGTATACCCGCGAAATTGACGAGCAGGGGCGTATGACACAGACGTGGGCTTACGACTTCGTGGTGGCGGGCGACCCGGAGGAACTGTATCGGATGCTCCGCCCCGCGGCAGTTCTGCGGGAGAGTGTGGCGACCACGTCGCACCAGGAGATCCGGTGGCGCGCGACTTTCGTCGTATTGGCCAGCGCGGAGATGGATGACCTTCTGGGATGGGAGTGCGACGTCGAGACGTCAGAAGAAGCGGCCACCGGGCGCGTGGAAACCTACGATGGCGTCCGCTCGATCGTGCTCATGAACAGCACGCCGGTCTACCGGATCGTCATCTCCGGCCGCGCGGTTGGGTTGCATAGCTATCCGAAGCCGCCGCCGGCGCCGGATCTGCAGGCGTATGGGTTCGTCTTGGCTGAGCCACCGGCGCCCCGGCGCACTTACAGGAGCAGGCTGGAGCGGGAGACGAGCTGGGCCTATTCCTTTGTCGGCACACGGGGGGTAGGGGCAACCGCCGCCGCCGCCATTGTGTCGGCGATGGCACGGCCCGCGCACGCGGAGTTCTATTAATGGCCATAACCGGCAAAACCAATATCGTCCGGTTCGTGCCGTACGACGGCGTCGCCGGGGGAGGCCGGTATGTGCCGACCCCACAGCGACAGGACGCAGCGGTCTACATGACGATGGACGGGGAGTTCGTGTTGACGCCGGGAATCACGGCGAACGTGAACAGCTTTCGTGTGCCATGGCAGGAGTTTGATAAGCTGCATGGGAAACCTGATCGATCGGGACGGCTGGAATTATTCTACAACACAAGCCCGCTGGAGGAGCCGGACGCGGCGCCGGATTGCATTGTGGAATGGATGTCGATCGTCGATGTGGAGGCAATCGGGTTCGGCTACCCGCTGCTTGACGATGGCACTGTTGGGGCTTATCGGATCACTAGCTACCGGATCCATGTCGCGGATCGGAGACATCGGTTCAGCCCCCCGAGGGGCGGGGTTCTGAAACAGGGAGTTGTCAACGCGACAGGAATGGCCGATCCGTTGGCGAACCGGCGACTGATCGAGCTGTGTCTGGATGCGATGGGGATCCGCGGGGATTGCGATATTAATGGCGATCCGAATGCCCGCGCGCAGGTGTGGGACCTGGAGTGGCGTGGGAACAGCGCGCCGGAGGAGTTGGGCCGGATCTTGAAGGAGATCGACTGGGTGATGGTGGTACGCCTGGACGGCAGCCTGTGCCTGGAGCCGCGGGGATGCGGGGCGACGCCGACGCTGCCCGCGGAGCAGGCGCTGCCTGAGATCGAGTCGCCGGGGATTCCGCGGGTCGGAACGGTCGTGGTGTTCTCGTCGGCGCCCAATGCCGTCATCGTGACCGAGACGATCGCTGGACCGTCGGACACGACGTGGCAGTTTGTGGCGTTGGACTCGGACAAGAAATGGAAACCGCACCACGAGCTTCTGTGCCTGGGAGCATCGAGCGCTGTCAGCGTCGTTCGGGGCGAGGCGCAGGTTTACCCGACGACCTGGGCGTGGTCTATCCGGGATGACCTGTTTCGGCGAATCCGGTTGTCACCAGCGCGATACCCTGGTCGACTGCTCGCCAAAACAATCACATCCGCCGGACAGGCTCGGGATGCCATCGTCGTGGAGGCGATGATCGCGACCCAGGCGACAGACGGGACTTGGCACAACAACGACGACTGGGTGAAGATCCCGGCGTCCTACATCCACGTCATCGGCGCGCACGCCGGAGATGGTTCTATTCTGGAGTTCCCTGTCCGGCTGGGGCGGGTGGTCGCCGATGGCGTGGCCGACCTCGACTCCCATTTTATGGAACTAACGGAGGGGCAGTTGCGCGTCTCAGTTTCGTACGAGGCGGTCCGGATGACGTCGGCAGGGCTGCCGGATCTGGATGATAGAGGTTGTGCCAGACCCCGATATTTTGAGGTGGGGTTCCGGCGAAATCAGGCAGGGCAAGTCGTCCAGCTGACCCCAGAGGAACTGGAGACGGCACTACTGGACCCGGACACGATCGTCATCAGCAGACCGGATTGGATCGACATCGAGGTCAACGGACAGTCAACGCTGGGCGACCAGATGACGGCGGTGGCCGCAGGAACGGCGGAGATGTATCTGCGGAGCCTCGCGAAGCCGACGATCATGGCGGCGGTGGGATTCTGCGATGTCATCCTGTCTGGCTCCGTGACGGAATTGCGAATTGTCCAAACGCCGCCGAAAATGGTTTTGAAAATCGACCACTGGCACCTGCCGGCGGAGGCTCTGAGGGCGGATCGTTGGAAGAGCAGCCTGAGTGGATCCGGGAAGTTCCCCCGCCAATCGCAAGTGTCGGCGGAGCGGGCGACCCTGTCGGCGTCGGGATCGCCGGCAATAACGCAGCCACTGCTGCCGCGGGCGGGGGCGGTGAGGACGGGGAGCAACTCGTGCGGCGGAGGGATCACAGAGATGCGGTATGACGATACGCTGCACTCGCTGCAGTACCGGATTGGCGACGGGCCGTGGATAACGGTCCGCAATTACAGCGGCGTCGACGTGGTCATTGATGTGGCTGATGACGGAGACCAGTTGACCCAGACGAAACAGAGGGTCTATGTGCCAGAGGCCGGTGGCCAGGCGGATTCGGCGATCGCCGAGATCGAGGCGTGCTGATGTCGATCTACCGATTTGGCTTTCGGATTTTGCGCACGCCGACGGGCGGGCTAGCCAGCGACCCGTCGTGCTGCTGCGACCCGTGCGATAAGTTCCTATGCGAGGACGATGGTTATTGCTGTTGCTTGGAGTGTTCTGATAAACAGACGCCGATTGTCCAGGTTGAGCTGAACGACATCGTCCTGCCGACCATCTGCACGCCGATAACCGGGCCCTGTGTTGGCGATGAGCCGGAGCCGCACAATCCTCCCGGAGGCTATTTTAAGGCAACCCAGGCGATGCTGGACGCGACTATTACGCTGGTTCGGGCAGACTGCTGTGCCTGGTATGGCACGATTGAACTGCCCATTGCCGCCTGGTATGGCGACGACGACGAGTGCGCCGAAGCGGACGATCAATACACGACGCTGGAGGTGACGCTTCGCTACTTTCCGGACGGATCGACTGGCGGTCCGCTGCGGCTGCTGTCGGCTGTGCTGACGGGAACCACAGCGGTGCCGGCAGATGTGTTCTTCCGCGTGGAGACTAGACCAAACAGGTGGTGCGAGCCGGGGTTTGTCATGTCGAACGAAATCACCCAGTGGGGGTGCGTGTACGACTCGGCTCGCTACGGGCCTTACCTATACAGCGGCGGCAAGGGCGGCACGGCCACGGTGACCCCATGCGGCGAGGGAGGAGGCATCTGATGGGATGCTGCGATAAACCCTCTGTCGTTCGGCGTGCGGCGGCTATGGCGGTGTCTGGGACTGTGGGCCTTGCGCGGGTTGGTCTGCGGATTGGTATCGCGCCTGCCCGGGAGATCGAACGGAGGCGTGCGATATGCCGGGACTGCGCGATCGCGATTAAGGACGCCAAGACGGGCCGAGCAAAATGGTGCGGCCGGATGCGGGATGCGGCGAATGGAACAATCGCTGGCTGCGGCTGCCTTCTGGCGGCTAAGACACAGTTGATTGATGCTGCATGCCCCGTTGGGAAATGGGGCTCCGGGGGGCAGTCGTAGGCCATTCGAACAGCCTGCGACTGTAATTTAATAGGTGTTAAAAAGCAGGCCCTTATGGGTCCTGCTTAAAGTCTGCGCTGATGGTTCGTCTCAAGTAGGCGCGCAGGAATCTCAAGTGTCGCGCGCAGCTACAATCAGCACCTCTGAAGTTGTGATGTTATGCGCAGGCCGTTACGCAGTTTTGCTATT
>CAYVKG010000046.1:0-32646 GCA_964451955.1 uncultured Tepidisphaeraceae bacterium
CGCCGGGGGACCGGCGGGCGTGGGGCCACTGGGCGGCGCAGCGCGGCCCTTGGGGGCGAATCCTGTGTTATTGGATCGGGGCGTGCCGAGGGGGCTCCGAGCCATGCTGGGGGATTATACGGGATGTCTTGGGAGGGGACGCCAGCGGAGAGACAGAAGGGACGCGGTGAGGGGGGTGGCGGATCTGGCGGGTTGTCACGCGGGCAAGGTGGCAGGTTGGGTAGAGGGTTTTTGGCGGTGTTTGGCGATGAGGTTGAGGAGGTCGAGGCGTTTGGGGTGGTCGGGTTCGAGGTCGAGGGTCAATTGCCACTGGATGACGGCGTCTTTGAATTTGCCGGCCTCTTCGTAGGCGTTGCCCAGTTTGAGGTGAAGGGCGGCGGTCTGGGGGCTTTCGTTGACGGCGTGGGTGAGGTAGTCGATGTACTTATCGAGTTGACCGGCCTGGTTGCATTGTTCGGCGACTTTGACGTAGGCGTCGACGAGGGTGGGTTGGTAGGCGGGTTTGTTGAGTTTGATGGCTTCCTGGAGGAGGGCGAGGTACTGCTCGTACTGCCCGACGCCGAAGGCGGCCTGGGCGTAGTAGTAGAAGAAGAGTGGGAGGTCTTCCTTGGGGATGGAGGGTTGGAGCTGTTTGTAGAGGTCGTAGGCCTGGGCATGTCGGCCGGCGTTGAGGTAGATGTTGGCGCGTAGGAACTGGATGTCTGCGCGGTCGCCGATGCCGTCGGCGATGGCTTTGGCGACATGGTAGATGGCGGAATTTCTGGGGGCGGCGCGGAAGGTGTCGATTTGTCCGGGGACGGGTTCGATGAGGTAGAAGTCGCCGGAGATGGTGCCTGGGGTTCCGGACTTGACGATGATGGTGGAGATGTTGCCGAAGTAGTTTCGGAGGTTGAAGTAGGCGGAGGCGAGTTTGTAGTGAAGGACGGGAGTGGAGATGCCGAGGCGGAGGGCGTGCTGGTAGGATTCGGCGGCGAGGGCGAAGAAGTTGCCGGCGAGGTGGATGTTACCGAGTTGGTAATGGTCTGAGGCGGAGTCGGGGTTGAGTTTGATGGCTTCCTGGAAGTAGTTACGGGCGGCGTCATTGTCGGCGAGGGCGTATTTGGCTTCGGCGAGCATATGGTATGTGGAGTAGTCGTGGCGGTACTTGAGGAGGGGTTCGAGGAGGGCGACGACGGCTTTGTGGTTGTCGTGTTTGGCGTAGATTTCGCCGAGGAGTTGTCCGGCCTCGACATGGTCCGGGGTGTTTTTGAGGATTTCGGAGAGGAGCTTTTCGGCCTCGGCGGTTTTGCCGGCGTATTGGAGAGCGCGTGCGAGGTGGAAGCGGTAGTGGGTCTTGGAGGGGTCCTGCTGGGCGGCCTTGGTGAGGAGATCGATGGAGGTGGTGAGATCCTGGCGGAAGAGGGCATTCTGGCCGTCGGAGAAGAGTTGTTCGGCGAGGGCGTTCTGGGTCTGCTGGGTTGTGGGGAGGGTGGCTGGGGCGGCGGCGAAGAGGGAGAGGGGGCAGAGGGAGCAGAGAGAGAGCAGTGCCCACTGCCAATTGCGGAAAGCGAAATGGCGGGTGGATTCTTGGTTGTTGATGGTTGATTTGTGATGGTTCATGTTGGTGTCCATAGAGTTGATTGGGAGGTTGTTGCAGGGGGCGGTGGTTGGCTGCGCCGGTGCTAGAGTCGATAGGTTTTGATCCAGTTGATTTGTTCTTTTGCCTTTTGGGCGAGGGGTCCTTCGGGGAAGTTATTGAGGTAACCGTTGTAGGCGTCCATGGCTTCGACCCATTTTCCGAGGTGTTCGTAGGCTTCGGCGATAGCGAAGTGGGCTTGTGGGGCTTTGGGCGAGGCGCGGTAGGATCGGAGGAAGGCCTTGTAGGCTTCGACGGATTCGGTCCATTTTGCGGCGCGGTCGTAGTACTGGGCGAGGCGCCAGGAGGCTTCTTCGGCGACGGCGGTGCCGTTGAATTGTCGGACGATTTCGAGCCAGGTGGCGAGAGCGGCATTGGGGTCTTTGAGTTGTTCGTCATAGATGACGGACATGCGGAGGAGGGAGTCGCCGGCCTTTTCAGCGCCGGGGATTCTGGAGGCGGAGTTGTAGGCCTGGACGGCGCGTCGGAGGGAGGCGTTGATTTTGTCCTGTCGGTCGGCGAGTTGGACAGCGGAGAGGTTTTGGGCGAATTGGGCGGCCTTGTTGATTTCGACGTCGAAGTTGGCGCTGTTGAAGGCGAATTCGTTGCTGGCCTGGCGGGCCTCTTCGAGTTCGGCGAGGTCGGCCTTGCCGCTGCTTTTGAGCGCGCCGAGGCGTTTGGTGTTGTCGGCGCGGTTTTGTCCGCGGGCGAGTTGGACGGACTGGTAGGCGAACTTTTGTGCTTGTTCCTGCGCGGCCTGCTCGGTGACGAGGCGGGTGAGTCCGGCGAGGCGTTGGGATTCCTCTTCGTAGCTTTTTCCGATGTGATAGAGGGCGTCGGCGGCGAGGGTTCGGTCGGGGTATTTGGTGGCCAGGGAGAGGAGGACTTCGCGGCCCTTGGCGGTGTCGCCCATGGAGAGGTGGAGGGTTCCGGCCTTGAGGAGGGCGGCGTCGGCGAGGTGGGACGCGGGCCACTTGGCGGCGACCTTTCGGAATTCGATGATGGCTTTGGTAGGGTTGTTGAGTTGGGTTTGGACGATGGTGGCGATTTGGAACTGGGCGTCGAAGGCCTTGCGTTGGTCGGGTTCGTTCACCAGAGTCTGGTAGCGGTCGAGGTCTTTAAGGATGGAGATGCGGCGAGTGGCTTCGGGGACTCTGGCGTCTTTGGGGTAAGCGGCGACGTAATCCTGATAGGCCTGGAGGGCCTGTCGCCAGAGGCTGAGGTTGATAGTGCAGTCGGCGATGGACCACTTGGCCTCCTGGACCCAGTTTCCGGAGGGGAATTCGGCAATGACGCGTTTGTAGGCCGTGATGGCATCGATCCAGGCCTCGTTGGCCTGATGGATCTGGCCGACCATGGTGAGCGCCTGTCCGGCGTTGGGGTGCCGTGGGAAGGAGGCGACGAAGGTTTCGAGGACGGCGAGGGCTTCGATCCATCGCTTCTGGTCGCGGAGTTGGGAGCCGATCTGGAAGACGGCGGTTTGGGAGGGTTGATCGTTGCCGCCGCGGGTGAAGTTGATTTCAAGATAGGCTTCAACGGCGCGGAGGGGGCGATTGAGGTTGTTCTGGTAGACGGCGGCGATGGCAGGGGCGGCCTGTTGAGCAAGAGGATGGGTGGGGTCGAAGTTGATGAGGTCGTTCCAGACGATGAGGGCCTCCTCGAAGAAGGATCGGGCGGCGAGTTCGGAAGCGATCTGGGAGAGGGTTTGGGGGATGGTGGGGATATTGGGGTGTTCGGGAGAGTTCTTGGCGATCTGCTGGAGTTGGCGAGCGGCGCGGACGAACTGACCGCGGGCGAGGGTGGGGCTGAAGGCATCGACGGCGCGAGCTTGTGAGAGGAAGCTGGTGGCGATGTCCCATTGGGCCTGCTGGCGGAGGTCTCGCAGGTCGGGGAAGTCGCTGAGGATTCTGGCCAGTTCGTCGCGGGCTTTGTCGAAGCGGGCGGCGAGGTCGGCAAGCACGGTCTGGCGGGGGCCGGGGTTGGCGATGGGCTGGGCGGCGTAGGCGAGGTAGTCGCGGGCGAGCTGGAGGCGGATGAGGGGAAGTTGGTGGTCGGTGGGGTTGTCGGCGAGGAATCTCTGCGCAAGTGCGGCGGATCGTTGTGATTGGCGGAGGTCTCGCCATTGAGCGATCATAAGGAGGATCTGATTGCGAGCCAGTTCCGCGGTGAGGGTGGCTGGGCGGTTGACGCGGATGGTGGAGAAGGCGAGGTAGGCCTCGGAGAAGACGGCGTCGATGCGAGCGATTTCGGCATCGGAGAGGAGGGGGATCTGGGGTAGTTGGATGGCGGCCTGCTGGACTGAGGGTTGGTTGGTGGGGGTGAGAGGTGTTTGCCCGGCGGAGGCGCCTGGACCGCCGAGCGAGGCGACCTGGGCGGCGCGGCGAGACTCTTGTTGGGTGATGGCGGAGAGTGCGGCGATGTCGGCCTGTTGGGCGGCGATGTTGGGCTGTGGGACGGCGTAGCCGAAGGGGGTTTCCTTGGGCGCGCCGTGGAAGGTGGGTTTGGGGAGTTCAATCTGGACTTCTTCAAACGGTCGGGCATCGGCGGTGACGGCGCCGTCGGGGATGTCGGCGGGCTGGGTGGTGGCGAAGCGGGCGGAATCGGCGTGGAGTTGTGAGCCGGCGGTGAGCGTGGTGAGGACATCGCGGGCGTGTTGGGGGATTGCTTTTCCGAGGATGCAGACGGCGCGGGCGAATTCGAGGCGTTCCGGGGCGCGGAGGGGGAGGCCAACGGCGAGGAGGTCGGAGTAGACGGATTGAGCGACGTTCCAGGCGTCGGCGCGGGCGTATTCGAGTGCGATGGCGGAGGCTTTCCGGATGGCGGAGCCGACGAGGGGGCTGTTGGGGCGTGCCTTGATGAAGTCTTTGTAGGAAGCAAGCGCGGCGGAGCATTCATCGGAGAGCTTGGCGGGGGGCGGGGAGCCGGGGGTGCGATCGGCGAGGCTCTTTACAAGGGCGGCGCGGGCCTGGGCCTCGAGGGATTGGGGGACAGCGAGAGCGGCGCGATCGGCGACGGAGGGGGAGTTGGTGGGGGGATCGGAGAGGGGTTTGGTTTTGGCAGCGAAGGCGGCGAAGTTGCGGAGGATGTCGGCGGCGACGTCGAAGGCTTCGTATTGTTCGAAGTCGCGGGCGATAGAGAGGATCTGGTTAGCGGCGTGGTCGACGAAGGGGTTTTGTGGGTAGGTGGAGATGAACTTCTGATAGGCATTGATGGCGGACTGCCAGGCGGGAGTGAGTGTGAGTTTTCGTTGGGCGGGGAGGCGTTTGAGGAGTTGTGTCAGTTCGCGGGAGGCCAGTTCATGGCGGAGTGTGGCGAGCTGGAGTTGGGCGTGGGCGTCGGCGAGGGCGTTTCTGTCGGGGGGTGTGAGGGTGACGGCCTGTTCGGCGACGTCGAAGTATTCGAGGTGTTTGTAGTGTGTGATGATGCCGTTCCAGAGGTTGCGGACCTCGACGATGAAGGGATCGGCTTCGGTGAGGTTGGCTTGGAGGGAATAGAGATCTTCGAGGGCGGATTTGAGGGAGGGTTCGAGCTGGCGAGGGGGATTGAGGCCGGCGGCGAGGAGTCGGGAGTGCTGACGGGAGATGTCCTGGAATCGCAGGCCTGCGACAGCGAGGCGGGCGGAGCGTTGTTGAGAGGCGGGCAGCGGCTTGGCGAGGCGTGTGTAGGCGTCTTCGGCGAGTTTGTAGTGGCCTGCGGCGGTCCAGGTCTGGAGGTGGGCGGAGAGGGAGTCGAGGGCTTTCGGGGCGGAGAAAGCGTCTGTGGTGACAAGGTTGGCGAGGGTGGCGAGGAGCTGAAGTTGTGTTGGGGAGAGGGTGGCGTTGTTGTCGTAGCGGCCTGCGCGGGAGTTTTCGTGAAATTCCACTTGGGCGGCGGCATTGAGGAGGGAGACCTGTCGCCAGGCGGTCTTGGTCCAGGCCGGGCGATTGGGATGGATGGCGGCGAGGAGTTGAGCGTTGATGGAAGCGGCGAGGGCATGGGCATTGGGATCGGGGTGTTTGTCGATTTCGTTGACGACGGCGGCGAGGGTGTTGACGGCGGAGTTGATGGCGTCTTCGTTGGAGTTTTCCTTGATGATGGGGATGGCGATCTGGAGGGCCCAGGCCAGGGGGGCCTTGGGTTCGGTGATTCGAGTTGAGGAGGGGATCTTGTCGGAGAGCTGGCGGAGTCTGTCGGCGAGTTCGGCGCGGTCGCGGGCGACGTTTTCTGAGGGGAATTCGAGGGCGATGGCGGCGAGCATGTCGGCGAGGGCTTGAGGAAGGGGGTCGTTCTTCATGCCTGCGCCGGCGGTAGCGGCGATGGAGGCGGAGAGTTGCTGGAAGGCCATTTCGGTGCGATAGCGGGCGTTGGCGCGGAGCGCCAGGAGTCGGCTGGAGCGAGGGAGGGACGATTTGAGGAGGAGGTCGGCGGCGGTGACGGCGGCGGTGGGGTTGTGGCATTTGAGGTAGCGGTCGTCGATATGAGCGATGAGGCGGCGGGTGAGTTGGTCGGCGTCGTCGGCGGAGGGGATCAGTTTGAAGAGGTCGGCGGCGGTTTGGAGGACGGTGGCGTCTTCTTTGGCCAGTGGGGCATCGGGGCGTGGCGGAGCGGAGAGGGATGCGGCGGCGATTTGTGCGTCGAGGAGGCGGGAGCGAGCGGTTTGTGCGAGGGGGTGTTGGGGATTAGCGGCGAGCCATTTGAGGAGGGCGTCGATGCGAGGCGGGGTGACGGCTTGATCGAGATCGAAGGCGATGAGTTCCAGTTCAGCGGAGAGAGCCGGGGGGGTGCCGGGGGCGTCGGCGATGACTTTTCGGAGGAGGGCGAGGCCCTGTTCGGTCTTGTCGTGTCTGATGCGCAGCAAGGCTTGTCCGAGCAGGAGGTTGGCGTGGTTGGGATCGACGAGTTTGGGGTAACGGACGAGCAGTTCCCGGACGATGGGGGGGACGTCCTTGGGCTGGTTGAGGCCGATGAGGGCTTGAGCTTTGTGAGTGAGGGTCTTTGCGCGTTGAGAGTCGGTGAGGGCCTTGTCGGTGAGGAGTTTGTCGGCGTGGATGAGGGCGGCGTCGTAGAGGCGATCGCGGAGGAGGTTTTCGATGAGGGTGTTGAGATTGTCGATTTTGGCAAGGTCACCGCGGATGGCGGCGAGCATCTTGGTGGCGGTGGGTTCGTTAGGGGCTAGCCTGATGGTGGTGGACCAGGCGTCGATGGCGGATTGGAGTGAGCCGAGTTGGTAGGAGGCGTTGCCAAGCCAGAGGAAGACCTCGGGGTTGTTATTGTCGGTTTGAGAGGCGGCGAGGAAGAGTTGGCGGGCCTTTTCGTAGTCGCCTATCTTGTAGGCGGCCTTTCCGGCATCGAAAGCGGCGCGGGCGTCGGCCTGAGCGTACAGGGGGGAGGGGGCGAGGGCGGCGAGGGTGGCGATGAAGAGCAGCGCAGCGAGCAGTCGATTCATGATGCGGTCCTCCAAGAAGCAGAGCCCGGGGCGCGGGAGTATCCGGCTCATATGGACGGGGAGCGGTCTATGAAGTTCCTCTCCGAGCGGATATGTTACAGTGGCGTTACAGAAACTAAACATGCGGGTATGGGTTGGCGTATGAAGGAGGGGTGTGGAAGGCGTGGCGCATCGGGTGTTTTTGACAGGCGGCGGAAGATGTGGCGAAGGGTGAAGGTGCTGGCGGTGGCGGGGATAGTGGGGTGGCTGTTGCCATGGGCGGCGTATGCTCGGGTGGAGTTATTTGTGTCGCCGAACGGGAGCGACGGGAATCCTGGGACGCTGGAGAAGCCGTTGGCGACGCCGAGGGGTGCGCGGGAGGCGATTCGGTCGTTGAAGCGGGGGAAGGGTTTACCGGAGGGGGGCGTGGTGGTGTGGTTTCGGGGTGGGACGTACTACCTGCCGACGGCGTTGCACCTGAGGAGCGAGGATTCGGGGACGGCTGAGAGGCCGATTGTGTATAGCGCGTATGGGGAGGAGGATGTGACTTGGAGCGGGGGGAGGCCGATTATTGGGGAGTGGAGTCCGCACGGAGGGGGCGTGTACAAGTGCTTTTTGCGGGATGTGAAGGAAGGTCGGTTGAATTTTGGGCAGATGTTTGTGAACGGGCGGCGTCAGATCCTGGCGCGGTATCCGAATTACGACGCCGAGAACCCGCTGGTGGGCGGGGGCGGGTACTTGAATCTGGCCAGAGCGAACGGAGCGGAGGTACAGTTTGATGCCGGCACGTTTACGAAGCGGAGGTGGAGCCGACCTGGGGAGGCGGTGTTGCACGTATTTCCGCAGCACTACTGGGGGAATCTGCAGTATGAGTTGAAGGAGTTATTGTGGGATCGGAAGCTGGCGAAGCTGGGGCGCGGGGGGTGGCAGATTGCGGCGGAGCCGCAGTTAAGCGGGGCGTCGCGTTTTTTTATTGAGAACGTGTTCGAGGAACTTGATTCGGCGGGGGAGTGGTATCTGAGCAAGTCGGAGGGGATGCTGTACTACTATCCGGCGGCCGGGGTTGATCTGGGAAAGGCGACGGTGGAAGCGGCGGTGCTCAAGCAGGTGGTCGAGTTTCTTGGGAGCGAATCGGAGCCTGTGCGTCATGTAACGTTGCGAGGAATGCGGATCATGCACACGGGGTCGGTGTTTTTGGAGGGTTATGAGTCGCCGATGAAGGGGGACTGGGCGTTTTCGCGTAGCGGGGCGGTGTACATGGAGGGTGTGGCGGATTGCGCGGTGGAGGGCTGCTATTTTGATGGAGTGGGGGGCAATGGGGTGTTTGTGAGCGGATATGGGAAAGGGGTTCGGATATGGGGGAACAAGTTTGTGGGGATTGGCCAGAGCGCGGTATGCCTGGTGGGTGAGAAGGAAGCGGCGGTGGACGGGGGCAATCGGCGATATCCGCGGGGATGCGTGGTATCGAACAATCTAATTCGCGAATGCGGCGTGTTTGGGAAGCAGAGCGCGGGGGTGTTCATGTCGGTGAGTGCGAAGAACACGGTGAGCCACAATGTGATTTGCGAGATGCCGCAGGCGGGGATCTGCATTAATGACGGGACATGGGGTGGGCACGTGATTGAGCAGAACGACGTGCACGACACGGTTCGTGAGACGCGGGACCGGGGGGGGTTCACATCGTGGGGGCGTGATCGTCAGGAGAAGCGTACGGCGAGGCCGGGAGATCGGGCGGTGACGGTGATTCGGGGCAATCGATTCACGGAGAGGGGTCGGGGAGGATATGGGATCGTTTTGGAATCGGGTTCGTCGGATTACGTGGTGGAGGGGAATGTATGCGTGGGGGCGAGCATACGGTTGGGGGAGGGGGACAGGCGGGTGGTGGAGAACAACGTGTTTGCTGCGGGGAGGCCGCCGGCGTTTGTCGGGATTGTCCGGGGCAACAGCGACCGATTTGTCAGGAACATCGTGCAGAGTCGGGAGGGGGACGCGGTATATCGCTTTATTGCTCAGGTTGGATGGTTGAAGGAGATGAACCACAATGTGTTGCACAATGAAGCGGGGAAGCTGACGGTGAAGGAGGGATGGGGCGGGGAGAAGGTTTATTCGTTGGAGGACTGGCGGAAGGTCGGCAATGACGCGGACTCGGTGGCGGCGGACCCGGAGTTTGTGGATGCGGGGAAGGGGGATTACCGGGTGAAAGAGACATCGCCGGCGTTGCGGCTGGGCTTTAGGAACATTGACATGGCGGGAGTGGGTCTGACGAGGGATTTTCCGGAGAGGCTACGGCGGGACTGAGCTCGAAGGGCATGGGGTGCGAAGGGGTCAAGTGGCGAGAGGGAGAGTGAGGACGAAGGCGGCGCCGTCGGTGACGGTGGGGTCGAGATGGAGGTTGCCGCGCATTTCCCGTGCGAGTCGTCGGCTGAGGGCGAGTCCGAGTCCGACGCCGGGGGCGGAGTTGGCGGCATCGCGAGCGCTTTTTGAGAATGGCTTGAAAAGGCGTCGGGCGTCGGGTGGGGCAATACCGGGTCCGTGGTCTTTGAGGCGTATGGCGAGGAAGGGGCCATCGGATCGGATTTGGAGATGGAGTCGGCGGTCGGAGGCGTTTCGGGCGTACTTTCCGGCGTTGTCGATGAGGTTGAGGAGGATCTGTTCGACGGCGGAGGCATCGGCGCGAACGGCGGTGTCGGGACTTAGGTCGGTCTCGATGATGAGTTGGAGGCTAGCCTGTTCTGCGCGTGTGGCCAGTCGGTCCTTGAGATCGTCGAGGAGTTTGGGGAGGGGGATGGTCTGGATGCGGCCATTGGGGCTGCCGCGTTCGATGCGGGAGTAGGCGAGGACGTTTTCGACGAGGTGTCCGAGGCGGTCGGCTTCGGCGCGGAGCGTGGCGAGGTATTTGAGGCGTTTGTCCGGGTCGGTAACCATGCCCTGTTGGAGCATTTCGGCGTACATGGAGACGGTGGTGAGAGGGGTGCGGAGTTCGTGGGTGACGGCGGAGACGAAGGCGCCGCGGCGGAGGCTGAGGGTGATTGCGCCCCAGAGGAGGGCGGCGAGCGCGCCGGAAGCGACGATGAGGCCGATCCAGGCGAGGAGAAGAGTCAGCCGCACGGGGGAAAGGGAATCGAGATGGGTGAGGGTTGGAGGTCCCGGGACGAGTTTGAGGGGGAGGGCGGCGAGTCTTCGGGGGTTGGATTCGGGTGAATTGGTGGCGATGGGGAGGAGTTGGGCATTGGGGAGGAGGTCGCGGATGTCGTTGAGGAGGGTGGAGCGGATGGCAGCGAGGTTAAGCCAGCATCCCTGGACATAGTCTTGGTTGTTGATGGAGAGTTTCCGGGCGAGGAGGAGCGTTTGGCCGATCCAGAGGGGTCGCATGATTCCTTCGCTGATGTGGTTGGCGGGGTCGGCGTCCTGGAGGGTGGCGCGATTAGCAGCGAACTCGTAGTTGCTGACTTTGGCGGTGTTGGCGCCGCGGGCCTGGAACTCGTTGGCGCTCTTGAGAGCCTGCTGGAATTGAGGTTGCCGGGCGCGCTGTTGGCGGAGTTGCTGGTCATTAGCTTCGTCCTGCTGCAGGGGGAGCGGGTCGGGGATGGCGATGGGGGGCTGTGAAGGTTGTGAGGGCAAGCGGGCGAGGAGGGAGTCACGGTCGATGATGATTCGGAGGCGGTCGAGTTTTTCGGAGGCGGCGTGGATGCGATCGCGGGAGACGTGTTTGCTGGCGAGGTCGCGCATGTTGCCGGTGGGGACCTGGGGGCTGGTGAGGGATCCATCGGGCAGGAACTGGAAATGGAGGTCGATGAGGGTGGAGTCAAAGGTGAGCAGGGGTGAGGGGATGAGGACTTCGCCGAACTCGATTTCGCTGAACATGTGAGTGTACGCGCGTTCGGCTGGGGTGAAGGGGGTGTAGGCGAAGTAAGGCCGGGCGATTTCCTGAGCGAGGATAGGGGAGAGCATGGAGTCCATTCGCCAGAGGGCGAGGCGGACATTCTCTTCGAGGGCAGCGTTATGTCGGGCATCGGTCTCAGCGCGATCGAGTCGGAGGATGGTGAAGCTGATCCAGGCCATAGCGGCGAAGCCAACGGCCAGGAAGAGGGCGAAGAGGAACCAGACTAACCAGAGACGTTTCATGACGGGTGATCTTGGGCGAACATGTATCCCTTGCCGCGGACGGTGAGGATGATACGGGGTTGAGTGGCGTCGTCGCGGAGTTTTTCACGGAGGCGAGCGACGTGCATGTCGATGGTCCGGGTATCGACGCCGCGGGGTTCGAGTTTCCAGATGCGGGAGAGGATTTCTTCGCGGGAGATGGCTCGTCCGCGATTGCGTGCGAGGTAGGCGAGGAGTTCGACTTCCCGCTCGGAAAGCTCGGAGCGGGAACCATCGGCGAAGCGGAGCTCGGCGCGAGCGAGGTCGATGGTGGCATTCTGGATGCCGATGCGGGCGATATCGCTGGGTCGTTCCGGGGAGCGTCGGAGGACGGCATCGATACGAGCGAGGAGTTCCTTGATGCTGAAGGGTTTGACGACGTAGTCGTCGGCGCCGGCGCGCAGGCCGTTGATGCGATCCTGTTCTTCGCCTTTGGCGGTGAGGATGATGACGGGGAGGGTTGGGTGAGCGGCACGGAGTTCCTTGAGGACGTCCATGCCGAGCATTCCCGGGAGGATCAGGTCGAGGAGGACGAGGTCGCAGTCGTTGGCGAGAGCGGCGGCGAGTCCGGCGTTTCCGTCGGCGGCCTCGGCGACCAGGAAGCCATGGAAGGAGAGGGCATCGACGATGCCTTGTCGGATGGCGTTGTCGTCTTCGATTACGAGGATACGTCGGCCGGGCATAATGGTATCATCCTGGAGGCCTTGTCCGAGAACAGTGGTTTTTCGGGCAGAGCCTGTCATGAAGTCTACTGCAGGATCGGCAGAATCGCCTGTAAAGGGATTGTAACATGAAGCGAGATAACAAGTCGGGGGTGTTCGGGGTATGCAGGGGAGGGACGCGGAAGTTGTTGGCGGAGGATGGCGGGGGTGTGGTGATGGCGACGAGCGGCAAGTGGATCTAGCGTTGTTATCGGAGCACGGGACAAGAGGAAAGGAAGAGACGATGATGGGCGCATACGAGGGGCCGGGGAAATTGATGGCGGCGTGTCTGTTGGCGTTTGGAGCGATGGCTTTGGCGGTCTGGGTGGGAGTCGCGCGGGGAGCGGAGGAGTTGGGGAGGGAAGCCAGGCTGAAGGTGAGGGGTTCTGAGCGTGGATCGCATGCGATACCGCGTTTCATGACGGGGAAGTTCGCGGAGCACCTTGGGAGCAACATTTACAACGGGATGAGCGCGCAGATTGTGCGTAATCCGACGTTTGCGGACTATCCTTTCTGGACTGGGGGGATGAGTCCGGACGGGCGGACGATGTTTCATTCGGAGGATCAGAGGATTGCGGACGCGATACGGCAGCAATCGGGTCGATTGGGGTTCCGGGAAGAGCAGATTGCTCGTCTGATTGAAAGTCGCAAGGACGGGCTGGCGATGTGGTGGTGGCGTGCCGGGTCGAGGTCGGCTGTGAAGCCGAGCCCGGATACCGGTCCGCATGGCGGTCGTGCGCAGCGTGTGGAGGTGGAGGGTGCGGAGCAGGGGATTGGGCAGATGATGTATTTGCCGCTGCATCGGGTGAGGCGGTATGAGTATACGATGGTGGTTCGATCGCCGGACATGGAGGTGCTGAAGGTATCGTTGAAGGGGAACGGGTCGAAGGTGGAGGCGATATCGGAAGCGAAGGGGATAACCGGGAGATGGCAGACGATTCGTGGGACGCTGGAGATAGCGGCGGGCGAGCCGGCTGATGGGTTGTACGAGTTGGGGATCAGGTCGGTGAAGGCGGGGGGGTTTGTGATCGAGCGGTTTGTGTTGTACCCGAGCGACCACATTGCCGGGGCGGATCCGGATGTGGTGCGGATGTTGAAGGAATCGCGGTTACCGATTTTGCGGTGGCCTGGTGGGAATTTCGTGAGCGGTTATCATTGGGAGGACGGGGTTGGACCGCAGGAGAGTCGTCCGACGCGGCCGAACTGGGCATGGGGCGGAGTTGAGCCGAACCTATTTGGCACGGACGAGTTCATTGCATTCTGTCGGGCGGTGGGATGTGAGCCGATGATTTGCGTGAATGGTGGGGATGGTACGCCGGAGGAGGCGGCGCGGTGGGTGGAGTATTGTAATGGACCGGTGACGTCGCCGATGGGGGCGAAGCGGGCGGCGAACGGGCATGCGGAGCCGTACAACGTGAGGTACTGGGAGGCGGGGAACGAGCTATGGGGGAGCTGGCAGGTGCACTGGACGACGCCGCGGGGGAATGCGGACCGATATCGCGCGTTTCACGAGGCGATGTTGGGAGCGGACCGGTCGATTGTGTTGTATGCGTGCGGAGCGCCGGTGCTGTGGGGAAGGGAGTGGAACGCGGCGTTGATCAAGGGTACGGCGGACATTATGCGTCGGACGACGGATCACCCGTTGATCGGGGGAGATTTGTCGCCGGCGACGGAGCCGCTGGAGGTATATCGGAGTTTCATGGGTGTTCCGGAGGTGCTGGAGAGGAAGTGGGGGGAATTGCGGAAGTCGATGGAGGATGGGGGCATTGTGGATCCGCGGTTGGGGGTGACGGAGTTGCAGTTGTTTGCGCACATTGGTGGCCGAAAGGAAGGTGATCCCCCGGCGAGACTGACGGGGCGCAATCTTGTCAACCCCGGGACGCAAGCGGAGGCGATGTACGACACGCTGTTGTATCACGCGTGCACACGGCTGGCGCCGTTTGTGGAGATGGTGACGCAGTCGGCGACGGTGAATCATGGGGGCGGTTTGCGAAAGGAGCGGGAGCGGGTGTATGCCAACCCGGTGCACTATGCGCAGACGATGTTTGCGGCGTTTGCGGATGCGATCCCGGTGGCGGTGCGATTGGATTCGCCGGAGGAACGGGTGGCGATGGTGCTGCCCGACGTGAAGGGGACGGCGGGAGAGGTGCGGTACGGGACGATCGCGGCGATGGCGGCGGTTGGGAAGGACGGGAGCCTGCTGATCTCGATCGTGCATCGAGGGACGGGAGAAGCGGTGCGGTTGTCGGTGGAAGTGGACGGATTCAAGTGCGGGGACACCGCCGAGGTGACGACGCTCTGGGGGGAGGTTCCGTGGGCTGGGAACACGCTGGAGAGGCATGAGGCGGTCCGGCCTGTGGAAGGCACGGTGAAGGTAGCCGACGGGAAGGTGGCGATTGACATTAGGCCGTATGCGGTGGTGCGGGTCCGCATTCCGGTGGCCAAATGAGAAGGAGTCCGCATGACAGGTCCCACACGCCGTGACGTTGTGAAAGTGATGGCGGCGGCCGGCGCTGCGATGCTGGCGTCTCCGATGCTGTGTGCCGCGGCACGCAAATACGATTTCAACGCCGATATCATCCCCGCCCCCACGGATCCGAAGGAGTGGGGTGCTTTTCGCGAAGCCCTGGAGGGGTGGCGAAAGGCAGAGCGGCAGCGGCTCGGTTACGACGATGCCCTCTACAGGCGCTCGGAGTTCGGCTGGGTCTCGTCGTGCTACTGCTGCGCCTTTGTCATGATGTGCGACGAGATGTTTGTCAACCGTCAGACCGGGCAATACGCGATCGATGAGTTCTTGGATCATGGAGTGAAGGAGTTTGGGGGGTATGACGCGATTGTGTTGTGGCATGCGTATCCGAGAATTGGGCTGGACGACCGGAACCGATTTGATTTCTATCGCGATATGCCGGGGGGGCTTGGCGGTTTGAAGAGACTCAGCCAGGTGTGTCACGGGAGGGGGGTGAAGGTGTTTGTGGATTACAATCCGTGGGACACGGGCACGCGGCGCGAAAAGGTGGGCGATCTGGATGCGCTGGCGGAACTGGTGCGGGAGATTGAGGCGGACGGGATATTCCTGGACACGATGGATCGAGGGGCGGAGGATTTCCGGAAGAAGCTGGATGCGGCGAGGCGGGGGGTGGTACTGGAGGGGGAGATCGCGTTGCCGCTGGAGCGGGTCCACGATCATCACATGTCGTGGGCGCAGTGGTTTGTGGACAGCGAAGTTCCGGGCGTGCTGCGGAACAAGTGGTTTGAGCGCCGGCACATGCAGCACCAGATCAAGCGATGGGACCGCGACCATAGCGGGGAACTGCATACGGCGTGGATGAACGGCAGCGGGATGATGGTTTGGGAGAACGTGTTTGGGAACTGGAACGGCTGGAACGAGCGGGACCGGGCTATTCTGAGGGCGATGCTGCCGATCCAGCGGCGATTTACCGAGCTGTTCACGGAAGGTGACTGGACTCCCCTCGTCATCACGCTGGAATCCAACGTGTACGCCGGCCAGTGGTCACACAACGGCTTGCTGCTGTACACGCTCGTGAATCGCTCGAATGAACCGGTCCAGGGCGACCTCTTGCAGATCCGCGCGAGAGACGGGGCGCGGTATTATGATTTGATTGGTGGGTTTGAACTCGACCCAGGGATCAAAGACAGGACTGCGACGCTTGCCGGGTCAATTCCGCCGCGCGGCGTAGCGGCCTTTCTGATGGACCTTTCCGGGAATCGCTTCGGGGAAGTCCGCGGGTTCCTGGAATCCCAACGCCAGGTTGCCGAGCGTGCCGGCACGTCCACCATGTTTCCGGGACGATTCAGCGAGCCGACCGTGGTCGCGCGCACCGTCAAATACGGAGCGAACGCGGTTCCTGACAACATGGTTAAGATTCCAGCGGCGATTATCAGGATGCAGAGCACGTTTCGCGTTCGCGAGTGCGGGTTTTATGAGTCGTCTGCTGCCATCACCAAGCTTCACGAGCCGATCACCTTTTTCCGGGAGGTGAAGCTCTCCTGCTACGCGATCGATGAGGCGCTGGTCACGAATGCGCAGTTTAGGGAGTTCGTGAGGGCGGCCGGCTACCGGCCAAGACATGCGGAGAACTTTCTCAAGCACTGGAAAGGCGGGGTATGCCCGTTGGGGCTGGAAGATCACCCGGTGGTCTACGTTGATCTGGAGGACGCTCGCGCGTATGCGAAGTGGGCGGGGAAGCGTTTGCCGACGGAAGAGGAATGGCAATACGCGGCACAGGGTGGGAGCGGGCGGAAGTACCCCTGGGGCAACGAGATGAAGGCGGGGCTGTGCAACGACGGCTCGACGGGCTCGACGACGCCCGTGAGAGCGTTTCCGGGCGGTCGGTCGGCGTTTGGCGTGTACGACATGTGCGGAAACGTCTGGCAGTGGACGGAAAGCGAGCGATCCGATGGTCGGACGCGGTTTTGCATAATCAAAGGCGGTTCGTATTATTCGGCGAAAGGCTCCGACTGGTACATGGATGGCGGTCCGCAAGCGAGCGAATTTGCCGCCAAGTTCCTGCTGACGTGGTCGGGTCTGGATCGCTGTGCGACGATCGGATTTCGCTGTGTTGTTGATGTTGAAGGCTGATCAGGAGGAAAAGACGTGAGACATGCAACCCTCTCGGCTGTCGGCTGCGTCGTGATCTTGTTGGCTTTGTGCGGCGCGCTGGAAGCCGGCAGTGCCACGCTGACGGTGAACGTGGACCGGCCTGGCCACAAGATCAGCCCGGATTTGTATGGGATCTTCTTCGAGGACATCAATCGGGCGGTGGATGGGGGGATTTACGCGGAGATGGTGCAGAACCGGGCGTTTGAGGATGCGTCGCAGCCGCGGGCGTGGTCGTTGGTGAGGGGCGAGGGCACCGAGGCGAAGATGTCGATCGACAAGGCGAACGTGCTCACCGCGAAGAGCCCGAACACGCTGCGCGTTGAGATTGCGCAGACGGGCCGGGGCCGGGCGGGGATAGCGAATGACGGATTCGGGGGAATGCCGATCAAGGCCGGCGCGGGATACGATCTGAGCTTTTTTGCGCGGTGTTCGGAGGGTTTTGGCGGGCCGATCACGGTTACGCTGGAGAGCAGGGACGGATCGAGGGTTTACAGCAAACAGCAGATCGAGAGGATTGGGACCGGGTGGTCGCGGTACCGGTGCTCGCTGATTTCTGACGGAACGGATCTGGCCGGGCGGCTGGTGTTGGCGACGACATCAAAGGGGACGCTGTGGTTTGACACGGTGTCGCTGTTTCCGAAGGACACCTACAAAGGGCGGCCGAACGGATTTCGCAGCGACCTGCTGCAGATGCTGATTGATCTGAAGCCGGCGTTCAATCGTTTTCCCGGGGGATGCTACGTGGAAGGGGACACGCTGGCGACGTCGTATCGGTGGAAACAGACCATTGGGGACATTTCGGAGCGCCCCGGGCGGCCGAACCTTTGGCGTTACTATTCGTCGGACGGGATCGGGTATCACGAGTATCTGCAGATGACGGAGGACATCGGCGCGACGGCGTTGTTTGTGGTGAATTGCGGGATGTCGCACAAAGAGAACGTGCCGATGAGCGAAATCGGCCAGTGGGTCCAGGACGCATTGGACGCGATCGAGTATGCGATTGGTCCGGTGGACAGCAAGTGGGGCTCATTGCGGGCGAAGGCGGGCCATCCGGAGCCGTTCAAGTTGAAGTACATCGAGATCGGGAACGAGAACGGTGGGCCGGCGTACAACGAGCGTTACGCGGTGTTCTATGATGCGATCAAGAAGGCGTATCCGGAGATTCACCTGATCGCCAACGACTGGGGCGGTTTGCCGAACAGCCGGCCGGTGGAGATTGTGGATGAGCACTACTATTCGACGCCGGAGTTCTTCATCACGAACGCGACCAAATACGACAAGTATCCTCGTACGGGCCCGAAGGTATATGTTGGGGAGTATGCGGTGACGCAGAATGCGGGGAAGGGGAACCTGATGGGGGCGATAGGGGAGGCGGCGTTCATGACGGGGATGGAGCGCAACAGCGACATCGTGATCATGTCGTCCTATGCGCCGTTGTTTGTGCGGATGGACACGCGCAGCTGGAATCCGGACCTGATCAATTTCGACAACACGCGGGCGTATGGGATTCCCAGCTACTACGTGCAGAAAATGTTCGCGAACAACCTGGGCGATACGCATCTGCCCGTGGCGATCAAGGCGGAGGCGGCGAAGCCGAAGCCGCGCAGCGGCGCGGTTGGCTTGGGGACATGGGCGACGCAGGCGGAGTACAAGGACATCAAGATAACGAGCGGGGACAAGACGATCACGTGCGATTTTTCGCGAGGCACGCCAGGATGGAAGCCTGTGGCGGGCAAGTGGGAGGTGGTTGACGGCGTCTACCGGCAATCCGACAACGCCACGGACCGGCGGAGCGTTTTCGCGGAGGAGAGCTGGACGGACGTGACGTACTCTCTAAAGGCGCGGAAAATCTCCGGCGCCGAGGGTTTCCTGATCATGTTCCATGTCAAGGACGCGAACAATTTCGCGTGGTGGAACCTTGGGGGCTGGGGCAATAGTCGGCACGCGATTGAGGTTGCGACCGGCGGCGGAAAGTCCCAGCTGGGATCGTCGGTGAACGGGCGGATTGAGACAGGTCGGTGGTATGACATTCGGATTGAGATCAAGGATTTGACCGTCAAGTGTTTTCTGGACGGAAAGCTGATTCACGAAGCGGAGTATGGGGCATCGCAGCCGCTGTATGCGTCGGCCAGCCGGGTGACATCGACGAACGAGGTTATTCTAAAGGTCGTGAACACCTCGGCGGATGCGTACACGGCGCAGGTGGACCTTGCGGGCGCGAAGGTGGCTGCGCCGGTGGAGGTGACGGAACTGACATCCGGGGATCCGGCGGATGAGAACTCGCTGGAGGAGCCGACCAAGGTATCGCCCAAGACGCGGCGGATCGAGAACGTGGGCGGGGCACTCAGTCACACATTCCCGGCGTATTCGGTGACGGTGCTGCGAATGAGGGCGCAACGATGACGCCGGGCGCGGCGGTTGGCTGGCGGCATGAGCAGCCGTTCTTGGCGCATTGGAAGGACGTGGAAACGATCAGTATTTCTTGATGCGGATGTCCTTGTACTCGACCCACATGGGTGGTCCGGCGTGGATTTGCAGTGCGAGGATGCCGGAATTGCAGCGGCCTTTGGGGTCGTTGTCGACGAGATCGACGGTCTTGATGCCGTTGAGGTATTGCTCGACGTGGTTGTCCTTGCAGATGATGACGTAGTCATTCCAGTCGGACTTCTTGTAGAACTTGGCGATTTCGTTGCGATCGCCGAGCGAACCGACGACATTTTTCTTGCCGTTTTCGTCGATGACGACCTTCTGGCCGACGTTGACGAGTCCGCCGCGCCCGCGTTCATGGTAAAGGAACCCGACGGCGGCGGGTTCGTTGCAGACTTCGGCCTGGTAACCAGCGACGACCCACTTGTTTTCGCGGGCTTCAGTGACATGGCGGCTGCGGTACTGGACGCCGGCGTTGCCGTGGTCGATGCGGAACGAGAGGCGGAGTTCGAAATCCTTGAGTTCGCCGCCCTTCCACATGAGGAAGGTATTTCCGTTGGTCTGGTTCTGCGGGGTGGTTTCGCCACGGATGACGCCGTCCTTCATGGACCAGAGCCTGGGGTCGCCGTCCCAGTCGGAGAGGTCCGCGGCTTTGGTGAGGAGTTGCATCCCTTCCGGTTCGGACGGGGCCGTGGGCTTCACTTCAGCGGCGATGGCAATGGCGAGTCCCCAGAGCAGGACGGCGGTGAATGGAAGAAGCGAACGAAGCATAATGAAGCCTCCGATCAGTGAGAACGAAACACTGGCGGCACTCAGTATTTGATGACGCGAATATCCTTGAACTCGACCCACATGGGTGGTCCGGCGTGGATTTGGAGCGCGAAGATGCCGGAGTCGCAGCGGCCTTTCTCGTCGTTGTCGGTGAGGTCGGCGGTCTGGACGCCGTTGATGTATTGGACGATGTGATTGCCCTTGGCGATGATGACGTATTCGTTCCAGTCGCCGAGTTTGTAGGTAGCGGCGATGGCTTTCGGGTCATCAATCTGCCCGACGACGTTCTGTTTGCTGTCATTGTCGATGACGACTTTTTGGCCGACGAGGCAGATGCGCGCGCGACCTTTGGGGCCGCGCTCATGGTAGATGAAGCCGGCGCGGCCGGGCTCATTGGCGACTTCGGCCTGATATCCGCCGACGATCCAGTCATTGTTGCCGCCGGGGACATGTTTGCTGCGGTATTGGATGCCGGAGTTGCCGTGGTCGATTCGGACGGAGAGGCGGAGTTCGAAATCTCTGAATTCGCCCCCCTTGTAGATGAGAAAGGTATTGCCCTTGGTCTGGACATCTTTGGTGGTTTCGCCGCGGATGACGCCATTCTTAACGGTCCAGAGCCTGGGATCGCCTTCCCAGCCTGTGAGATCGTCGCCGTTGAAGATTTTGAGCATGCCGGGGGGTTCGGCGGGCGCATTGGGCTTGGCGGGTTGGACATTAGGGTCTTTCTGGGCGGCGGCGAGAAGGGAGGTTGTGAAGAGGGCGATGAGGGCTGCCGTGGTGAGGGTCGAGCGCAACATGGTGTTCTCCTGAAAGGCGGTTGTCGAGAGAGTCCTTCTATGCCTTGATATCACACGAATTGGGCAGGCGTTGAGGGGGGCCTACTCGGGTTCTTTAACGAGGCCGATGCGTTCGATGGGGATGCGTTTGAAGCCGAGTTTGTAGGCGGGGGAGTGATCGGCAAGCTGGAAATTGCCTGCGGGGACATCAAGGAAAAGGGGGTCGGTGTTGACGAGGTTATCGCGAAGCTGCAGGGCTTGGTTCGTGGCATGCCAGCCGACACTGAGCCATTTGCCGACACAGACGTTTCGGGCGAGCAGGATGTTTTCCGGGGGTATGCCGGGATCGGCCTGGTAGTATTGATCGAGGGAGGCGAGCTCGGGATAGCGGGTGCGGTAGGGGGGTTGGGTCCAATTGACGTCTTCAAGGCGTTTCTTCATGGTGGTATAGACCATGTTGTGCCAGACGGGGGACTTGTCCATGCCGCGGCCGTCGAGTTGCACGGCCGGATCGCAGTCGACGAAGACGTTGTTTTCAACCCGGAAGTCACGGCCGCCCCCAAGGAAGACCGCGCGTTGGACTTTGTAGAAGACGTTGCCGAGGATGTGAGTTCCGCTGACGCAGTCATCCATGTAGACGCCCATGGAGCCCATGCCTACGCCTCCGGTGTGGTGGATGTAGTTGTGCCTGATGACATTCCCGCGGTAGCTGTAGTCGCGGCCGGTGTAAATGGCGCCCACATCGCCGGTTTCGAGGCAGACGTGGTGTATTTCGTTGAGTTCGATGACATGGTCGTTGCCGCCGAAGAGGATGGCGCAATGGGGATGATCGTGGATGAGGTTGTTCGCGGCGCGGATGGAGACGCCGTTGATATGGATGCCGGGGACATAGCATTTGGACCATCGCCCGATGTGATGAATGTGGTTGTTGTAGGCGAGATGGTTGGCGGGTGAGAGTGTTTTGCGGTCACCGCCGACGAGGTCGATGCCGCCGTCGCCGGTATGGGAGATTTCGCAACCCTGCACGCGGTGGTGGTTTCCGCCGCGGACGATAGCGGCGTAGTTGCCGAGGTTGGTGAGGCGGCAGTCGGCCAGGGTGTTGTGGTGTCCGGCGACGAATTCGACGCCGACGCCGCGAGCGCATTCGATGGTGAGATTGCGGATGGTGACGTGGGCGACTTGATTGAGTGAGAAAAGAGGCTCAGAAAGAACTGAAACGATGGCTTGGGAGTCCTGGATCTTCTCCGGGGGCCAGAAGTAGAGGATTCCGGTGGGTCGGTGCAGATACCACTCGCCCGGCGAATCGAGTTCCTCGAGGACATTCAGGAAGTAAAATCGCTGACCGGTGCGGAAACCGTACTGGCCGTGGGGGGGGGCTGTTTTGAGCAGGCGTGTATGTGTGTTGATGGAGGCGACGCGTTCGTAGGAATTGGCCCAATCCCAGGCCCAGTAGCCGTGGACGTGGATGTCGTCGGAGGCTTGCCACGCGGCGGGGCGATCGCCGTCGTAGAAGAACCCGGCGGGGAGTTTGCCGAGTTTGCCCCCGTGATCGTCGCCCTGCGTCTGGTCCTGAGGAATGGCGGCGATTTTCAGGAAGCCATCGTTTGGCCAGCGAGCCAGGGTCATGGGTTTGTCGTTGAGGAACAGTTCGAGGGCGGCGGGTCGCATGGGCCTTCCGAAGCCGCGGGAGACGATTTGTCCGAAGTTGTTCACGCCTTGGGCGCGGAGATCCGCCTGGAGGACATTCTGGCGGGCGTTTTGGGTCAGGCGAGCGAGGATGGCGGGATCGGTGACGGGTTTCCAGATCGCGATTCGCTTGCCGCCGATCAATCGGACGGAATGGCGGGACTGTCCCTGGTAGGTGATGGGTGCCTCGGGCGAACCGGAGTCCTGCGCGTTGAGAGCGAGGCCTTGTTCGAGGTAGTAGACGCCGGGGGCGATGAGGACGTTAACGGGGACGGCGAGGCCGGATTTTCTGGCAGCGCGGACGAGGTCTCTTGCGCGGGTCAGGGACGCGACAGGGCCGTCGGTCCGCTGGGGATTCGGCTGGGCGAGTGTGCCGGACCACGCGTCGTTGCCATTGGGGGCGACGTGGAAGTTGGCGGGCTGTGCTGAGCAGAGTGTGGTGACGATGAGGACAGCGCCGACAGCGAGAAAATAATGTGGAAAGTGGATCATGAGCTCTCCTGGGCGTACTGTAGCGTCTTCGGGGCGTGGGACCAACGGGAAGCGGCATACCTGGTTGGTGTTTGCGGCAGTGCGTGGCCGGTGGCAGGAGGAGAGGTTATGATGGGGCGGGAAGGAGGATCAGATGAGACTGGCGATCGGGTTTGTCCTTCTGGCGGTGGTGTCGGTGGGGTGGGGCGTTCCAAAGGCGTCGCTGTTCGACTCGCTGCAGAATCTGTACCCGGATTCCGATGCGGCGACCGGGGCCAAGTCGATGGAACTGGACGTTGCGCGGGGAGGTACGGCGGCGGTTCACATTCTGTTGAATGATATTCCGGTGGATTCGAGTGTGGACGTTGGGCTGATGGAATCGAACGAGCGTGTGGCCGCGCAGTGGTATCGGCTGGTGGACGTGCCGGTGGAGAAGAACACGGGGCTGGTCGGGTTCATCGAGAGGAAGGAGAACGAGAACGCGCATGTGATAAGGCGAGCGCCGTTCCGGACGTACGACGCGATGGAGCCGATCCGTCTGCCGATGGTGGCCAAGTCGGCGACGATGGCGTTGCGATTGCACGTGCCGATGGCGTTAAGCGCGGAGCCGGGGACGAGGCGGTTGGTGATTCATGTGAGGTGTGGGGAGCAGGCGATGGAGCTGCCGCTGACGGTGGTGGTTCACAAGGCGGCGATTCCGCCCGCGGGGCGGGAATCGTTGCCGTACACGAACTGGTTCAGCCTGCATCAGATGGCGTCGCGGCACAAACTGACGCCGTGGTCGGAGGAGCACTGGGGGATGATCGGGCAGTATGCGCGGCTGATGCATCATGGCCGGCAGAACACGTTTTGGGTGACATGGGGGGACGTTTTTTCCAGAGAGAAGACGGGGCTGGTGTTGAATCGGGAGCGGCTGAGGCGGATTGTTCAGGTATTCAGCGAGGCGGGGTTGTACTACATAGAAGGGGGGCACGTGGCGGGTCGTCACAAGGGGGAATGGTCGGCGACGTACTTTGACGTGTCGGTTGGGGGGCCTCGCGCGACGAGCGAGGAGGGGAACGCGGACTTGGCGAAGGCGTGCAAGCAATTGATGGAGGAGATTGAGAAAAACAACTGGCGGTCGCGCTGGATACAGCATGTGACCGATGAGCCGACGGCCGAGAACGGAACGGACTATCGGATTTTGACGGGGATGGTCCGGAAGTACATGCCGGGCTTGCCGATACTGGACGCGACGATGAACACGGCGATGGCGGGGTCGGTCGATTGTTGGTGTCCGCAGGCGCAGGAGTACCAGAAGCACCGGGATGTGTTTGTGACGCAGCAGTCGCTTGGGGACAAGGTATGGTTTTACACGTGCTGTCTTCCAGGCGGGCCGTGGACGAATCGTCTGCTGGACATGGAACTGTTGCGGCCGGCGTATTTTGGATGGGGCGCGGCGTTGTATGATCTGGACGGTTTTTTGCATTGGGGTCTGAACCACTACGGAAGCGGGCAGGATCCGTTCCAGCAGAGCGTGATTCCGCACAGCGGCGACACGCATCTTCCGGGCGGGGATACGCACCTTGTGTATCCCGGGCTGACCGGGCCTTGGTCCAGCCTGCGCCTGGAGGCGCAGCGGGAGGGTTTTGAGGACTATGAACTGCTGAAGATGCTGAAGGCGAAGGATCGCAAGAAGGCGGAAGAGACTATTCGCAGGACGTTTCGGGCGTTTGACGATTTTTCGAAGGATACGAAGGTATTTCGGGGCGCGCGGAAAGCGCTACTGGAGTCGCTGTAGGGGGGGACGAGAGCGGCAGCGGTTCACATTCGCGAGCCGCGGCGGTAGGATTGTAATGTGAACCGGTCGCCTCGGGAATCATTTCCGCGAGAGTTCCTGCTGCTCATAGGCGGGCTGGTGGTGGTTCTGGGGACGATGGCGTTTATCGTGATTGCCGACGAGGTGAGCGAGGGGTCGACGCAGCGGTTTGACGAGCGAGCGATTCTGGCGTTGCGGCGTGCGGAGAACCCCGCGGAGCCGATCGGGCCGGGGTGGCTGAGCGAAGTCGGTCGTGATCTGACGGCGGTGGGCGGGGTTGCGGTGCTGTCACTGGTGACGCTGGCGGTGACGGGTTTCTTGGTAATACGAGGCGGATATGGGTTGGCGATATGCCTGGTGATCGCAACGCTGGGCGGGTTGACGGTGAGCACCATCCTGAAGCACACGTTTTCACGCGCTCGGCCGGAGATCGTGCCTCACCTGTCGGCGGTGTACACATCGAGCTTTCCGTCGGGGCACGCGATGCTGTCAGCGGTGGTCTATTTGACGCTTGGAGCGTTGTTGTCGCGATTTGCGGACAATCGTCGCAGCAAGCTTTACTTCATGGGTGTTGCCTTGATTCTGACGTTCTTGGTGGGTGTGAGCCGCGTGTTCATGGGGGTGCACTATCCGACAGATGTTCTGGCGGGATGGGCGGCGGGTCTGGTGTGGGCGGCATTGTGGTGGCTTGCGGTCAGCTATTTGCAGCGTCGGGGGATGGTGGAATGAGGTTGGGGATGGGGCGTGTCAATTGCCGACGCAGATGAGACGAGAGAGGGTTCGGAAGTAGATTCTTCCGCGTGCGACAGCGGGGGTGGAGTAACAGAGCTCGCCGAGGGAGGCGCGGCCGAGGAGTTGGTACGTTTCGGAAGCGGCCAGGACGATGACGTCGCCTTTTTTGGAGACGCAGTAGAGGCGATCTCCTGCGCAGACGGGCGAGGAATAGTAGGCGCCGCCGATGCGTTGCTGCCAGACGACTTGTCCGGTGGCGGCGCGAAGGCAGGAGACGGTTCCGGTGTCGGAGAGGGTGAAGAGAAGGTTGTCTTTGCACAGGGGGGTCGGGACATAGGGGGCGTGGGTGAGCATTTTCCAGGCGACTTCGGGCTTATTGCTATCGGGCGTGGGGCGCAAGGCGACGAGGGTCTTGCCGTTGGGACCTTCGCCGCAGGTTCCGATGACGAGGTCGCCGGCGACGACTGGCGACGCGACGACGCGGAAGGCGAAGGCATCGGGGGCTTGCCAGAGGAGCTTGCCGCTGGTGGGGTCGACGGCGGCGAACCCTTCCATTCGACTGGTGAGGACAAGTTGGGGAGAGTGACCTGGGGGATGGAAGATGCAGGGAGTGGACGCCGCCATGCTCCCGGTCTTTCGGGGGGTCTTCCATCGAACTTGTCCCGAGAGGCGGTCGAACGCGAGGACGGAGCTTTCAGGGCCTTCCTGGTCGTTGGTGACAATGACCGAATCGTGGAAGACGACCGGTGAGGTTCCGCTGCCATGTTGGCTGGCGTATCTTCCGAGGTTAGCGCGCCAGGTGTCGGTGCCGTCGTGGTTGAGCGCGATGAGGGCATATTCGTCAGGAGTGGTCCAGATTACGTAGACGTGACGGTCGTCAACCGCAGGAGTGGAAGCGGCGTAGCTGTTGTCGGCGTGCTGGCGGTACGTGCGGGATGGGAACTTGCGGACCCAGAGGCTCTTGCCGGTGTCGGCATCAAGGCAGACGACGAATCTGGTGGCGTTATCGCTGTCGCAGGCGGTGAGGAAGAGGCGGTCGTTCCAGACAACGGGAGAAGAGTGACCGGTGCCGGGAAGCTGCGCGGACCACCGGTAATCTTTTTGTGTAAAGGAGATAGGGATGTCGATCGGATCGGCCAGGCCGGCTGCGTTGGGGCCGCGGAAGCGGGGCCAGTGTTGCGAGTGGCAAAGGGATGGCCGAAGGAATGCCAGAAGCAAGCCCGCAACGAGTGGTGTTTGGCATTTCATGCATTCATGTTGAGTGGTCAGGATGCGGAAGTCAAAGCGCGGGTTTGGGAAACGTGGTTTTCGGGTCAAGGAGGCGGGCAGAGAAGCGAAGCGATGACTGTTTTGGTGGCTTGCATTTCCCAAACTGAGGGGTAGATTGAACGTGGCGATGTGGGTATTGGACTGCGCCGTCACGGATGGGAGAGCCCCGCAGACCGAGAGGGCGCATATCCGGTTGTTCGAGTTGTCGGCCGCATAATCCTTACGACCCATGCAGCCAGCAGTGTCGCGTATTTGCGATACGCAGGTGGAAAGGTGACTTGAGGCCGTTTTGGTTTGTTCACGTCTTTGTTGACTATTCGCGAATATGCCGCGGTGTTGTGGCAGTTGCGCAAAGTTGAATAGCGCCATGTTGATTTTGCTGGCCATTCAGGCGGGCGGAATCCATGGCTGGTGGTGTTTGGATCGGTCGCGTCGCCGAGTCATTGGCGGTTGCGCTGTGGGCTAGCCAGCATCAGAAGGAGAACGGAATGAGAAGCAACACACTTAGGAAGCGTGAGTCGGGTGAAGGCAGAGCGGCCGGTGCTCGGAATCGCCGCACGAGCCGGTTGGCAGCCGCGGTGGATTTCGCCAGACCGCTCTTTGAGGCGTTGGAGGCGAGGCAACTGCTGTCGGGGGGGGTGCTGGGCATCTATCATGACGATGGCGGCGTGACGGACTACGGCGGGGTGTCTCCGGACCCGGCGTTCGACCTGACCGGGAAGATCCAGTACCGGATGGATTCGAACATCGATTTCAACTGGGGCAACGGCTCGCCCATTCGCGGGATAGCCGCCGATACGTTCTCGGTGCGGTGGATTGGGTATATTCAGCCACTGTATACGGAAGATTACACATTCTACACGGGCACCGATGACGGTGCCCGGCTCTATATTAACGGGAACCTGGTGCTGGATGACCCGACTTACCACGGGGTGGGGACCGAGAGAGCCAGTTCTCCGGTGTCGCTGGTGGCGGGCCAGAAATACGCATTTGAACTGAACATGTTCGAGAATCTCGGGGCTTCCGGCGCGACATTACGATGGGAGAGCGCGTCCCAGCCGAAGCAAGTTATCCCCGCTTCGCAGCTTTTCCCGCCTACCCAGACCACCAAGCCTACCGCGGCGACCAATGTGCAAGCGACTCCGGGATGGGAGGATTGGGGCGTCTTTGTGGACCTGACGAACTCGGTGACGGTGACTTGGTCGGATACGAACGACGTGCAGAACATGATCGGGTACAAGTTGCTGAGGTCGAACACCGCGGGAGGGCCGTTCACCGAGATCGCGCGGGTTGGCGGTCACAAGTATATTGACCAGTCGGTATCCCCGAACACGAACTACTATTACAGGGTGGTCGCGTTCAACCTGGCGGGGGATGCGCCGGTTTCGGGAACATCGCCGGTGGCGCACACGGACGCGATACCCGTGCAGGGCGGGCTGATCGGGACCTACTTTGACAACAAGCAGTTGACGGGTGTTCGGCGGCTGACACGGGTTGACGGGGACATCGAGTGGACCGTTGCGTCCACGGGCAATGCGCGGCAGTTTGGGGTGGTCAACTACCCGGACATCGATGCCGCGCCCGAGTCGCCGATGGGCTTGTACACGCCGTGGATCGAGGATGGCGACAACTTCAGCATCCGGTGGGAAGGAACCTTCACGCCGACGACGACCGGGAGCCACACGTTCTATACGCGCACGGACGATGCGGTTCGGCTGTACGTGAACGGGCAGCGGGTCATTGCGATGCCCGACGCCAATGACTGGGAAGTGGGGCGCGGCGCACCGGCGGTGCCTGGGGACGCAAGCACGGCGCTGAATCTGACGGCAGGCGTGGCGTATCCGATTCTGATGGAATACAACCAGGGTGGCGGCGGCGCGCGGGCCGAGCTGCGCTGGCAGGGGCCGGGAATGACGGCGCCGGCCATGCTGAGTGTGAACGGGGTGGAGGGCGGGACTACGCAAGTGCTTTCGAGCGGTGTGGCGGCTCCGGCCAGTGCGCCGTCCGGGTTGACCGTTGCCTACGGCGCAGTCACCGCGACAGTGTCGTGGACCGACGCGAACTTGAATGAAACCGCCTACACGCTGGAGATGTCGGAAGACGGCGGGGCGAGCTGGGCAACACTGGCGGTCCTGCCGGCGGTGTCGAACGTCGGCGGGGCTGCGGCCACGGGCAGCTATTTCATTAACGGCCTGACCCCGGCCAAGGCCTACCAGATCCGGTTGACGGCATCCAACATCATGGGGGCGAAATCGGCGACGACCAGTTTCACGACCAAGGCCGCTCCGCCGGCGGCGGTGACGGTTGAGGCGACGGCCGGCGACACGAACCTCACGGTCGAAGGAAAGCGCGCGTGGTCGCACTGGGGCGAGGGCGGCAATCCACTGATGTGGAACGTCGGCCCCGCGAGCACGAGCCTGATTGTCAACGTGGTGGAAACGGGCGGCGACAACGAGCCGACAGACACGATCCTGGCGAAGTGGACGGGCGTGACCTGGAACACCACCATCGCCAATGAGCCGACGTTGAACACCCCCGTCGGAACTCCGTTCACGGTTCCCACTTTTAAGAGCGGCGCGCCCGCCTATGTCGATCGCGCTCACTGTTACCTGAATGATACGCCCAACAACCTGCCGATTCCGGCCTATCTGATTGGCGGCGAGTACATCATGTCCGGCAACGACAACCGCGACAACACCGGCTATCGGCTGGACATCACGGTGGGCCGACCGGTGCGGGCGTACATGCTGATCGACAATCGGCTGCCGGACGGGGTGAACACCACCCCACCCTCGTTCGGAGCCAACGCAATGCAGTGGATCCTGGACCAGGGGTGGATTGCGACGGCGAACGGCCTGAACCGATACGCCGACACGACCCGTCCCGACGAAGTCGGCTTCGACGAAGGCAGCAACGGCGACATCAATCAGTGGATGTCGGTGTACTACAAGGATTTCCCGGTCGGCACGTTCAGCATCTACCAGGCCGACAACGCCGGCCGCAACATGTATGGCGTCGTGCTCACCGCAAGCAACGCGACGCCGACGATCGGCACCATCGGCGCGACGGCGGCCCAGATCCAGTCGGTGACGACGGGCACCAAGACGTTCACCTGGACGAACGGGGCACCGAACTTGACCGCGACGGCAACGAATTATGCGGTTGCCTTGAGCGGGAACGGGACCGGTTTCACATTCACGGTGCCGGCGCAGAACTACAATCAGCGCATCAAGGTGCATGTCGGGGTCGATGGGACGGCGCAGGGCCAGTTCTCGGCGGCCGTGAGCGACCTGAGCATCAGCCCCTACGTGGACACATCGCTGGTCGGGGCAGGGAGTCTGAAGACAGCGGTTTATACGATTGATTTCCAGGCCGAGAATCCCAACCAGACGCTGACGATTGAATGGACAAAAGTGGGCGGGACCGGGAAGGTGTATCTGATGGCGTCGACGATGGAAGAAGCGCCGCCGTTCCCGCCGAGCAATCTCGTTGCCGATCCGTTTGCGGGCGGCGGTGGGGCGAGGCTGGCGTGGCAGGACAATTCGCTCAACGAGGTGTCGTTCAAGATCGAGCGGAAAGGCCCGGCCGACGCTGATTTCGTGGAGGTGGCGGTCGTTGGCGCAAATGTGACCTCGTGGACCGACCCGGATGTGAACAAGACTCCGGGCAGCGAGTATTTCTACCGAGTGCGCGCGACCAACTCCGCGGGCGATTCGGATTACACCAACGTGGACGGCGCGGTGGAGGATCTGCCCGCGCCGCCGTCCTTTGTGCTGGGACCTGATGACGGCAAAGTGACGGTGATGTGGACGTTGCGTCCGGGCGTGACCGCGTACAACGTGAAGCGAAGCACGTCCGCGGGCGGGCCGTTCACGACGATTGCCGCCGGGGTGGCGGGCAACAGCTTTGTGGACACGGCCGTCGTGAACCGAACGAAATACTACTACATCGTGTCGTCGGTGAAGCAGGGGTTTGAAGGCCCGAACTCGGCAGCGCAGTCGGCGATGCCCAGCGCCATGGAAGAGTGGGTCAAGATCAACTTCACGAATGCCAACTCGGCTAACACCACGATTGGCGAGGACGTCCCGGGTTATGTTCGCGACGACGGGTACATGTTCGGCACCAGTTTCTACGAGATCGGCGGCATGTACTACTACTTCGGCTGGACGCTCTTCACGGACACCGACTATGACGGCGTGCCGGACACGTATGTTCCGACAGACAACACAGCCAACTCGCGCGATCGCGACTCGGCGAACGCGGGTGGAGACGAGCGACTGGACTCCCTGAACCACTTCCAGAAAGGCGGGGCCAACGCCGACAGTTGGGAACTGGAATTGCCGAACGGCGAGTACCGCGTACTGGCGGTCAGCTGCGACCCGGACAACGTCGATTCGTACTATGCGACCAACGCGGAGGACGTGCTGGTGGTCCGCGGGGCGCCGACGACGACAAACCGGGCGGTGGCCGGTCTGGACAATTCGGGCCTGTTTGTCGACGTCAAGGTGACGGATGGGAAGCTGACGCTGATAACCAACACGGCGGTTCAGGCGGCGTTGGGCGGTGGGGCGGCGAACAACAAGATCGCGTACATCGACATCTACAAGCTGGTGACCACCGTCGCGACGCCCGCGATGCCGACGGATGCGGTTGCCACGCCGGCGGCTAACGGCAGCGTCACCCTCACCTGGACCGACAACGCCAAGAATGAGCTTGGTTACAAGGTGTACCGGAAGCTCGCGGGCGGCCAGTACGCCGCGGATCCGATCGCGACTCTGCCGGCGAACGCGACGTCTTACGTGGACGGCGCCTCCGGGCTGTCGCCGGGAACGGCCTACGTGTACAAGATCCTGGCGTTCAACGCGGCGGGCGAGTCGGCCGGCGCGGAGGCGACCGTGACGACGTTGCTGCAACCGCCCGCGGGCCTGATTGCGATTGGGCGCGACAGCGGCGTGGAGTTGAATTGGGTTGCCGCGGCAGCCGGGGCGAGCGTCACGATCAAGCGAAGCGACTTTGACATCCTGACGGGCGCCGTTGTCGATGGCACCGAAGTGACGGTGGCGACCGGTCAGACGGGCGCGACGTATTTCGACAGCGCGGGGACCGTTGCCGGTCAGGCCTACATGTACGCGTTGACCACTGTCAAGGGGTCTGACGCGAGTGCCCCGACACAGGTGCTTGTGATGGCGATGGAGGCCAAGAAGTTCGCGAGGATCAATTTCACGGCTCCGGCGGGCGAGGAAGCGGCCGGGTACTTCAAGGACGGCGGCGCGGCGTACAGTGCTCAGAACGGGCTGACCTACGGGTGGGTTGTCACCGATGGAGCGGCCGATGCGACGGCGGATGGTCGGGATCGCGAGCAGATGATCACGGACGCGGCGCCGACGGCGCCGTATTCGATCGACGAGCGTTACGACTCGCTCAATCATTTCCAGAAGCGATCGATCAGCGGAACGTCCTGGGAAATCGCGGTTCCGAACGGAACGTACTATGTCCACCTCGTCGGCGGCGACATCGACAATACCAACAACAACATCGGGTACGTCTTCGAGGCCGGCACGCCGAACGAAGTGCTTGCCCGCGCCGTGCCGATTTCGCTGGCCGCGTGGCGGTTTGCGGAATTCTATGTGATAGTTACCGTGACCGACGGGAAGTTGTCGGTGGTGTCGGATCCGACATTGGCGGAAGACGAATTCGGGACGCCGATTGACCCCGCGAGCGGCGCGGTCGGCGGCAACAACAACAAGATCTGCTACATCGACATCAACACCGTGCTGCCGGACAAGACGCCGCTGGACATCACCGGGACCGCGAATTCCGACATCTTCTACATCAAGCGGGTGGGGACTGATGTGAAAGTTTACGGCTCGGTGGACGCGACGGGTCCTGAACTGGCGAGCCGGGCGCTAGATTCCATCACCAAGTTCACGATCGACGGCTTGGGCGGTGACGACCTGTTCATCACCGATTTCTCCGGCGGGAGCTTTATTCCGACAGGCGGGATGGAGATCATCGGCAACGTGGGCAAGGACGTGATTCGGTTTAAGGGAATTGACCTTGCCGGCAAGGACGTGATCGCGGGCAACGCGCAGCTGAAACTCGGCGACGAGGTCATTGCGATCAGCGGCGTGGAGACCATCGCCCCCGAGGCGGCTGCAGTTAGCGCCAAGAGCCTGGCCGTCGGCAACGCGACGTCGCTCGATCTGGGCAAGGGAACCCTGGTCCTGGCCAA
>CAYVKG010000047.1:0-31715 GCA_964451955.1 uncultured Tepidisphaeraceae bacterium
CCCCCCCCCCCCCCCCCCCCCCCCCCCCCCCCCCCCCCCCCCCCCCCCCCCCGGTTCTGGGTGGTGCGGGTTCCACCAGAGGGACTGCCAGTAGGCGCGGTCGGTCTGGTAGACATCGATGGGGTCTTTGGCCAGGTTGAAGTTGGTCGGCAGGATGCCGAAGCGTATCATTTCGCGCACATAAGCGGGATTTGGGCGGAAGCCGGGCATATCGAATCGCTTGATTTGTTGCAGTCGTGTGGCGGCTCGCTGGATGGGTTTGAGGAGGGCGAGGTAGTCGGGGTCTGTGGTGTTCTGGAAGATGCCGGCGGGGGAGCAGGTGGCGTAGCCTCCGGCGGGTTTGGCCAAGGGGGCGAGGAGGATGAGAGATTTTTCGGGACGTGTGAGATTGAAGAGGATGTGGGTGCTGCGTCGGAGCATGGGGTCGTTGTGGAGGACGACGCGTTCGTAGACGGCCTGGCCGGATCGACCGGAGAGTCGGGCGGGCAGAGGGACTTTGTCTTTGGGATGGGGTTGGCCTTCGAGGGGCGTGTAGTGGCAGGAATAGCACCGTCGCTCGAGGGCGCTGAGGGCGGCGGGGTCGGAGGGCAGGATTTTGCCGTCGGCGATCGAGGGGAACATGGAGACGTGAGTCATGCCGGTGGCGAGTGAGGCGTAGGTGCCGGAATAGGTGGCTCCGGATTCGATCCACATCCAGACGAGGCGGTACTGTTTGTCGGAGACTTTGACGTTGTAATGTGAGCCGGTCAGCTTAGGCAGGAGTGGGCTTGCGGAGGAACCGATGGAGCGAGGGGGGCGATTGCCGTAGCCATTGGCGCCGTCGGATACCTGTCTGGAGAAGAGCAGCATCCAATGGGAGTGGGAGTAGTGAGTACCGCGGTCGGCGGTGAGGATGATGCCGCCGTCGGGTTTTTCGTAGCTATGGCAGGAGACGCAGTGTTGATCGAGGACGGGCTGGATATGTTGGGGGTAGTCGATGATGTCGGGGAGGTTGGCAAAGGGTGTGACCTTACTGGGAGGGCGTCGGGCGGCGAGGAGGGTGGAGGTGACGGGGGCGGTCTGTGTACGTTGTTCGTGGCAACCGATGCAGGAGGTGGTTTCGCCGGGCATGACGCCGGTCCAGCTTTGCATGCGTTTGATGGAGAGGTCGTTTTTGTCGAGTGTGACGAAGTAGAATTGTCGATTGGCGGGCAATTCGAAATAGGCGGATCCATCGGGTTCGACGGGGACGGTGCCGAGGATGCGTTGGAGTGTGAAGGTGCCGAGGAAGGTGAGGGGTTCGGGTCCGCCGGAGAAATTGACGGGTTTTGGGAGGGATTCGAGGACGAGGATTTTTTTGACGTCGCCGGGTTTGACGCCGGTCATGTTTCGGCCGATGTGTGCGTCGGCGAGGACGAGGCGGCCGGTAGATTCGTCGAGTCGTGTTCGATCGGGGATGATTAGCTCTCGCGGTCTGGATTGGATGGGGTTTGGTTCGTGGAGTTCCTGGGAGTCGGTGTAGAGGGTTTCGGATTTTTGGGCGGCGGCATCGACGAGGAAGATTCGGCGGTCTCTGGCGACGAGGAAGAGGGACTGGGTGAGGGGGTAGGGGTCATGGACGTAGTCCGGGGCGCCTTTGACGGTTACGGCGGCGGCGGGGGTGTCGGGGCCGGATTCGGGAGAGACGACGGTCAAGGTTCCGCGGTGCTCGGTGATGCCGTGGCCGGGAGAGAAGATGGAGAGGACTTTGGTGGTTCCGGGGATTGGCCTGGAATCGATCATGACGATTCCAGGGCGGAGGTTTCCGAAGTAGGTTTGGGGGTTGGTGCCGTCGGGATTTGCGGTCCAGAGGTGGTGGAATTCGACTTGGGAGCGATCGACGTATTCCCAGCGGGTGTAGAGGAGTCGTCCGTCGGGGAGGACGGCGGGGGTGTTGTCGTGCTCGGTGTTTGCGGAGATTGGTCGGAGGTTTTTGCCGTTGGCGTCGCAGCGGTACAAGACGGCGACCTGGGTATACCAGCAATTGACCCAGCGTTTGCAGCGGGAGGAGCAGAAGACGATATCGCCATTGGGCAGGTAGGTTGGCTCGATGTCGTCGAAGTCGCCGGTGGTCAACTGGCAGAGGTTTGAGCCGTCGATGTTGATTTCGTAGAGGTGGAAATGTGGGGTATGGCCTTTGCGGTAGGAGAAGAGGATTTTTGTGGCGTCATAGTGGACCTGAGGGTCGCGGATGGAGCCTTTTGGGTCATTCAGGAGGGTGGTGATTTTCCCGGTGCGGAGGTTGAGCTTGAGGAGGCGGGAACCGGACTCATCATACATGGGTCGGGAGGCGTCTTCGGACCAATAGCCGAAGTTGGCGTACCAGTGAGGGTCGCGGTTGGGGTTTCTGGCGGCGAAGATGATGTCATGGAGGTGGGCCAGTTGTGGAGAGTTGAGGGCTGCGGCGAGGGTGCCTGGGTTGGCGGCTGCGCCGGGGCTGGGTTGTAGGGCGATGCTGAGGATGGCGATTGCACACCAAGGGACGAATCGCGGCATGGGGCCTCCGTGGGCGAGACGCGTGGGTTGCACTGTCCTTTAGAATACCGCGGTTTGGGCGCGAAGTTGCCATGAGGGAGGGGTGATGTGGCCGACTAGAGATCGGTGTATTTGTCGGGCCTGCCTTTGGCCTTGTGGACGGGGTACTTTCTGGCGACCTTATTGAGTTTGGCGAGGAAGGCGTTTGGGAGGTCGATGTTCATTTCGTGGGCAAGGAGGAGGACCGAATGGAGGCAGTCGGCCAGTTCATCGGCAATCCGGCGTTTTTTCTTTCGGAGGGTGCGATCGAGGTCCGCGCCGTGTTTCCATTGCATGAGTTCGAGGAGTTCGCCGGCCTCGACGACGAGCGAGATGGCCAGCTCCTTGGGGGTATGGAATTGGGCCCAGTCTCGCTCGGCGCGGAAAGCCAGTACCCGTTGGGTCAGGTCTGCGAGCGTGGTGGTTTTCTTCATTGTCGGCAGTTTTACCCGACGATTGGCGGGGTGGGAATATCCGAACAAAAGTGGCGGAAAGTTGCGAACACAATGGGTTTTGGGACGTAGTAGGGTTGGGTGCGTAATGATCGGGTGGGGTATTGGGGCGAAGTGGAGGCTGGAGGAGCGGGCGGGGCGGTCGGGGGAGAATCGGGGGGGGAGCCATGGGGTGGCGGGAGCGTGTGTTTGAGAGGTTGTTCAGGCCGATCTTGAGCGAGGCGGAGTTGGCTTCGTGGGTGCGTTGCGTGACGGGTCTGCGGATGCCTGGGCAGGCGATTTGCGTTGGTCACCAGTCGCCTCTGACGTACCTTGTGAGCGCGTATTTTGAACCTGCGCGAGACTTGGTGGTGTGGGCGCCGCGTGGAGGGGGGAAGACGCGGCTTGGAGCGGTAGCGACGCTGATGGACCTCATGCTGAAGCCTGGGTGTCAGGTGCGCATTCTTGGGGGATCGCTGGAGCAGTCGATGAGGATGTGGGATCACCTGGAGGGGGACGTTCGGAAGCTGGTGGAATCGAAGGCGATTGGTGGCCGGTTGAAAGGCGGGCTGATCAAGTTATCGAACGGTTCGGGCGCGGCGGTGGTTACGCAGTCGCAGCGAGCGGTGCGTGGTTTGCGGGTTCAGAAGATGCGGTGTGACGAGGTGGAGTTGTTTGACGAGGGGGTTTGGAATGCCGCGCAGCTTGTGACGAGGAGCGGGGACTGTGGTCAGCGGGTTTTCGGGGCGGTGGAGGCGTTGAGCACATTGCATGCTCCGTACGGGCTGATGCGGCGGATCATTGATCGGGCGGAGGCATCGGGGACGCGGGTGATCAAGTGGTGTTTGATGGAGGTTCTGGAGCGTTGTGGACCGGAGCGGGCGTGCGGCGGTTGTGCGTTGGCGGAGGAGTGTGGCGGGATTGCGAAGCGGGAGTGCGGGGGTTTTGTGGGGATTGACGATGCGATTGGGATGAAGCAGCGAGTGAGTCGGGAGACGTGGGAGGCGGAGATGCTGTGTCGGCGGCCGAGCGTTCGCAACGCGGTATTTCCGAGCTTTGACGCGGCGGCGCATGTGAAGGAGCGGGAGGAGGGAGGGGGGGAGATATGGCTTGGGATTGACTTTGGTTTCGCGGCGCCGTTCGTGTGTTTGTGGATTGTCGCGGGGGCGGACGGGAGTTCGTATGTCGTGGACGAGTATGTTCAGGAGCAGCGGATGATGGAGGAGCACATTGAGCACATTGGTCGACGGTCGTGGGGCGTGGCGAGGAAGGTGGCGTGCGATCCGGCGGGGCAAGGGCGTTCGGACCAGACGGCGGTGTCGGATGTGATGCTGCTGAGGCGAGCGGGTTACCAGGTGAAATGCAGGCACAGCGCGATTGTTGAGGGTGTGGAATTGATTCGGCGGGCGTTAAGGCCGGCGAGTGGCCCGGCGAGGCTGTTCATACACCCGCGTTGCAGTCGGCTGATCAAGGCGATGGTTTCGTACCGTTATGCGGAGGGAGGCAGCGAATTGCCGGTGAAGGATGGCGAGCACGATCATCTGATCGACGCATTACGGTACTATTTTGTGAACCGCGAGTGTGTGGGGGAGCTAAAGGGCAGAAGGTATTAAGTCGGCCAAGCGGAGGTACTCGTCCGGGTGGTTGTAGAGTTGGCAGGAGACGCGGAGGTGCCAGTGGTTTTGCCAACGGATGAGGGGGACTTCGACGCGGTGTTGGTTGTAGAGTAGGCGTTGGAGGTGTTGTGCGGCGTCCTCGGTCATATGGCAGAGAGGCGGGGGGAGTTGGACGGTGGCCATGGACCCGAGGAGCGAGCCATCGAGTGGGCTGAGCGGAGGAACGCTCCATCGGTCGCAGAGCAATTGTTGAGCCCAGACGGCCCGTGCGTGATTTTGTCGGCGGACATTGGGCCAGTCGAAGCCGGCCATGAAGGCCAAGGCGGCGGGGGTGGCCAGGAATGGGCTGATATCGCGGGTGCCCTGCCAGTCGAGTTCACGTACGAGTCCCTGCCCGAGGTTGTGGCTGATGACATTTGGGTGGATATCGGCCTGGCGGTCGGGACGTACCCAGAGGAAGGCGGAGCCCTTTGGGGCGCAGGCCCATTTGTGGAGGTTACCGGTGTAGTAAGCGGCGTTGATGGCGGCGACGTTGAGATCGATCATGCCGGGGGCGTGGGCGCCATCGATGAGGACATCGATGCCCTTGGCGGAACAGGCGGTGACGATCTGGAAGACGGGGAAGACCAAAGCGGTGGGGGAGGTGATGTGGTCGATGAGGAGCAATCGGGTGCGGCTGGCAAGTTGGGCGAGGATGGAGTCGATGATCTGCTGTTGGTTGTGGATGGGAGTGGGGATGTCGATTTCGCGGTAGACGGCGGAGGTTCGGTCGGCGACGAAGCGCATGGCTTGTCGGACGGCGTTGTAGACGTGGGAGGTGGTGAGGATTTCGTCGCCGGGGTTGAGTCGAAGGGAGCGCAGGACGGCGTTAACGGCTTCGGTGGCGTTTGTGACGAATCCGAAGTCATCTGGGGCCATGCCGAAATGCTGGCCGACGGGTGTCTTGGCGGTTGCCAGGAGGCTCTGGCAGGAGCGTGCGAGAATCTCGACGGGTTCAGCTTCGATTCGTTGTCGCCATTGGGTTTGCTCATCGAAGACGCATTTGGGGATAGCGCCGAAGGAGCCGTGGTTGAGGAAGGCGATGTCTTCCTTAATAAGCCAATGCGAGCGTAGGTGGGAGGTCATGTTGGAGGTTGATGGATCGGTTCGGGACCATTGATTCGCGTCGGAGGAGTAGGGTAGCGGGGCGGCGCGGGGGATCAAGTGTCGCGGGTTTCCAGGGTTGGCTTGACAGTGCAGAACGGGGTGGCTACAAACAACGCCCTTACCAAGGCAGGACAAGGCGTTGTGGATTTGGAGCGTGAAAGGTCCTTGCGGTTGTAGTGTGGTGGCGGCTCACCTAATATGACGACCGAGATCGTGAATATGGCGGAAGCTGGTACTTTTTTCGAGCGGTTATTTTTCGGGTGGGGCACGCAGGGTGTCGGGCCTGTTGCGTCGGTGCTGTATGGCTTGGCGGTGGTGGTGTTGCTGTTCATGCCGTTTGTGTCGTTGCTTGGGATGATCTGCATCTGGGGTGAGCGGAAGGTGGCGGGGCACATGCAGAATCGTCCTGGGCCGAACCGGGTGGGGCCGTTCGGCCTGCTGCAATCGCTGGCTGATGGGGCCAAGTGTGTGATGAAGGAGGATCTGGTGCCGTTGAAGGGGGATCGGGCGTTGTTTCGTTTGGCGCCGTATGTTGCGTTTGCGCCGGTTTTTGTGGCGTTGGTAGCGATACCATTCGGGCCGGAGTTGACATTTGAGCGGCGTCTGAATTCGGGGTTGTTTCTGATTCTGGCGATGCTGAGCGTGGAGGTGATGGGAGTGATCATGGCGGGGTGGTCAAGCCACAACAAATGGTCGACGTACGGGGCGATGCGAGAAGCGTGCCAGATGGTTTCGTACGAGATTCCGTTGGGTTTGTCGCTGTTGGTTGGGGTGATGGCGGCGGGGACGTTGAACGTGGTGGAGATGGGTCTTGAGCAGGGGGGCGGGTTGCACACGTGGGGCATTTTCCGCAGTCCGTTCATGTTTTTGGCGTTTGTTGTTTATTTCATTGCGAGTTTGGCGGCGAACAAGCGGGCGCCGTTTGACTTGCCGGAGTCGGATTCGGAGCTGGTGGCGGGGTATCTGACGGAATACAGCGGGATGCGGTGGGCGTTCTTCTTCTTTGCGGAGTACACGGCGATGTTTGTGGTGGGGGGTATTCAGGCGGCGTTGTTTTTGGGAGGGTGGAACGATCCGTTTGGTCTGATCGGGTATTACCATAACCGGTTCAGTGCGGACCCGCAGGCGAACTGGGTGGGGATGGTGGTGGTGAATGTGGTGGCGGCGACGATATTCATTTTGAAGGCGTCGATCATCATATTGGTGCAGATGTGGTTGAGGTGGACGCTGCCGCGGCCGCGGATTGACCAGGTTTTGTATGTGTGCGTGAAGGTGTTGTTGCCGGCATCGTGCGTGCTGTTGCTGGGTGGGGCGTTGTGGCAGCTATTTGCGCCATGGCGGTCGGGTATTCCTTGGAAGGACTACCATCCGTACAGTTGGAGCGACCTTGTGGAGGGCGGGAGCGTGGTGGGGTTGGTGGTGCAGTTGGTGTTGGTGTTGGTGGGGGTTGCGGTGGTGGCGGCGATTGTGATTTGGATTATTCGGGCGGCGTTGGATGCTCGGAGTGTGAAGAAGCGTCGATCGGAGCCGGAGGCGATAGTGATTGAAGGGGCTTAGGGACCGGCGTTTGGAGCTTGAGGGAGTCTGGCGGACGTATGGGATTGAGGATACTGGCGGAGCAAGGGTTTCCGATGGGGGCGGTGCTCTTTTATTTGTTTGCTGGGGCCGCCGTTGTGTCGGGATGTGGGGTGGTGGTATCGCGGAAGATAGTGCGTCAGGCGGTATTCTTGCTGTTTGCGTTGGCGAGCGTAGCGGGTTTGTATTACCTGTTGGGCTGCGAGTTCTTGGCGGCGGTTCAGTTGGTGGTGTACGCGGGTGGAACGCTGATTCTGATCATATTTGGGGTGATGTTGACGAACAGCGAAGCGGCGGAGAAGTTGGCGGCAAGACGAGGGGAAGTGCGGATTGCGATGGGGATCGGGGTGGTTTTGTTGTTTGGCCTGATTGTGGGGCTGAGCGCGGCGGTATCGAGTGGGGCGTTTCCGGCCGGGCCGCTGGGATCGGACGAGAGCTATCCGGTGGATCGTCTTGGTGCGGCGCTGCTGGGGGACTACCTGGTGCCGTTTGAGATCGTGAGCGTGTTGCTGCTGGTTGTGATGATCGGGGCGGCGTACCTTGCGAAGGCCAGGCGCAAAGGGACGGATGTCCGGCATGAAGACAGTGTTTAGGTGGAATGGAAATGGTGATGGTTTTGGGAATTGCGGAGATTGGATTGACGCATTACCTGGTGCTGTCGGCGGCGCTGTTGGTGTGTGGGCTGGTGACGATTCTGATCAAGCGTAATGCGATTGGGATTCTGATCGGGATCGAGTTGGTGTTGAATGCGGCGAACGTCAATTTGGTGGCGTTCAATCGGTATTCACATGGCGTGACGGCGGGCGGGGCAGCAGCGTTCAGCGGGCAGGTGTTTGCGATATTTGTGATCGTGCTGGCGGCGGCCGAGGCGGCGGTGGCGCTGGCGATTTTCCTGAACTTCTATAACAACTTCACGAGCGTGGATGTTGAGGAGGCGAGGAAGCTGCGGGGGTGATGGGGAGCGTGTGAGGGATTATTGGAGAAGGCCGAGGGCGGGAGTGAGAAGACGGAAGAAGAGACGGTATGCCGACGCCAGCTTTATTATTGTTGATAGCGACGCTTGTGCCGCTGGTCTCGTTTGTCGTGCTGGTGCTGTTGGGCAAGCGGATGGGGAATCCGTTGGCCGGGTGGGTTGGCACGGGAGCGATCGGGGCGAGTTTTGTGCTGAGCACGATGGCGGCGATCTCGTGGCTGGGCGGGGCGCCGGACTGGGGCTGGGGGAAGATGGCGATTAGTGTGGCGATTCCGTGGATTCCGACGGGCGAGGGAGTGGCACAGACGAAGGCGGGCTATCTGGATCTTGGGTTGTATGTGGACAGCCTGACGATCGTGATGTTTTCGATGGTGTGTCTGGTGTCGCTGCTGGTGCACATTTTTTCGATTGGGTACATGGCGGAGGACGGCCGATTTCCGCGTTTTTTCACGTATTTGAGCCTATTCGGTTTTTCGATGCTTGGTTTGGTGGTGGGGGGCACGCTGCTTCAGCTTTTTGTGTTTTGGGAGTTGGTGGGGTTGTGTTCGTATTTGCTGATCGGATTCTGGTATGAGAAGAAGAGCGCGTCGAATGCGGGGATGAAGGCATTCGTGGTGAACCGAGTTGGCGACCTGGGTTTTCTGATTGGATTGGGGTTGTTGTTTTACCACTTTGGGAACGTGACGTTGCCGGAGGTTTGGTGGGCATTGGATTCGAGCAGGCTGACGGAGGAGGGGATTCATGTAGCGGGGATCGGGCTGTTCACGAAGTTGGCGTTGACGATCATGGGGGTGGGGCTTTTCTGTGGAGCGATTGGCAAGAGCGCGCAATTTCCGCTGCACGTCTGGCTGCCGGACGCGATGGAAGGCCCGACGCCGGTGAGCGCGTTGATTCATGCGGCGACGATGGTGGCGGCGGGGGTATACCTGATTGCCCGGATTTTCCCGATTCTGACGCCGGACGCGAAGCTGGTGATCGCGATTATTGGAGTGACGACGCTGACGATGTCGGCGTTGATCGCGGTGGTTCAGAGCGACATCAAGAAGGTTCTGGCGTATTCGACGGTGTCGCAGCTGGGGTACATGGTATTGGGGATGGGGGTAGGCAGTTGGGTGGGTGGGACGTTTCACCTGATAACGCACGCGTTTTTCAAGTCGCTGCTGTTTCTCGGGTCGGGCGCGGTGATTTTGGCGGCTCATCACAGGCAGGAGATGAGCGAGTATGGGGGTCTTTGGCGGAAGATACCGATCACGGCGATTACGTTTGCGATAGCGGTGTTTGCGATTGCGGGGGTGGGGTACGGGGACTGGGGTTTTTCGGGTTTTTACAGCAAGGACATGATTCTGGCGCATGCGGGGGCGTTTGCGGTGCTGGCGGAGGAGCACGGGCGCAGCGCGTGGTACTGGGTGCTGTTTGTTTTGCCGGTGGCGATGGCGTATGTGACGGCGTTTTACATGGCGCGTTGCTGGATGCTGACTTTCTGGGGGAAGCCTCGCAATCAGGAAGTATACGAGCATGCGCATGAACGGGGGATCATCTGGGCGCCGCTGGCGATTTTGGCGGTGCTGAGTGTTGTGGGGGGGTCGGATAGTCTGCTGAACGTGAAGGGGTTTTTGAACCAGGCGGTGGTGGAGAGTGTGCGGTATGTGCAGACGGTTCATCCGGAGGGCGAGTTCGGAGGGTTTTCGTCGATGTGGCCTTCGGACAATCCGGCGTCGCAGGGAGTTGGGGAGGAGGAGGCCGCTTCGGCGGCGGTCTTGGCGGGATCCCAGGCGGTGCATGAGCACGGATGGCATCTGATGCACCGGTGGTTGGTCTGGGCGCCGTTGGCGGGGATCCTGCTGGGCGTGGTGGTGTATGCGAGGGGGTATGCGGTGGCGAAGGTGCTGATGAGAGTAGCGCCTGTTCGGGTGGTTCACCGGTGGCTATACCGGAAGATGTATTTCGACGAATTGTACATGGGGGTGTTAGTGGCGATAACGATTGGGCTTTCACGGCTTGGTGCGGCGATTGACCGGTACGTGATCGACAAGTTGGTGGATTTGTCGGCGTATGCGGTACGGCAGTTGTCGGTGGCGGCGAGGGTGAACGACGAGCGCGTGGTGGACGGGGTGGTGAACGGAGTCGGGGCGGCGACGCAGGGTCTAGGGGCGGCGGCGCGGATGCCGCAGACGGGCCGGATTCGGCTGTATGTCACGCTGGTGTTGGGGATCGTGGCGATTGGGATTGCGGCGGTGGTGGTGGTGGTGGCGGTGGTGGCGTAGGAGCAGAGTTGCCGGCTGTTGGTTGGCAGGCGAGCATCGACGGTTGGATTGGTGAACGAACATGGAATTTCTGAATCACTGGTTGTTGACGATCCTGATTTTCTTGCCGAGCGTGGGGGCGGTGTTGGTGGTGGCGTCGCGGGGGAAGCAGGTGGCGCGATGGATCTCGCTGGGGACGACGTTGTTGACGTTTCTGGCGTCGCTGTTGCTGTTGCCGTGTTATGACTGGACGAAGGCTGGGACGTCCTATGGGAGCACGGTGCAGATGCTGACGACGGTTTCGTGGATACCGGCGTTCAACATTAATTACCAGGTTGGGATTGACGGATTGAGCTTGCCGCTGGTGTTGTTGAGTACGTTTATCTGTCTGCTGGCGTGCATTGCGTCGTGGAACATCGAGAAGATGACGAAGGGGTACCTGTCGCTGTTTCTGTTTCTTGAGACGGGCATTCTGGGGGTGTTTCTGTCGCTGGACTTTTTCCTGTTTTATGTGTTTTTTGAGCTATCGCTGCTGCCGATGTACTTTCTGATCGGCATCTGGGGTGGGCCTCGGAAGGAATACGCGGCGATCAAGTTTTTCCTGTATACGCTGGTGGGTTCGATCGGTTTGCTGGTTGTGCTGATCGGGACGTACTTGTATTCGCGGCACGTGCCGGGGCTGGAGGGCGGGACCTTTGACCTGCTGAAGCTGGCGGATCCTGGGGTTCAGAAGGCGATGGTTGAGGCGGGGATGGGTTTGGGGGTTGTGAAGACGTTTTTCCTATTGGCGTTGCTCGGATTTCTGATCAAGGTTCCGGCGGTTCCGTTCCACACGTGGTTGCCGGACGCGCACGTGGAAGCGCCGACGCCGATCAGCATGATTCTGGCGGCGATCCTGCTGAAGATGGGTGGGTACGGCATTTTTCGGATTGCGTACCCGTTGTTTCCGGGGATGGCCAAGGAGTTATGGTGGCTGATGGCGGCGATCGGGGTGGTGAGCATCATCTATGGGGCGTTGTGCGCGATGGCGCAGACGGACTTCAAGAAGCTGGTGGCGTACAGTTCGGTGTCGCACATGGGTTTTGTGACGCTGGGGGCGGCGATGATGACGGATGCGGCGTTTAACGGGGCGTTATTCATGATGGTGGCGCATGGGGTGACGAGCGCGGCGATGTTCTTTATTGTGGGGGTGGTGTACGAGCGGGCGCATCATCGGGAGATCAGCCGGTTTGGCGGTTTGGCGACGACGATGCCGATTTACACGGGTTACAGCACGGTGATGTTCTTCGCGAACCTGGGTTTGCCCGGTTTGTGTGGGTTTATTGGCGAGGTGATGGTGCTGCTCGGCAGTTTTGGGGCGGCCAGGCAGGGGTCTATTCTGATGAATTACGGCGTTGGGCGCGGGTTGGTGATCGGGTTTGCGGTGGTTGCGTGTTTTGGGGTGATTCTGACGGCGGGGTATATGCTGTGGACGATACAGCGAGTATTTCTTGGTCCTGAGAAGCCGGAGTACAGGGACTTTCCGGAGGTAGACGGTCGCGAGCAGACGGTTTTGATCCCACTGGTGGTGATGGCGGTTCTGCTTGGCGTGTTGCCGTACGGGATGTTTTTTGTGTTGACGAACACGACAGTGGCGGGGCTATTCAAGCTGTTTGTGTAGTGGTTGGGAAGTGTTGATTGCCAGCATGGCGGATGAGTGAGAAGCGAAGGACATGGAATCGATGGTAACTAGCCTTGCGGCGGTGGGGCCGTTCATACCGGACTGGCAGCAGCTGAGGCCGTTTGTGGCGGAGCTGGTATTGATTGGGACGATAGTGGCGGTGCTGTTGAGCGCGTTTCGGTCGCGGCGGTCGAACGTGGTGGCGGGGCTGGTCAGTCTGGCTGGGATATCGCTGGCGGTGATGGGTTTGCTGGTCGTGCGGCCGACGGAGGGGGGCGAGCATTTTCGGGGGATGTTGGTCAGCGACAATTTTGCGGTGCTCTGGAAGGTTTTGTTGCTGGTGTTCACGGCGGGGGTTGTGCTGATGTGGTTCAGCACGACGCGTGTGACGATGCACGAAGGGGACGGGCCGGAGTTTTTCACGTTGCTGTTGGGTGCGTGCCTGGGGATGTGTCTGATGGGCTCGACATCGAACCTGCTGATGATTTTCATGGCGGTCGAGATGGCGAGTTTGCCGAGCTATGTGCTGGCGGGTTTTCGGAAGACAGACGCCGTTGGGTCGGAGGCGGCGTTGAAGTATGTGCTTTTTGGTGCGTCGACGAGCGCGGTGATGGTGTACGGGCTGTCGATGCTGTACGGGCTTTACGGGACGCTGCAGATCGGCGAACTAGCTTCGTTGGTGGACCTGGGCGGGGGTGTACCGCTGGCGGTGGCGTTGGTGGGGATTCTGGCCGGCGTGGGGTTCAAGATATCGGCGGTCCCGTTTCATTTTTGGTGTCCGGACGTGTTTGAGGGCGCCGGGGTGGACGTGGCGGCGTTTCTGTCGGTGGCGTCGAAGGGGGCGGGACTGGCGTTGCTGTTGCGGGTGTTCATGACGATTGCCCACGCGTGGGGATATGCCGGGAATGAAGTGCTGACGGCGATGGCGATCACGGCCGGGGCATTGGGTGCGATCACGTGCACGGTTGGGAACACGGCGGCGTATGTTCAGACGAACATCAAGCGGCTGCTGGCGTACAGCTCGATTGCGCATGCGGGGTATATGCTGTGTATCCTGTCGCTGGTGGTCGAAGGGGGATCGAGGGTAGGGCCTTTGGCGGAAGTGGCGGCGCAGGCGTTGCTGATTTACCTGGCCGTTTACCTGTTCATGAACTTGGGTGCGTTCACGGTCGGGGGTCTGGTGTACCGGGAGACGGGCGGGGAATCGCTGGAGGACTATGCGGGATTGGGTCGGCGGAGCCCGCTATTGGCGGTATGCATGAGTGCGTTCATGTTCAGCCTGGTCGGGTTGCCGCCGTTTGCGGGGTTTGGGGCGAAGGTTTACGTGATGTGGAAGCTTGGGGCGAACGGGACATGGTGGTGGATTCTGGTTGGGGTGATAGGGGTGAACACGGTTTTCAGCCTGTACTATTACATGAGGGTGGTGCGGGTGATGTATATGGAGGAGGGCAAGAAGGGGGAGATGATGGTGAGTCCGCTGGGAGGGGGGCTGGCGCTGGTGTGTGCCGTGATGCTGGTGGTGATGCTGGTGGCGTTCCAGCCTGTGCTGGATTTGACGGGTCGTTACAGCAAGATGCATCTGCCGCAGAGCAAGCCGACAAGCCAGACGGTGATGGAAAGTCGCTGAGGCCTGGCGAGGGGGAGTGACCCTGCCAATGTGGCAACCGAGCAATCGCGCCCGAGGGGGTTCCTGCCAGCCTGACAGGGCGGTAGGAGGGGGGCGGTGAGAGTCGGCCGGGGCTGGTATCCCATAAGGCGATTAACTACAGGCAATTAGAGATGATCATCTGACTGTATTTGCTGCGGCATCGGGTTTGTTTTTGGACGTTGTTTGATGGTTGGTCTGTCTATACGTTTTGGCTGACAGATAAGAAGGGTTTTTATAAGGAGATATGGCATGGCCGCTAAGATGTTGGCCTTCGATTCCGAGGCGAGGAAGTCGCTGCTCGAAGGCGTAAAGAAACTGTCCAGGGCGGTGAAGGCAACATTGGGTCCCCGCGGGCGGAATGCGGTGATCGACAAGGGTTGGGGTGCACCGAACATTACGAAGGACGGGGTGACGGTTGCGGAGGAAGTGGAGCTGAAGGACAAGTTTGAGAACATCGGCGCGCGGTTGGTGCGTGAGGCGGCCACGAAGACGAGCGACGTAGCGGGCGATGGGACGACGACGGCGACGGTATTGGCGGAAGCGATTGTGACGGAGGGGTACCGGATGTTGACGGCGGGGGTGGACGCGATGGCGCTGGCTCGCGGGATTCGCAAGGCCGTGGACGCGGTGGTGGCGGACCTGAAGAAGCAGTCGAAGCCTGTCAACGGGAAGGCGGACATTGCGAACGTAGCGTCGATCTCGGCGAACAATGACCGGGAGATTGGGCAGTTCATGGCGGACGCGTTTGAGAAGGTTGGCAAGGACGGCGTGATCACGGTGGAGGAGGGCAAGAGTCTGGAGACGTATGTTGACGTGGTTGAAGGGATGCAGTTTGACCGCGGCTACCTATCGCCCAACTTCATTACGGATCAGGATGAGATGATTGTGGAGTTGGAGAAGTGTCTGGTGCTGATATATGAGGAGAAGATTTCAGCGGCGACGAAGCTGATACCGCTGCTCGAGAAGATTCAGAAGGCGAAGAGGCCGCTGTTGATCATTGCGGAAGACGTGGAGGGGGAGGCATTGGCGACGTTGGTGGTGAACAAGCTGCGTGGGATTCTGAACGTCTGTGCGGTGAAGGCTCCCGGGTATGGCGACCGCCGGAAGGCGATGTTGGAGGACATCGCGATTCTGACGGGAGGCGAGGCGATCATGAAGGATTTGGGGATCGAGCTGGACAAGGTGGAGATCAGCCAGCTTGGTCAGGCGAAGTTGGTTCGCGTGGACAACGACAACACGACGATCATCGAGGGCGCCGGGAGCACGGAGGCGATCCAGGGCCGGATTGGTCAGATTCGCAAAGAGATCGAGGTTACGACGAGCGATTATGACCGGGAGAAGCTGCAGGAGAGACTGGCGAAGCTTGCGGGCGGCGTGGCGCAGATCAACGTAGGCGCGGCCACGGAAGCGGAACTGAAGGAGAAGAAGGCTCGGATCGAGGACGCGTTGCACGCGACGCGGGCGGCGGTTGAGGAGGGCGTGGTTGCGGGCGGGGGCGTGGCGTTGATTCGGGCGATGAAATCGCTGGACAGCGACCTGAAGATGGAAGGTGACGAGGCGGCGGGGGTGAAGGTGGTGCGTCAGGCGCTGATGGTTCCGCTGAAGATGATCGCGGAGAACGCCGGGACGAGCGGGAGCGTGGTTGTGCGTCGCGTGATGGAATCCACGGGAGCGAATGGGTGGAACGCACTGACTGGGGAGTATGTGGACATGGTAAAGGCGGGGATCATCACGCCGACGAAGGTTGAGCGGACGGCGTTGCAGAACGCGGCGGAGGTTGGGATTCTGCTGCTGACGACGGACGCGATCGTTGCCGACAAGCCGAAGGCGAAGGATGAGCATGCCGGGCATGGGCATGGGGCCGGAGGCGGGATGGACGAAATGATGTAGCGCGTCATGCGTGACAGGTGGCGTCACGAGGGAGGCAGGCCGAGCGTGATAGCCGCGCGATACGGATTACGAAAGGTCGGCCTGGTAGCGAATACGAAGGACCAGGAACATGAAACTGAAACCACTTGCGGATCGGGTGATTGTGAAGCAGATGGAAGCGGAAGAGAAGACGGCGAGCGGGATTTACCTGCCGGACGCTGCGAAAGAGAAGCCGACGAAGGGTAAGATTGTCGCGGTTGGCCCGGGCAAGGCGGACGATAACGGCAAGGTGATGGCATTGAGCGTTAAGGCGGGCGACACGGTTTACTATGGGAAGTACTCCGGGACTGAGGTAGAAGTGAACGGTGAGAAGTACGTGATTTTGCGGGAGAGCGATTTATTGGGCGTGCTGGAGTAGTTGCCGGTTGCCGGTTGCCGGTTGCCAAATAAGGCAGCGGCGACCGGCGGTGTTCTGGCAACTGGCAACTAACAACTGGCGACTGGAGTGAAAGAACATGGCAGCGAAACAGATGAAATTTGGTGTCGACGCCCGGGCCGAGATTGGCAATGGGCTGACGCAATTGTCGAAGGCGGTGAAGGCGACGCTGGGTCCTCGGGGCCGGAACGTGGTATTGCAGAAGTCGTGGGGCAGCCCGCGGATCACGAAGGACGGCGTGACGGTGTCGAAGGAGATCGAGCTTCCGCAGCCGTTTGAGAACATGGGCGCCAAGCTGATCAACATGGTAGCCAGCAAGACGGGCGACGTTGCGGGTGACGGCACAACGACGGCCGTTGTGCTGGCGGAAGCGATTTATCGCGAGGGGCTGAAGTACACGACGGCGGGGGTGAATCCGGTGCTGATTCAGCGTGGCATCATGAAAGCGGCCGAGGTTGCGGCGGAAGCGATTGCGGGGCAGTCGCGGAAGGTGAAGGGTCACGAGGATTACAAGCGAGTGGCGACGATCAGCGCGAATGGGGACGAGAAGATCGGGCAGCTGATGGCCGACGCGATGGAGAAGGTGGGCAAAGAAGGCGTGATCACCGTTGACGAAGGCAAGAGCACGGAATCGGTGCTGGAGTACACGGAAGGGATGCAATTCGACAAGGGGTATCTTTCGCCGTACTTCATGACGAATCCGAATACGCTGGAGTGTGAGCTTGAGAACGCTCTGATTCTGATTCACGAGAAGAAGATCAGCAATCTGGCGGAGCTTTTGCCGCTGTTGAACAAGGTGGTGACGGCGGGCAAGCCTCTGCTGATAATTGCCGAGGACGTGGAGTCGGAGGCGTTGGCGGCGTTGGTGGTGAACCGATTGCGTGGCGTGTTGAGCATCTGCGCGGTGAAGGCTCCCGGGTTTGGCGATCGTCGCAAGGCGTTGATGGGCGACATCGCGATTGTGACCGGCGGCAAATTCATCAGTGAGGACCTTGGCCTGAAGCTCGAGAACGTGGAGCTGGAGGATCTTGGCACGGCGAAGCGGATTGTCGTGGACAAGGACAAGACGCTGATCGTGGAAGGCGCCGGTAAGAAGAAAGACATCGACGCGCGGACCGACCAGATTCGCAAGCAGATTGAGACGACGACCAGCGATTATGATCGCGAGAAGCTGCAGGAGCGGTTGGCGAAGCTGGTGGGCGGGGTTGCGGTGATCAAGGCGGGCGCTGCGACGGAAACCGAGATGAAGGAGAGAAAGGACCTGATTGACGACGCGCTTCACGCGACGAAGGCGGCTGCGGAGGAAGGGATTGTTCCGGGCGGCGGGGTGACGTTCCTTCGGGCGATCGAAGCGGTCGAGAATGCGAAGAACAAGGCGCGTGGAGACGAGAGGTTGGGTTTCGACATTGTGGCGGAGGCGCTTCGCTGGCCGGCGAGCCAGATTGCCGAGAATGCGGGCGAGGACGGCCAGGTGGTCGTGGCGCAGATTCTTGAGAACAAGAATCCCGCGTGGGGATATGATGCGGCGTCGGGCCAGTATGTGGACATGGTGAAAGCGGGGATCATTGACCCGACAAAGGTTGCCCGGACAGCGCTGCTGAATGCGGCCAGTGCCATCGGGTTGGCGTTGACAACGGATGTGCTGTTGACCGAGTTGAAGGAGAAGAAAGGTGAAGAGACCAACGCCGTTGCCGGCGCGGTCGTGTGATACTGGATGCTGTTGACAGTTGGCAGTTGGCAATGGACAGTTGGCGAAGCGATTTCAGCTGGCTGGGACTGCCGACTGCCAATTTCTGTTTGCAGCGAAGGTTGGCATGAAGCGCTGGATTGAGCGGAGGTATGGTGACGATATAAGGAAGACATGGAGGAAGGCGCGGATGGTGTAGGCGGTTTGGTGTTTCGGGAGTAGTCTGCGGAAGAGGGTGGGCCCTGCCCGCGGAGCAAGGATGAACGTGGCGACGACCAAACGAGACTATTACGAGGTTCTGGGCGTCAGCAGGACGGCGGACGCTGAGGAGATCAAGCGCGCGTACCGGAAGCTGGCGATGAAATATCACCCGGACCGCGCGGACGGGGACAAGTCGGCGGCGGAGGCGAAGTTCAAGGAATGTGCCGAGGCCTACGAAGTGCTCGCCGACCCGGCGAAGCGTCAGCGATACGATCAATTTGGCCACGCGGGGGTAAGCGGGCATCACGATTTTTCGCACATGGACGTGTCGGACATTTTCTCGATGTTCGACGACATTTTTGCTGGTCTGGGTGGGAGTCCTTTCGGGGGTCGTCGCGGCGGTCGTGGCGCCACTTCGCAGCGGGGCTTTGATCTGGAGACGCAGGTCGAACTGACGCTGATGGAAGTGGCCAACGGATGTGAGAAGACGATTGAATTTGAGCGTCAGGACGTGTGCGAGGCGTGTCGAGGCAGTGGGGCAAAGGCGGGTAGCAGTCCGGTCGTTTGTTCGCAATGCGGTGGGCAGGGGAGAGTGGCGCAACAGGGATTTGGGGGGATGTTCCGGATGGTGACGACATGCCCGGCGTGTCGGGGGCGAGGGGCGGTGATTCGCGACTACTGCCCGACCTGCGGTGGCTCGGGTCGGCAGGCCCGGAAGCGCACGGTTCGCATCCAGATTCCGCCCGGTGTGCACGAGGGGCAGGCGGTGCGAGTGGCCGGGGAAGGCGAACCAGGCAGCGGGGGTGGTCCGAACGGGGACCTGCACTGCACGATTGTCGTGAAGCAACACGAGCTGTTTTCTCGGCACAATAATGATTTGGTTTGCCAGATTCCGGTCACATTTACCCAAGCGGCGTTGGGCGCGCGAATTGAGGTGCCGACGCTGAACGGGCAGCAGGAACTGGAGATCAGTCCTGGGACGCAGCATGGGGAGGTTTTCAAGGTGAAGGGCAAGGGGTTGCCGGACCTGAGGAGCAAGCGATGGGGAGACATGGTGGTGCAGATACTGGTCGAGGTGCCGCGGAAGCTGACGGACAAGCAGAGGCAGTTGCTGCGTGAATTTGCGGCGACGGAGGACGCATCGGTCATGCCGCAGCGGAAGAGTTTTCTGGAGAAGCTGCGAGGCAAGCTGACGGGGGCTGAGTAGGGTGTATGGGATAGTGATCGGGTTGCCGGCCAGGTGTCGGCGATGCGAGTGGTTGAGAGGTTGACATGACCGAGGAGATGAAAAAAGGCGAGGCCGATGATCGCAAGGATGGCCAATCTGGAGGGACGGAAGGTTCGCCGGATATTGAAGCCGACCTGCTGAAGCTCCAGGAAGAGCGCAACTCGCTGTTTGAGCAGTTGGCGCGTGTGCAGGCGGATTTTCGCAATGCTCAGAAGCGGCTGGAGAGCGAGAAGCTGACTGCGATCCAGTTTGCCAATGGCAGACTGATCACGGCGCTGTTGCCGGTGATTGACAATTTCGAGCGGGCGATCAGCGTGGATCCGGCGAAGTCGGACGCGGCTTCGGTGCTGAAAGGGATGGCGATTGTGCACGATCAATTGATGGCGGCGATTCGTCAGCAGCACGTGGAGGAGATTGCGCCGGAGCCGGGCACGCCGTTTGATCCTCATTTGCACCAGGCGCTGATGCAGGAAGATGACGATCGGTATCCTGAGCCGGCGGTGACGCAGATGCTGCAGAAGGGTTATTCGATGCACGGTCGGGTGCTGCGGCCGGCGCAGGTTGCGGTGAGCAAGCCGTCGTCGAGTGGCGGTTGTGCGGAGGGGTCAGAGACTTCAAAGTAGGCCAATTATGCCGACGTACGAATACAAATGTGATGCATGCGGGGTGGAATTTGAGCGGTTTCAGTCGATGACCGCGGCACCGGTGAAGACCTGTCCGGCGTGCGGCAAGAGCCGGGTGAGGCGTTTGATCAGTTGCGGCGCAGGGCTGATTTTCAAAGGCAGCGGTTTCTACATTACGGATTACCGATCGGACGGCTACAAGAAGGCGGCAGAGAGCGAGTCATCGAGTTCCGGGACGGCCAGCCCATCATCGCCATCCGGTGATGGCAACGGGGCGGTTGCCAAGGCGGGTAGCAAGTCGGAGAAGAAGAGCAGCGGGAAAGTGGCCGCCAAATGAGGCTGGCGCGTGAGTCGAGAGATGCGATGCCCGATTTGCAAACGAGTGATCGACGGCATGAAGGCCGAGGGGGTCCGTGAGTGTTTTCCATTCTGTAGTGAGCGATGCAAGCTGATCGACCTGGGGCGATGGCTTGGGGGGCGATACCAGATTCCCGCGGACGACCCGGAGGGGAAGAGTCAGAGTGCGCGTGATCGCCGGGATCGAGCATGGGGGGAGTGATAATGCCGGGGGGTGGCGGGTGATTGGATGGAGTGGGGGTTGCGACTATAATGCAGATCACTGATGCGGCCGGGTGCTTTGATGTTCGCGCACGGAAGGCCGCCACAGCACGCGAAAGGAGCGCAAGATCATGGCGGATGAACCGCAGGTCCTACGCGGGATCAATTGGCGCGAAGTCTTCCCGTTCACGCACGTTTTTCGCGCGTTCCGCATTGCAGTTCATCCGTCCAAGCTGGTCTTGGCGTTGGCGGCGGTTCTGTGCCTGTACATTGGGGGTCGGATTCTTGATCGTCTGTGGGTCAGGCAGCATCGCGCCGTGGAAGGGGAGGTGGCGTTGTATGAGCGTTCGGCGGACAGACAGGCGTACACCGAGGCGAGGGACGGTGCGCGTGAAGCGAGCGTTGAGGCGTACGCGGAGTTGATCAGGCGGGTTGGGCGTGACAAAGGGGACGCATGGAAGGACATTCTCGCGACGCCGGAAGGGGTCCGAGATGCGGCGCGCACGGGGAAGGTTGACAGTGACGTGCGGTTTTGGATCAAGACGGAGCGTCAGAAGGCTTTGGACGCGGCGGAGGAGGTTTTCAGAGGCGGTCAGAAGGACGAGGCGGCGGAGAAGCGGCTTCGAGAAGAGGTTCAGTCGGCTTTTGAGCTGGCGGCTAAGCGGTCGGAGATCGTGAGCGCGGCAAGTGGGCGGGGGCTGTTCGCGGTATTTTTCGATTATCAACGTCAGCAGATCCGGCGGGTTGCTGACAGCGTTGTTGCGGGGAACTGGTTGGGCGGTTGGGGTGGTATTGGCGGGGGGGATGGGGTGTACCGGTCGGCGTTCAAGTTTTTTACGGTGGCGCCGGCGTGGGCGATTCAGTGCCACTGGGTTTACTTTTTGTTGTATGGATTGTTGTTCCTGTTTGTGTGGTCGTTGTTTGGCGGCGCGATTGCGAGGATTGCCGCCGTGCAGGTGGCTGATGAAGGCCGGAAGCTGTCGATGCGACAGGGGCTGAGCTTTGCGGTGTCGAAGTTTCTGAGTTTTCTGTCGGCGCCGCTGATTCCGGTGATTATTGTGGCGGGTCTTGCGTTGGTGGTGGGTGTGGTGAGCGGGGTGGCATTCCTGATCTACCTGGACGTGGCTGTGGCGGTGTTCTATTTCCTGGCGTTGGCGGCGGGTTTTGTGATGACGCTGGTGGTGCTGGGGACTGCGGGCGGGCTGAATCTGATGTATCCGACGATTGCGGTGGAGGGGTCGGACAGTTTTGACGCGATCAGCCGGTCATTCAGCTATGTTTATGCCAAGCCTTGGCGGATGCTGCTTTATTCGAGCGTGGCGGTGGCGTACGGAGCGGTATGCTATCTGTTTGTGCGGATGTTCATCTGGCTGGTGCTGCTGATGACGCACGTATCGGTGGGGCTGTTCGTATTCCGCAGCGCGGAGAACAAGGGCAATCTGTGGTCGACACTGCAACCGATTGGCGGGGCGTTGAATCTTCCGCGGGGGCTGAGATTTGAGGCGTTGAACTGGTACGGAGACGTGACGGCGGGGATTCTGTCGATCTGGGTGTATTTGGCAATCGCGATGCTCGGCGCGTTTGCGGTCAGTTTCTATTTTACGGCAAGCACTATTATCTATTACCTTGTGCGTCGTGACACGGACGCGACGGACATGGATGACGTTTATTTGGAGCAGCCGGAGGAGGATTTTGCAGAAGCAGGCGCAGGGGCGGCAGCCACGGCTGATGGTGGGACCGGGTCGGAGCCGTCATCGAGCGGCGCACCGTCGCCGACTGCGGCCAATCAAGCGGGGGGACAGCCCGGGTCGGATGCAGCGGCGCCATCGTAAGGCGATGCGGGGTGTTTGGAGAGGTTGCGTGGCAGTGGCGTCCTTTGCTGGGGTGGGCAGAGCAGGGAAGTCTCGGGGAGTTGGCGGGCGCGAATTGTGGAGCTCGGGTTGGGACGTAAGCGGTTGGGGAGGGCACGCGTGGGCCGCGCCGACGCTGGCGGCCTGTTGGGTCAGTCGGCATTCTAGAATGGATGGCAACGGCGATAGCGGGCGTAGGAAGTTGCTGATATACTTGCCGCCGCATTGCCAGCCGGCTTGAGAGTAGTGTGCCGGATGGAAGGCGGAGATTTCAGTTGCACCCGTAGCTCAATTGGATAGAGCATCGGTCTTCGGAACCGAGGGTTACAGGTTCGAGTCCTGTCGGGTGCGTTTCCTTGGCGGTCAACATCATACGGCAAATGGCTGCTGATTATGGAGGGACGATGGTTCTGCCTCTGACCCCGTTTGGCGAGCGGTGAGGGAACCACAGGCGAAGCTCGCGTGCGGGTGGATGGCGCCATCAATGGTCGGGTGCCTATGCGGAGCCAGAATCGCGTGTTGGCGGTGGGGTAGGGGGGGCGGGGCAGTGGGGATATCCGCTCTCGTCCAAACAAGGTGGTCCCTCGTCGGTACTAATCGCATGCGACTTCGATTTTCCCTGATCCGAGTGCTGTGTGTGTTTGGGCTGGTTCAGCTGGTTGGCCTGGCGGCCTCGGCGCAGGATGGTCAGGTTGTCTACGAGATCAAGAGTCAGTACCAGCACATCACGGTGTGGGACAGTGCCGACGGATACCGGCGGTTGATCTTCGATGCCAAGATGGATGGCACCGATCCGATTCAGTCGGAAATGAACCTGGCCAAACCGAACGAGCTGACGCTTGCTTATGCGCGGCACATGATTACCGCTCTGCCGCTTGTGGGCAAGCCGAATCGGATCCTGGTGATTGGCTTGGGAGGCGCGTGCATCCAGCGTTATTTGCACGGGCTGCTGCCGAACGCGACAGTCGAGACGGCCGAACTGGATCCGGCTGTTGTGGACGTTGCCTGCCGGTTCTTCTCTTTGAAGCCAGACGATCGTCAGAAGGTGCACGTGGGCGATGGTCGCAAGTTCCTCGAACAATCGCGGGACAAATACGACTTGATAATGCTTGACGCGTTTAGTGCAGAGTCGATTCCGTTCATGCTGAGCACCAAGGAGTTCCTGGAGATCTGCAGGGACCATTTGGCGGCAGGCGGCGTGGTTTGTGCGAATCTCTGGTGTGATTCGGATGACTACCACAGCATGGTGAAGACGTACTCGGCGGTATTTGCGGAGTGGCACATTCTGCGGTGTCCGCGGTCGTCAAATGCGATCCTGGTGGCTCTGCCGAGCAAACAGGGTCTATCCGCGGACAAATGGATGAAGCTGGCGGAAGCCTTTGATCGTGCGCATCGGACCGGTCTGAATCTAGCTCGGCTTGTTGACCGAGCCTTTGAGGAGCGAACGCGAATACCGACCGATGCCAATCTGCTGCTGGATGCGGATGTGAAGAGGCGACCGTGAGCGATCCGGACTGCTTGATCCGGTCTGCGTCAGTGGCAGGATTCATCTGGGAATGCCCGCGTTTGCCAATGGGTTGTTGTTGCGAGGCGGGTTGCAACACAAAGACCCCCGCAGAGCAGGGGTCTTTAAGCAATCAGCGTGAACGATGGATGAACTACACCTGCGGATCGGTCGCGGGTTGGCGCTGCTTCCAGGCGTCCGGCAGCCAATGATCGATCTGGCTCATCGGCCAGGCAGGCAGGTTGGTCAGAAGCTGGGTGAAGTAGAATTGCGGGTTGATCCCGTGCCGCCGACAGGTGCTGGTGAGACTGGAGAGGATGGCCGCGGTCTGCCCGCCGCGCTCGTTGCCGGCGAACAGCGCGTTCTTCCGCAATAGCGCCACCCGCTTCATCTCCCGCTCGGAAATGTTGTTGTCCAGCGGGATCGCCCCATCATTCAAGAACGCCGTCAGCGGGCCCCACTGATTCAGCGCGTACCCGATCGCGCCGGCCATCGGATGCTTGGGCAACAGCCGCTGCTTGTGCTCCAGAAGCCGGCCATACAACCGCTCCACCACCGGCGCCGACTGCTCCCGCCGGAGAGTGAGCCGATCCGTTGCCGACAACTCCCGCGCCTGAGTCTCGATGGCGAACAGCTTCCCGATCAGCGTCAGGACCTGGCCGGCAATCCCAGGCTCCAGGTCGTGGGCATCCACGAACTTCCTCCGCGCATGCGCCCAGCACCCGGCCTTGACCATCCGCTTCTCGATGCAGATCCCGTCGTAGCCGCCGGACTGGCCTCGAATCGGATCCCAGCCCCGATCGGCTGGGTCGTGCGCGAGGACGATCAAGTGCTCGCTGGGATAGAGCGGGTCACCGCCGCGTTCTGCTGCTTAGTGGAAACGGCACCATTCTTGAAAATGCTGAACTTGCCGATGCCCAGAAACGAGATGAAGATGCCCATCTGCTCCAAGTTGAACGAGGGGTCCAGCGGAGCACAGTGGATTTGGCTCGCAGCGACACCGGCAGCCCGCCCGATCAACTCGCGGTGCCGAGATCTCAACTGTGCGTCTGCATCAGTGCCCTGTGTTGGTTTGCCAGGCTCCGTGCTCTTCTGTATGCTGACGGGCATGTTGTAGCACTATGGAAACCGGGGTATTCCATCGTGATCGCGCAACGCAAGTCCGTGCCGGAACAGGAGCGGCAACGGAGTTCCAGCATCTCTACGAGACGCAGTTCCTCCGGATCATACGTTTTCTGGCCCGTCGAGGCGTCCCACGTGGCCGGTTGGATGATCTGGTTCAGGAGATATTTGCCCGCGCCTGGGCCGCTCAATCCGATCATCTGCTCGATCCCGCCTTCCCAAAACTGCTCTGGGGCATCGTAAAGAATGTACTCCGCGAGAAGAGGCGATCCGGCGCAGCGGGACTGACAAAGCCCTTCACCTATGCGGGCGAGTTGCCTGCGTGCGATTCGGCGCTCCCACCGGAAGAGATAGAGCGGAAGGAACGAATCGAGCAGGTCCAAGCCGCCTTGGCTTCCCTTTCCGTTCGACAGCGTCAGGCCGTGGAACTCGTGGAGATGAGCGACTTGACCATCGAACAGGCGGCTAAGGTTGCCGGCTGTACACCCGGCAGCCTTCAGTGGCATCGGCGCATGGCGATGCGAAGTCTGAGAAAACTTCTCGTTCAGCAGTCTTTGTAACCACTGCTCATGCTATTGATTATGGATTAATCACACGCACCGTCGAGAATTCTCTGGATTTTGCGACACCGATTTTGGCTCCAACTGTCATGTAGTTCTGTAGAGGCCATGCATTCTCGGGTAGTTTCCGGAGATCGCTGCGGCCGGGCTGTGTGGATATGGCATCAAAACCCAACCATCCTGTGGAGATGACTTGCGAGCAGGCTTCGTTGTTGATGACATGCCTGGTCGTGGATGATCCGGGCGTGACTGACGAGCAGAGAGCGGCGTTCGCGCGGCACCTCATGCTCTGCGCCGCATGCGCGGCGGAATACGAGGACTGCCAGGAGATCTCACGGCTCGTCCGGAAGCATGGCGGGCCGATCAACCATGAAACCCAACAGCTTCTGGAGCAGGCCGGTTACCCCGTGCCGCAGAACACGTCGGGACTGAAGCCTTTGATGAGCGTGGAAGAGGGCTGGCAAGACCTGCTCAAACGCTGCCCCGACCTGGCCGAGGCGCACCGCCGTGAGCAGCGTCAGGAGATTGTCCGCCAGATGTTCCGCCGCATTCGCCAAGTAGTGGCCATAGCCGCGTCCCTGGCGCTGGTGCTCGTGGGCGGCTGGCTGTTGAACAGCTACTTCAAGTCGGCCCCTCCTACTGCCCCGCATGGCTATTATGCCGAATTGGTGACCGCCGACGGGCCGAGAGCATTGGCGTTGGGGCAACCTGTGCAGACGCAGGACCAGCGGCGGGAAATCTTGCTGGGGGGTATGCACCGGGTGGTGATGAATCAGAATACATCGGCCACGTTCAGCGCCGACCAAGGCTCCTATCAAATCCGGCTTGTTCAGGGCGGGATGTACGTGGAGGTCATGCCGGGGCATCCCTTCACTGTAATGACCGCCAATGCCCGCCTTGAAATCACTGGCACTAAGTTTGACGTGAGGGCGCAATCCGACAAGACGGAGTTGACGCTGCTCAAGGGCAGCGTGCGTTTTACTTCGCTTTCGCAAGGACAAGGGCAGGCGGTGGACGTGAAGGCTGGCTACGCCTCCGCGGTGATCGGCCGCTCCGCACCAACATCGCCGGCGGCGGTCGATGCGATGGCAACCACAGCCTGGGCCAGGGATGCCGTGCTGAGCAACGCGGTGGCTCGCGCGGGTTCTCAGTTTGATGCCGAGTTGTTGGACTTCAGTCGGGATTGGTGGCGACAGCCCCCGCCCGCCGACCCGGCTACGCTGGACTATGCCGCGTGGCGGGATGCCCATCGGAATGACTGTGCAAGACAGTACGCCTGGGCGATCAAAGCAGAGCAATTGCTTCAGAGCCAGGGCATTCACGCCGACTGGATCGACGTGCTGATTGTCAGCGGCGACGTTTGGCAGTTCCATAGCGATCCCAAGCTGTCGACCAATCATCCGCTCACAAAGATCGAACCCGGGGCCGTCGCCCGCTTGGCCCGACACTACGGAGTGGATGAGCGGGAAATGTTCCGTGCTGTGGGCCTGCCGGACTCGACGCCCATCCCGACGCTGCCCATCCAGAACCCGACACACGGCGAGCAGCGTGCCGACACCCTGCGCCGGTGGCACGATGCCTTGTTGGCATCGACGCAGGGCAATCTGGAGGCACATGGCGACCTCGTGCTGTTCAGCCTGAGGGCCAGCCGACACTTGGTCACCACCCGCACGGCGGCATACCTGTGGGCGAAAGGTCACCCGCAGGAGGCTAAACAACTGCTGGCCGATGCCGCCTATCGCACCATGCTCCCGCTGCCTTTGACGACCGATGGCGAGGATGCATGGCTCAAGCAGTTGCGCCAGCAGGCGGTGGCGGCACGGAGCAGTGCTCAGGTGGCGATGGAATGGTTCTTGGTGCCGGCGGGAAATGGCTGTGTTTCCCAAGCGACGGAGCAGCAACGGAAGCTGGCGGCGCTGGTGGCGGAACTGTTATTGCGACCGGCTGATCGCTGGCAGGAAGGCAAGGGACGATGACCATATTGGCTGCTCCATTAGAGAGAAGCACAAGCCGGTTCCACGCCTACGACATCATGCGATGGCTGGCGGGCGTGGTCTTGCTGACGGCGGCGGGGATGAAGGGCTATGAACTGGTGACGGGACCGGTAGCGGAAAACGGCTTGCCTACGTTGCGGTGGTTTCTGATCGTGGCGGTGGAGGTTGAGTTGGCGTTGGGGTTGTGCTTGATGGGGGGAGTATGGAAGCGCCAGACATGGGGAGCGGCGGTAGTGAGCTTCGCTGCCTTCGCCTGCATCATGGTCTACCAGGCATGGCAGGGAGAGGGAAGTTGCGGCTGCTTCAGCAGGGCAGAGGTTGATCCCCGGTACACGCTGGTGCTAGATCTGGCCCTGCTTGCATCGGTCATGGCCGGACGGCCTCGACTTGAGACATCGCCGATACGGTGGCACAGAGCAGCAGTAGTGCTTGTGGCATTGCTGGGTACCGGTATTCCCGGTGCGGTGGCAATGGCATCAGCTCGCTCGGCTTCGGTGACGGATAAGGGCGATATCTTGTGCAACGGCTGCTTAGTGGTGCTGGAGCCGGAGGGTTGGGTAGGTAAGCAGTTTCCTCTCTGCAGTAAGTGGACATCGAAAACCGACTCCGTGCGGGGAAATGGATTGTCGTGCTGTATGACCACACTTGATTGAACTGAAAAGCGGCGGCCGAAGTACTAGGCGATGGCCCAAGCCCTAGACGAGCAATCGACAATGGCTCGGATCGAGATGCCGCCGTATGCCTAATTGGAGCCCTCTCTGGGGGAGGTCCGGCCAACGTTGGTTTTGGGTCGATTGGCCGCCAGCAATGACTGGTTCGCAACAATTCCCGTCGAACTGGTGTTGGCTGGGGGTGTCGTGAAACGAATCGGTGTCAGATACGAAACGGGTGCAAACACATCGGGTGGTCGCCTCATGGATCGCGAAGGTCACAATGCGAGGAGACCACGCAACCGGGTGAGAGGAGGTGCAGCATGCTTCATTAGCGTTCATAGGTTCCGGGAGAAGAGACAGTCAGAGGCTTCGCGAGTCACATACTACACGAGCCCAGGTGGCCGCGAGGTGCGGTATTCCAGAAGGAGTCTATTATGATCGAAAGAGTCTTATCCTTTGGGCGATGTTTGGTGCCCTTGCTTGTGTTGTCATTCGTTATGGGAGGCGTTGCGTTGCCTGCGCGGATTGCGCTTGCGGGAGATACCGACGGACCGTCGGGTCCCCCAACGGTGACCAATCCAGGCTGTCCCAATGACAGCCATGGGCCTTGTACTGATCCGCACACCTACACAGGTGGCGGCGTTGGCAATGGGATTTGCGGTCGATGTGGGAACAAGGTCTATACCTACACTGGTGGTTCCTGTAGCGGCACGAACGGTGGCGATCCCGACTGCAGGAACTACACTGTGCCGGCGACAGCGACGTACAATTTCGTCTCAACCCCCGTCGGGAGCCTGACGTATGCTGCCTGTTTGGCGGTTTATGTCGCGTGCTTGACGGCGGATGGAGCACTGGCTGCGGGGGTTTGCGGAGGCGCTTGCACCGTTGGTGGCGTATTTACACTCGGCGCTTCCTGCGTTGCGTGCCTAGCGGCGGCCGGAGCTGGTGCAGCCGCATGCACCTGTGCTTACGATGAGTGCAAAGAAGACTGCAACTATACGGGAGTGACGTGGGCGGGTAGTGCCAGTGCTTGCTTCTAATCATCTGTCTCGGTGTAGCTGGCGTGCCGTAATACGGCTCCTCCTGTTAACAACAGGGGGAGCCTTTGGAGTCTCACTAATGGACAAGCAGATTTTCGTGATTGTTATTGGTGCCATGGTCCAAATGGCTGCGGCAGCAGGGGAACCTCTCCCGACGCCCGAGGAGCTATATGACCGCGTATGGCAGAACGCGCAGGTTCAATCGCAGAGCGCCCAGGGTCGTTATCTCCGTCGCGTGTTCAACATTGGCAAGTCCGCCGAGCAGGTGAGGACTGAAACGGACGCAACGATTCAACAGATCGAAGCGCAGCAACCTGAACGATCGCCGCGTGAGAGGCAGCGAATGAGCGACCAGTTGCCTGCAATCAGGTCCCAATTGGAGTCACAGGCCCAACGGACAACATGGACCTCGATTGACACATACCGGGTCAAGGGTGACAAATATCGCGTTGACCGCAGCTTCCTACCTGATGATAAACCACTCTCTGAACTGGTCTCAGCCGCAGGTCAAGCCGTTGAAGGCGTTGCCTCGCCATATACGCACGTGTGGAACGGGCAATTCGCTTCGATTCTGGACCGAGCTACGGAAACGGCGGGATCAACCGGGAGCGATCTGCGAGTTGACCGCCTGGTGTTAACAAGCGACAGGCCTGACATTCCAACGTTCTTGGCTTTTGGTCGAACCGCGCCTGACCGAAATCTAGTGGCAACGTTTAAGTCACAGGGCTTCCCGGTGACGGTCGAGCCCCGACAAACAGAAGAGGGAGAAGCGCTCGTGCTTAAGGTGGGTGATGAGCGATCAGTCAGTCTCTATCTAGAGGCAGTCGTGCTGCCGGCCAAAGGGTACGTAGTTAGCGACAGCATGGTGAAGATGCAAGGCGCGGTGCAGATGCGCGAGAAGTTCCGTCGGTTTGTGCGGACGAATGCAGGCTTCTGGGTTCCAATGGAGGTTGACACCGAGGCGTATCGGCTATCGCCCCAGGGGGTTCCACAGATATCGTCGCACCTTGAGCTTGTCGCAATTGAGCCACCGCAGGTAGACATACCTATTGAGGATAAGGTATTCGACCTGACGCCGAGAAGGGATACTACCGTGCATGATACGCGAGCTGGAGTCAATCGATCATATGTCGTTCCCGGAACCGACACTTCGTTTCATGTGTACACTGATCCGACAAGGCTAATAGCTGCGCCTGTGCCCGTGACTGTGCCAACTGCGCAAGCAAGTCAAGCTGCCGATGTGGTCTCCTCTGTGCGAACCACGCCGACAGCGGTCCAAATCCGCACCTGGGAAACATGGGTCAAACTTACCGCTATTGCGGTGGCGTTGTCGGCGGGCATGACTATTGGGTTCTGGCTCTGGAAACGCAGAGCGGCAAATGGGGCAAGGAGTTAGCATGCAGCGACGTTGGCGCGTAGCGATCGCCGTCCTGGGAATGGCAGCGGCGGTGCTGGTTGCTTCATGGCTAGCAAGCCACGGCAACAGACTGGATGTCGTTCACTCTGATAGGTCAAAGCGTGCGATGCAGTACGCGGTGGAACTGAGGGACGGAGGTGGAGTTGCATGGGTCTCGGGGAGCGAAGCAATGGGCGCTGTCGCCGCGAACGTGCCCCTCACGCGGTCCATCACGCTGGTTTCCCGTTGCACTCAGGTGCTGACCGGTGTGCGCATTGCTGCCAGTTGTGGATGTACTCATGTGTCGATTAACAAGACACGACTGTCGCCAGGAGAACACGCCACGCTGACGCTCACCTATGATGCATCAAAGGGCGAGGGTCCAGCGACGGTGTCGGTGGTCGTCATGAGCACGGGGCAGCCCCCCCCGGTACCGCACCGTATCCGCCTGCGTTTTGATGTGATGAACAACCAAGGGGAAGTTCACGCATCGGCAGAGCCGCGTAGCATAGTCCTGGATGAACCGTGGCGACCACACATAGCCAAAGAGACCACCGTTCGCCTTCGCTTTTCGCCGGCTGTTGATTTGGGCAGCGTGCAAATCGGCAGCCCTGACTCCTACGTCCAGGTGGACCAGCTGCCTGATCGTGCCGGCAACAGACCCGAGCGTTCGGCGACAGTCAGAGTGGTAGACCCTCCCCCCGGAAACCTTCGCGGGCGGGTGTCAATTCGCTTTGTAGCGGAAAGCAAACCATGCGAACTGGTTATTCCGATTAGTGGAATGATTCGCCCACGATATACAGTATCGCCGCAAACGGTGAGCCTAGGGACGATCACCACAGCAGCGGCTGCAAATGTTGAGTTGGAGGTGCTTCCTGATAGTGCGACAGACCAATCGCCGAGAGTGCGCTTAGAGGGCGATTGGGTATGTGCTGGGATAGAAAGAACGGCGGGCACAGGGTTCAAAGTACGTGTCGGCTTGGGATTGCCGAAGGGGCGGTACGTTGCCGGCCGCGTCCTAATCGGAGGTGATCTTGGCGATCCCCCTGTGGCCGTTCCTCTCTCAGCGATCCTTGACGTGCGGCCGTAGTTCGGTGAACGTGTCCGCTGAACAGACCTTTCAATTACCCACATCTTCGGTGGTTCGGTCGGCAACGGCTCATCAAGTCA
>CAYVKG010000048.1:0-10632 GCA_964451955.1 uncultured Tepidisphaeraceae bacterium
ATGGCGGAGAGCCTGTCGTTATCGGCGCTGGACCTGAAGCTGATGTCCGTGGGATGGGGCAAGGCGATGGCCAACAAGTCGATTACGGGCAAGCCGCTTCGCATCGGCACGAAGGACTTCGCCGAGGGTGTTGGCAGCCACGCCGAGAGCGAGTTTGACATCGACCTGGGCGGCCGGGGCGAGCGGTTCACGGCCATGGTCGGGGTGGACGCGGGGGCGGGGAATAATGAGGCACGCATTGAATTCATCGTCTACGGCGACGACAAGGAGCTCTGGCGCAGCGGTATTTGCCGGCTTGGCGAAGAAGCCAGAACCTGCGATGTGCCGCTCAAGGGCGTCAAGATGCTGACGCTGGTCGTGACGGACGGCGGGAATGGAGTGAGCTATGACCATGCGGACTGGGCCGATGCGAAGATCAGCTACACGGGTGAACCACCCAAGGCAGCGGTTGCGCCGGCTGAGGAGGCGGTGATTCTGACCCCTCCGGTTGGACCGATGCCGCGGATCAGCGGGCCCAAGCGATATGGCGTGCGTCCCGGCTCGCCGTTCCTGTATCGAATCCCTGTGACGGGCGATCGGCCGATGGAGTATGCGGCCGAAGGACTGCCCAACGGATTGGCGCTAGACACCAAGACCGGCATCATCACTGGCAAGACCATGGATCGCGGCGAACACAAGGCGACGATCACAGCGAAGAACGCCAAGGGCGAAGCCAGGCGCGAATTTGTGATTGTCGTGGGCGACAAACTCGCCCTGACCCCGCCGATGGGCTGGAACAGTTGGTACATCCATTACGAACGCGTGTCGGACCAGGACATGCGGGCCGCCGCCGATGCCATGATCGCATCGGGTATGGCGGATTATGGATATCAGTATGTGAACATTGACGATTGCTGGCCGGTGAAACCGGGCTCGAACAGGGAGGAGATCGGCGGACCGGCACGGGAAGCGGACGGCCGGCTTCGCACCAACAAACGCTTTCCGGATATGAAAGCCCTGACCGCCTACATTCACGCCAAGGGCTTGAAAGCCGGAATCTACACCTCGCCGGGACCGCGGACGTGCGCGGGGTACGAGGGCGCGTATCAGCATGAGGCTCAGGACGCGAGGACCTTCGCGGAATGGGGTTTCGATTTTCTGAAATACGACTGGTGCTCTTATGGGCAGATCGCCAAGGGAAACACCCGCGAAGAATACGTCAAGCCGTACAAGCTGATGTGGGACGAACTGCAGAAGCTGGACCGCGACATCGTTTTTAATCTCTGCCAGTACGGCATGGGCAACGTGTGGGAATGGGGCGGCGACGTCGGACATTGCTGGCGCACCACGGGCGATCTGGGCCTCGAAGGTGGGCAATTGTCCAAGGGCATCTACAAGGTCGGGCTGTTCAACGCCACGCTCACGCAGTACGCCGGGCCAGGGCATTGGAACGACCCGGATTATCTGCTGATCGGGTGGGTGGGCGACGCCCACACCGGGGGCGAAGGCCGGCCGACGTCCCTCACCCCCAACGAGCAGTATTCACACATGACCATGTGGTGCCTGATGGCCGCGCCGCTCGTATTCAGCGGCGACATGACCAAACTCGATGCGTTCACCCTCAACATTCTGTGCAATCACGAAGTCATCGAGATCGACCAGGATGTGCTGGGGAAACAGGCAAGGATCGCGAGGCAGACGAGCGGCACCATGATTCTGGTTAAGGACCTTGAGGACGGCTCCAAGGCGGTGGGGCTTTTCAATCTCGGCCGAATGCCGGCGAGCATCGAGGCCGACTGGAAGACGCTCGGCGTTCAGGGTCCGCAGCGGGTCCGTGATGTCTGGCGGCAGAAGGACATCGGGCTGCTGAGCGACGCCTACAAGGCGGAGATTCCCCGCCACGGCTGCGTCATGCTGAGGATGTGGCCAACCCGGTAAAGGACCATCGCAACCGCGACGAACCACGTCCGGTGTTGTCCGTCAAAGACCGGACAAAACCGATCAACAGTATCGGAGGATCGCATGAATCGGAACATCGAAGCGGCAAAAGGTGATTTGAGCCGTCGAAACCTGCTGGCCCAGGCGGCCATGCTCGCGGCGGCAGGCGCGGTGGTCGGCTGCGCGAGCGGCACGTCGGTTGATGCGGAACCTCGCAAGGTCGTCGAACGCGGCCGGATTAAGCAATCCATGGCGTTCTGGTGCTTCAACACCGCCGGCGAGAAATGGGACATCGAGAAACAATGCCAGGTGGCCGTCAGGCTGGGCATTCCGAGCATCGAACTGGCCGATCCCAAAGACTACCCGGTTCTGAAGCGACACGGGCTGATTTCCGCGCTGTGTCCCGGCGGAATGCCCGATCCGCCGTTCGTCAAAGGCCTCAATAATCTGAAGTACCAGGACGAGGTCGTCACCCGGGCCAAAGCCGCCATCGACACGACCGCGGCCGCCGGTTTTCCCAATATCATCACGTTCCATGGCTACAAGTGGCGTGACGCTGACGACCCCAAGAGCGGCGAAATACAGCAGGAAGAGGGCGCAAAGAACTGCGTCACCGGCCTGAAGAGAATTGCCCCGCACGCCGAGCAGAAAGGCGTGACCGTCTGCATCGAAATGCTGAACACCCGCGACGATTCGCACCCGATGAAAGGCCACCCGGGGTACCAAGCCGACAACATGGATTACATGGCCGACATCGTCAGACAGGTCGGTTCGCCGCGAGTGAAGTTGTTGTTCGACATATACCACACCCAGGTCATGGATGGCGACGTGATCCGGCGAATCCGGCAATACGGCCCGTTGATCGGACACGTTCACGCGGCCGGCTGCCCAGGCCGTGCCGAACTCGATGACACGCAGGAAATCAACTACCCGGCATGCATGAAGGCGCTGCTGGAAGTCGGCTACACCGGATACGTCGGTCATGAGTTCATTCCGACGCGAGATCCGCTTCAGGGGCTGATCCAGGCAGTCACGCGTTGTGACGTGTAGGCCATCGCCGCTGCGTCCGGTTTCGACCGAGTGGACTATGCGCCCCCGACCGGTTGACGGCATGGGGCAGGATGGCCGCAATGACCAGCCTTTGCGTGTCGTTCTCCGGCAGTATCAGGGCAAATCCGGGGCGGGAATCACAAACCCGTACCCCCGCCAGACATGCCGCCGTGTTCGGTCAACCGGAAGATCGGATGAAGAAAGCGACGGCGGCGGCGTGGGAAAAAAGCGAGATTCCTCCGACCCCTTATGTGACCCTAATGCAACCTTAGCTATAGGATAACCCGATCGATCGGACCCTACTCGGGAGTGTTATGAGCAGATCAAGAATGATGTTGGGTGTCGCGGCCATGGCGTTGGCGGGAACCATGGCGGTGGTTCTGGAGGCACAGGATCAGGGACCGGCAAGGCAGGATGCGATCCGGCAGGCTCAGCCAGGTGGAGGGCCTCCGCCGGGAGGCCAGCCGTTTGACGGGGGAGGTCCCGCCCCCTTCGGACCCGGCGGACCGGGGGGTTTTGGGCCGGGCGGTGGACCGGGAGGTTTTGGACCAGGCGGCGGACCGGGTGGTCCGGGCATGATGGGCCCGACTCGCGCCCTGTTGAAGCAGTTTGACAAGAACAACGACGGCTGGCTGAACAAGGAGGAGCGCCAGGCGGCCAGAGAGTTCGTCAAGAAGGAGGCAGCCTCCCGGCCGGGGCGAGGCGGGTTTGGGTTCAGGGGCGGACCAGGAATGATGGGACCCACGACGCGCCCAGACGGCCAGGGGATGGCCATGCCGACCACACGCCCGGTCGGTGCCGGCGCGATGGGGCCGATGGGTGGGCCAGGCGGCGGACCGGGGGGTTTCGCGCCCGGCGGCTTTGGGCCGGGCAGGGGTGGACCCGGTGGACGAGGGAATCGGGAACCCGCGCAGCCGGGTCCCAAGGTCTCGCCAGATCAGGTGAAGGCCTACCCCAATGCGTCGCTCTATGAGCCCACGGTGCTGCGGACCATCTTCATCGATTTCGAGGAGGCCGATTGGGAGGCGGAACTCGCCGATTTCTATCGCACGGATGTCGATGTCCCCGCCACACTCACAGTGGACGGGAAGAAGTACGAGAAGGTTGGCGTGAAATTCCGCGGGAACACCTCGTACATGATGGCCGGCGAGGGATACAAGAAGCCCCTTAAGCTCTGCATGGACCTCGTTGACGCCAAGCAGCAACTCTACGGCTACCGGAATCTGAACCTGCTGAACGCCGCCGAAGACCCCTCCATGCTCCATACCATCCTTTATTACGACATCGCTCGGCGATATACGCCCGCGCCAAAAGCCAATCTCGTCAAGCTCGTCATTAACGGCGAAAGCTGGGGTCTGTTCGTCAGCACTCAGACCTTCGACAAAGACTTCGTCAAGGAGTGGTTTGGCGAATCCAAGGGAACCCGGTGGAAGGTGCCGGTCAATTTCCGCGGCGACGGCGGCTTGACCTACCTGGGCGAGAACGTTGACGAGTACAAACGGCGATACGAGATCAAGAGCGGCGACAATGAAAAAGCATGGAAGAAGCTCATCGCCCTCTGCCGCACGCTGAAAGAAACCCCTTCGGATCAGTTGGAAGCGGCGCTGAAGCCGATCCTCGATGTCGATCACCTCCTTTGGTATCTGGCGATCGACAACGTGCTGACCAACAATGATGGCATCTGGACGCGAGCAAGCGACTTTGCGATCTACCTCGATTCCAAAGGAAAATTCCACATTGTCCCGCACGACGTCAATGAGACCTTCTCGGGCGCGATGGGCGGACCCGGCGGCGGACCGGGGGGCCCCGGCGGGTTCGGGGGTCGGGGTGGCCGTGGCGGTCGCGGCGGCGGTTTCGGCGGGCAGGGTGGCGCGCCCGGCGCTGCCGGTGGTCCCGACGGCGGACCGGGCGCGATGCCCGGCGGACCAGGCGGCGGATTCGCCGGTCCGGGCGGTTTCGGCGGACGCGGGCCACAAGGCGGCGGCGTTGCTCTCGATCCCCTCGCCGGCGCCAATGACCCCAACAAGGCCATCCTCAATCGCCTGCTGGCCTGCCCAGCCCTCAAGGCCAAGTACCTCGAGTGCGTCCGCATCATCGCCAAGGATTGTCTCGATTGGAACACACTTGGACCGACCGTCGAGCGGTACCGCGCACTGATGGAAAAAGAACTTGAGATCGATACGCGGAAGCTGTACTCGATCGCCGCATTCAGGTCCGCGATTGGCGAAACCGCCGAGCCCGCACCAGGCGAGCGACGAGGCGGCGAAATGAGCATCAAGACCTTCGCCGGTCAACGCCGCGAGTACCTGTTGGCCTACCCTGCGATAAAGAGCCTTGTGCCCTAGACGTCCGGGCCCACTGACACCCATCCAATGCTCAGCGCCGTCCGCAGCGGCGTTGAGCATTGCTCTCGTGTGGAGGCATGTCGCTTGACCAGTGATTGCAGAGGGCATTACACTCCGCCCAATCAACAAAGGAATTGGCCATGACCAAGTGGATTCTGCTGGCGGCGGGGTTTCTGGTTTCTTTCCAGGCGGTGAACGCAGGCGAAGAGAAGCCCGCGAATCGGAAGCAATATGACGCGCCGCCCAAAATGGTGATCGACGTCAACAAGACCTACACCGCCACCTTCGTCACATCCAAGGGCAAGATTGTCTGCGAGTTGTTCGTCAAGGACGCGCCCAAGACGGTGAACAACCTGGTATTCCTGGCCAGAGAGAAATTCTACGACGGAACCACCTTCCATCGCGTGATCCCCAACTTCATGATTCAGGGCGGGGACCCCAGCGCCACCGGACGCGGTGGGCCTGGTTATCGTTTTGAGGATGAAGTCGAGAAGAACCCGAACAAGCACAAGGTCGGCACCCTGTCCATGGCCAATGCCGGCCCCAATACCAATGGCTCGCAGTTCTTCATAACCCACGTCGCCACCCCTTGGCTGGACGGCAAGCACACCGTTTTCGGACAGGTCAAAGAGGGTCAGGACGTGGTCAACAAGATCGAGAAAGGCGACACGCTCGAAACCATCACCATCGAGGAGAAATAGCCTCATCGGCGGTGCTCGTTTTGTCAGGTCCCCCATCCAGCTGGAGCATTCTCGCCAGTTCGGCAATCGCTCGCGAGTCATCGCAGAGCTTGCCTCTGACGATGTACGCCACACCAGAAGAAGCGGTCGCCATCACACAGATGCTGGCATCGGGGTTGCACTGAAAAAGCACGCGATACCCATGTTGTCGTATTCGCGCAATGGTGGCCCGGGCGGTACGGTTCATTTGCCATTCTAGGCTTCGGGCCAACGCCCAGTGCGATGGTGTTCCTCGAAATCGAGTCCGTGCTGAATCGCGGCATGGGTCTTACCCAAGTTTCGGGTCATATGCAAAGTCAGCAACTGCCCGCAACATCGAGATCCCGACCGTAGCTTGTTCGTCGTTAATAGTGCGTCCAGCCTTCTTCGCCCGAAGACCATCCACTAATGGGCGGTTTTGGCGTCAATCGCGAGCTAGCATAAGGGTTTACGATGCGATCTGGCATGCCCCGTATTATGGTATATGATGTTGATTTGGAACACTTTATCGCCGACTGGTATGTGACCCGCTGGCCATCGCGATCGCCTGGTAAGTCACCTGCATGGGACGGCCCCGGATCCAATTTAGTACATATTATCCATTTTAACAGCCCCGGCTGACACAGCCGCATTCTCGGTACAACTTAGTGATTTGGCTTGTGTGAGGCATCGGGAAAAACGCCAACTTTTTGCTTGCCTTGTGCAATCGGCAGGCTATCCTGTTATACTGCAGGCCCAGTTGCCGTGGGTGAGCAGCGGTGTGGTATTGGGTCGGCGTGGTTGTTGTTCAGTGCAGTGGGTTGTCGGTTTAGCTCTTGCTTACCTGCACAAAGATAGATTTGAAGGGTGCCAGTGTTGGCATCCAAAAAGTTGGTGATGCAAGTTTCGGCATCTGAAGGGGACAGGTCCCTCAAGGCCGATTGCGGACTGGGATTAGTTTAAGGCGTGCTTCGGCACGGAGGAGAAACGAGTATGAGATGGATTACTGCGTTGGTTGTCGCAGTCGCGATGTTCGTGACTGTGGGTTCAGTGAAGGCCGACACCGTTTATCTCCCTGTTGAGATGAACGTTGTTGTGACCCCGATCGCGGGCGGCTGGAATTACCTGTACGATGTGTCTCTGGGCTCTGGCACGCTGAAGGCAGGCGACTTCATCGTGTTGTATGACTTCAACGGATACATCCCTGGGTCGATCACCGCCACTTCCGATCTCGGCGTTGGCGCCTTTGCGACGGGCACGAGCCTTGTCGGGCCGAAACCGTATCTCCAGAACGCGCCTGATAACGCCTCGGTGATGAACCTGGTCTGGAAGTATCAAGGCCCGGACATCACGTTTGTTCCGAAGACCCACATCGCAGTCTTCACCGCCGATTCGATTTATGGCCCGCGCACGACCGGGATCTACTCGGCTCAGGACTGGGCGCTTGACGGCACCGAACAGGGCAACAGCGGCCTCACCGCCGTTCCAGTTCCCCTGCCTGCCGCCAGCGTTGCCGGCTTGGCTCTGCTGGGCTTGGTCATGCTGAAGAGGAAGGCCCTGTAAGGCTTGCAGCATTAGTCAGCACTTTTTGAACGCCAGACCTCACCGAAAGGTGAGGTCTTTTTTTTGCCTTTTTGAGAATGACAAGGCCGACTGCCCGGCCGCAATGTCCTCCGTTCGCACGCCATGGCACCTCTTGTTTCAAGAACCGGCTATCGGGCAACGGGAACTTCTCAGCACCGTGGGCGGTCACAACCGCCCGTCATTGGAACTGCCTCGGCACGACTGACCACTCGCTGGTCCAGGCCCTGATCCCCACCGTGTGTTATCGGGCCTCCGCCTGCTTTCGAGCGCGGAGCAATCGGAATACTCGGCAATCCCCCCCGTTTTTCTGCGACCTATTCGCCGTCTTATCGCTCGCACCACATTATTCGCTCGATCGGGATCACCGATCTTCTCAGGGTTCCCTGATCTTCCCAGGGTGCCTAGATGGGCGTGGTTGGGCGTTCGGTGAACCGCGTATGTGGCAGTGACCCGGAGGTTGCGGATGGATGTAATAACGACGAAGCGGGTTCAACGAAGCGGATCGTCTGGTTCCCGGCGCGACCGTCGGCCTTCGATATCGCCCCGACGCCGCCGTGCTGATAATCGCTGCCATCGCAGTCTCATCGAACAGCTCGAAACGCGCCTGTGCCTGACCGCAATCGGCTTTGATCCAACCGGGCCCTTTGCCGCCGGGACGGTCCCAACCGCAATCGCGGTCGGCGACTTCAATGATGACGGGCTGCTCGATCTGGCCGCCGCCAGTGGGTCGGTGGCCACGGTCAGCATCATGCTGAACACCGGCAGCGCCAACTTCGCAGCCCCCGTGAACGTGGACACTATCGCAAAACCCTCCGACATCGCCGCGGGCGACTTCAACGGCGACGGCAACATCGACCTCGTAGCGCTCTGCATCACAGATGGGAAGGTCAGAATCCTGCTCGGGCAAGGCGACGGCACGTTTACTCTTACCAGCACCACAACGGTCAGCGCATCCTCAGGCCTGTTGGTCGCCGCCGACTTCAATGCCGACGGCGCAACCGATGTCGGCGTCATCAGTTCTGTCGGCTACGATCCAGGCACGCTCACCATCTTGATTTCCAACGGCTCAGGTGGATTCGCCTCTCCGAAGACCTCCTCAATCCCCTGCATGCCTTCGGCCGTTGCAGCCAGCGATCTGAACGGCGACGGCAAGCTCGATCTGGCCATTGCCGTCGCAGGGGCCTCGGTTGACACGTTTCTGGGTGATGGAACAGGAACGTTCACTCGAACGAACACAGTCTTCGCTTGTTTCTACCCCTCGTCGCTCGCCATTGCCGATTTCAATGGCGACGGAAAGCCTGACGTCGCGGTCACCAGCGACATGCCGGCCGCGGTCAGCGTTCTCATGGGCAACGGAAATGGCGGGTTCGGTTCGCGCATCAACTATCCAGCCGGCCAGGTCCCCGGTCCCGTTGTCACCGGCGATTTAAACTCGGATGGATACCAGGACCTTATCGTTCGCAACGCCGGGTCCTACAGCTCCGCCAACATGCTACTCAATAACGGCGATGGCACCTTCGGCCCACCACTCGCGTTGGTCACAAGCCGATATGCGTTCGACCTTGCCGCGGTCGATTTCGACAATAACGGGAAGATCGATCTGGCGTTCACGGACTATTCCGCAAACACAATCAAGATCTTCCGCAATCTCGGCGACACCGGAACCGTCTGCGCCAACCCTGGCGGGCCCTATTCGGTCGCCGTCGGCTCCACTGTCCGCCTCACTGCTGCCGCCAGCACCGGCACGGGACTGACCTACGCATGGGATTTGGATGCGGACGGCATTTACGGCGAAATCGACGGAACATGCGGCAATGAGACCGGCGTCTCGCCCAATTACCGCGCCACGGTAGACATGGGCGAGGGCACGCGCACATTCGGGCTGCGCGTCACCGACAGTGCCGGCCGCACCAGCGTCGCAATCGCCACCGTCACGGCCGGCCTCGGAATCCCAACTCTCACCATCAGCGGAAACGCTTCCGCCAACGAAGGCGCCCTCTATACCCTCAATCTCGCCACCACCGCCCCCGTCAACTCCTGGACCATCAACTGGGGCGACTCCCAAACTCAAACCGTCGCCGGGTCCTCCACCTCCGTCACACACACCTACGCCGACAACGGCAACTACACCATCTCCGCAACCGCCACCAATGATACTGGCGCCTATTCCTCCAATACCAAGGCCCTGACCGTCGCCAACGTCGCTCCCACGGTCACCATCGCCGGCACCGGCTCCAGCACCCCGGGGGCCCTCTACACCCTCAACCTCTCCGCCACCGACCCCGGCGCTGACACCATCGCCTCCTGGATCATCAACTGGGGCGACTCCCAGACTCAAACCGTCGCCGGATCCTCCACCTCCGTCACACACACCTACAGCTCTCCCGGCTCCTACATCGTCTCCGCCACCGCCACCGATGACGATGGCACCTACAACACCAACAGCATTTCCGTCGTTGTCGCCGCCAATGCCCCAACCCTCACCATCAGCGGAAACGCTTCCGCCAACGAAGGCGCCCTCTATACCCTCAATCTCGCCACCACCGCCCCCGTCAACTCCTGGACCATCAACTGGGGCGACTCCCAAACTCAAACCGTCGCCGGGTCCTCCACCTCCGTCACACACACCTACGCCGACAACGGCAACTACACCATCTCCGCAACCGCCATCAACGCCAACGGAACGTACGCCTCCAACACCAAGGCTCTGACCGTCGCCAACGTCGCGCCCACGCTCACCCTCTCCGGAAACGCCTCCGTCAATGAAGGCACCACGTATTCGCTCACACTCGGTTCCGTCACCGACCCCGGCGCTGACACCATCGCCTCCTGGATCATCAACTGGGGCGATGGACAATCCAACACCTACTCCAGCGGCGGCGTCAAAACCCACGTCTACGCTGATGGCCCGCTCAGCGCCCAGATCACCGTGTCGCTCGTTGATGAGGATGGCACCCACGCCAACGCGGCAACCAAGACAGTCACCGTCGCCAACGTCGCTCCCACGGTCACCATCGCCGGCACCGGCTCCAGCACCC
>CAYVKG010000048.1:10732-11674 GCA_964451955.1 uncultured Tepidisphaeraceae bacterium
CCGACGAAGACGGCGGACCCTACAACGCCAACACCAAGACGGTAACCGTCAACAATGTCCTCCGTGTCGCCACGATCACCGGCGCAACTACCGTCACCCGAGGTTCGGTGTACACGCTCGGTCTCGCCTCGACCGACCCTGGCGCGGACACCGTCGCTTCATGGTCCATCAATTGGGGCGACTCCAATACGCAAACCATCACCGGCTCTCCATCGTCGGCTACACACACCTACACCAGCACTGGCAACTTTACCATTGTCGCATCGGCAACTGACGAAGATGCAACCGTAAACGCCAACTCGGTCACCGTCGCTGTCACGCTCAACAGCACCCCGACGTTCACGATCTCGGGATCGTCCGCCATCACCGAAGGCGCAACGTACTCCCTCACGCTCAGCGCCAGCACCGCTGTTCAGGGTTGGCTGGTCAATTGGGGCGATGATCAGGTCGAGAGCTTCGGCGGCTCGGCGACGACCATTACCCACCGGTACGCCGACAGCGGCTCGTATACGATCACGGCGTTTGCCACGGACGCCAATGACACTTACGCCGCCAACGCCAAGACCCTCTCCGTCACCAACACCCCCCCCACCATCGCCATCAGCGGCAATGACACTATCCACGAAGGTGGAACCTACACCCTCACGCTCGGCTCCATCACCGACCCCGGCGCCGACTCCGTCTCCTCCTGGATCGTCAACTGGGGCGACGGACAATCCAATACCTACTCCACCGGCGGCACCAAGACCCACGTCTATGCCGATGGCCCGCTCAATGCCCAGATCACCGTATCGCTCGTCGATGAGGATGGCACCCACGCCAACGCGGCAACCAAAACCATTTCCGTCACCAACACCCCCCCCACCGTCGCCCTCTCCGGAAACGCCTCCGTCCTCGAAGGCGCAACCTACACCCTCACGCTCGGCTCCATCACCGACCCCG
>CAYVKG010000048.1:11774-31710 GCA_964451955.1 uncultured Tepidisphaeraceae bacterium
TCCGTCTCCTCCTGGATCGTCAACTGGGGCGACGGACAATCCAGTACCTACTCCATCGGCGGCACCAAGACTCACGTCTATGCCGATGGCCCTTACACCGCCAATATATCCGTATCTCTGATCGACGAAGACGGCACTCATAGCAATGTCGCGTCCAAGGTTGTCTCCGTCACCAATACCCCCCCACCGTCGCCCTCTCCGGAAATGCTTCCGTCCTCGAAGGCGCAACCTACACCCTCACGCTCGGCTCCATCACCGACCCCGGTGCCGACTCCGTCTCCTCCTGGATCGTCAACTGGGGCGACGGACAATCCAGTACCTACTCCACCGGCGGCACTAAGACTCACGTCTATGCCGGCACCTCCAGTTCCGCCGACATTTCTGTCTCGCTTGTGGACGACGACGGGACGCACGAGAACGTGGCCGGCAAGTCCATCACCATCGACATTGTCCCTCCCTCGCCGGTTATCATAGGACCGAATTCAGTTTATCAGGGCGTCACTTATACATTGTCCCTAGCCGCAACGGGGCCGAATCCGATTCTCTGCTGGGAAATTGACTGGGGTGATGACAACACCGAGTCATTCGATGGCGGGATCTCCTCCGTAACGCACACATTCATGGACCCCGGCGTCTATTCGATCGTTGCGTCCGCGGTCAATGCCTACGCGGCCTATGATGCCACGCCGAAACAGGTGACCGTCCTCGCGGTAATCCCAGCCGCCTCCGCCGTCACCTCCGACATTACGTCGGAAGGTCAATTCGTGAGCGAATTCACGGTGACGTACACCGACCTGCTCGGAATTGACCCTGATTCGCTCGACTTCGAAGACATCCTGGTTACGGGTCCCAACGGCTTCTCCGAACTAGCCGAACTCGTGACCTACGAACTCTCGCTCGACGGCAAGTCCTGCACCGCCACCTATCAGGTGTACTCCCCTGGTGAAGAATGGGCCTACGCGGACAACGGCGTTTACACGCTGTCCATGCAGGATGGCCAGGTCGCCAACACCGTCGGCCAGACCGTTCCCCCAACAACGCTGGCAACGTTCTCCGTCGTCGTGCCGCAGGGTGATATCACGCCTCCGGTGGCCAGTTCGCTTGCCGCGGTTGACAAAGTCACCGGTGGTTCCGCCGCCTTAACGTTCACCGTCACCTACACCGACGACACCGCCATCACCGATCTCGGGTTCGGCGACGAGAACATCCTCGTCACCGGTCCGAAAGACTACCGGCAATTCGCCCAGTATCTCTCCTCCACGATCAGCGAGGACGGCAAGTCCGCCGTCGCCACCTATCGCATCATCGCCCCCGGCGGATTCTGGGACAACACGGACAACGGCACCTACACCTTCCAACTCCAGGAAGACCAGATCTGCGACGACGCCGGCAATTTCACCGCCGCCGCCAACCTCGGTGTCGCTGTTGCAAAACTTGCGCCGGATCGCATCGGCACCTCCCTGAAGAAACCCACTAATGTCCGCCTCGCTGCCAACGGCGTTGCCAGCACCTATTACGGTTATGTCATGGGAACCAACACCCAGGATTATTACCGCTTCACCACCACCAAGGCATCAAGGATCACCGCCCAGATCTCCAATCTGGTGGATAAGGCACAAGTCCAGATACTCAACAGCAAAGGCAAAACGATCAAGCCGTCCACAACTGAGACTGCGGGCGGAACCTATTTCACCGCCAAGCTCCCGGCCGGCACCTACTTCATGCGCGTTGTCTTGAAGGGCAAGAAAGGCACCGGCTACACCGCCAAGCTCGCCGCCGCCTCCACGGCCGCCGCACTCAGGGCCTCCAAGCTCGCCTTCTCAACAACGCCCCTCTTGCCGGCCACATCCACGTTGGCCCCCGCCAGTTCGTTGGTCCTCGGTCGCCTTGCCTTGCGCGCAGCCGACCTCTTCAGCACAACGTCCACGATTTGAGCAATAATAACAACTTCTTGGAATTCTCGGTATACTGGCGCGCAACCTGTCTTGGAGGTTGGCGTGCACATGCGAAAAATCCTCCTGCGGATCATGCTCTGGTCGCTGGCGCTGGCGGCGGCGTGCGGGGCAGTCGCGATACTCGTGGCGGAGAAAGAGGTGGTTTGGCGCGTCGTGGGAACCGCCATCGCCACCGCCGTCGCCTCGGCGCTCATGATGGCGACCTCGTTGCTGATGGACCACGACAAGTCCCGATCCGCCGGCACCATGGGAATGGTCGCCGTCGTCGTCGAGTATCTCCTGGTGCTGTCCATGATCTGGGAATTGGGCAGCTATCGCTGGTGGGGGATAAGCCTTGAGGATCGTCTCGGATTCACGATCCTGTTCATTGCCATGACCGTGCTGCCGGCCATGCTGTTCCTGCGGCTTCTGCCCGAACCGGTCATGCGGGTGGCCATGCGCGTTGGTCTGTGTCTTTGCGGTTTGGTCTTCTTGATGCTCGAAACGGCGTGTTGGGGACAGCAGCACCTCTGGCGCAGCGGTGAAATGTGGGCTTCCGCCGCGGCCGTCGCCGGATTCGGCACCCTGGCCGTTGCCACCCTGGTCGGCGCGGGAACGGATCGCCGACATTGGCGCTACCTCGGCACCTTGGCGGCCATAGCGGCCTGCGCCATCGTTCTCTTCGCAATTTGGCACGACCTGAATGAAGACAGCGGACTTGTCACCGTCGTGACCAGCCTGGCCGCCGTCATCGCCCACGCAAACCTCATCATGTTCTGCCCCCTCAGGCAGGAACAACGCTGGGTCCGACACTCCACGATCGCCTGCGGCATCCTCACGGCAATCTGCGTCGACATCAATGCGATCTGGTTCGCCGGACAACCCTCCGATCTGCTTCTGCGCCTCGCCGGAGCGTGCGGATTCATCGCCGGCTGCGGCACCCTGGCACTGGCAATCCTCGCCAGGCTTAACAGGGGCGTGGGACAGAAAGCGATCCTCAGCGAGATCAAGGAACTCACCCTCATTTGCCCCGGCTGCGGCAAGAAACAGACTGTCGCCGTCGGCGATTCGCAATGCCTGGCATGCAACCTCAGGTTCGCCATCCGCGTTGAAGAACCGAGGTGCATCAGTTGTGGGTATCTGCTCTATATGCTTAAGTCGGACACATGCCCCGAATGCGGAACTTCGATCATTGCCTCTCCGCCGCCGGCTTGACCGGGAAACCGCGGTATAGGTCCAACAGGATCGACGCCATTGCCTGCTCGTAGAGCTTCGGATCGCCGCGTTCAAGAAGCCTGATGTTCGGCGACGGCGAATTCAAGTCCAACTTTGTCGGCCTCCCTTTTTCGTCCAGCTCGATCCGTGCCGGGACAATCCTGTAGATGTCCTGCGATTCGCCCTCCGCCGGCGGCCGCGTGCGGGCGATCCACCGAGACGACGACACCCGGTAGATCGTCCGCCCCCCCGCCTCCAGCAGGCTTGGCGTGCACCACATCTCCTTGGGGTGTTGCGAACGCGTTGGCCGACCTTGCGGAAAATCGCCGCTGAAGATCGACATCGCGGGGCTCTTGGTCACATCGAAATGCTCCATCGCATACAGAAAGTAGTTCCTGAGCGGGCGGGGATAGTCGGCCGTCTGAAACAGCGGATTCCAGTCCAGCCGCCAATAGGTTGAGTACCTGGAATCGGCGGGAAAACAGGGATACAGCACGACCGGCAGCCCGGACTGGAGCAACGCGCAATACGAAATCGGATCGAGATCAACGTTGTACTCGCCGCCGCCAACGGTCGCGTTCCCGATGTTGATGTGAATCGCCAGGACCTTCGCGCGAAACAGCTCCGGCTCGCGGTTGTATGAGGCCACGATGTCGCGCAGCGAGCCGGCTGTGATGATCGTCAGCGGCGTCGGCGACTCGCGAAGCACCCGGAGAATCAGAGCAACTCCCTTCTGAAACTCCGCCGGCTGATCCTCGCCGCGATCGGTCAGCGACTTCAGCGTCGTCTTCAGACCCACCTCGAACGGAAACCGCTTGCCCGTCATCGCCATCATCTGTTCCACCGCCGGCCGGCCGGTTCGCTGAGTCTGGCCATTGATGTCGAGAATGATCGCCTTGACATCGTACTCCGGCATCGCAAAGAGCTGGGCCAAGTCAAAGTGATCATCAAGGTCAACGTGGGGATGGTAGAGGTCCGTCGAGTAGATGACCGGAATCGGCCGAGGCGCCTGGGCAATGGAACGCACTGAAATCAGGCTGACCAGTGCAAGGGAAAACATCAGCATTCGCATGGCGTCTGCTCTCCTCTCAGGCCAATCGCCGACGCAGTGGCGTGTGTCTCGATATGCGAGATCGAGATGTGCCAGGTTGAGATGTTCAACTCCGTTGCGATTCGAAGGCACTCGCCCGTGAGACGGATCTTAGGCTGTCCCGATGGCTCGGGGAGAATCTCAATGTCAGTCCAGGCAATACCGCCTCGCCAACCGGTCCCCAAAACCTTCAGAACGGCCTCTTTGGCCGCAAATCGGCCCGCCAAGTGTTCAATGTATCGCTTGGGATTCTTGGCACAGTAATGCTGCTCGAGCGGGGTGAAACAACGGTCCAAGAACCTTTGCGCGTGGTCTTCCAGAAGCTTGGAAATCCGGGCGGTCTCAACGATGTCAATGCCATGGCCGACAATCATGGGGGCATTGTAGAGGCGCGACCGATCGGTGGTAAGAGGCAAGCGAAGACTCCCGGATCGCTTGAGATTTGACAGAGAGGGGGCGGCCGGGGAAAAATCGGACCTATGAATCCACAATTGGACCAGTTGAAGTTCGACTCAAACGGCCTGATACCCATCATCGTGCAGGATGTGGTCAACGGCCAAATCCTCATGATGGCCTGGATGAACCGCCAAGCCATGGAAAAGACGCTGACCACCGGGAAAATCCACACCTACAGCCGGAGCCGCGGCAGGCTGGCGCTCAAGGGCGAAAGCAGCGGCCATTTTCAGCTCGTGAAAGAAGTCCTGACCGATTGCGATCTGGACGTCGTGCTGTTTAAGTGCGAACAGGTGGTCGCCGCCTGTCACGAGGGATATCGCAGCTGCTTCTTCCGCCAGTATGATGCCGCCGGAACACAATGGAAGACGATCGCGCAGAAGGCTTTCGATCCGGCCGCGGTGTACAAGAAATGACATCGGTTGCCGGGGATTCTGTTTGAGAAGAGGTGCTCGTGGCAGGGAAGAAGCCGGATAGACCGGTTGATCCGCTCGGAGTCGGACCAGTGCCCGTGAGCAGGCCGCTGCCCCCGGCATTGACGTGGATGGTCTGCGCCTATCTGCTGATCCTGCCTGTGGCGGAAATGGTGTTGCGAGCCAGCGTGGACATGACGCGCGACCGTTCCCGGTTCGCCATCGTCAGCGCGATCACGTTGACCGGCTTCAATTCAAGCATCGCCGTCAGCAACTATCCCCTCGGAGGCCGGATCGTCGTCTTCACGCTCACCATCGCCGGCATGCTCTTCAGCATGATTCTCGGCGGTATGGCGGTCGCGAGGATCCTGCGCCTGCCATACAGCGATGCCCAAATTGCCACGTCGGCTGCGTGGACCTGCGGGCTGCTCACGGTCGTCGGGGCCATCCCTTTGATTGCTGCCGGCCAGGAGCCGTTCGAAGCATTCATGCTCAGCGCCAGTTCGCTCGGCAACAGCGGCCACTTTTTCGGACAACTTCCGGGAATCGCTGATTGGCAACCCTATCTGGTCATGCTGCCGCTGGCCATCCTGGGCAGCCTCGGACTCCCCGTGTTGATGGATCTCTACGACGCGGCCCGCGGCCAACGGCGCATGGCGTCCCATACCCGCGTCGTGCTGGTCATGACCGCCGGCTTGTATCTTGGAGTCTTCCTCGTCAGCTTCCTTCTGCAGTGGTGGGAGGCGGGAACAGGCCTCAGATCGCGAGACATCTTCGGGATTGCCGGATCCAGTTCCGTCGCCGCAGTCAACAGCCGGACCGCGGGGTTCCCGTTCCAATACGCACAGGACCTGCCACGGGGAATGCAATGGGTCCTGATCCTGGCCATGATGATCGGCGGAAGCCCCGGCGGATGCGCCGGTGGCCTGAAGACAACAACTCTTGTCGAACTGACCAGAGGAATCACCAGCGCACTCCGCGGCAAACCTATCGGCCGGCCTTTCGCCGTCGCGGCGGCGTGGCTCTGGACCTACCTCGGGCTTACCGTCGTCGTGCTGATCCTGCTCCTGGCTACCGTGCCACAGGTAGCGGCCGACCGACTCCTCTTCGAAACCGTCAGCGCGTTGTCGAATGTGGGCCTGTCACACGAGATCATCATGATCGTGTCGCCGGGTCTGGACATTCTCAGCGCTTCAATGCTGATCGGCCGATTGGCTCCCCTGGCCATTCTCTGGTGGATGGCCACGACCACGGAAAAGGCGCAGCTCGCAGTAGGGTAGCCGCTGAAACCGACCCCTTCGGCGTCTGACGGTCTTGCTAGAGAATCGCCTGTTGCTGCACGTGTTGCTGTGTGGCGGAAATCGCCTGTGCGCGCTCCAGCGCGGTGAGTTTGGCAACGCGCCGGGCATGGCGCCCCTCGCCAAATGCCGTCGCCAGAAACACCTGGATGATCTTGCGAATCTGGGTTTCGGTCAGCAGGTCGCAGCCCAAGCACAACACATTGCAGTGGTTGGCCTCCCGGGCAATGCGGGCGGTCACCTCATCGTGGGCCAGCGCCGCGCGCACGCCGATTACCTTGTTGGCCGCCACCGACATTCCGATGCCCGAGCCGTCAAAGAAAATGCCTGCGTCGCAGCGATGATCGGAGACGGCGCGTGCAGCGGGTATGGCATAGTCCGGGTAATCGGTCGTCATCGAGGCGTCATCACAGCCAAAATCATCGACGTGGTGGCCCCACTGGCGCAATGCCGCGAGCATCTTGCGCTTGGTCTCAAATCCACGGTGATCGGCTGCAACCGCGATCTTCATCGAGATTCCTCCAATCCCGGCCACCCCGGCAGGCGCCCGAGAGTTGCGCCGCACGGGGCTCCCCAGTCATCATACAGACTGCCGCCGACTATGGTACAGTCGCGACCTCATTATGCCAGTCGTTGCTCGTCAAGCCGCTTTTCTATCAGAACTCGCAACTGCTGGGCCAGGGATCGGTATAAGGCCACATCCCCGCCAATCGGATCCTCAATATCTCCGTCCGGATTCAGTGTTACGACCTTCTCCGATGCCGAGGGAACCAGCGAGGTGACCGCCAAGACATGGTTGCGGCCCATTGTGTAGATCACGTCGGCCTGATGGATCAGTTCAACCGTCAGCGGGCGGGAACGATGCCCCGACAGGTCTGCACCGAACGGTTTGAGCGCCTCGACGGCCGCGGGGGTTGCCCGGGCGCCGGGCATCGCAAAACTACCGGCAGACAGGATCGTCAGGCCTCTTTTCTCCAGTTCCATTTCGCTGACGCCCATCTTTTGCGCCAGGGTCTTTCTGGCCAAGGCCTCGGCCATCGGAGAGCGGCAGGTGTTTCCGGAACAGACAAAGAGGATGGTCGTCTTGAGGAGCCGGTCGATAATTCGCTGATCGTAGACGCCGGCACGGGTGATCTGGTAAGAATCGCGACCGACCTTGACGATTGTGGAGGGCTTGATGTACCTGGTCGGTCCGGCATCGAGGATCAGTTGGAGTTTTTCGGCCCATGACGGGGGAATCTGGTCGGCGCGTTGTGCCGACGAGTCAGCGGAATCGGCGGCTTTGCGGAGGACGACGGGGCCATTGGCGCGGGCAAGCACATTGGTCGCGACGACATGATCCGGGCAGCGAAGCGTAATTGTGGATCCTTCGTAGAGATCGGCGGGCGCGATGTGGAGTTCGGCGGCGACTTCTTGGCGACGGTCGGCGGGGACCTCGAAGACCAGTGAAACCGGCCCAGGCCAGAGCTTGCGGATCATGCGCTGTCCGAACTCGCTGATGGGGCCCAGGTATCGCTTTGCCTGTTCGGGGTGTGGGAGATGGACCACAAGGGGCTTGGCCTGGACGGGTGGCGGGAGCGATCGCAGTCGCGAGACGGCCGGGCCGTGAGTCAGCAGGACGGCGACCCCGTAGACGGTCTCGGTGGGCAGGGCGACGAGTTGGCCGGCATTGAGCAGGTCAACGGCTTGCCGCGTGTGGGCTTGGTAGTCTGCGGATTCGAAAACCTTCACGGTGGGGGCTGGCATTGGGCGGATTATGCGGGTGATGAAACGGGAGTGTCAAGGCGGTGGAGGGGAGGGTTGATTGGGGATAGGCGGCCGTGAGGCGAATTACTGGCTGAGGGGATCTTCGGGGTATTTTTGTTTGAGCAGATCGCGGAGGGCGTTGCTTTTTTTGGGATCGGACTTTTCGAGCAGGCGGCTGGCACGGTCAAGCAGTCGCGGCGAGTAGGAGGATTTGGGCAAGGCCGTGGCAAAAGCCTCGGCGACCCTAGCGGCCGCAACGGGCGCGTCGTTGAGTTCGATGAGTCGGGTTTGGAGGAAGAGGCTATAGCCTTCGAGGAAATCGGCGGGGTATTGCTGCTGCCATTGTTCCCAGGCCTGCTGGCCGGAGAGGGGGTCTTTTTCGGCGATGTAGTATTCGATGGTTCTGGCCAGAGCGCCCGAGAGGGCGGCTTGGCGGTCGAGGGGGCCCTTGGGGGGCAGAGAGAGGAGGATTTTCCTGGCCTCGGCGGTCTTTTGGTCAAGCAGGAGCGCCTGGGCATAGAGACGTTGGAGGGCATGGTCGGCGCGATGTTGGTTGGCTTGGGATTCGAGGGTCTTGACGGCGGAGGGGAAATCGGCGGTGCGCCAGAGGAGGATCTGGCCCAGTTCAATCGCGGCGCGGGGCTGAAGGGCGGAGTCGGCGGGCACGGCGTTCCAGAGGTTGATGGCGGGCTGCAGTTTGTTTTGGCGAAGGAGGACATCGGAAGCCTCCTGGAGAGCGGAGAGGGCGATGTTGATGTCGGACTGGGCGATGGAGAGGGAAGCGAGGCGTGCGGCTGATTTTTCGAGAGCGGGGCTGGTTTTGGTGCGTGCGTAGAGGATGGTGGCGAAGGCGAGGGGGAGGGGAGGCATTTTGGTGACGTCGGCGGCGGCAGCGACGGCGGCGTGAGCGGCCAGGGTATCGGTTGGAGGGTTGTCGAGTTTTTCATAGCACCGACTGACGGAAAGGCGGGTGGTCTGGGTGTCGGTCTGGGCGCCAAGCCTGGCGGTGAGTTTGACGGGGTAGAGGGCATCGGAGAAATAGACTTGCTCGGCGACGGGGCCTGAGGCGGTTTGGCCGTTGCCGAAATCCCACTCGAATTTGGGGTTGGCCAGTGCGGAGGATGGGGGTTTTTGGGCGGTGAAGCGGTAGCGGTGGGAGTAGTGGTCGGCAAAGAAGCACTCGCCGAGGTATTCGATTTTGAAATCGGCGGTGAGCGACTTGTCTTTTTGTTCGAGAGGTCCAGGTGAAGCGACGGTGATGCGGCCGAAGGCTTCGGAGGGGATGATTTCGAAGGAATCGGAAGCGGGTTGTTTCCAAGCGACGGAGAGGCGGTTTCTGCCGGAGGGGCTTCGTTGGTAGAAGACCAATTCGTGGGTTCCTTTTCGCAGATCGATCTTGGCGTTGTAGCGGGTATCGTGGGCGTTTTCGGCGACGAGGAGTTGTTTGCCATTGAGGAAGAGGGCGCCGCGGTCGGTGGCGGAAGCGGCGAAGGCATAGGAGCCATCGACAGGTGCGCGGAGCGTGGCGGAGTACTTGCAGAGGATGTCGGTCTGTTCGCCGAAGGGGTTAACGCCGATGTAGAGGCGGGGGATGAGGGTTTGGCCGAGGGTGGTGTTGGCAGCGGAGAAGTGATCTTCGATGCGGTCGATGGGGCCGACGCGGTTGTTGCGTGGTTTGCGGATTTCGAGGAGCACGCCGGAGCGGAGGGCGAGTCGATCGGCGGGTCGTGGGGCGGGGGCATTGGGATTCCCGAAGTAGATGTGGTAGCGGAGAGCCGGGGGTCGGAGGGCGAAGGCGACGGTGATGGTATCGCCCGGTCCGGCCATGAGGAAGCGAGCGGGGACGGGTCGGGCGTCGTCGGTGGTGACGCGGACTATGTCGCCGGAGGGGACGTGGTGGCCTGCAGTGTGGATGGAGGCGAGAACGACGTCATCGGGTGTGGGATGCTCGGGAGGCGCGTCGAGGAAGACAGTACGGCGGTAGGGCCAGCCGGTTTCCCACGCGGCAGAGACGAGGGATGGGAGGAGCGTGATGACCAGAAGGACGGGGGCCGGTTGGCAGGGGAGTTTGCGGGTGGGATGGCGGGTGGGCATGAGAGGCGATTGTAGCGGACCGGGGCGAGCCGGAAAGAGGCGGCGTTCGGACGCGGGAAGGGTGAGCGAGAGGGGGTTGGGGGATGTAACGTGAGGTTTGGCCGGGGGTTGGGGTTTTTGAGGGGGTGGAGAAAGGGGCAAAAAGCGACGAAAAGCGACAAAAACCGACCGAAAGCGACGGGAAGGGACGGGGGAGGGAGTTAAGGCGGCCGGGAACGGACTGAGAGGAAGGTTGGAGGTACGAGAGTTGAGGCGGGAGGGGATGGTTGGCGCGCGGAGAAGGAGCGGGGGCGGCGGCGGGGCCCCGGGTGCAGTGTGGCGGTGGCAAGCGTGGGCCACGGTCGAGCGCATGGTAGTCCTCCTATCTATAGGGGTGGGTTTGCGCGGAATTGGTGGGGTTGGCGCAGCGCGAAATGGGAGAAGTGAGGATTTTCTGGGGAAAATGAGGAGGAGATTTTTTTATTTTTACCGATGGCGCAACGGGGGATTTAGTGGAAGGTTGCTATTGGTGGGGGAGGGTGTCAGGTGGCGGGTGTCAGGTGGTGGGTGTGACGGGTCGGGGGTCGGGTATCAGGAAGTAAGAGGGAACGGGCGAGGCATTTGGGCGGAGGGGTTGGGGAGTGGTCACGGTGGGGGAAGTTGTTGTGGCGGAGAGGGTGTTGTGGTGGGTGGGGGTAGGGGCGGTTGCGGTTGCAGGTGATGGTGGGTTAGGCGGAGGGGAAGGCTTTTTTGAGGAGGGCGAGGCTTTTGGGCATGGCGGTTTGCCAGTTTTCGTTTCCTTCGAATTCGAGGGAGACGTAGCCGTGGTAGTTATGTTTAGCGAGGATGGAGGCGATGCGTGGGTAGTCGAGGTCGAGGGTGTACCAGATACCGCCGCCGAAGTAGGTTTTAGCGTGGACGTAGACGGTTTGAGGGGCGAGTTTATCGAGTCTGTCGTAGGGGTCTTCGAGGAAGTTACCGGTGTCCATGGTGACTTTGAGGAATGGGGAGTTGACGGCGTCGACGATTCGGAGGACGCCTTGGGGCGTGAGGCCGAGTCCCCAGTGGTTTTCGAGTCCCATGGTGACGCCACACTGTTTAGCGGCGGGGATACAGGCGTTGAAGGCATCGATGACCCATTGGAAGGCGGTCTCTTCGGAGACGCCTGGGAGTGGGGGTTCGATGCCGCGGTTTTTCATGAGTTCATCGAAGTCTTTGGAGGTATTCCATCGGCCGGTATTGACGCGCATGGAGGGGATGCCGAGTTTGTAGGCGAGTTCGATGCAATGGATGGTGTGGTCGATATTTTTTTTGCGGAGGTCGGGGTCTGGGTAGACGAATCCCTGGTGGATGGAGAAGCCACAGAGGTCGATGCCTTCGAGGAGGGCGGTGCGTTTGATATTTTGGAGGTAGTCGTTGGATTCGGCGGTCATTTGTCGGTGGAGGATTTCGACGGCGTCGAAGCCCATGGAGGCGGCATGTCGGATGCAGTCTTCGATGGGGAGTTTGGAGTCGTCTTTGAATCGCCAGAAGGAGTAGGTTGAAGTTGCGAAGCGCTGTCGGCGCATGATTTGCCTTTCGTTGAGGGGTGGTTGTTCCGCGGCGGTGGCGTGGAGGGGTATTGCGGCCAGTGCGGCGGAGGCGGTTGTTGCCAGGAATGTTCTGCGATCGATAGACATAGGAAGCAGTCCTTTCGGCGTGTGTTTGGTGTAGTCGGGATAAGTGTATCCCGGGATGGGGTGGAAGGCTACGGATAGGGAGGTGAAAGAGGGGGTTGGGGGGTAGTGGACGGTGGAGGGTGGGCTGTTGATGTTGGGCGGGATAAGCCGATGAGCGGGATAGGGGTGATTGCTGATGGGGTCGATTCGGGGGGTGATATGGGAGGCTGGCAGTGTCCAGGGTTCTGCTGGTGGATGATTGTGAGGGGGTTCGCGAGGCGATCGCGATGGTAATGCGGATGGACGGGCACGAGGTGAGGTGTGTAGAGAGTGGGGCGGAAGCGTTGGAGGCGTTGGGGGTAGGGGAGTTTGAGGCGGTGGTGGTAGACTTGGGGATGCCGGGGATGGACGGGGTGAGTTTTGTGGAGACGATGCGGAGGATGGAGAAGGGGAGAGGCATGCCGGTGGTTGTGCTGACTGGGGCGGCGCATGCTGATAAGGTAAGTTTTTGCGGGGATTTAGGGGTGTTGGCGTGTTTGGTTAAAGGGACATTTCGGATAAGCGATTTGAGCGTGATGATTGAGAATGCGGTGTTGGGGAGGAGTGGGAGAGGTGGGGAGTGATGGTGAGGGAAGTGGGGGAAGTGGTGGTGGAGTGTGGAGGTTGCTATTTTCAAGGGTTGGAATAGGATGGTCCGATAATGGATTGAGAGGAATGGCCGAGCTGGGATGGCTTGGCGGCGATCCAGGAATTCCACGGAAGGAGCCTGCCGTGAAGAGCATTTTGTGTGCGTCAGTGGTTGGATTGGCGTTGGTAGCGGGTTGTTCGAACGACAAGAAAGCGGATACGGGGAGCAAGGACAGCCTGGCGGGGATTGCGCCGCCGCCGCCGGTTCATACGGAGAGTGTGTCGTCGGGTCCAGTGACGCCTGTGGATTATGGGTCGCCTGTGGAGAGTGGCGCGGCGCACACGGGTCCTGTTCGTGGTCAGAAGTATGTTGTTCAGAAGGGTGACACGCTGTATTCGCTGGCGCGGAAGACGTATGGAGATCCGAAGCAGTATCCGAAGATCGTGGCGGCGAACCCGACGACGATCAAGAATGATCGTCTGATTGCGGGGACGACGATTGTGTTGCCGTAGTTTGGCGTGCGGTTGGATGCGGTGATGGGGATGGCATCGAGGCGTCTCGGACGGAGATTGCCGAGATGTCTGTTTTTGTAGATGGAGGGTTGCATGGGGAGCGGTGTGATGCGGAAGGTGAGTATTCGGACGCGGGAGCGGTGTGAGTTGGTGGACATCACGTCGCTGGTGGGGGGTGTGGTGGAGGAGTCGGGAGTGGGGAGTGGGTTGGCGGTGGTGTTTGTGCCGCACACGACGGCTGGGGTGACGATGAATGAGAACGCGGATCCGGATGTTCGGCATGATTTATTGAGGAAGCTGGGGGAGGTGATTCCGAAGGGGGAGCCGTATTATCGTCATTCGGAGGGGAACAGCGACGCGCATTTGAAGGCATCGTTGGTGGGGCAGAGCGTGACGGTGATGGTGGAGGGAGGTCGTGTGGTGCTTGGGGTATGGCAGGCGATCTATTTTGCGGAGTTTGACGGTCCGCGAGGACGGGAGTTATTGGTGAAAGTGATTGGGGGATGAGCTAGCGGGGGCCGCGGGCGGCGGCGCGTTTTGCGAGGCGATCGACGAGTTGTGGGAAGGGGATGCCGGCGTGTTTGGCTGCTTCGGGGAGCAGGCTGACGGGGGTGAATCCCGGGAGGGTATTGATTTCGAGGAGAAAGGGATTGAAGGCGGAGTCGATCATGATATCGACTCTGGCGAGGTCGACGCAGCCGATGACCTGGTTGGCGGCGTGGGCGATTTCCTGGCATTGGGCGAGGAGTTGGGGAGGGAGGCCGGTATCGAAGCGGTGTTGAGTTTCGGAGTCGCGGTACTTGGCGTCGTAGTCGAAGAAGGGTCGCTTGGGGACGATGCGGATGGGAGGGAGGGGTTGTTCTTCGAGGATGCCGACGGTGAGTTCGGGTCCTTGGATGAATTGTTCGATGAGGACGGAGGGGTGTTTTTGGAGGATTATGGAGCAGGCGTTTTGGGTTTCGGTTTCGGTTTTGCAGATAAAGACATCGATGGAGCTTCCGCTGTTGAGGGCTTTTACGGCGCAGGGGGGGGAGATGGTGCGGTGGTTTTGGTTGTGTTGGTGGAGGACTTGGAAGGGTGGGGTGGGTAGGCCGGCGGCGATCCAGGCATTTTTGGAGGCGGCCTTGTCGATACCGAGGCGGGAGGCTTTGGAGCCTGAGCCGACGAAGGGGAGTTTACGGGCTTCGAGGATTTCCTGGAGTTCGCCGGACTCACCGAACTCGCCGTGGAGGACGGGGAAGATGACGTCGGCGGGTTGGTCGAGGGCGGCGAGGTTGGAGGGGGAGATGTCGGCTTCGAAGACTTGGTGTCCTGCGTCGCGGAGGCCTTGGGCGACGGCTTTTCCGGAGACGAGTGAGACTTGGCGTTCGGCGGACGGGCCGCCTCTGAGGACTGTGATATTCATAATTCACCGAGGATTTGTTGAGAGGACAGGAGAGGGCGATGGGGGCGTTGTTGTTAGTGGGTTTTCATGGCCAGAGGATGACTTCGGGTTCGAGGAGGACGCCTGAGCGGAAGAAGACGGTGTCGCGGACGGTTTTGATGAGTTGGAGGACATGTTCGGCCTTACAGCCTTGGAGGGCGACGATGAAGTTGGCGTGTTTGGTGCTGACGGCGGCGCCGCCGATCTGCATGCCTTTGAGTCCGGCCTGGTCGATGAGTTGTCCGGCGGAGGCGTTTGGGGGGTTTTTGAAGATGCAGCCGGCGTTTGGGGTATTAAGGGGTTGGCTATTTCGTTTGAACATCCAGATTTCGCGGGTTCGTTCGAGGATTCGTTGGGGGTCATCGTCTTCGAGTTGGAGGGTGGCATTGAGGATGAAGGTAGCGGAGATATTGGAGGATCGGTAATCGAAGACGAGGTCGTCGCGAGTTCGATCGAAGACGGTTCCGGCGGAGTCCATGACGGTGACTTTGGAGACGAGTGAGCCGATGTTGCCGAATTTACCGCCGGCGTTCATTCGGATGGCGCCGGCGACGGTTCCTGGGATTCCGGCGAGGGGTTCGAGTCCTGCGCGTCCAGCGCGGACGGTTTTGATGATGAGTTTTTGGATATCGGCGCCTGGGCCGACGTGGAGGAGGTTGTTGTCGAACTGGGCGTCTTTCCAGGAGTCGTGGCTGAAGCGGAAGACGGCGCCGTTGACGCCGTCATCGCTGACGATGAGGTTAGCGCCGAGGCCGATGACGTAGATGGGGATGTGGTTATCGGCGCAACGGCGGGCGGCTTCCTGGAGTTCGTCGAGGTTTCGCGGGGAGATGAGCCAGCGGGCGGGTCCGCCGAGTTTGATCCAGGTGTAGCGAGCGAGAGGGACGTTTTCGGCGACGCACTGTTCGAGACCTGCAAAGGGGCCGAGGAGGCGCATGGAAGTTGAGGTTTGAAGGTTTATGGATGTCACGGCCGAGAGCCCTCCTGCGGGGGGAGCGGTCGCGATTGGGAGATTCTAGGCATGGACGAGCTCCCGGCCTATGTCGCCGACATTTCCTGCGCCCATGGTGACAATGAGGTCGCCGGGGCGTGATTCACGGCGGAGGTAATCGAGGATCATATCGAAGGTGGGGAGGTGGACGGCGCGTTGGCCGTGATGTCGGATTCGCTCGACGAGGTCGGCGGTGGAGACGCTGCGTTTATCTTCGTCGGAATCACGGGCGGCGTAGATATCGGGGAGGATGGTGATATCGGAGTCGATGAAGCTGGAGGCGAAGTCGTTGAGGAGGGATCGGGTGCGGCTGTGCTGGTGGGGTTGGAAGACGCAGAGGAGTCGATTGGGGTTGAATTTTTCGCGTGCGGCGCGGAGTGTGGTGCGGATTTCGGTGGGGTGGTGGCCGTAGTCATCGACGACGAGTGCGTGGTTGAATTGTCCGAGGAGGGTCATACGTCGATCGACGCCTGTGAAGTTAGCGAGGGCGTTAGCGGCGAGGGCGGGGTCGAGTCCGCAGGCGGCGGAGGCGGCGATGGCGGCGGTGGCGTTGAAGGCGTTATGTTTTCCGGGGACGGCGAGTTGCAAGTCTGCGACGTATTTGCCGTTATGGAGGATTTGGCAGTGGTAACCGGCGGGTGTGATGCCGGTGATTTTTGAGCACCAATGGAGTTGGTTGGGGGAATCGAGGCCGACCCATTGGACTTGGGTGGTGATGGTTTGGAGGGCACGGCGAACGTGTTGGTCCTGGCCATTGGCGATGATGAGGCCGTTGTGTGGGACGCGAGAGGCGAAGACTCGGAAGGACTGGATGATTTCGTCGATACCGCCGGGGTAGCAGTCGAGGTGGTCTGCTTCGATATTGGTGATGAGGGCGATTTTTGGGAGGTAGTTATGGAAGCTGCGGTCGAATTCGCAGGCTTCGACGACGAAGGCTTGGCCGTTGCCGGAGCGGCTGGATCCGCCGAGTTGGGGTACGTTTCCGCCGATGACGAAGCTTGGATCGGCGTCACATTGGAGGAGGGCGAAGGCGATCATGGCGGAGGTGGTGCTTTTGCCATGGGTTCCTGAGACGGCGACGCCGAGGCGTTCGGCCATGACTTGTCCGAGGAGTTGGGCGTATTTGGTTTGAGGCAGGCCGAGTTGTTGAGCGCGGAGGAATTCGGGGTTATTGGGTGGGATAGCGGCGGTGCGTACGACGAGGTCGATGTTTGGGGAGAGGAGTTCGCCGGTTTGGTTGGAGGAGATGGAGGCGCCGCGTTGTCGGAGCAGGTTTGTGGCTGTTGTGGGTTTGGGGTCGGAGCCGGAGACGATGGCGCCGGCGTCGAGGAGGATGCGTGCGAGGCCGCTCATGCCGCAGCCGCCGATGCCGATGAAATGGACATGAAGTCCTGTGAATCGTGAGACGGTTGGCGAGTCCATTCGCATGCGGGGTTCCATTGGGGTCAATACGCGCGGCATGGTACTCCTGTTCGGTCGATAGTGAAAGGTCAGCAGGACGGGGGTTGCCAACGGGGTATGGACGAGCCAATCTCTCGCGGCTTGAATATCATCGGTCAGAGAGGGTGCGGAAGGTCAATTAAGGGGAGGGGGCATCAATTAGAGGTGAGGCGGGGGTGTTTTTTTCAGGACCAGGGTTGGGCGAGTTCTTTGAGGACGCGGGCGACGGCGTGGGCGGCGTCGTTTTTGGCGAGGGTTTTGGCGGCGGCGGCCATGGAGGCGCGTTTTTCGGCATCTCTGAGGAGAGGGAGGAGGAGGGGTTTGAGTTTGGCGGCGTTTTTTGCGGCGTCTTTTTCGTCGTCGAGGAGGAAGGCGGCGCCCGCGTCGGCGAGGACTTTTGCGTTAGCGCGTTGGTGTTTATCCTTGTGATAGGGATAGGGCATGAGTATTGAGGGGATGGCGCAGGCGGTGAGTTCGGCGCAGGTGCTGGCGCCTGCGCGGCAGATGGCGAGATCAGCGACGGCCCAGACGTCGTGCATAGCGGGGGTGAAATCGATGACGTTGGCGTTGGTACCCTGCTGGCGGTAGGCGGAGTTGACGGAGTGGGCGTGTTCGCGGCCTGCGAGGTGGAGGATTTGCCAGCCTTGGAGGTTGATGTGGTTGAGGACAGCGAGGACGGCGTCGTTGACGGTTTGGGCACCGAGTGAGGCGCCGGTGATGACGAGGGTGAGGAGATGGGGGTCGAGTCCGAGGCGGGCGGCGGCGTCATCGCGAGAGGGGAGTTGTGCCATTTCGGGTCGGATGGGGCAACCGGTGACGCGGATTTTGGGTTGGTGTTCGGGGGCGAGGTGTCGGCGGGTCTGGTCGAACTGGCAGCAGAGGGTCTTGACGTATTTGGCGAGGTACTTATTGGCTTTTCCGGGGATGACGTCGGGGTTGAGGATAGCTGCGGGGAGTTTTTTTTGTGAGGCGTATTTGACAGCGACGCCGGCGGCGTAACCTCCGAGTCCGAGTACGGCGGCGGGTTTTCGTTCGCGGAGGATATTATTGACGAGGTCTTTTGTTTCGCGCCAGCTTTTCCAGAAGCGTAGGAGGCCGGCGATGGATCGTTTGGGAGGGACGATGGGTTGGGTGATGAACTCGAAGCCGGTGGGTTGGAGGATGACGCGGTCGATTTCGCGTTCTGTGCAGAGGAAGAGTGGGGTTGCGAGGGGCCAGACGGATTGTAGGGCGATGGCGACGGAGATGCCGGGGTAGAGATGTCCGCCGGTTCCGCCGCCTGCGAAGAGGATGGTAATGTGTTCACTCATGGTGGGTGAGCCAGCGTATCTTGGTTGTGGGGCGTGGTCCAGAAAGGTGTTCAGGTGGCGGGGGTGGTTTGAGGGGGCGTGAGGGGTGTCAGGTCATGGGAATGAGGCTGGGGATTGGAGGATCTGCAGACGCTGTAGAGGAGGCCGAGGGCGGCGGAGGTGATGACCAAGCCGCTGCCACCTGCGCTGACGAGTGGGAGGGACATGCCTTTTGGGGGGACACTGACGGTAGCGACGGCGATGTTGATGAGGGCCTGTAGGGCGATCATGGCGCCGACGCCGAAGGCGAGCAATTGAGCGAAGGGGTCTTTTTTTTGTCGGATGGCCTGCCAGGCGACGTAGAGGATACCGAGGTAGAGTGCGATGGTGAGGATAGCGCCGAAGAGTCCGAGTTCTTCGCTGATGACGGCGAAGATGAAGTCGGTGGTATCTTCGGGGAGGTAGCCGAGTTTTTGGACGCCGCGTCCGAGACCTCGTCCGAAGAGGCCGCCGGTGGAGAAGCTGAGGAGGCTTTGGATCATGTGGTAACCTTCTTTTTCGGGGGCGGCGTAGGGGTCGACGAAGGCGGTCATGCGTTTCCAGCGGTATTCTTTGCTCATGACGAACCACAAGCCTGCGACGAGGACGGGTGGGACGACGAGGGCGAGATGCCAGAGTTTGGCGCGGCCGGCGATGCACATGGCGAGGGCGCAAAGTCCGATGAGTGCGGCGGTTCCGAAGTCTTCGATGATGATGAGGAGGCAGATAGCGCCGACGGGGATGAGTGTGGCGATGAAGCCGGTGAATTTGGAGACGTCGATGGCACGTTGAGCGAGGATCCAGGCGAGGAGGAGGACGCAGGCCCACTTTCCAAGTTCGGAGGGTTGGATCTGTATGGGGCCGATTTTGAACCACCGCCTGGCGCCGTTGACTTCGTAGCCGATGCCTGGGACGAGGACGGCGAGGCAGGCGAGTACGGAGAGGACAAGGACCCAGAAGATGGGGCTTTTGAACCAAGTGGGGTTGGTGAGTCTGTTGTAGTCGAGGGCACCGACGGCGAAGAAGGTGATGAGGGCGATAGCGACGAAGATGAGATGCCTGGTACCGGCGTCGGTCCAATGCCATTGGGCGTGTTGTCCTGCGTAGGCGAGACTCATGGAGGCGGACTGGACCATGACGACGCCGAGTGCGAGGAGGGTGAGGACGCAGAGCAGGAGGATGTCTTGGATTCGCATGCGATAGATGGAGGGGTGAATCATGTTGCTCATTTCGCTCGCCACGATTGGGTGTTCCTGTGAGCGGGTCGAGGTTTTGATCGGATGTTCCGTGCCAACGAAGACAGCAAGCCGGGAGTGAACCGGCGTAGGGTTTGTTATCGGACGGGTTGGGGATGAGTCTTGCGTTTTTCCGGAGGTATTGGAGGGGTTTATGGGTCATGGAGGGGGGATGAAGTGAGGGAAGAGGAGTTCCGATAGTAGTGAAGCGGGAGCGACTGATATGCGTAAGGAGGCGAGATGCAGTCGACGGATTTTGAGAACTGGGAACTGATGCCCGGGGAGGTTCGGGGATACTCGGATGGCGTGGGGGCGGTTTGGCGGGGGATGTTGGGGGCGGTGATGGGCATGTTGATTAGCTGGGGGATGCTGTTGGGTGTAGCGGGGTTGGTGCGGTGGTCGGCGGTGCTGTGGTTGTGGCCGAGCGTTGTGGCGAGTGGCGCGTCGGTGGGGGGTATGGTTGGGGTGATATGTAAGCTCGGCTCAAAGGGGGAGGTGC
>CAYVKG010000049.1:0-30728 GCA_964451955.1 uncultured Tepidisphaeraceae bacterium
TGCGAAAGGAGGGCGCGACGACCCAGGCAGCGGTAGTGGAGGTGAAAATCAAGGGGGGGGTTGTGTTCTGATTCGATTACGAACGATGCGGGCATGACGGCGGGACAGCGCCGTTAGGGCTTAAGGTGGAATGGGAATACAACGATCCTGAGGACGCCTGGCATTTCTCATCGCCGGCCGTGTTGGGGGGACGAGTCTATGGCACGTGGTCGTTCCAGAATGTCGACGGGAAGATCGTGGGGGAGGTTTACTGCCTGGATGCGCTCAACGGTATGGTGAAATGGGTTACAGAAGAGCCGTTCAAGGGGTTCTTTAGCTCGCCGGCGGTGACGGGGGATGGGAAGTATGTGCTGATTGGACAGGGGTTGCACGAGGACAGGAATTGCGAGCTGTTGTGTCTGGAGGCGGAGACAGGGAAGGTGCACTGGCGGATCAAGACAACACTGCATGTGGAGAGTTCGCCGGCGATTTTCGGGGACATGGTGGTGGCGGGAGCGGGAGCGATTGAGGGGCCGGACCACAAGCCGACGACGGAGCCGGGGGAAGTGATTGCGGTGCGGATTTCGGATGGAAAGGAATTGTGGCGGTGCCAGGTGAACGATCCTGAGAGCTCGCCGGCGGTTTCGAAGGACGGAATTGTCTATATCGGAAGCGGTTTTCAAGGGAACGCGGTGGTGGCGTTGCGTAGCGAGAGCGACGAGGTATTGGCGTCGCGGGGAATGAGCCGGGTGATGTGGCGAACGGCGTTGACGTATCCGGTGACGGGCCCTGTGACGTTGGCGGGGGATCTGGTGGTGGTGGGATCGGGGAACAGCGATTTTGTGTATTCGTCGCCGCATCCGGCGGGGGTGGTGGTCGCGCTGGATGCCAAATCGGGGGAGGTGAGATGGCGGGCGACGATGAAGGATTCGGTGTTGGGGGCGGTGGCGTATCGGGACGGGAAACTGATTTGTCCGGTGAGGACGGGAGAGGTCGTGGCGTTGAAGGCGGAAGACGGGAGCGAGATCTGGCGATCGAGCGTGAGCGGGAAGTCGCCAGTGCTGGCGGCACCTGCGTTGGCGAGGGGGTATGTGTATGCGGTTAGCCGGGACGGGTATCTGGCGGTGCTGGAGGCGAGCAACGGGCTGGTGATTGAGCGGCATCAGCTCAATGCGACAGGGAAGCCGGGTGAGCGGGGGTTTTCGATGAGTTCACCGATGGTGGCGGGTGGACGCGTGTATGTGGGGAGCGAAACAGGTGGCCTGAGGTGCTTTAGCGGTGGGAAAGGTGGTTCATGAACAAGACGGCGCCGTTGATACAAGAACTTGCGGAATGTCGGGACAAGACGATGGTGGGGGGAAAGGCGATGAATCTTGGGAATTTGGTGCGGGCGGGATTTCCGGTGCCGGGCGGGTTTGTGGTGACGACGGCGGCGTATCGGATGTTGACCGAGGGGCGGAGGGACGAAGGAGGGAATCAGGAGATAGTAGGGCGAGAGATTTGTGCGGCGTATCGGCGAATGGGAGGCGGGGTTGTGGCGGTGAGGTCGTCGGCGACGGCGGAGGATCTCGCGGACGCGTCGATGGCGGGGCAGTACGAGACATTTCTGAACATCGAGGGAGAGCAAAAGCTGCTGGAGGCGGTGCGGGCGTGCTGGGCAAGCCTCGACAGTCCGCGGACGCGGACCTATCTGCGCGAGCGCGGGATTGAATTGTCCGCGGTGGCGATGGCGGTGGTGGTGCAGCGGCTGGTGCCGGCGGAAGTGGCGGGGGTCTTGTTCTGCGCCAATCCGCGGACGGGGTCGCGGCGGGAGATGCTGATTGAGGCAAGTTGGGGATTGGGGGAGGCGGTCGTGAGCGGGAGAGTGCAGCCGGACGTGCTGCGGGTGGACCGGGAGACGGGGCGAGTGCTGGACGCGGTTGTCGGGAACAAGCAGTTGTGCATCAGGCCGGGGAATCACGAAGAGCAGGCCGTCGAGGAAGAGAAGCGGGGGATTGTGTGCTTGAAGTCGACGGACGTGATGAAGCTGTGGGAGTTGGCGAAGCGAGCGGAGGCGCATTTCGGTTCGCCGCAGGATATCGAGTGGGCGATTGCCGGAGGGGAACTGTATCTGCTGCAGTCGCGGCCGATCACGACGCTGGCGGCGGCCGAGGCGTATGAACAGCTTCTGCAGAACACGCGGCAGAGTTTGAGGGGCGCGCTGGAGCAGGGGCGCGGACCGTGGGTATTGCACAATATTGGGGAGACCTTGCCCCATCCCACGCCGTTGACCTGGAGCGTGGTCAGGCGATTTATGTCGGGGTCGGGCGGGTTTGGGGCGATGTATCGGCAGGTGGGTTTCGAGCCCTCGGCGAAGGTGAGCGAGGCCGGATTCCTCGAGCGGATCGGGGGGAAGGCGTACATGGATCTGTCGCTGGCGGCGGAGATGTTCTTTGAGGGGTTCCCGTTCAAGTATGACCTGGAGATGCTGCGGGACAACCCGGACGCGGGGCAATCGCCGCCGACGGTGCCGTGCGGACCAATTCGGGCGCGGATTCGGGTGGGGAGGAAGACCGCAAGGATCAATGCGGGGTTGAAGGAACTGGCACGCGAATACGACCGCACCTTCACGGGGCGGGTCGTGCCGGAGTTCGTGAAGTGGTGTGAGGGGGAAAAGCAGAGGGATTTGACGCCCCTGCCGGCGGGGGAACTGATGGAAGTCTGGCGCAGTCGGGAAAAGCGCGTGATGGATGAGTTCGCGCCGCAGTCGCTCTTGCCAAGCTTGATTGCGGGGATGGCGATGGCGGAGTTGCGGGCGTTTCTGGATGAGCACTTCTGGGACGACGATCCGGACGAGCTGGTGAGGTTTCTGTCGAGCGGGGGACGGGCGGACAACACGGTGGTGGGGAACAGCGAGTTGCGGAAGGTGGGGTTGGGGCAGCGCGACCTTGAGGCGTGGATGGGGGAATTCGGGCATCGGGCGGCGGAGGAATTTGACCTGGCGACGCCGCGGTGGCGCGAGCAGCGCGAGGAAGTGCTGGGAATGGCGGCACGCCTGAAGGAGGGAGTGGACCCGATCGAGCTGCATCGCGCTCGGGCCAAGCGGACCGAAGAAAAGCTGGCGGAATTGAAGCGGAAACTGGGCGCGAAGAAGGCGGAGGAATTGGGGCGGAAGCTGGAAGTGGTGCGGCGGTATGTGCCCTATCGCGAGGATGGGAAGCATTACCTGATGATGGGGTATGACCTGCTTCGGGACGTGGCGCTTGAGGCGGGGCGCAGGCTGGAGATTGATGCGGACGTGTTTCAGCTGCATTTGGAGGAGTTGTCTGATGCGCTGCGGGTGGGGTTTGCGCCGCTGCATCTGATTGCGCAGCGGAATAGGATCTTTGAGGCGGAGAAGCGGGTGGTGTTGCCACAGGTTATCGATAAGGATGCGTTGGAGACGTTGGGAGAGACGCCGAAGGTCGAGGTGGCGGGAAGTTATCGTGCATTCGCGGTATCGACGGGAGTGGCGAGTGGTCCGGCGAGGGTGGTGAGGTCGGTGGCGGAGGCGGGGGAGATGGGGAAGGGTTACTTGTTAGTGTGTCCGTCGACGGACCCGGGGTGGACTCCCCTGTTTGTAAACGCGGCTGGGCTGATTCTGGAGTGTGGGGGAACCTTGTCGCACGGGGCGGTTATTGCGCGGGAGATGAACATTCCGGCGGTGGTCTTGCCGGGGGCGACGGGGTTGTTTGTGGATGGGGAAGTCGTAACGGTGGATGGAAGGAATGGGATTGTCAGTCGGGAAGGCACTGAGGTACGGAGGCGCGAAGGCACGAATGGGGAGGACCCGGATGATGTCAGGGTTCCGCGGGAGCTGGTGCCGCCTGTTGTTGGGGAAAAGGAGCGGTGGGCGGCGAAGATGAGAAACTGGTGGGCGGCGATTTGGGGGGTGTATCTGGTCGGCGTGTATGCGCTGCCGGAGCAGTGGGTGTATTGGCCCTCGATGAAGGCGATGGATTGGGTGCTGTGGCCAGTGGTGAGGGGGGCGGGGAAGGTGTGGACGGTGGTGATAATGGCGGGGGCGCTGGCGGCGATGACGATGGTGTGCCAGCGGTGGCTCACGGACAATGCGAGGCTGGTCGAGGGGAAGAGGCGGGCGAAGGTGCTAATGGAGCGGGCGAAGACGCTGCCGAAGGGGTCCAGGCGACGTGGGGCGATGGTGGATTTGGCGGCGGGTGTGCAGATGCGGGTGGCGATGGCGGCGTTCGTGCCGTTGGGGGTGTTGCTTGGGCCTCTGGTGATGAGCTGCGTGTGGTTGCCGTATCGGGTAGCGCCGGATGCGTGGAATGCGGCTCCGGGGACGGTGATGAACGTGGTGGCAACGGTGGCGAGCGACGTGAGGGAACCGGTGAAGCTGGAGGTGGGTGAACCACTGAAGCTGGACGAGACGACGTCGGCGAGTCAGGAACTGCCGCGTATTCGCGAAACGCTGGAAAAACTGGCGAGGCAATGGCAGGCAGGGAGCATCTATTCGGCGTTGCCGCAGGAATTGCAGTCGGTGATGAAGTTGTCGAGTGAGGCGACTCTGGCGGATCTGAAGGAGTATTTGGCGAAGAACAAGATACCGCCGCAGCCGGTGTTGTGGACGGTGAGGCCTGCGGAAGGTGTGGGCGGGCGGTTTCCGATGGCGGTGTGGGTCGGGGATCGGCTGGGGGCAAGACTGTGGGCGGTTCTGGGTGAAGAGTATGCGCCGGAGGCGACGGAAGTGAATGGGATGGCGGGGGTGCTGTCGGCTAGGGTCGTTTACGCCCCGCCGGAGCAGAAGCGAGTCTTTTGGGCGCCACTGGGCAAGATCGGGCTGCCATCGTGGGATGTGGGGTGGATGATTACGTATCTGGGGGTGTATTTGCCGGCGGTGTTTCTGTTCAGGCGAGCTCTTAAGGTGGCGTGAGGCGAAGCGGCCGGTGGTCTGCAGCCGGTTCCCAGAACCGGATGTGAAGGAGCGAAGATGAAATTGCGCATGGTCTCGGTGATGGTGATCGTCGTGTTGGTGTGCGCGGGGTGGGTGGGGGCGGTGATCAAGGTGGATATGCCCGTGTCGAAGGTGTATGGGGCGGCGAATCCGGTGCTGGTGGGAAAGGTGATTGGGGTCAAGAAGGAGAACCGGGTTGTTGAGGCGGAGGTGGTGGAGGTGGTGAAGGGGGTGTTTGGACAGAAGACGTTTCGGGTGCAGATTGCGCAGCCGGAGGAGTTGATCGGAAAAGTGGCGGTGGGGGAGCCGATGGTCGTGTTCGTGGGTCGGGCGATTGGCGGGGCGGCGGCGCCGGTGACGGTCCACGTGGCGGACACCTGGCTGCTGGCAGAGCGCGTGGCCGGGACCGAGGGATTGGTGCTGCGAGCGGTGCAGGAGAAGCGGGATCAGCTCAAGAGCTTCCCGGGACGGTCGCCGGCTCTGGTGGAGATTGTAAGGCAGATCAAGACGGGCAAGTCCACGCTGGCGGATGTGGTCGAGAACAAGGTGTTCACAGGCGGGATCAAGGAGATGGCAAAGTTGCCGGTGGAAAAGGCGAGCCAGGTCTTGCAGGCGGATGTGAATGGGGATGGGAAGATGGACCTGGTGGTTGTGGCGGGGAAGGTGAGGCTGTTCTTGGGGGGTGAGAAGGGGTTTCTTGACGGGACGGAGAAGTGGGGGCTGAACGATGTGAACTGCACGAAGGCGGCGGTGGGGGATCTGGATGGGGATGGGAAGGTGGATCTGGTGGCGGCAGGGAAGGTGTGGATGAATAAGGGGGACCGGTTTGTGGCGGGGGAGGCGGTTGAGGATGGGAACGCGCTGGCGCTGGCGGTGGTGAAGGGAGAGGTGGTGGTGGTGAGCAAGAATGGAGAGGTGTTCCGAAAGGGCGGGAAACCGGTGAAACTGTGGGATGAGAAAACATCGCCGCAGGATGGGGCGATCGGGTATTGGGGCGACGATGAGCGGCTGTATGTCATGGCGGTGGACGGCGGGGGGGTGAGGCGGTATGCGCTGGATGGAGACGGGGCGGCGGCGGATATCGAGAGGCTCACGGGGGAACAGTTGTCGACATTCAAGAAGCTGATGGGGGGCAGCATGGAAAAGGCGAAGGGCGTGGCGACGGATGTGGATGGGGATGGGCGGGAGGACTACCTGGTGTATGGCGAGGGAGGAATGGCGATGCTGGTGAATCGGGGATTTGGCGCCTATCTGGTGAATCCGGATGTGGCAGAGTCGCTGAAAGGGGGAGAGATGTTGAAGAAGGGGGCGGTGTGTGTGGCGGGGAAGCGGGCGGGAGAGAAGGCGGAGAATCTGGTGATGGTGACTGAGGAGGGGGCGGTGATCGTAGCGGAGAATGCAGGGGCTGGCGGGGAGAAATGAGCCCGCTACAGCGGGTTGATGACCATGCCGGTGGCGAGTTTGGGATAGAAGTAGGTGCTTTTCTGGGGCATGACTTCGTTGTGGCGGCCCAGTTCCTCCAGCGCGTGGAGCGGGGTGGATTGGAGGAGAAGAGCGATCTGGTAGCGCGAGCCGTCGACTTGGGGTGCGATTTCGTCGGGGTCGGCGGTGTAGCCAATGGTGGGTTCGTGGCCCGGGGAGAATCGGGGCCGGATGACTTCGTCGAGAAGGTAGCGATGGAGGATGGCGACGTCTAGATGCCGCCATGCGTCGGATCTGTCGGGTTCGAGGTGATGGAGGACGGACGGGTCCTTGAGGTAGAGCTTGTAGAGCTTGCGGGTGGTGCCGTCGAACAGGCCGAGGGTGTGCGGCGGGAGTTTGGGGAGCGTGGTGTGAGCGAAATGGGCGATGCCGTCGCTCGCGAGGGGGACTTCGGTCATCTCAAAGTGGTCTTTGATGCTGACGGCCAGAAGAGCGGCGTTGAAGCTGCGCAGGCCGCCGATCAGCCGGTGGGTGGGGAGTATGAGCAGACCAGGATCCTGCATGGAGACCAATGAAAAGAGGCACCAATTGGCGGGGTGGGATTCGGGGAGCTTGCCGCCAAGCTGTTGACGGATTTCTTCCTGGTATTTGAGCGCGGTGGTGTAGCGGTGGTGCCCGTCGGCGATGTAGACAGGTTTGTGGCCGAAGAGGTCGATGACCTTCGTTTCGATCTCAGCATCAGGGACGGCCCAGAGGTCGTTGCGGATGCCATCAAGATCCGCGGAGCAGATTGGGCGGGCGATATTGTGGTAGAGGAGATTAGTGACTTCGTTCTTGGGATCATTGAAGAGGCCGAAGATGGGCGAAAGCTGCGCACTGGTGAAGCGCATGAGTTTAAGGCGATCTTCGATGGGTTCGGCGTGGGTTCTCTCGTGGGGTACAACCTGACCTTGGCCGAAAGGTGAAAGTCGGACGAGCGCGAAGAATCCCCGGCGGTGGAAGGTCCGGCCGTGATGCTCGTACGTCTGCATGTAGGGGTAGAGTGCGGGGCGGGGATCTCTGGCGAGGATGTTGGCGTTGAGCCAGGCGTGGAGTGTAAGGTTGGCCTGTTCGTAAACCGAGTCTGGGCCAACGGTTTTGGGAGGCAGATGGGGCAGATCGATGGTTACGATGTTATTGGGGTGGCGGGCTTGGAGTGCAGCTTTGCCGTGTTCATTGAGGACGTCATAAGGGGGGGCAATGAGGTTGGAGAAATCCTTGGCCAAGCGGTTGGCATAGCGGACGGCAGTGAACGGGCGAATGTGGGCCATAGGTGGGAGAAGAATAAGCCGACCGTACGAAGAATCAAGCACACAGGCGGCTTGTTCATTGCCGCGCCGAAGCTAGCTGGAGTGGAGCGGTCATGCACCCGAGGTCAGCATGAACCAGACGTGGTGTGGTCGGTGGCGATCCTGTCGGTGACCGCGATGGACATTGTGCCGATCCGCGCGATATTGTCGTTGACGACAGGAAAGAAAGCGACGTTGCCGAATGTGCATCGGGGAATGGCGCAAAGCGGCTGGGTGCAAAGGGGTGATCTGAGGCACAGACAGGTCGCCGCTCATTACCCATTTTCACCGTAGCTGCGGGGGATTGTCGCTCGCAGGCGCAAAAAAAGCCCGCGGCAATGCCGCGGGCGTCAGGGTATACGAGGCTATCACTTCTCAACCGGCGCGGAAACCGAGATGCCCTGCAGGGCCGAACCATCGGGCGCAACGAGGCGGCAGCAGGCGGACCACTCGCCACCTCCCTGTGTTACCTTGAACAGAAACGTGTTGACGCCGGCGACCAGATTGATCTTCACTTTGTCCGACCCTGGGCTGGTGGGGCGAACGACATTATTCGCGAAGACGCGGCGGTTGTTCTGCATGACTTTGATGCCATCGTCGCTGCCAAGCTCGAGTTGCGCGGGCTGAGCGGTGGCCGACGTGACCACGACCCGGAGGTAAGCCACTCGCTGCTGGCCTCCGATTGCCTTGTCCAAATGCACAATCGCGGGGCTGCCTTCCGCTCGGATCGGTCGCCACGTGACGGCAGCGTTTGGCTGTTCGGGTGCAAACGCGATGTCAAACAGCTCCCCCGCCTCCTTGCCTTCCTGACTGTAGGGACCGGACACCGCAAAGGCCGTGATGTAACCGTTCACCATCAGACCACTCGATACGGAGGCGATCGCTTCATCGACCTGCTTTCTGAGCTCATCAGAGGAGATAGCGACTTTCATTTCGTTCAGCGCGGACTTGGCTTTTTCAGGGTCGATACTGCCAAGCTGACGCGCAACGCGAATGCCAGCCCTAGCGGCGTCGTTCGCAAGCTCGGTATCCTTCAGGTGCCTCTGCACCAGTTCCAGAGAGCCGACGGAAACAACGTCTCCCAAGCCAGCCAGCGCCTGCCTCTTCTCCTCCGGGCGCTTGGCAATCTCGAGTACGCCCGCGTAGATGGCCAATCGCTGGGATGCCGGCTGGTCCTGGACAGCCCCCAAGCGTATCGCACCCCGAAGGGCGAGCACAACGTCTCGCTCTGCCGTGCTGGACTTGGCCAAGTCCAGGATTGCCCCGGCTGCTGCAACATCGGGCCAGTCGATCAACTCCCGAGTGGCGGCGTCGGCAACTTCCTTGTCAGGGTCCTTCATCGCCTTCTGGACCGCGGCGAGCGCGTCGGGGGTCGGCACGCGAGAGAGAATCCGCAATAGCGAGGTGCGGGCTTGAGCCGATCTGGCTGCCTCGACGGCGGCGAGTATGGTTTTGGCGGCGGTGGCCTTGTCCGCGGCTCGCGAGCAAATCGCTTTTGCCGTGTTCTCTGCGGACGTCCGCAAATTGGCCTGGCTGGTTCCTGTGATGATCGCCGTCAACTGCGGAAGTTGCGATGTTGTGCCTAGTGATGAGATCGCCTTGACAGCTTCCGATGCGACCGCGGGATCGGCGCTGGCCATCAGTTTGACCAGTGTGTCCATCGCCGCCGCCTCCCGGCGAGCGGCAATCACGTTAATTACCACAACCTGTGTTGCCGCATCGCCCGTCTGAGCCTGCTCGATCAGAGCACTATCGATTCCGGCAACGCCAAGTCGCTCCAATGCCTTCCGCGCTGGACCGCTGTCAGCAGATCCCGCAGCCGCCAGCTTGACCAGTGTCGGAACATCGGCCGCCTGTCCGTGCGTCGCCAAGCCCTCGATCGCCGCAGCCCGGACGGGGCCATCTTTGCTTTGGTCGAGGATCTTCAGTAGCGCCGCGCGAAGGGCAACATCCTTCTGGTTACCGAGCACCGACAACAACGCCAGTTGTGCATCCGCCTTGAAAGTCGGCAATTGGTCTGCCAGCGAATTCCGAAGCGCCGTCTCGCTGGGGTCCTGAATCGCCGCCAGTGGCGCCGAACGCAACGTGATGTCATCCGATTGCATCGTCTGCACGATCAGTTGCGCGGCCGCGGCTTTGTCCAGTGTCCCGATCAGCCCGCGAGTCGCCGCTATCTGGATCTGTTTTGGTTGTGCGGGAGTAGCCAAACCCTTATATACCGCAATCGCCGTCTGCGTCTTGTTCTCCGAAGCCAGATGCTTCGCTGCGGTAATCTGGGCAGTCGCAACCGCTGCCCGCAATTCTTGGGGGACCTTGGCGGCATCCAACGCCTTGATGGCGTCCGCCGTCCCAATTTCTCCGATTGCGACAATCGCCGCGTGCGCCACCGCCTGATCGTCGCTGCCAACAAGGCTGGCCAACGCGCTGACCGCCTCGGCGTCGCGACGGGCACCGATGGAACTGATTATCCCAATCAGGACCTTTCCCTTGGCCTGAGACAATGCCGCGCGAAGAGCCGCCGCTGCCGCCGGCGACGCGTTAGGCTCCAGGGCGAAACGAGCCATATGAGAGGTCTCTTCATCCAGCAACAGAGGCGCCACGACCGGCACGCAGACCGGTGAGCCAACTGCGGCCAGTTGTCGGCATACGAAATTCTTGCAGTCCACCGTCGCGTCCGGGCTCCTCAGCGCATCCAGAAGCTTCGCCTCGATCGCCGGGTACTGCGACACGGTGGCCTTGCGGATTTCCGCCTCGACTGCCGCGCAGTCCTTGCGACTCTGATCCATGCTGTACGTGATGATCTTGGCAAACGGATCGCCGGCATCCTGTGCGCCGACGAATGTCGAAATCAGCAGACCTGCTATGAGCAAGGGTACTATGCGGTGAAGGGTGTTCATGTTCTTTGCTCCAATATCTCGGTCGTGGACAGCAGCCAATAGCCAGTGATCGGTGGACTCAAACCATGTGCCAGGGTTGCCGATTCGCACGACCCAGCAGTTGTGACGCAGCCGCATCGCCCAAAATCTCCTCCGTGTCGGGGTTGAAGCGGATCTTCCGGCCCACCTTCAACGCGATCAGCCCGACATGGCCAAGACTGGCCGACCGATGGGCCACCTCCGCGGGCGTGATCGTCGGCCTACGAGTCTTCACGCACTCAATGAAGTTTCCGATGTGATTCTGCGAATTGTAAAGGTGAATCTCGTTCGGGCTCAGTTTCACCTTCTTCAGTTCCTTCGGCGATGTGTCAAAGCCCCCGCGATCCACCCACACCCAACCCTTGTCACCGATCCACCTTGCACCCATCCGGATGCCGCCTTCCGCGTTCGCTACGATGAACTTCACCCCGTTTTTGTATGTCGCGATATAACGGTAGCGAGTCGGTGCGTCCCAAATGCCTTCCCTCGGCCAGTCACAATACACCGGTTCAACCTCGACCGGACCCGTATATTGCGTGCCCATGCCCCACTGAGCGATATCGCCGTGGTGACCGATCCAGTCCATCATCTGGCCGCCGCCGTAATCAAGTTGCCACCGCCAGTTCCAATGCGTCCGATCCGGCGAATAGGGAGCGTACGGCGCCGGACCACACCAGAAATCGTAGTCCATGTCCGCAGGCGGATCACAGAACTTCGCAAAGCCGCCGGCCCCACCTGTCGGCAGCCCCACTTCGACCGTGTGCACCTTGCCGATGTACCCGTTCTGAACCAATTCGCAGGCGAAACGGAAATCACCGGTGGATCGCTGCCACGACCCCGTCTGCCAGATTCGGCCGTATTGCTTTACCGCTTCGCACATCGCCCGGCCTTCGCGAAGATCATGCGAGAAGGGCTTCTCGCCATACATGTCCTTGCCTGACTTCAACGCAGTGATCGCGGTTATCGCGTGCCAGTGGTCCGGGGTGGCCATCGACACCACATCAATGTCCGTGCGGGCGCAAAGCTCGCGAAAGTCCTTGTAGGCCACACAGTCCGTGTTCCTGTAGTGCTGATTGATCCGGTTCTTCGTCCCCTCCGCGTTCTTGCGGTCAACATCCGCAACGGCGACGACCTGGCACGACGAATCGCCCAGAAAACCACCCAGGTTTGAATTGCCCTGGCCACCGACCCCGATGCAACCGACCACAATGCGGTTTGACGGCGACGGCCTGCCGGCAGCCCCGAGCGCCGAGGCGGGAATGATCGTCGGAAAAGCAATCGCGGTGCTGAACGCTGCGGCACGCTTGATCAGATCGCGACGGGTCAGCGAATTACGTGCGGTCATTAGTTGATCTCCTGAGCTATAGTCGACAGTAGTTGGCCTGGCAATCGAACGGAGGATAACAGTGAATCCCGGCCATGCAAGAACGACCGGAAACACCCGTTACCCGTAGTCAATACTCAAAAACCCCCAAGCATGTTGCCATACGCCGGTTCCGCACATCAGCAACACGCCAAAAAAACACGGGATTCGAAAGATCGGCTTTTGCCGCCGTCGTCCGAATCCCGGCAGATTGTCGGGAATGACTAGAGCCTGAACGAATCGCGATCTCTGCCGATCAGCTTGGTCGAAAAGAGCGACATCCAGGACCCGGCCAGAGCCTTCACGCCGACCGGCTGGCCCAGCGACGCAACCGAGACCGCTGTAAAGGCCGAACTGCCGACCTCGTTGTAGGCGCTGATTCGGTAGTAGTACTTGCCCTTCTTCAGGCCGGAATTAGTGTAGCTTGCGGTGTTGGCCGCAACCGTCGCGATCGTGACGAACTTGACATTGTCCGTCGATCGCTGGATTGTGAAGCCGCTCTCATTGTTGGCATTATCCACCCAAGTCAACTGGATCTTGTTCTTCGAAATGGCGGTCGCGATCAGATTGCTTGGAGCCGCGGGCACCGACAGAACCTGCGTGGTCGCGCTAGCCGCATTGCTGGCCTGCGAATCGTCGGCCATGCCCATGGCGAACACTCGGTAGTAGTATGTGCCGCCCATCGCAAGCCCCGTGTCCTGAAAGCTCGTGACATCAGCCGCGACCGAGCCGATCGCCGACCAGTCGAAGTGGCCGTCCACCGAACGCTCGATGCGATAACCTGTTTCGCCTGTAACGTCGGACCAGATCAGGTTAATCTGGCTTGTCGAAACCGCGGTGGCAATCAGGCCTGCCGGCATTGCCGGAACCGTCGTTGCCTTTGCGGTGTTTGAATATTCCGAGTCGGCAGGGCCTCTCGCATAAACGCGGTAGGTGTAGGTCGTGCCACGCAGGACCGCAAAGTCCTCGTAGCTCGTCACATTAGCGGCCGTTGCCGCAAGGTCGCTCCAGGTGCTGCCATCGTCAACGCTGCGCTGGATCACGAAGGAGTCCTCGTTGTCGGACCTGTCGTTCCACGCCAGCGTGATCTGCGATGCGGATGTCACCATCGCGGCCAGATTCCCCGGAGCCGCTACGTAGTCCGCGGGCGTCACGATGCTCCCCCTGATTGTGTATTGACCGACGTCGCCGTACAAACCGTGGCTGGCCACGGCTACGCAGTAGGATCCCGCCGGCAACGACATCGACAGCGTCTCGCCCAAGGAACTGCTGTCGGCGCTGGCCAGCAATGTCCCTCCGGCCGACCAAAGCTCCAGCTTCAGGTCAAGCGTCGGACCGTACGCCGCAACCTCGCCGGTGAATGAAACGACGCCGGCGTCCGTCGTGAACGAGAAATAGTCGCGATCCGTCATCTTCTCAATAATGCCGGATCCATAAACGCTTGAGCCGGAGACGACCAGTGCCGAAGCGGTGGAAATGGAAGACCCGACGGCGTCTGCGCTGTACCCGAATCCGTTGCTCGTGCCCGACAGAATCGCCAGATCATCCTGGTATACGGTGTAGCTTGTCGCGGCCGTGTTCAGCCAAAGTCCCCGGGCTGCGTAGTAGCTGCTGCCCATCACGGGTGCAACAAGACTGTTCCCGGAGTTGTACTCGCTGATCTTCTTCCCGGTGGAATCAAAACTGGAGTGGTGGTCCAGCCCGAAACCGTGCCCCGATTCGTGCGAGATTGCCTCGGCCGTGTACTTGGGAGACCCCTTCCCAAGATTGTCCGGGAACACATAGACCACGTTCGCGTCCGCCGTGTAAAACGACCCGATGTACGCGACCCCTCCATACGTCCCCCCGGTCCACGAACCGTTCCCCCCGATCACCACCTTCAAAGCCACCTTGTTCGCATACGTGCCTGGGTCCACCGTCGTTACATTGATGTTGAACGGCGAGTACTTCTCGCTCACACGTGCCCAGATCTGCCGGATCGACTCCAACTCCGCGTCACTGAACGTCGTCGGATCGTAATCCTGATCGTACGCCGGAGTGGCCGTCACATTGTATCCGTCCCAGTATGTCGCGGCCTCGCCGTCAAAATCCAAGTACAGCTTGGCCGATGCACCGGGTTTGCTATTCAACACCGGCACGCTTGTGAGCAGGCTGCTCCCCACTGCCATCGCCGTAGTCGTTGAACTCGTCGTGCTGCTTCCTCCCAACATCCGGGCTGCCTTATGCACCTTGTCAAAGTGCGCCGCCCTTGTGTGAGGCGAAGGGTGGATCTTCGCTTCAGCGACAACACCTTGAAGCAACAAACGCGGCTCCAGAGGCGAAATCTCCACCGGCTGCAAGCGAGCGGACCCTACATTATCTCTGCGCGAACGATCACCCCTCGATCTTGAACTATGGTACAACATCATGAAACAGCCTCAATTACGATGTGCTACGCACCCATTCCAAATAACAACCTACGATGTACTTGAGGCCGAGGCAAACCGGATGATGCCGGAAGTTTGGGTCAACTCTGCGGATCAACTTCATCACTGGCCCTAAAGTTGTGTCTATTATTGGCTTACAGAATAGAAACAAGACACGCTGGTCCGATAAAAAAATAAAAAGCGCAAAAAATGCCCGCTGGCCTCTCGGTCAGCGGGCAGCTAGTCAATTCTATGAAACCGCCGCGGCGGACTCTTTGCTTTCGTTACTTGGCAAAAACCCTACGCAGGCCCAGGGTTCCCATCAACGCGATACCACACCACACAGCGGCTGGCAGCGGCACCGGCGGCGGGCTGAAAGCGCTGTCGGGACGCATAATCCGCAGCCCATTCGGATCATCCATGAACGTATTCCAAGCGGTCATCCATGTGCCGTTACTCTTGCCACCCTTCGCATAGAAGTTGCCCAGCACTGGAATCTTGGTCGAGTCGAACTCGATCACGGCGTATTGACCAAGACTGCCTTCGAACTTGATGCCGAAAATCGCCGCCGGCATGTTGGGGTTCGAGTTGCCGTTGCTTGTCGCGTCATACCACTTGGGGCTTGCACCCGTGCTGATGTCCGAGCTCTTGAAATTCCCAGACACCTCGATAATGACATGGCTCAAGCTCTTCTGAAGCAGTTCGCCACCCGCGGCATTGCTGATCGTATACTTGTAATGATACGGAAAATCAGCGCTGTCCGTCTTCGTTATGTACCAGGCGATCTTGAACCCGTCATTCGTGGCCGCACTGTAGTCGCTGCGCCACTGATTCGTCGCCGCGACGCCATTAGCCTCATCCGTGACGAGGAATCCCTCTGCGACAACGGTATCCGCCAACGTCCAAGATGCCGTCATCGCCAACAAAACGGCACCAACCACCGGAGCCAATCTCTTCCTTAGCATGCTTAACACTGCATTTCTCCCTTCATACACATCTGCCGACGCTGACACGCTTTCCATCTACCAACATGGACAGAGTCAACATGCGTCCAGACGTATCGCCTTGCTTGATACACCTAACACAACAGTTGAACCGCAAAGACCTTCACCCACTTCGCGGCAACCCAACACTCACAACCCGGCGCATCCTTGTGGATTGACCAAGCTGCTTCGAGTGGTCCCTACAATATGGCCTCAATCCTGAAGACGTCAATGGAGAAATGCGCAATATCAGCGCGAATATAGCACACTTTCGGTACGCCAATGATGAAATGCGCAAGTTGCTAACAGGCAAGAGGATATTAGGACTATAATCTCTGTCCTCTTGGGGCATGTTTTGCCGGATATCCGCTTATTTCGGCGACGATCGGCTTCGGCGGGCCCGCCCAAAAACCGCAAAGAAAAACGCCGACCACTCCTGTCAGTGGCCGACGTCGTTCCTGCAAAAGAAGGTGCTCCGATACCGTTTCCTGCCCCCGTCTTCCAACGATCCTACACAGCGGCTCGCACGCGACGAAGGGCGACCATGCTCATCAGTCCCAAGCCGGCCCAGAGGGCGCCTGGCAAGGGAATGGCGGGGCTGAACTTGCCGTCCGGACGCATGATGAACATCCCGTTCTCGGGGTCCGACAGGCCCGTGTTCCACGCCGTGACCGGGCCCGCATTCCCGTCCTTGGCATAGAAGTTGCCGAGAACGGGGCCACGGGTTGAGTCAAACTCGATCACAAACTGCGCCTTCTCCGCGTCCGTCGTCGGCGTGAACTTGATGCCGAAAACCGGTGCCGGCATATTCGGGTTGCTCCCGCTGTTGCCCGACGACACGTACGTGTGCGGTGTCGCCCCGGGGCTGATGTCGTCGCAGGTGAAGTTTCCAGATACCTGAATGATGATGTGGCTCAGGTCCTTCAGCAGATCGCCGCCCGATGCGTTGGTAATCTCATACCGGTAATGCACCGGGAAACTCACGTTGGCGGTCTGGGTGATCGTCCAGGCGATCTTGAACCCGTCATTCGTGGCCGCACTGTAGTCGCTGCGCCACTGATACGTCGCCGCCACGCCGTTCGGCTCGTCCGTAACCAGAAAACCGCTCGACAGAACAGTGTCGGCCCAGCACCAGGATGCCGTAAAGACGCACACACAGACTGCATACGCCGCCAGCCCCTTTTTACTGAACAGGCACATGATGCACTCCTCAAGAACCGGCTCGCAGTGGTGTGTCAAGTGTCAGCTCTGACCTATGGCCACCGCTGCACAACCCGACTCATTGTTATTTGAGGTCACCCAACCACGATCCTTGAAAGGGCCCGCGAAGGAAATCACCCACATCGCTGAACCCACTGCCTCGCACACCCACATCCGTGCGGAATCGCCGGAAACGCACGTATAGTCTCGCCTCGAAAGCCAGGCGAGTCAACGAAATTATTCAAATTCGGATTCCTGAGCATCCGCTCCCCGGCAGTCAGCGGGCGGCCCAACCCAGCCTTAAGCAGTCCCCTGGCTGAGCCAATCTTCGGATCGACGGGATGTCCCATGCCGCGGATGCCTCGAAGATAAAAACCACGTCGAACGAAGCACTTGCGCATCGGAACTGTGAGCGGAGAATGGCCGACACGCGCCGCCCCGGCCAGATCAACGCTGCTCCAAAACCCAGATGTTGCGGAAGAAAACAGGGTTGTTGTGGTTCTGGAAGTTGATCGGCAGCGGGCTTGCCCCTTCCGGTTGCCCGGCGCCGGTCTTTCCCGGAATTCGGACTCTGTCGTGGACGACGACCCCATTGTGTCTCACCGTCACGACGGCAGGTGCGATCTTCTTGCCGTCGGCATCCCATTGGGCGGCGGTGAAGTCGATGTCGTACGTTTGCCATGACAACGGCGGATAACACATGTTCAGCGAAGGCGCGATGCGCGTGTAGATCGCGGCGCAGTCGTTGTTCTTGGGGGTCAGGCCGAAGGAGTCGAGAATCTGGATCTCGTATCGACGCTGAATGTACACGCCGCTGTTGGCTCGCCCTTGCCCGCGAGCCCCGGGCATGAATGGCAGCAAAAACTCAACATGCAGCTTGAAATCCCCATACGCCCGCTTCGTTGTCACGCCCGCTTCCAGAAGTCCGCGGCCATCCACCTTCGGGTTGTCCAATTCGTCAGACTTGCTTCCATCAAAAAGAACTAACGCTCCAGCGGGAGGCTTGGCTCCTTCGGTCGAGCTGTGACGGACAACCTTCTTCAGATCGAGTTTCTCCGGCCCCATCCGGCCCGTGAAGACCTGGCCGTCCGCGGACGCGGCAAGATCATCGCCGGTAAACGTCGCGGACTTGCCGTCAAGTTTCCCGGCTGCCTCCAAACGATCCTTGGCGTTCCAACCGTCCCCGGGCAACCCGCCGGGGAGCAAAATCGCGGTGAACGCCCCGTTGCCCAACGCAATGACCTGTGCGGCAATCTTCGAACCGTCGGCTAACTGCCCAACATATTCGCCCTGGATCTGGAAATCGATCCCGGCTCTCTCCGCTTCCGTGAATGCGACGTTCCCGGAATCCGCGGCACGACCCGCGGTTGCCAGAAAGAGCCCAACCACGAGCAACATCCACTTTGCATGCATAAGAAGCTCTCCATCGTTACCTGCCAAAAACGGACTGCCCCGCCCACATACCATACTCCCTCGACCGGCCCGCGCTGCCTGCGCCTCAGCCCAACCGAAACGTACGCAAAAAACCGGCCGCGACGGCCACGAGGTCGAAAAGCGCAACCGTCCCACTTACGGCCGTGGCGAACACCAGCCAAAACGTCGGCTTGTCACGGCGAAGTGCCATCACTCCCGTGATCGCCCCGCACAGTCCGATTGCCGAGGAAGCCAGCCAGAGAATCAACGCGATCAGCACAACCCAGGCGACGGTCAGACCGGTGACCGGGGATTCCATCCGGTGAAAGTGCCGCAAGGCATAAATGAGACCAAACGGCGCAAAAAAACAGGTGGCCGCCAGCACGGCCAGGACCACCGGGACTCGGGGAGGCAAGCCAAGTGTCGGCGAACGATAATAGTCCAGTGGCTCAGGCATGCGGCGCCATCCGGATCATTCTACGTGCAGCACGGCACGCGGTACATCACCCAGACGTCGCCCGAATCCCGATCGTAGGTCTCAAATCGCTCAATCACCCCGTCCGGCATCAGATCGAGCGACTGGCCATGTTCGGCCCGCAGGTCCGCCAGCAAGTCGTCGGGCGTCATCTCCCACTCGAGCTGCCGGATCGTCCCATGCTCCGAACGCGGAATGCGATAAACCTTGCCGTAATAGGTGATGGGCCTCTGGCCGTTGGGGTTCGAGATGCCCCGGCAGACCGATAGGTAGAAGACCGTCCCTTTGTCCATGGTGCACTCCGTTGCGCGAGGTCGTGCGTCCGAACACCAACAGGCAGGTCTTCCGGCTTCTGGGCGTCTCTCCCGCTGGTCTTCCCGCCGATCGCGACGATCAGCAGTGACGTGGCGGAGAACTGTGCACATGCCCATTACGGCGGCGCGTCCGCGGTGGCCTCTCCCGAACCCAAACTCGGGATCACCACGCTTCCCTTTTCACCCGGCAATCACATTGGCCGGGCACCTGTTGAAACGAAAGGACTTTAGCGACGTACAAGAGACCATGCAAGCATGCGCATCCGTAGCGCCGAGACATGGTAAGATGGCTGCGGTCCTTTGTGAGGGTCTGTGATGCTCAAATGCCCCGTGGTGTTTTCGATGGCGATCTTGCTCATCGCTGGCTGTGAGAAGGAAACCGCGATCAGTGGGTATCATCCAGCGGGCGCTGAAGATGGCGTGGCGGTCTTCTTCTCGCCCGAGACGGATTGCCGAAAACTGATCATCGGCGAAATCCGCGGGGCGCAGAAATACATCCTCGTACAGGCGTATTCCTTCAGCTCCGAGAAGATCGCCAAGGCCCTCGTCGATGCCAAGAAAATGGGTGTGAAGGTCACCGTGATCATCGACAGCGCCAAGGCCGAGGGAAAATCGGAGTCCGGCTTCCTGACCAAAAAAGGCATCGACACTTATGTTGATGCCGAGCACGAGAAAGCACACAACAAGGTGATCCTGATTGATGGGAAAACCGTCATTACCGGGAGCTTCAACTTCTCCGATGGCGATGAGGACTCCACGGCGGATAATGTCCTCGTCATCAAGAACAAACCAAAACTCATGGAAGCTTACGCCGGCAATTTCAAGGATCATCTGCGACACTCGAAAAAGCAGGACAACAACAAGAACTAGAACCCCCCGCCCACCGCGTGAATCGTCTCATACATCGCCACAATGTTCGCGGTCGATGTGACCGGCTGGATATTGTGGCAAGGCGCGCAGATCCAACGCGAGTTCCTGAATACCTCGACACATTCCTTTACCTGGTCGGCCACATCCTGCGGCGAGCCGAACGGCAAAGTCTGCTGATTGTCAATCGCGCCGTGGAAAATGACGTTCCCGCCGAAATCACGGACCAGGGACTCCCGCTCCATTCCGGGACAACGCCACTGAATCGGATTCAGCAACTCAATCCCCACGACGTCAATCAGGTCCGGAATGAACGGCCGGGCCGCGCCGTCCGTGTGATAGAAGATGTGCACGCCAAAGGAACGCGCCAGATCTGCCATCTTCTTCTGATTCGGCAGCAGGAAGCGTCGATATGTTCCGAGGCTGAACAGGGGACCCGTCTGGCTGCCAAGATCCTCCGCAATGTAGGTCAAGTCGATCCTGCCCTTGCCCGCCTCGAATACTCGCCGGTTGTACTCCCAATAGAAATCGAATATCCGGCCCAACGCAGCCTCCGCAATCTCCGGAGACAGCAGCAGATCCTCATAAGCCAGCTCCATCCCACGAAGACTGCAATACAGCAGAAACGGCTCATAGTGGCATGCCAGTATCGCGCGCGATCCGTCATCTTCTTCCAACGCGTCCGATACCGGCGCATAATCGTAATCGTCAGGGCTCGGCCAGCGGAACGCGCGAATCTCCGATACCCGAGTCATCCTCGCCAGCGGATGGTGCGTCGCCTCATCGTAGCTCCCGGTGCCGTAGTTGACGCTCCGGTAGCGCACTCCCCAAATGTCCGCGGCAGGGTCGTCGGGATGATGGGGTAGCCTGCACCTCGGCGCAACCGGACGCGGACGGTCGATATGGAGCCGCCCATACAGCGCGTCGTCATCGACACAGCCCAATTCTCGCTTCAGCCGGGAAAGCACTTCCGGCGTCGACCAGAAGTCCGTGGGGATGCGATCGGGCTGCTCGCCTTGGAACAGCGCAAGCCAGCGCTGGCGGGGTGTCATCGACATCCCCACCATTATCCGCCAATCCTCCCACGCCGCCACAAAACGGCCGCTTGATCGCTGACGCAAGATCGTGTAGCTTCGGGCACACTCCCCTTATGCATGTTCCGGGCATGAGCCACAGAAGGGAAGGTCAAGATCCCATGCGCATTTCTTCTGTCTCGATCCTGTTGACGATCGCCTTCGCGACAATTGCCACTGCCGGCGGTTGCGGAGGGTCCGACAAAACGCCGGGAAAAAAAGTGGTCATCTACACCAGCGTGGATGATCCGGTTGCAAGACCGATCCTCCAGGAGTTCGAAAAACGCACGGGAATTGCCGTGGTTCTGGTGACGGATGCTGAAGCCTCGAAAACCGCCGGCCTCGCGGCAAAACTCGAGGCCGAAAAGGCCAATCCACAAGCCGACGTCTACTGGGGCAACGAGCCGTTCTACACCATCAACTTGGCTGACAAAGGCGCCCTCGCTCCCTATCGGTCGCCAACCGCGGCGTCGATCCCGGCTATGTACAAGGACGCGCAAGACCGTTGGGCCTCCTCCGGACTTCGCGTCAGGGTTCTCGGTCTGGCCGATTCCGGCCAAGGCGCTGCAAAGATTGCAGCCGTCAAAGGCATCGCTGATCTGCTCAATCCCGAACTCAAAGGCAGAATCGCCATGGCCCGACCCTCCGTGGGAACCACCGGCGGACACGTCGCCGCGCTCTATGTCCTCCTGGGCGACCAAAAGGCCCGGCAACTTCTGACGGATCTCAAGAAGAACGACATCAAGCTCCTCGGTGGGAACTCCGAAGTCGTCAAGCACATCAACAGCGGACAAATCTGGGCCGGCCTCACGGACAACGATGACGTGGTTAATGCCCAGCAGGCCGGCGGCAAAGTCGCGATGCGACTGCCCGACCAGGATGCCCAGGGCACGCTCACGGTGCCAACCACCGTCGCGTTGGTCGCCGGCGCCAAACACGCCGATAACGCCAGAAAGCTCATCGACTATCTGCTGTCCGAAGAAGTCGAGAAACAGATGATCGCCGCGGGTTTCGCCAAATATTCCGTGCGCGCCGACGCCAAGGAGGTCAAACCGATGGCGGTGGACTATCAGGCAGTGGCGGCCAAGATGCCCCAGGCGATTAACGATGCGCTGGGGATTCTCGAAGGTCGCAAGTGAGCCGCGTAGCTGGGTGTGGTGTCGCGTCAATGGGAGATCCCGTCTGATGAGGGGGAAGCAGTCGGTTGCTTCAATACCAATCAAACTTGGCGGAAGGAGCGGGCTCATGTTCTATCGAAATTACGCTGCAGCGGCGATGACCATGGCATTGGCTGGGATGGCGAGCGGAATTGAGCAACACGATCGGTCGAGAAAACTGGCCGATCTGGAGGCAAAGGTCGCTGACTTGGAAGCCAGACGGGCCGCCGGCCACAACGAACTGGCCGCGACGGTTGACGCGGTCCTGCGCGACGCCGAACGCCGCAGCCGGATCCTGGCGAACAATGGCGAACTGACAGCCGGTTATGACGACGGCTTCTTCATCCGCAGCGGTAACTTCGAATTCCGCCCCTCCATCGCCACCATCTTCCGAAGCACCACCAGCTGGGTCAACGATGACGCCAATCATCCCGATGGCTGGCAAAATGGCTTCTCTATCCGTCGCATTGAGCTGGAGTTTGCGGGAACCATCATTTCGCCCAATCTCGCCTACTGCTTCGTCTGGAAAACCCCTGCCAACGGCGGCGAACCCGAACTCGACGAGGCCTTCGCGCAATACAGCTTCTCCGGCAGCCCATGGGCCATCAAAGCCGGCCAGTTCAACGACGATGTGTACCACGAGTTTACCGCCGGTTTCAAAAGACAACTCGCCGCCGAAAAATCGCTGATGAACGAGGTCCTGATGGAAGGGGCGTTCGACAAGGTGCAGGGCGTGGCTGTGCTCTTCGCTGAGGATGCCAGACCGGTCCGTTTCAACGTCGCCCTCCATGACGGGGCCCTCAGCCAGAATACGCCCTTCGTCGATTCGCCGGCGGATGTGGCTGCGCTCGAGTATTTCGGTGTGTCCGGCAGGGTGGAATGGAAGGCTACGGGCGGGTGGAAGGATTACAGGGACTTCACGGCCCGCAATACCAGGGAGAGTCTGCTCGTTATCGGGGCCGGCACAGACTTGACACAAGGTCAGTTCTCCGATGGGACCGCCGATGCCGTCGGTGGAGACCGCGCGTTCTCGGCGCTGGATGTCCAGTGGGAACTGCCGTCGCCGGCCATCGGACTCTTCGCAGCGATCACCTCTGACTACACGTCCTTCCGCGACAGCGGCATCGGCGATGATCGACTCAATTGGGGAGCCCTCGCCCAGGCTGGATGGGCAATCGACCGCCACTGGGAGATCTTCGCCAGGTATGACCTGACCAAACTCGACGGCGATTTCCGACCGTCCTATACCGAGGATGCCTTCCACGAAATCACCGCCGGCGTGAACTACTACCTGGGCAAGGACGGCAACGCCGGACATCGCGCCAAAATCACCGTCGACGTCGGTTTTCTGCCCAACGGTTCGCCCATCCGTGCCACAAACCTCGGTATCCCGACTGCCACGGACCAGGAAATGCTCTACATCCGCGCCCAACTGCAACTCGTCATCTGATCGAACCGCCCTCAACCCATTGCCGTCCGCCGCCAAAATGCCGAAGCAGCTTGTCTTGTCTCACCAGGCCTACTACAAATCACTCACCCGAGTTCCGTCGCCCGAACCCGGCCAGGTAGATCCGCATCCATGCCCGGACGCGATGAGATAACTCGTGACCTCAAGACTCTCTCGCTGTTTATCAGCGTTTACTGCAAATACCGACACCCGGGTGCGGCCAAGGCTCCGGTACGCCTCAAGACCCACGACGTCGAGGCCATCGCCGCCAAGCCCCTCACCCTCTGCGCACAATGCACAAAACTGCTGGCCCATGCGTTTGTCAAGCGATCTCGTTGTCCGATCCAACCCAAACCCGCCTGCAAACATTGCCCGCGTCACTGCTATCATCCGGCCTATCGACAACAGATCCGCCAGGTGATGAAATACTCCGGCCGAAGGCTTGTGCTGACCGGCCGCCTGGATTATCTGCTTAAGCTGCTGTTCTGATGCCATGCCGTTGCCCGTCACCCACCCGTCCCGCCTGATTCGCGCCAATCGGACGTCACGATGCCTATGATCGGCTGTGACAGGCCGACCGAAACCCAATGAGCCTGGAGGATCAGTCCATGACGACCGACAGCACGCAGACCCGCTCGGCCGGTCAATCCCAGACCGGCGAACGAACGATGCCCCTGCGCCTTCTGTTCTGGGAAACCACCGCCGCCTGTAACCTGGCGTGCGTCCATTGCCGCCGACTCGACGTCGCCCACGCAATCGGAAACGACGACCTGACCACCCGGCAGGCGGTCGACATGATCCGATCCCTGCCCCAGACCGGCCGGCCCATCCTCGTCTTCTCCGGCGGGGAGCCCCTCATGCGACCCGACCTGTTCGATCTCGCCGCCGAAGCCACAAACCTCGGCCTGCCCATCGCTCTGGCGACCAACGGCACTATCATGGACGACGCCATCGCCAAAAAGGTGGTCGACGTGGGATTCCGGCGGGTCTCCATCAGCTTCGACGGCCCCGATGCCGCCACCCATGACGGCTTCCGAGCCATCGACGGCGCCTTCGACGCCTCCGTCAAAGGGTTCACCCTCCTGCGCGAGTACGGCGTGTCCGTACAGATGAATACCACCGTCGCAAGGCACAACTACCTCAAGCTCGACCAAATGTACGAGCTGGCTCTCAAACTCGGCGCAGATGCCCTCCACATCTTCATGCTCGTGCCCGTCGGCTGTGGAATGTCCCTCAGCGAGCAAATCATGCTTCGGCCCGACGAGTATGAACAAGCCATGAATTGGATCTACGACCGCAGCCTCGAAGGAAAACTGCACCTCAAAGCCACCTGCGCGCCTCACTACTTCCGGATTATGAGACAACGAGCCAAAGCGGACGGCCAGATCATGCCTCCTGCGGCTCACCCGCATCGTTCATTGGCCCCCAATGCCCACCCGGGACACCCCGGCGGCGCAGGCGACATGACCGCCATGACCAAGGGATGCCTCGCCGGCCAGGCGGTCTGTTTCGTCTCTCACACCGGCGAAGTCTTCCCGTGCGGCTATCTGCCCATTACCTCCGGCAACGTCAAGACCACGCCCCTGCCGGACATCTGGAATCAAAGCCCCATATTCCTCGACCTTCGCGACGATTCAAAGCTCGAGGGAAAGTGCGGCCTGTGCGAGTACAAAAAGGTCTGCATGGGTTGCCGCGCACGCGCCTTTGCTGCTTCAGGGAGCTACCTGGCCGAAGAGCCCAATTGTGGCTTCGTGCCCCGCCGCGCCGGCCCCTGAAATGCCCGCCCCCAACCCAGGGCATCGTGCCGTCGTTCCACCCCCACCCCTCCCGCACCGAAAAAGCCTGCTATCGCTCACAACCCGCCGCTTGACCACTTTCAACGAGCGGAATCGGATCCCCGGCAATCTCCGCGTCCGTCAGGTAGCACGCCGGGTCGGCCGCCCACGGATCACCCGTGACGATCTCCGCCCGCGCCCGCAACGACCCGCCACAAACCGCCTTGAAGCGGCAACCGCCACAGCGGCCTTGCAGCAACGGCAAGCGGTTCTTCAGCCCCGCCATGATCGGATTCGACGTGTCTTGCCAGATCTCAGAGAACTTACGCTCCTTGACGTTCCCGAATGACCGATACATCGAGAACTGGTCGGCATGCACATTCCCGCAAAAGTCAATGTTCGAGATCCCCACGCCACTTGAATAGCGACCGCCCCCGTTCCATCTGAGCATGTCAAGTACCTGAGCCGCCCGAGGATTACCCTCGCGAAGCATGCGGAGATAAACGTGGGGACCGTCACAATGGTTGTCGACCGTCAGAATCTCCACCCGTTTACCACGGCGCAGCAGATCGTCGGTGCGATCAATGATTGTCTCGATCGCCCTCCGCGACTGCGCCGGAGACAGCGCAGACAGGTCCTTGCCCCGCCCGGCAGGACAAAGGTGATAGAAACAGGCCCGGTCTATGCTCTCACGTTCGATGAAATCGAAGAGCCTGTCCAGATTGTTCGCGGTGTGCTGCGTGAGCGTCAGCCGAAGACCCACCTTCTGCCCCGCCCCCACACACTGCCGGAACCCCTCCATGGTTTTCTGGAACGCGCCCGCCACACCACGAAACTTGTCATGGATTTCAGGAACCGCGCTGTCCAGACTGATCCCGATGTACGCGAACTTGAGCTCCACAAAACGCTCCGCAATCTCCCGAGTGATCAGGGTCCCGTTCGTCGAGAGCACCACATGCAGCCCGGCGTCGCGAGCGTGGGCGGCCAGCTCAAACAGGTCCTTCCGCACCAGCGGCTCTCCGCCCGAGAACAGAACCGCCGGCACGCCAAATGCCGCTAGATCATCCAGCACGGACTTCGCCTCGTCCGTCGATAGCTCGTCCGGGTAGCTGACGGCCGCCGAGTCCGTGTAACAGTGAATGCACCTCAAGTTGCATGTGCGAGTCAGGTTCCAGACCACGATGGGCCGGCGATCCCCAGCCGTCTTCGCAACCGCCATACGCTGGTGTGCGGGCGGGTCAATCTGTGTGATCCGTCGACCATAGCGATGCGGTGTGCTTGGAGTCTCGAGCCCGCCATACAGAACGCTGATGTCGATCATCACCTATCTCCAGGTCGCGATCTCCGCCGACAACAAACCAAGTCTAGGGGCAACCACGCCGCATTTCCAAACAAAGGTGTTCCGTGATCCAAGTAATATCTCATCCCCCCGGCCAACGCTCTTCCCAGTCACCGATTTCGCCTGTGAAATACCGCAGCCGTGTCTTCTTGTACTCTCGCAAGGAATACAGCGCCAGGTAGTCCTTCACGCCGGTTGCCATGGAAATCTCCCGAAGAACGGCATCACAGCCGCCCTCAGTCGGGGCGTGCACCATCGTGAAAATGCTGTACGGCCAGTCCTCGTAGGTCGGACGAAGATAACAATGCGAAACCGCGGCAAAGCTCGAAGCCGTCGACCCGAAAGCATCTTGCTGGCCCGCACGCACGTTCCACACCCCCATCCGGTTGGCGATGAAGCCGGCCTGGCGATGGTGCAGGACCGCGGCAAAGCGACGCATACGCTTCTGCGACAGGTAAGTCTGAGCGGCCACCAAAAACTCCTCCGGCGTGACCTGCGCTTCCTCGGCCAAAACGTCGTAAGGGCACGAAACCAGCGGCAAGTCCTCTTGAAGCACCCGAATCATTCGCTTGTCGGCAGCCGATACCGAAAAAGAACTGCCGACGACGCGATCTGATTCGGAGAACGCCGGATCAGATGACCGCGCAACAGGATCGGCGCCAGACGATAAGTCGAAAGAAACCCCAATTTTGTAGAGCTTCAACGTCGGGAATATGCGCGTCGCCAAGGCACTGGATTCGCGATGCAGGATGTCGAGGGTGCGCTCAAGCCCGAGACGCGAATCAGGCGGCACCGCCAGCGTGTACCAGAGGTTGAACGGATGGTTCCGCAAGTAGTTGTGGGTGACGCCAGGGTGAGTATTGATGACCGAAACGGCACGGTCCAAATCTGCCTCAGAAACGCGCGCCGCCACCAGGGTCGATTGATAACCCAGGGACTTGGTGTCGAAAATCGCGGAAATCTGCCGGATAACAGGGCTGGGCTTGGACTTCAGAGCGGTGATACGCGCGATGACCTCCGATTCGGCAAGTTGAAGCTGATCGGCAATGGCGGCGAATGGCCGGCGAGTAAGCGGAATCTGCCGCTGCAGCAGGTTCAACAGGCGAGCGTCGATGGCGGAGAGCGGGGAACGCATACTGGAGATTAAAGGCAAGCGGGAGACCGTCGGCAAGATCAGGAATAGACAGGCAAACAAAAGAGACTTGGCTCGCTAGAGTTCTCTGACGCGGAGATTGCGGAACTCCACACGAGTACCGTGGCCCAGGAGGCCGATGTGGCCTGAGGGACGCTGCAGGCCGGGGTGGATTTTCAGGATTTCGGGGTCTTTGACGTCATCCAAGTTGGCATTGAGGATGGTGTGGCCGTTGAGGGTGACGGTGATTTGTCGGCCGTTGGCGGTAATGGTCTGGTGGTTCCACTGGCCGATGGGCTTGAGGTGGCCGCGTGTGGCGGGGAGGACTTCGTAAATCGAGCCGTGGAACTGATAGGGCTTGAGGTCTTTGTGTTTGGGGGAGTCGTCGTCCAGGATCTGGATCTCCATGCCGGTGCGTGAGATTCGGCCGTCCAGGGGAGCGCGAATGCCAATGCCGTTGTTGGAGTCGGGTGAGAGTCTGAAATCGAAGGAAAGGGTGAAATTGGAGTACTCCTTCTCGGTCATGAGGTTGCCGCCATCGGTTTCGGTGCAGTAGAGAATGCCGTCTTCGACCTGGTAACCTTTGCCTTGTTTGTAAGGGTTGCCATTCTGAGTGGCGTAGGTCCATCCGGTGAGGTCGCGGCCGTTGAAGATGGAAGTGAACTGCGAGTCCAAGTCTTGCCGGGGTGCGCAACCGAGGGCGAACGCGAGGCACGAGCAGGCAAGCAATCGGGCGCGATGGGTCGACATGTTGGTCCCTTCCAGGCAAGCGGCTGAGGGCGCAAAGGCGAGTGTAGCGGAATCTCACAAGAATCCCAGTTGACGACCAGATGGATATAGCAGTAAAAGACTGCTATATATGTGGTCTTGGCCGTTCGTAGCGGCTCGCGTGTGGGTGAGCGGCGGCCAGTGAAATTGGATTTGTGATTGGCATTGAGGAGGAAACACAATGAGGACGAGGATGTTGGCTGGGGTGGCCGGTTTGTTTGTGGGTGTCGGAGTTGCCGGGGCATCGGAGTTGTATTCGGTGCATTTCAACGCAACGACGCCGCTGTACAAGATGAACCAGAGCACCGGTGCGGCGACGGCGATTGGTCCGAGCGGATTTGACAACGTTGGCGACCTGACGAGCGACACGACTTTGCTGGGTGGGCCAGTCTGGGGGATTCGGATTGCGAGCAACGAGCTGTTGAAATTCAACCCGATCACTGGGGCGGCCACATCGGTGGCGACGTTGAACAGTCCGGACAACATAACGTCGATTGCGTTTGATCCGGTGAGCAAGAAGCTCTACGGGAACACGACGGTGAGCTTTGGGGCGCCGTTTGACGCGTTGTACGAGATTGATCCGAACACGGGGAACACGACGTTTATTGGGCGGATCCTTTTCGCCGACGTTTTTTCGCTGGGATTCGACCAGGGCGGGAAGCTGTTTGGGGTTTCCGACGCGACGAACGAGTTGATCAGCATCAGCACGGTGACGGGGAATGGGGCGTTGGTGGCGCCGTTGCAGTTGAATTTCATTTTTGACATTGCGTCGCGGCCGGAGGACAACGTGATGTTCGCGGTGGATTCGGGTAACTCGGCGTTGTGGAAGCTGGACACGACGACGGGGCAGGCATCGCTGGTGGGGCCCTATGGTGGGGCGAGTCCGAATCTGGTGGGTTTGGCGTTTTCGGCGGTTCCGGAGCCGGGTGTCGCGTCGATTGTGGGTGTTTTGGCAGGCGGGTTGCTGATGCGTCGTCGGCGTGTGTGAGAGGGAGACTGCGCTTGTTGGATCAGGCCGGGCGAGCGTGCTGCTTGCCCGGTTCTGTTTGGGGGTTGGATCAGAGGGACCAGCCTTTGCGGTATTCTTTGGTGATGTATTTTTGGGCGTCGGGGTTATTGGGGCAGGTGGCGGTGGTGGGGTCGTAGTCGAGTTTTTTGCCGAGGCGATAGGAGACATTGCCGAGGAGGACGGTTTCGGTGAGGGCGGCGGCGTAGGAGAAGTTGCAGGTGGTTGGGGAGTTGTCTTTGCAGGCTTTGATCCACTCGTTGTGGTGGCCGATGGAGGGGGGGATGGATTGGTTTGGAGGCTGGAAGTCTTTGAACTGGTCATGGGGGAGGAGGACACGGCGGCCGTAATCGGCGAGGAGCATGCCTTTGTCGCCGATGAAGAGGGATCCTGCGCCCCATTGGTTGGCGAGTTTGAGGTCGATGAGTTGCTGGGGGCGTTTGTCGCCGTTGTACCAGGTGAGGTGGATGGGTTGGCGGTTGGGGGTAGCGGGGTAGTGGTAATCGACGATGAGCCATTCGGGGCAAGACTCGGGGTGGGGTTTTGGGCCTTGGGCGTGGATGGAGGAGGGGTAGCGGAGGTTGAAGGCCCAATGGGAGAGGTCCATATGGTGGCAGGCCATATCGGCGAGTGTTCCGCCGCCGAAATCCCACCAGCCGCGCCAGGAGAAGGGGTGGTAGGCGGGGTGGTAGGGTCGGAAGGGAGCGGGTCCGATCCAGAGATCCCAGTGGAGGCCTTGGGGTAGGGGGGGCGTATCGGTGGGCCGGTTACCGCCTTGGCGGGAGCCGCCGACCCAGACGTGGATGCGATTGACGGTTCCGATGGCGCCGGACTGGAGGAGTTCGACGACGCGGCGGTAGTTGGATTCGGCGTGGATTTGGGTGCCCATTTGAGTGGCGACTTTGGCATTGGAGGCGGCGGAGGCGACGAGGCGGGCCTCATGGACGGTGTGGGTAAGGGGTTTTTCGCAGTAGACGTGTTTTTTGAGTTGGAGTGCGGCAAGGGTGGCTGGGGCGTGGGTGTGGTCTGGGGTTCCGACGAGGACGGCGTCGATGTCGTTGTGGATTTTGTCGAGCATGGCGCGGAAGTCGGTGAAGGTTTTTGCGGAGGGGAATTTGGAGGCGGTTTTGGCGAGGATGCGTTCGTCGACGTCGCAGAGGGCGACGATGGACTGTGAGGCGCAGCCGTTGATGTTGTCGAGTGCGCGGTTGCCTGTGCCGATGGCGGCGATGCGGAGTTTCTGGTCGGGGGCGGGGTCTGCGGCGAGGGAGAGGCTGGGAGCGACGAAGGCGCCGAAGGTGGCGAGGGTTGAGGATTTGAGGAATTGACGACGCGTGGTCTGTATGGGCATGAGTGCTCCGTGAGAGTGGACGTAGGTGTTACTGCGGGTTTGGGGGGATTGTTGCCCGCGGATTATGGGGGCGGGGGGCCGGG
>CAYVKG010000050.1:0-30686 GCA_964451955.1 uncultured Tepidisphaeraceae bacterium
ATACCGGTTATGAGGCCTTTCGCGCGATCGTGATCGCGTCGGACGGCTCGATCGTTGGAGCCGGATATGCCGGTGATGACATGGCGGTGCTCCGCATCGCGTCATCCGGCGTGCTGGACAGCTCATTCGGCAACAACGGGGCGGTGGTGATTGACTTCGCCGGCGGGGCCGACGCCGCCAACGCTCTGGTCATCGACGACGAGGGGAGGATCCTTGCCGCCGGTTCCGCCAACACAGGCGAGGGCGACGACCTTGCATTGGTCCGTCTCACCGCCAACGGCGTGCTCGACCCGACGTTCGCCGGCGGCGGTCTCTTCACCGCCGATGTCGGATCCACAGACGACAACGTGTCGGCAGTCGCACTGCAACCGGACGGCCGGATTCTGTTGGCTGGGCACACCTATGCCGACAATTCCGAACAGGATTTCGCCATCGTCCGTTATCGCCCGATCCCTCCCAACCTTCCTCCGGTAGCCGATGCGGGGGGCGCATACTCGGTTCCCGAGGGGTCGACAGTTCGACTCTCGGCCGCGGATTCCAACGATCCGGACAACGACGTACTCGCGTACGCATGGGATTTTGACTACGACGGCGCCAATTTTGAGGTCGATGCGACGGGTCAAGCACCGTTCTTCTCCGCAGCGGCGTTAGACGGTCCCACACAGAAGACGGTGGCGGTCCGCGTGACGGACCCGTCGGGCCTGTCGAGCCTCGCCGTCGCGGTTGTCACGGTAACCAACGTCGCACCCATCATCACCGCCCTGCCGAATCAGCTTGCCGCCACGGGGCAACCCATCCAGTTGGCGGCCTCGTTCTTAGACGCCGGCACGTCGGACACGCACACCTTCCACTGGCAGGTCACATCGTCTAACGGTCAGACTGTGGCCGGCGGCTTAGCCGAGTCGTTTTCGTTTACCCCCATGTCAAGCGGCATCTACACGCTGTCACTCACGGTGACGGATGACGACGGGGGCGCCGCCTCGACAACGGCAACCATCACGGTCAGCGCGGCAGATGTGAATCCGGGCATCACCATCGCCGGTTCGACGGGCGGCGTCTGCGGTCAGGTTCGCTCCTTCACGGGCAACCTGGTTGATCCGCAGCCCTCGAGGAAACTGCACGTCAAATGGAGTTTTGGCGATTGTGGTTGCACTCCATACCGCCCCACAACCGACCCCCGCGCCCTCGCCGTTTCACACGCGTGGACTCGCCCCGGCCAGTATAAGGTGACCGTCTTCGTGAGCGACGGCAATCGCATCATTGCCACCTCATCCGAAATCGTCACCATCAAGACGGTCGAGTTGCAGCCCGATCCTGACGACCCCTCGCAGGTCGATCTTGTCGTGGGCGGAACGCCGCGGAGCGACATCATCACTTTCAAGGCCACGGCCCAAGGCGTCGCGGTCTCGCTCAACTTCCGCTCACTGGGTACGTTCAACCCCACGAGGCGAATCGTCGCCCTTGGCCAAGCTGGGCATGATGTCATCTGCGCGAAGGGCCTCGCCATGGGCGTCTTTCTGGACGGCGGAGCCGGCAATGACATCCTCCTGGGCGGGACTGGCAATGACACGCTGGTTGGCGGCGCGGGCATGGACCAGTTCCGCGGCGGCGGGGGTTCCGACAACATTGTCTCTGATCGGTACGATTGGATCTTCAAGGGCAAGGTCAACAAACACAAGTGATCCGGCCGCGAAAGCGCCGATTTTCGTTTGACCCGGGGCTGTGGCCCCGGGTTTCTCTCTGCGCGAGGTTGATTTTCCTCGAATCATCCCCAAGAGTAGTGGCATGTCCTCGCGATCGCAGATTGAGAAAGCCCGTCCCTGGTATGCGGATGGTTTGAGCTTCACGTGTCGGCAGTCCGGCCGCTGTTGCACGGGTGGCCCCGGATACGTCTGGCTGACGATCGAGGAGATCAACCGGCTCGCCCGACACCTGCACATATCCCCTGATGAGGCCATTGAACGGCACTGCCGGAAGATCGGCAACCGCTACAGCCTCAATGAGCACCGCAACTCGCAAGGCCAATATGACTGCACCTTCCTGACCTATGAACAGCCCTCACGACCTTCGAGCGGCTGTTCGCTAACCGTCCTTCACCCGAGGAGCGTTTGCACCATCTACCCGGTCCGGCCGCTGCAATGTCGAACATGGCCGTTCTGGGACGGCACGCTGGCTTCCCGGAAGGCATGGGAACTCGCCGCCCAACGATGCCCCGGCATCAACCACGGAAGACGCTACTCGCTGGAGCAGATCGAATCGCTGCGTCTGGCCACCGACTGGCCTGCCGACCCCCCGACATCGGGCGGTGTCTGACACCTCTCTGCCGAAAACCCGAAATCGGCGAACGAAAACCCTGCGGCCATGGTAAAATTGCACCCGTTACCGTGCTTGACAGGCCCTCAACAGGGCTGTGCACTACCAGCCAATGCCCAAGAAGGTGTTCATCACGGCTGCCGAGGTCAGTGGCGACCAACACGCGTCTCAGCTCATTCATAGCATGCGCCAACTCGACCCTTCAGTCATTATTGAAGGCCACGGTGGCCCGGAAATGGCCCGCGCAGGCGCCATAATCCACACGGAGACGACGTCCGGCGCCGCGATGATCCACCAAGCGATTTTCCGCGCGGTTGAGATGTGGCGACTCTTTCGCTGGACCCGCCGCCATTTCAGGCAGGACAGACCCGACCTTCTGATCTGCGTGGACTCTCCCGCGATGAACTTTCACTTCGCTCGTATCGCACACGAGCAGGGCATCCCGGTTCTCTACTACATTGCGCCGCAGCTCTGGGCCTGGCGAGAAGGCCGAATCCGCAAAGTACAGAAATGGGTCGACCGGGTCGCGTGTATTCTCCCGTTTGAGGAGGACTATTTTCGTCGTCACCGCGTCAACGCCACATTCGTGGGCCACCCGCTTTTCGACCAGCTTCCGCTGCGGCGGGGTCCCGCGCCCGGCCCCCGTTTCCCTGATCGCCCGCCCGTTATCGGTCTGCTCCCGGGATCGCGGCGATCGGAGGCTCTGGCCAACTTCCCCCACCTTCTCGACGTCGCCGCGCGCGTTCGTGACGTGTTTCCGAACGCCCGGTTTCTGGTTCCCACGACGCCGGCAACCCACCCGGTCGTTGAGGAACTGGCCAGGAACACTCCCAATCTCCGTTTTGCCGTCAACCAGTTCGATCAGATGGTTCCGGAAACCGACTTCTGCCTGACCGTGTCCGGCACCGCCACTCTTCATGTTGCGGGATATGGCATCCCGATGATCGCGGTCTTCCGTTTCAATCGGGTCATGTGGCATCTGCTCGGCCGCTGGTTGATCAAGACCCGCACATACACGCTCGTCAACCTTCTGGCGCCGGATCGTCGCCACATTGTTCCCGAGTACATACCCTGGTATGGTTCCAGTCGTCCCGTTGCCGATCACCTCATCGACTTCCTCAGGAACCCCTCCAAGATGGTCCAACAACAATCCGATCTGGCGCAGATGATCCAAAGCCTGGACCGCCCCGGGGCCAGCATGAAAGTTGCCCATCTGGCCATGGACATGATGCAGCCCCACTCTGATTCCGAGCCATCGGAGGCCTCTTTCGCGTGCTCCTGCCGGGTTCTGGGCGACCGCGTCTGACCGATGCATTCATCAACTGCGGCCCCGTACCGACTGCCCATGGCGATTTCCGCGACGGGCAGCAATTTGCCTTCACACAGACCCATGTTCACGGCCCAGGCATGGCCGCTTGGGTTCAGAGGCTACTTCCTGATCTCCACCGCCACACTATCGGCTCTGTTCTCGAATCGGATCCGCAGCAGCCCATCGGCATAGTCCCAGGCGTCGGCAGGCAGCGATTCCTCTCCCAAGTGGATGGCGGCCGGTTTCTTGGACAGCAGCACCCGCACGACCGCGTTGCTTTCCGCGATCCCATCCGCCCGGAAGGAGATCGTGTCGGCGGCGAGTTTCTGATCGCGCACGCGGCATGCCGCCGCCACCACGCCTTCCGTTTCCCTCGGAAACGCGTCCAGATCGAGCAGAAGGACACGCTGTCCGGGGCTCACTCGCACATCATTCGTCAGCGACAGATCACCTGAGAACAGGTTGACGAACCGACCTTTCAGGACGATCGGACCTTCCAGTGGGCCTGTCTCATCCAGCCCCGCGGCCACGACATAGGGCCCTCGGCGCAGCACCAGAGCGCCCGACTCGCTCCATGCCAAGCGGATTGACTCGGCCGCTTGTTTAACCATCGCCCGCACGCGATCCGCTCCGTCTTTGTCGTACGTCAACTTGGCCGGCGACGCCTGTTCTCGCAGAACAGTGCCCTTTTCCACTCTCACCAAACCCGTCGAGTCTTTCGCAATCCCAAGCGATTCGAACAGGTGTTCTCGTGGTGTCTGGTACGACATGGCGCCGGTGTTCCACCACTCCTTCACCGCGTTGAAAGCGTCTTTGTCATCGTCCACCACCACCAAGGCCCCGCCATTCTTCACCCATTGGGCCAACACGGCGTGAAATTCCGCCTTGGGCGGTTTCTGACCTTCGTAGGTCAGGAGAAGCACCTTGTATCGGTTTAGGAACCCCGGTTTTCCGGCTGTTTCAATCTGCACCGGTTCCACTACCACGCCGCGTTTGAGCAAGGGCATCGCCAGCCCGTAGAAAGATCCCAAATGCGGGTCGGACTCGCCCGGTCCACCGCGTTGGAACATCATGGTGTCCGAGACGAGAACTCCAACGCCCCGGGTCCCCGCGGACTCCCATTTCACCTTTTCCGGGGGCTGTTTCATATCCCCCAGAGCAGTGATCACCGCCTGGAGTTCCGTCTCGTAGTCCTTTGGAATCCCCACACGCTCGACCGGCCGAGTCGTCGTTTTTTCGGACGCCGGGTACTTCCCCTTAAAGATGCGGTCCGGCCAGGGCATGATTTCATAGTGCCACACTTCCGGCTGCAGCAGAGACGCCACCAGTGTGCTCTCCCAGTTGTATCGGTAGTCCCCCCATGAATGGTTGGGATCGTCCTCGATGGGATCGTTCAGGTACCAGACCCGCCTACCGGAGGCGCGAACCAGATTCTGCATCGCGCCATATTCCAGAAACGCCGTTTCGAATGTTCGCTCTTTCTGCCGGCCCTCATAAACATTCGGGGTACGAGCCGTTCCCGTCCAGACCTGGGCGATGTACCCGTCACAGCCAACCTCCAACAGCGAGGACTCGGGGCTCACGATCCGCCAGTGGGCGTAGTTGATCAGCGAATGAGTCGGGACATAGCAGGGGATGCGCCGCCCGGACACTTTCTCATACTCCCGGACAAAGGAGAAGACCTGAGACAGCGCCCGGCGGTACAGGAAGTACTTCAATTTGGACGCCCGATACTGTGCGTCCGGGGACGAGTGCGGCGGCTGCCAATCGTCGTTGTAGTACTCTTTCCACTCCTTCTTGAAATTGGGCTCATATCCGCCGCGGACCCAGAATTCGGGCTCTTCCAGATGGATTGCCTCCGCCCCCGCGTCCAGCGCGCGCTTGACCCCGACGGTCAGATACCGGCCATACGACTCGCCCGGCGACATGTAATACACGTCGCCCCCGTGGCTGATCTTGTTTCCTCTCTGGTCGGTCTGCGCTTCGTCCTCGTGGTTCTTGCCGTCAAACCGGCCATACAGGTAATCCTGGTATTCGCCCCACGAGACCCCGGTCATCACCTGAATCCGATAACCGCGTTTTCTCCAGGAGTCGATCCGATCGGGCAGTTTCTTGTCCACGCCATAAACCATCGCCACATCGGCGTTCAGATTGACCCGCGGCGACCACGGTCCGCCAGCCTGAAACGACAGTCTCTCTTCCTCCCGGCGTTCCTCGGTCGCCACGCCAGCGCCCATCGTGCACAGCGTCATCACCACCACCGGAATGCACCTGAAGCGAAAGTCGTCTGAGCTCCGTCCAAGGGACCGCGCGAAAACCATGACACGCCGAGACGCCGATACAATCATAACACCGCTCCTTCGTCATCTTGCGCATTCGTTCTTCTTTTATAGTAGAATCCCCGGTCCATTGGGCAATATGGCAAGAAGGCACGTCTCCATTATCTTCGCGGTTGTCATCAGCCAGTTGCTTGTTTTCTCACACCCCTCCGTTCACGCCGCCGGCCAGCCGGTCACCCTCCGCGTCTCGAACTGGGGCGGGCCGGCCGTCGACCCGTCTTTCATGAAGGTTGAGCGCGAGATCAAGGAAGATTTCGAGGCTAAACATCCCGGTGTCCGCGTGCAGATCGAGAATATCCCCGGCCCGACCAACCAGTGTTACGTTCCCAAACTGCTGATGACGTTCGTCGCTGGCAATCCCCCTGATGTGATCACGCTGGACGCCTCATCCGCCGCCGTATTCATCAACAACAACCTTCTGGCGGACCTGATGCCGCTCATCAAGGCGGACAAGCAATTCTCGCTCGACGACTATTTTCCCACGGCCGTTGATATCGCCCGGCGGGACGAGCGACTCTACGCCATCCCACTCGATTTCACGCCCATGGTCATCATCTACAATCGCAGGCTTTTTCGGGATGCCGGCGTGCCGTATCCCCGCCACGGCTGGACGCGGGAGGAGTTCCTCGCCGCCGCCAGGAATCTGTCGCATCGGTTGCCTGACGGGCGACCGCAATACGCCTTGTATTTTCAGAAGGAAATGTCGCTGTGGTTTCCCTGGATTTGGGCGGCGGGGACCGACGTGCTCAGCCCGGACGGCAGGCACGCCGTCGGTCATCTCGATTCACCGCGAACGGTCGAGACGATCCAGTTTCTCGTCGACCTGGTGAAGAAGCATCGAGTCGCCAACGAACTCTCACAATCCGCAACCGCGGGCCTGGACCTGTTCCGCGCCGGGCGAGCCGCCATGGTCGTGACCGGCCATTGGATGCTCATCGAGTACCGCCAGGACAAAATCGACATCGGCATCGCGACCATTCCAATCGAGGGCAAAGAAGGCGTCAGGAATCCCGTCACTGTCATGTATGAGGCCGGTCTGGGCATTTCGCGATCTAGCCCCAAGAAGGACTTGGCGTGGCAGTACGTCAAGCACATGAGCAGCGAAGCAGTGCAGAAGAAGCGTGTCGCCACCGGTGTGGCCATCTCCGCGAACATGCTGGCTGCCCGCGCGTTTGCCGGGAATGAGATCGAGGATGCCTTCCTGGAACAGGTCAAGCATGCCCGTCCCCCGTGGGGCTCTCGTTGCGAGCGATATGAACTTGTGGAGGACCTCGGCCGGGAGATGATCGAGGATATTCTGAACGGGAACGTACCTGTAAAGGACGCCGCCAGCCGCGCCGCGCGGCTCATTGAGTCCCAGCTTGGCAAATGACCCACACACGCTCCAGTTCTCATGCCTATCTCTTCGTCGCTCCGGCGGCACTTTACCTTCTGCTCTTCTCCTTCATTCCCATGCTCGTCGCCGCCTATCTGAGCCTCCACCAGTGGCACCTGCTCAAACCGGAGCACCCTTTCACAGGTCTGCGCAACTATCTTGACGCTTTGTCCGACCCGTTTTTCCGCAATGCCTTCCACAACACGTTTCTCTTTGCATTGTTGAGTGTACCGCTCGGCATGGCATTCTCTCTGGCTGTCGCCGTCCTGGTCAATCAGAAGCTCCGTGGCATCGGTTTCTTTCGCACGCTGTACTACATCCCTGCCATTTCTTCCGGCGTTGCGATCTCCATGGTCTGGATCTGGATCTTCATGCCGCATGATGGGCTGATCAACTTCTGTCTCCGGACGCTCGGCTTCGTCAGCAACACCGATTTCCTGAACGACACTCGTTTCGCCATGCCCGCACTGGTGTTGATGTCCCTGTGGGTTGGCTTGGGACCGCGCATGGTGATCTTCCTGGCTGGCCTGCAATGTATCCCTGACAGCCTTTACGAATCGGCGGCCCTCGACGGCGCCAGCTCGTGGCAACAGTTTCGCCACATCACGCTTCCCATGCTCATCCCCACGACCTTCTTTGTTCTCATCACCAGCACGATCTCCGCTTTTCAACTCTTCACGCAGGTCTACATCATGACCCAGGGGGGCCCCCGCCGAACGACCGACGTGGTGGTCTACCACATCTACAAGGAGGCCTGGCACAACTTCCAGCTCGGCCGTGCCTCCGCACAGTCGTATATTCTCCTGGCCGCCATCCTGCTGGTTTCACTGCTCCAGTTTCGGCTCATGCGATCCCAGTTGCAGACCGCACAGGAGGCATGGCAATGACTCATCGGTCCCCCTCCCGTCTCTTACGCGCCGCAGTTCTCTACGCGGTCCTCACACTCATCGCGATCACCACGCTTGCCCCTTTCGTATGGATGTTCTTCACCAGCCTTCATCCGCCGCTGTCGCCCATCCCGACCCCGCAGACGCTCTTTGCGCCCGCTCGCTTTTCGCCTGGCAACTACTCCTATGTCCTCTTTTTCCCCGAACTTCCCGTCGCGCGATTCGCGCTGAATTCGATACTGGTGACGGCAAGTGTCGTCGTTTTTCAATTGGCCATCTGTTCGCTTGCCGCCTATGCGTTTGCGCGAATGACGTTCCGCGGCCGCGACGCGCTCTTCCTGGTCTTCCTGCTGACGATGATGATCCCTGCCACGGTCATGATCGTGCCGCTCTTCCTCACCACTCACCATATGGGCCTGCTGAACACCTATGCCGGCCTGATCTTCCCCTACCCGTATCTTTCCACCGCCTTCGGCACATTCCTTCTCCGCCAGTTCTTCGTTGGAATTCCTCGATCGCTTGACGAAGCCGCCCGCCTCGACGGCGCCAGTGACCTGCAGATCTACTGGCACATCATACTTCCGGCGTCCAAGCCCGCGTTGGCGACGCTGGCGGCGTTCGGTTTCATCTGGACGTGGACCGATTTCTACTGGCCGATGCTCGCCACCAGCACTCCATCCATGCGAACCCTCGAAGTGGGCCTCTCGATCTTCAAAGACTCCTACGGCGGGACCAACTGGCCATTGCAGATGACCGCAGCGGTGATCGTCATGACCCCCGCCCTCCTCTTCTTTCTCGCCCTCCAACGCTACTTCGTCAAAGGGATCGTGCTGACGGGCGTGAAGGGCTGAAAGACCGGCGGATGGTGGGCTGGATTATCGCCTTGCTTTAGACGGCCAACGGTGTGTTTCCGGTCCATCTGAGGCGTCAGGTCATTTCGAGTACATCGGGGTCCCCCGTCTCTCAAGTCCCTTGCCCTAATAGCTCTCCTCCCCCAACACCACCTTACCTTTGAAGATCCGGTAAACCACGATCGTGTAAACCAGCACCAGGGGCACGCCGACGCCCGCCACGCCAGCCATCACAGTCAGAGTCCGCTGGCTCGAAGAACTGTTCTCGATCGTCAGGCTGTAGTTCAGATTGGTTAGCGACGGGACGAGCCGGGGATACAGACTCGCCGCCGCCAGAGCGATCACGCACGCGATGGTCGTCGCCGACGCCGCAAACGCCAAGGGAAGTCTTCCTGAACGCGTGAACGCATAGGTTGCGATCAGCGATCCGAGCGTTACCACGCCCAGCCCCCACATCCAGGGTCTTTCCATGAATCCTTCGAAGAGATACGGCAGAGAGACCATCGTCATGGTGGTCAAGGCAAAGTAGAGCACTGCCACGATGATCCAGAGCCATGGCACCGCCCGCCGCAGCCGCTCGTGCATCGCCCCCTCCGACTTGATTGCCAGGTAAAGCGCCCCGTGCATTGTGAACATCACCAGCGTCAACACGCCCACGAGAACGGCGTAGGGATTGAGCAGTTCCCAGAATGTCCCGGTGTAATTCCCATCCGCGTCGATCGGCACGCCTCGCAGAATGTTTCCGAACGCCACACCCAGAAGAACCGCGGGCAGCGCCGATCCGAGGAAGAAGACCGAGTCCCAAAGCGACCGCCACAGGCCGGAGGCGAGCTTCGAGCGAAACTCCAGCGCCACCGCTCGCCCGATCAACGCCGCCAGAAGCAGCATCAGCGCGACGTAGAACGACGAAAACACGGTGGCATACACGACAGGGAACGCGGCAAAGAGCGCGCCGCCACCCGTCAACAACCACACTTCATTTCCGTCCCAGACCGGCCCGATGGCATTAAGCCCGATCCGTCTTTCCCGCTCATCCTTGGCGAACGGATGGAGCACCCCCACGCCCAGATCGAAGCCATCAAGAATGGCGTACCCGATCAGCAGAACGAAGACCAGCACAAACCACAATGTTTGCAGTACCTGCAGGCTCATGAGTGACTCCGATTGTCCGCCGCCATTTCCACCGCGCTGGCCGCGTGATTCAGCTTGTGAAACAGCACCGTCAGATAGAACGCCAGCAGCGCCAGATAGATCGCGCTCAACATCACCAGCGAGAACATCACCTGCCCCGCAGATAGGTTCGCCGAAAAGGCCTCGCTTGTGCGCATCACCTTGTAGACGATCCAAGGTTGCCGCCCCACTTCCGCCACCATCCACCCCAACTGGCATGCCACCAGGGGCAACGGCACCGACAGAAGCATCAGCCACAGGAACCACTTCTTCTCATGGACTCTGCCTCGCCACACCTGCCATACCCCGTAAGCACACGCCACGATGAAGAACATCCCCAGCATGACCATGTTGTGAAAGGACACGAACGTGAGCCACAACGGCGGCAACTGATCCGCGGGAAACGCGTCCGTGCCCTGAACGTACGCATCGGGGTCCCCAAATGCCATCCAGGACAATACGCCGCTCACCTCGATCTTCGCCAACAGTCTCGGTGGATGGGGCAGTGGAATGGCAAACATAACCAGCGGCGCCCTCGTCTGCGACTGATAGAGTCCCTCCATCGCCGCAAATTTCTCCGGCTGGGTGCGCGCCACCTGTCGCGCGTGCTCGTGGCCAAAGGGAAAGGCGGTCAAGACAGACCCAACCAGCCCGAACACCAGCGACACCGCGAGCGCCTTTCGCGCCATGCCCACCACAGCCGGGTTGGCGCCGCCTTGGCGTTTGGCTTCGCGCAGGAGCATGTATGCCGCCGCCCCCGCCATGAAGAACGCCCCGCACACCCATGAGGCGGCCACGGTATGGTGGAACCGGATCATGGTCGAAGGATTCAGCACCGCATTCCTGAAACTCGTCAACTCCGCTCGCCCATTCACAATCGCATACCCCGTCGGGGTCTGCATCCACGAGTTGGCGACGATGATCCAGAACGCCGATATGGTCGCGCCCACCGCCACCATCAGAATGGCAAACCAGTGAAAACCCCTCGATACGCGCTTGCGCCCGAACAAGTACAAACCCAGGAACACCGATTCCAGAAAGAACGCCACGACGGCCTCGACCGCAAGCGGCGCCCCGAAGATATCGCCAACGAACTTCGAGTATCGCGACCAGTTGGTCCCGAACTGAAACTCCATCACGATCCCGGTTGCCACACCCACGGCGAAGGTAAGCCCCAGCAATTTCGCGAAGAACTTGCCAGCCTGCTCCCACTCGACGCGTCCGGTCCGCCACGCGATACCTTCCACGATGACCAGCAACCACGCCAGTCCGATCGTAATCGGTGGGAACAAGAAGTGAAACCCTACCGTCACCGCGAACTGAATCCGCGACAGCATGCCCACGTCCATAGGACTCTCCATGCCCGCCCTGCCCAAAAAAACCGCTGATACTTGCCAGCATGATGCTAGGCCCGGCAAGCTCAGCCATCAAGCGTCATGCGCTATCCTGCTTCATCCGCTCGCGACCGGTACCGACGAAACTCAATCCAAGGCCTGCCGCCAGTATCAACAGCGACCACAGCGCCTCCCAACTCCGATTCCGCCACGCCCAGTCCACGCTCGCGTGCACCATGAACGCACTCGACAGACAGAACAGAATCGGAATGATCGGATACAGCGGCACCCGATAGGGCCGATCCGCCGCCGGTTCTTTCGTTCGCAGCACAAACACGCTCGCGCCAACGAGCAAGAAGAAGATCCAGAACACCGGCGTCGTGAAATTGACAAGACTCTCAAACCCTCCCGCCTTCCAGCCGAAACCCACGACCAGCGCAAGCGTAACCAGCGCCTGCACCACCAGAGACCTGATCGGCACACCCTGCGCTTCGTTCCACTTGCCCAGCCAGGAGAACAGCCGATACTCGCTGCCAACCGCATAGGTGATCCGGCAACCCGTGAAGATCATTCCGTTGATCGCCCCCAATGCCGAAATGCAAATCAGGACGCTGATGGCCCGGCCCGCCCGGTCATGCCCGGCACGGCTCAGGACCTCGGCCGCCACCGCCTTTGAATTGCGCAGCCCCTCGAACCCCAATGCCTGCACAAACGACAGGTTAAGCAGGACATAGACGCCCGTCACCGCCAGCGTTCCCAGCACCAGACTTCGCAGAATGTTCCGCGACGGATCGCGAACTTCCGCCGCGACGTACGCCATCTCGTTCCAGCCACCGTACGCGTAGAGGATGAAGATCATCGCCAGCGACAGATTCCATGATCCGGCAACCGGTTGTGTGGCGGCAGGTCTCGACGGCGCCCAGAGCAGGCCGGTCACCACGATGGCACATAGTCCAACAAACTTCACCGTGGTCAGAACATTCTGGGTCCACTTGCCCGGCCGCAGCCCCAGGATGTTGATGACGCTGAGCACAACCACCCCCCCCGCAGCATACGCCATCAATGCCCCCGCCCCATCGCCCAATGTCCAAAGCGTGTTGGCGTAGCGCGCAAACACGTACGCCATCGCCCCGACCGAGCCCGGTCTGACCACCCACAACTGGGCCCACGCGAAAAGGAACCCCATCGGCCGTCCAAAGGCGCGCGTCAGATACACGTAGTCGCCGCCATCCGCCGGATAGGTCGTGGCCAACTCCGCATAGCAGAGCGCCCCGATCAGCGACAGCACCCCTCCCAAGGCCCAAACCCCGGCCAGCGCCCACGGCCCGTTCACGCTCGATGCGATCAGCGGGCTGCTCTCGTAGATCGACGAGCCGATGATGATCCCCACGATGATCGATGTCGAATCGAACAGACTCAGCCGCCGCTTCGGCGTCGCCACATCACTCACTTCGCTTGCCTGGGACATGCTTCTCCTGCCAGACAGTTCCCCGCGATTGTACGGCTCGGCCGTTTCGGCACAACACATGCCCTTCCAGTCGCCCCCTTGAATTCCCCCCGCCACGCCATTACCGTTCTGCACGAATATCGGCGACCGAGCAGGCAAGCGCCCGTTCGGCCGCCTGTCGTGTGCTCGAGTGCGTATCGAAACCATCAATTCCGCCGGGAGCAGCCATGATCCAGCTCGCCGAACGCATGCAACTCGTCTCCGAATCCATCACGCTGGCAGTCTCCGCCAAAGCCAACGCGATCAAGAAGGCCGGGATCGACGTGGTCGGTTTCGGGGCCGGTGAACCGGATTTTGATACGCCCGCCTTTATCAAGGAGGCCGCCAAGGTCGCGTTGGACAAGGGGCAGACCAAGTACACCCCGACGCCGTGCTTGCCGGAACTCAAGACCGCCATCGCCGAGAAGTTCAACAAGGAAAATGACCTGCCTTACAAGCCCGAGAACATCACGACGGGCGCCGGCGGGAAGCACTGCCTGTACATGGCCTTCATGGCCCTTCTGAACCCGGGCGATGAGGTCATCCTCCTTTCCCCCTACTGGGTATCCTACCCCGAACAGGTCAAACTCGCGGGCGGCGTGAACAAGTTTGTCGTGGGAGCGGAATCCAACGGCTTCAAGATCACGCCGGCACAACTGGAAGCCGCCATCACGCCAAGAACCAAGGCGGTTGTTCTGAACTCTCCGTCGAACCCGGCCGGTCACGCGTATACCCCCCAAGAACTCAAGGCCTTGGCCGACGTCATCGTCAAGCATCCCAACATCGTCGTCTTCTCAGACGAGATCTATGAGAAGCTGGTCTACGACGGCCTGAAGTTCGTCTCCTTCGCAACCCTGCACCCTCAACTCCTCGAACAAACCCTCACCTTCAATTGCCATTCCAAGACTTACGCCATGACGGGCTGGCGCATCGGATACATAGGCGGCCCCAAGCCCGCGATCGACGCCATCAACAAGCTGCAGTCGCAGATGACGAGCCACATCACCAGTTTCACTCAGATGCCGGCCGTCAGTGCGTTGACCGACCCGCGCGGCAAGGAGGCGGTGGAGGCGATGCGGGCCGAGTTCGAGAAGCGAGGCCGCCATATGCACCAGCGGCTGGCGGCGTTGCCGAACGTGGTCTGCGTCAAGCCGCAGGGCGCGTTCTACTGTTTCCCGAACATCTCGGCGTACTTCGGCAGGACTGTGGGCAACACGAGGATCACCGATGCGGTTTCCTTCGCGGCGGCATTGCTGGAATCGCACCATGTGGCGGTCGTCCCGGGCAACGACTCGGGCTTCGATACCCACGTCCGATTCTCGTTCGCAACCAGCATGGCGAACATCGACAAAGGCATTGACCGCCTGGCCGATTTCCTGAAGAAACTCGGCTGACCGTAAACGGCAATCACCGGCTAAAGGCCCCGGATTCGCGTCCGGGGCTCTTTCCTTTTTTGCAGGCTCATCAGCATCGGAGGTTCATCATTCCGGATTCCCCTTAATCACGATCTCCGGGCTCTCTTTTGCCCGTTCGACCTTCACATTCCCGAACACCTTGTATTGCCGGGCTCCTTGCACGTAATACAACAGTTGATACTCACCTTCCCGCGGCACATACAGCAACCAGCGCCCATCCTCTTCAGCATGCGCAAACGTCTGTGTGTCGCTCTCATCGCCGATCAATCTCGCCAGAATTGTCCCCTGAATTGCCTTCTCGGTCTTCGCATCCAGCAGCTTGCCGGCCAGCCTGATCCCTTCCTCCACTTCGATCACGATTTCCGTCGTGGTTCCTTTCTTGACGTCCACCATTGGCGGCTCCGTGCAGACATATCTCGCCGTCCTGGGCTCCATTGGCTGGATCTGCACCTGGTACATCCCCGCCCCGACCTCGTTGGAACCGAACTGCCATCCCGCACCGGCCTGCATCTGCACCCAGTTGCCGGGTCCCGCCGGCCTCAGATTGATCATCATCCCTGGCTTCTCGGCTGGCGCTTTGCCAGTCCCCTTGATCACCACTTTCCCCTTCACCTCGCACGCCGCCAGTAATGCGACCTCTTTCTGCTTTCCGCCCGCGTCCGTGGCCGCCGAAAGATTAAAGGAATGCTCAACGAAACCTCTGGCCGAGCAGTTGGCCTGCACCATCCCATACCCGCCCAGCCGCTTTAGCTCGAACCGACCATCGGCATCGGTGATCGCAGGTGGGATGACATTCTGGAAATCCGGATTCGGCTGCGCCAGCCCGCGAATCGGCACCCAGGTTTCCTCGCCGGCCAAGTCCACGGAGACGACCTGAATCCTAGCACCGACGACGGGTCGGCCTTCATCGTCGGTGACTCTTCCTCGCCATGGGAGGCCGGATTTCTTCACCACCATCTTCACATCCCCCTCCTCGTTTAGCGGTATGGCCGCCAAACCGAAGTCGCGGCCTTCCATATCGCAGACGGCGACGATGGGCCTATTGCCCGGCGTCATTTCCACCACCGGCAATTCCACCTTCGCCGCGCCCGTTTCATCTGTTTTCACCGACATGTCTTCGATCGGCAGGTTCTGCGAGCCATTCTTCAATGACACAGGCGCACCTGCGATTGGTTTGCCGTCTTCGTCCACAACCACGATCCGTAGCTCGCACTGGCCTTCCGCCTTGTTCAGTCTGGCCACGAAGTCGACGTTGTCGGTCGCGGTAGTGAACCAGCTTCCCTTGTATCCCTTAGCAGAAACATGGAGTTGCACATTTCCCGCCGCCATCCGCGGAATCTCAAACTCCCCTTTTGCATTCGTCGCAATGGACTGGCCGCGCCAAAGGTCCTGCGGCAACATCTTTCGGCCCTTGATCGCGATGACAGCGCCCTCGATTGGCTGGCCGTTCGCATCCACGACTTTCCCCATCAGCGCATTTAGGTACTGCATCGCCTCAAATTGGATCAGTTCTCCCTCCTTCACCTTCCCCAAGTCCACGATCGCAGTTCCATAATCATAATCCCTGTTCGTCTCATTCCCCGGCGACCAGCTCGCCTCATATGCCACTCCCGGAATCAGCGACTTCACCGAAAACTTTCCTTCCGCATTCGTCGTCACGGACTGATTCACCTGATAGACCGTCTCGCCATTGAGCTTGGGCATGATGGTGAAAGTGAGGTCCGCCGCGGGAAGTCCGGCGCCGTTCTTCACCATCCCGTCGTACCTTCTGCCGTTCGCCACCTTCACGGTCACTTCCCCATCGGTCGCCTTCACATGTGCGACTCCCCCGACCATCCGGCTGAGCCCGAAGCCCAGGAAGGCGGCCCCTTCGCGCACGGCCAACAGGTCGAAATCCCTGTCCCTGGGCGCTGTCTTCACCCGGAACTCGCCCTTGTTGTCGGTTTGTGCCGCCACCATCCGCGCGCCGACATACACCATGGCTCCCGGGACTGCCTCGCCCTTCTCATTCACAACCTTTCCTCTCAACTCGCGGGTTGGCACCAGTTTGACCTTCAAGACCAAGCCAGTCCGGTCCGCCGTCACTCGCAGATCCGGAATCGGTTGCCAATTGCCCTCCTGCCTCCATTTATCGTCGATCAGGTAGTCGCCTTCGGGCGAGTCCTGCCACTGAAACATCAGCCGCGACCCCTTCGAGACATTGAAGGAGAATTCGCCGTTCTCATCCGCCTTTTGCTGGAAGAACCGTTGTCCCGCCCCGCCGCCCCCCATCACCCAGGCCGACACCATCACACCCCTGGCTTCCTTGCCGGTCGCGATGTCAATGACCTTTCCCGCGATCTTGCAGGTCTTTGCCTCCTCGGCCGCCATGACCAGTCCCACCATGCCCAGACACACCGCCGCGAAGAGAATCCACCTGAGCATCTGACCATCTCCTTTCGCCACACCGATTCCGGTTCTGTTTTTGACCTGCCGACCCGCGGAAAGTTCTCGTGTCCCCCTTGCCCGCCGCGCGCGCACCTCCGACGGACACCCCTCCGCTCCCAAGAATCTACAGGCGCGCGCTCGCCTAGACTTTCACTGCCGCGGCTGCTTTCCCCACGAAGACTTGCGCCTTCACCTTCGGACGACCGTTTACACCAGGTCCCTGGCCCATAACCACGGGTTTCCCGGTTCTGGCCGACTCATAGACGCCCAACACTACTTCCACAGGCTTCCTCGCCGCCAGCCCGTCGATGAGTGGCTGGCTGTCGGTGCGGATCGCTCTGATGAAATCCAGGATCTGCGCCCGATGGGCATCGCCCCAGCCAGGCTTCTTGTCCTTCGCCAGCGCCTTCAGCGCCGCTTCGTCTTTTACCGATGCCGTTCCGCCCTGCGCCACGGAAACCGCGTCGTGGGCAGCCGATTCCGCCGTATACGTCTCCCCGTTCTTGAGCGTCATGGACTTGAGACGATCCCCTTCAATCACCGCCGACCCTTCCGTTCCGTAGACGCTGATTTTCACCGGCGCCCCTGGGAATGCCGCCGTCGTTGCGGTGAGTGTGCCGATCGCCCCACAGTTGAACTTCAACGCCACCACCGCAATGTCTTCCACCTCAATTCGCTCGTGCGCGCCCGTAAGCGTATGCCCGAACACCGAACTGACGCCTCCCACCAGCCACTGCAACACGTCAACCGTATGCACTCCCTGGTTGATCAACGCCCCGCCCCCATCCAGTGCCCAGGTCCCTCGCCATTCCCCCGAGTCATAATACGCCTGCTTTCGCCACCATTTCACGGATGCGTCGGCCAAGACGATCTTCCCCAGCTTGCCGGAGTCGATCGCCTCCTTCACCTTCATGCTCGCCGCGTCAAACCGATGCTGGCTAATGACCGACAGTTTCCGGCCCGTCTCCTGCGCCACTTGAATCATCCGATCGCAGGCATCGAGGCTGATTTCCATGGGCTTCTCGACGATGACATGCTTGCCAGCCTGCATGGCCCGAATCGCATGCTCCGCGTGCATCCCTGATGGCGTCGCAAAACAAACCACGTCAATATCCGGATCAGCAACCAACTCGACATCGCTCGAGTAGACCTTCCGCACCCCCACTTTGTCTGCAACCGCTTTCGCTCGATCCACAATCAGATCCGCCACCGCCACCAGTTCGGCATCGTCGATTCTCATGATAGCCCCCGCATGGGTAGGACCAACCGATCCCAGCCCGACGATGCCAAACCGCAACTTGCTCCCTCCGCGCGTCTGCTTCGACACAAACACTCCTCTGTATGAGCCCAACTTGCTTCAAAAACTCGGTATTCTAGCCACCGCGACGGATCGAGCAAGGGCCATCCGATCGCCATCGCGTTAACTGATTTTTCCTAAGACACTTAGATTAATACCACCGAGCTCGTCTTCTGGCCAACTCGGGTCTTCCGTGCCCTCGGGAAACCACCGCCTGCGAAAGCGGGATCCCCCCTAGTCCTCCGATTCCAATATCGCCATAAACGCTTCCTGCGGAATATCCACGGACCCCACCCGCTTCATGCGTTTCTTGCCCTCTTTCTGCTTCTCCAGCAGTTTCCGCTTTCGGGTCACGTCGCCACCATAGCACTTGGCCGTGACGTTCTTCCCAACCGACTTGATGGTCTCGCGGGCGATGATCTTCCCTCCGATGGCGGCTTGGAGTGGGATCTCGAACAGGTGGCGAGCGATCTCCTCTTTCAATCTCCTCAGCAGTTTGCGTCCCCGCTGCTCGGCCTTGGAACGATGAACAATGACGCTCAGGGCATCGACTCGGTCGGCATTCACCAGGATGTCCATCTTGACCAAGTCGCCCGCCCTGAAGCCGGTCACTTCATAATCCATAGTGCCATAGCCCCGGGTCGCGCTTTTCAGCCGGTCATAGAAATCGTAGATCACCTCGGCCAACGGCATCTCGTATTGCAGAATCAATCGTGACGCCCCGATGTATTCGGTCTTCTTGTACGTGCCGCGCCGATCCTCGCAGAGTTTCATCAGCGCCCCCACACTGTCCGACGGCACGATCATATTCATCAGGATGAACGGCTCGCGAATTTCCGCCACCTGCGACAAGTCCGGCAAGTCGCTGGGCGCATCAATCCGCTTGGTCGATCCGTCGGTCATCAGAATCTCGTAGGTCACGGTTGGCGCTGTTTGGACCACCTCGACCTGCGCCTCGCGCTCCAGCCGCTCCTGGATAATCTCCATATGCAGCAGTCCCAGAAACCCGCATCGGAATCCAAATCCCAAGGCATCGCTTGACTCGGGCGCGAATGTGAAACTGGAGTCGTTCAGTTGAAGACGATCCATTGCATCTCGCAGTTCCTCGTACTGCGTCTTGCCGCCTGGATAGAAATCGCAGAACACCATCTGTTGGATCGGCCGGTACCCCGGCAACGCGTGCTGCGCAGGTTTCAGACCGTCGGTCACCGTATCCCCCACTCGTACATCGTGCAGGTCTTTGATGCTTGCCACCAAGTACCCCACCTCGCCCGTCCCAATCCGCTCGACCTGTCTCGGCCGGGGCATCAGTTTGCCCAAGTCCGTGATCTGGTAGTCGCGCTCGGTGCCCATGAGCCGGATCTTCTGACCCTTCACCAACTCGCCATCAACTACCCGGACATATACAATGACGCCACGGTAATCGTCATACAAGCTATCGAAAATCAGGGCCCGAGTCGGCGCATTGGATGATCCTCTCGGCCCCGGCAGCCGATCGCACAGCTTCGCGAGCAACTCATCAATCCCCTGACCCGACTTGGCCGACACCAGAATGCAGTCCTCGGCCTTATATCCCAGCACCTGCTCAATTTCTTCTGCTACTTCGACGGGACGCGCGCTGGGCAGGTCAATCTTGTTCACAACCGGGATGATCTCCAGACCCGCTTCCACGGCGGCATAGGCATTGGCCACGGTCTGTGCCTGCACACCCTGCGTTGCATCGACTACCAAGATCGCTCCCTCGCACGCCTGCAATGCCTTCTGCACTTCGTAATGGAAGTCCACGTGCCCCGGCGTGTCGATGAAGTTGAGCATGAACTGCTGGCCGTTGTGCTCGTGAAACACCGTCACCGCCGACGCTTTGATCGTAATACCCCGTTCTCGCTCCAAATCCATGTCATCGAGGATCTGTTCCACAAACTCTCGCTCAGTAATCGCCCCAACGCGCATCAACAGGCGATCCGACAGGGTGCTCTTACCGTGGTCAATGTGGGCGATGATTGAGAAATTCCTAATCTGCATTTCTGTCTACACTTACGTTAATGCGGCCGTTCGCAGTCCCTCGCCGAATCTGTGCGGTGCCATCGCGGGCACCGATGCCAGTCCGAGGCCAGATTTGCCATTGTACGCCCCAACTCCTCCTGCCACAATTGCCCCCGCCCAAGGGACTCTCGGTTGACTGCGGTGGGCCTTCCTGGAAGGCTACTGGCCACTCGGCTGTCGGCAATCCGCTCTCGCCTATAGACTCCGCCCGCCACCCTTGTTATATTGCCCCCCTTTCGTTTCGCGGCCAAACCACGCGTTGCCGCAGGAGATCGAGTCGATATGGCCTATAAACTCAAGCCCAACAAGAGCATGCTCAGCCGGTTCAAAGTGACCAAAACCGGCAAACTCAAGCGGCATCACGCTAAGACCTCCCACTTGCTCAGCGCACGCGCGAGCAAGAAGAAACGCCAGCTTGGCCGGCCCGCTATCGTTTTCGAGGGCATCGCCCGAAATATCCGCCGTGCCATGGGCGTGGGTCACAAGAACCCCGTCCGCACCGCCCATTACCGTGCCATGAAAGCCAAAGAAGTCGCCCCGGCCACAGAAACAAAGTAACACAAATGTGTCTCATTTGGCCCTGTAACTGAAAAGGCCAAGAGCAGAACAAGAGCAACAAAGCATCGGCTCGTTGCCCGATGCAGCCAAGCCCCCCGGGCGATTCCGGGCGAGTGCCTCTAGCTCAAGAAGGAGTTCACCATGCCTCGCGTAAAAGGCGGTCCGGTTCATAGCCGCAAACGCAAACGTATCCTCCGTCGTGCCTCGGGCTTCCGCGGTGGCCCCGGCACCATCTATCGCGTCGCCAAGGAATTCGTCGCCAAAGCCGGCGTCTATTCCTACCGCGATCGCCGCCAGAACAAACGCAACTATCGCTCGCTCTGGATCACTCGACTCAATGCCGCTCTGAAGGCCCGCGGGGTCCACTATAACCGTTTCATTCCCGCTCTCGTCGCCGCCGGCATCGAACTTAACCGCAAGATGCTCTCGGAATTGGCCATCTGCGATCCAGCCGCCTTCGACGCCATCGTCGAGAAGGTCAAGCCCTTCATCCAACAGCCAGGTCCAAAGACCGCGTAGGTCGGCAATCCAGCGTGATTCCCGCAAACCCACGGCCAGTCCGTGGGTTTTTTCTCGCTCTGTCTGCCCCCCTGTCCCGAGCCGCTGTCATCACCTACAATCCTCCCGTGCACGCCGGCCAGACAGAACGCACCATCGGGCCGCTCAGCGCCGACGCAGGCCGGTTCATTGGCCCCCTCCGGCACCCGTGACTGGACCGATGGTACACTGACCGGCAAATCCGATTCCGTGCTTGGCCACTGCATCTGACCATGCTGCTTCAGCCAATCCAGTTTCTCCTCCTCTGCCTCTATGTTTTCCTACCATTCGCCACACTGGCTCGCGCCGTCTACATCCGACTGCGTCTCCGCCGCTCCGCTCCTCTCATCGCCTTCCTGGTTAGCTTCGTCGCCGCGATCGTCGTCGCAATTCTCTTGCTACTGCTCAACCGCCGCCTCATGACCGGTCGCATCCCCGCCGATGAAGCCATACGCTTCATCTACCTTACCCTCGCCGCCATATGCTTCCTCCGTCTCCTGGGTTATCTGCTGATCCGGTTGCTCTTCCTCATCGGGCGAATTCCCACCAATGCTCACGGCCTTCCCCTGCCCATCGCGCATTCGCGAGCCTTGGCTGTCCTTCTGGTCCAACGCATCCTCATGCTCACCTTCGTCCTTTCGTACGTCCCGGCCTTCATCATGACCTGCAGACCCAGGATCATTCGCGAGTCCAGCACGCTTCCCGCCGTATCCCTCTCTAGTACGCTCGCCCAGTTCACCACTCGCGACCACCGGCGTCTCACGGGGTGGTGGATCGCCGCTCGCACCCAACCTCCACAGGATGTGGACCCCCGATTGCTTCCCAACTGGGCCCAAGACGCCGTCATCCTCTGCCACGGTGTCGGCTCCGCCAAAGAAGATCTGCTCGCGCTGGCGGGGTTCCTGGCCGACAACGGCCTCAATGTTCTCGTCTTCGATTTCCGAGCACATGGCCAAAGCGATGGCTCGTTCTTTTCCTATGGCGACCGCGAACGCCTCGATGTCCTCGCGGCAGCACAATGGGTCAAGGCCAACCACCCCGACCAATCACGGCGTCTGTCCGGCATCGGCATTAATATCGGCGCCGCCGCCCTGATCGCCGCTGCCGTGGATCCCAAACAAGGTCAGTCCCTTGATGCGCTGGTCCTTTACGAACCCTTCGCCAGCTTTCCGTCGCTTGTCACCACGCTCACCCGACAGATGCTCCCCCGCCCGGTCGCCTGGCTCGTCGATGGCCTTGGTCTCCGCATCGCCAGCCTCCATACCGGCGCCGATCTTGCGAATTTCTCGCCCGCCAGACTCGCTCCCCGAGTTTGGCCGCGTCCGGTCCTCCTCGTCCATGGCCGCGGCACCACCTTCGTCCCCACACTTGAAGAAATGGACCTGTACAGCCAGATTTCGTACCCGCGCCAGCAGTACTGGCCCGCTGAGGCCTACTCGGCCGCTCGCGCCCATTTCCGCAATACCCGCTCCGACTCCGATTTGCTAACCGAACTCTTCCGCCAATGGCTCGGGACCTCAAACCCCATCACCGCCGACCGGGGCGTCCAAGATGCCACCCTGCGATTCCTCATCAACGCCCACCCACTACCCGCGATCTGACCAAGAACCCCTTGACCCCCCCGAAACCATCCCGTATCACAGTTCCCACGTCAGCCGTTCGTCGTTTACCGCATTCCGCTCATCGTCGCCCATGACTCTCCTCGAACACCTCATCGCCAGGTACCCCACCGCCAAGCGACAAACCCTTCGCCGGATGGTCCAGGACGGTCGCGTCACCATCAACAACCAGCCGGCCCGCACTCTCAAGATCGAAGTCGCCGATACGGACAAGATTATCGTTGACGAGCGCCCCGCCCGCCCCACCTATTCGCTCGCTCCCCTGTACCTCATCCACGAAGACGCCGACATTCTCGTTATTTCCAAACCCCCGGGCCTGCTGACCTCCACCGTCCCCCGCGAACGCCGCCCAACAGCGCTGGCTATCGTCCGCCGATATCTCGCGGAGCGCAACCCGCGAGATCGGGCCGGCTTGATCCACCGCCTCGACCGCGACGCCTCCGGTCTCCTCGTGTTCTCGAAGAACAACTTCGCTTTTGAGTCTCTCAAGAAACAGTTCTTCGAACACTCCGTCAGACGCGTTTACACCGCGGTCGTCCATGGCCGCCCGAATCCTCCCGCTGGTCGCATCGAGTCCCGGCTGATCGAGCTTCCCGACGGTTCCGTCCGCAACACCCGCCAGCCCGGGAAGGGCGAACTGGCGATCACCGAATACAGGACCCTCAAGACCGTCGGCAGTCTCTCACTGCTCCGGGTCACCCTTCACACCGGCAGAAAGCACCAGATCCGATTCCATCTGGCCAGCCGCAACCACCCGATCGTCGGCGACCCCATTTATAACAAGGCCCGCCCCGACAAGCCGCCGCTACTCCTGTGTGCCACCACCCTCATCCTCCTCCACCCCCGCACCGGCAAGCGACTTGCTTTCGAAATTCCCCCGCCACCAGAGATCCAAAACGCCCTTGCCGAGCCCGCTTCATGAGAAACCCGACGCCAAGAAACAGCGGCAGAAAACCTCCCGTCGCGACCGCCTGGACCACCGCCGCCGACTGGTATGACAACCTCGTCGGCGAGGAAGGATCCGAGTTCCACCGCCAAGTCATCTTCCCCGGTGTTCTCCGCCTCCTTCAACTCGCCCCCAACTCCCCGGTGCTCGACGTCGCCTGTGGCCAGGGGGCCTTCTGTCGCATCCTCGCTCAGAAAGGCTACAACCCCACCGGCGTCGACGCATCCCCAGACCTGATAGGCCTCGCCCGAAACCGCGCCGAATCCGCTGTCACGCGTCGCGCACCACGCATCACGTATCACGTTGCCGATGCCCGCGATTTGTCATTCCTTCCCCAAGGCCACTTCGCCGCAGCCACCTGCATTCTCGCCATTCAGAACATCGACAAGCTCCCTCCCGTTTTCGAATCCATCGCGCACGTCCTTTCACCGAACGGCCTCCTCATTCTCGTCATGATGCATCCCTGCTTTCGAAATCCCAAGCACACTTCCTGGGATTGGGACGAAGGATCCCAGGTTCAGTTCCGCCGCGTCGACCGCTACTTGCTCCCGCGGAGAGAGCCTATCGTCACCCACCCCGGTCAGAAGACAGGCCAGTACACCTGGACCTTCCACCGCCCGCTCCAGATGTATGTCAGGTCGCTCCGCAACGCCGGCCTCCTCGTCGACGCCATGGAGGAATGGCCCAGCCACAAGACCAGCACGTCCGGTCCCCGCGCCAAAGCTGAGAACCAGGCCCGCAACGAAATACCCCTCTTCCTCGCACTCCGCGCCGTGAAGGTTCACGAAAGAATCAGAATAGCCTCGCCTTGATCTTGTCTGATCGGTATCCGTCGGCACTTCATCTATGGAAAATCTCGCCCTCGCTTCGTTATGATGTGCCCATTCACTGAAAGGGCACCCATGAGTAACAAGAACCTCTCCCGTCGCGAAACCCTCCGCTACTTCGCCTCCACCGCATTCTCTGCCATCGCCCTCTCCGGGTGCGCCTCTCTCTCTCGCACCACCAAATCCTCCACCCCTCCCAATATCATCTACATCATGACCGACGATCACGCTTGTCACGCCATCTCCGCCTATGGCTCCAAGATCAACCGGACTCCCAACATCGATCGGCTCGCCAAACAAGGCATCCTGTTCAAGAACTGCTTCTGCACGAACGCCCTCTGTGGGCCGTCTCGAGCCACACTCCTCACCGGCAAGTACTCCCACATGAACGGCTACACCGCCAACGAAGCCAAATTCAACGGCGAACAGCAGACGTTCCCCAAGTTGCTCCAGAAAGCCGGTTACCAGACCGCCATGATCGGCAAGTGGCACTTGGGCTCGACCCCAACTGGCTTTGACTTCTGGAGCTACATGCCCGGTCAAGGGCGCTATATGGACCCCGAGTTCATCGACATGGACGGCCAGAAACGGGTCGTCAAGGGTTACATCACGGACATCATCACCGACAAAGTCATCAGCTACCTCGACACTCGCGACAAAACCAGGCCCTTCTGCGTCCTGTACCACCACAAAGCCCCCCACCGCGAATGGACCCCGGACGGCAAACATGCCAACTTGTATGAAGACGTGAACCTCCCCGAGCCCCCCACCTTCAATGACGACTACGCCAATCGTGCTTCCCCCGCCGCCCACGCGGACATGAGCATCGCCAAGACCCTCACCAAGACCGACCTCAAGCAGGACCCGCCGGAAGGCCTCTCCCCGCAGCAGCTCAAGCAGTGGAAATACCAGCGATATATCAAAGACTACTGCCGCGTCATCGCCTCCGTCGACGACAACATCGGCCGCCTCCTTGATTACCTCGACAAGAACGGGCTGGCCGAAAATACCATCGTCGTCTACACCACCGACAACGGTTTCTTCCTTGGCGACCACGGCTGGTTCGATAAACGCTTCATGTACGAAGAAAGCCTCCACGTTCCGTTCATCGTCCGCTACCCCGATCACATCAAACCCGGCTCCGTCACAAACGCTTTTGCCCTGAACGTCGATTTCGCCCCTACTTTCCTCGATTACGCCGGTGTCCCGATCCCCCCCGACATGCAGGGCCGCTCGCTCCGACCTGTCTTCGAGAAAGTCTCGCCTGCCGATTGGCGAAAGAGCATCTATTACCGCTATTACGAATACCCCGGCCCCCACAAGGTCCGCCCTCACTACGGCGTCCGCACCGACCGATACAAACTCATCTTCTACAACACGATCAATGAATGGGAGCTCTTCGACCTCCAGGAAGACCCTCACGAACTCAAGAGCGTCTACGCCGACCCGGCCTATGCCGACGTGCGCAAACAACTCGAATCCGAACTCCAACGCCTTCGCGCCGAATTGAAAGACACCACGCCATGAGCGATTCCCGCTCCCTCGGAATCCCGAACCGTGGCTCTCCAAGCCTTGCCTGAAAGGCCTCAAAGATGGCTTGCCGTTCGCGTCTTCTCTGTGGCTTGGTTGCCTGGCGGCCTGTCACAATCGTCGGTGCCCTTCTTGCCCTCGCGGCCAACACTCTGGCCGCCGCCCCCGCCACTCGCCCCGCCGCCCCGCTTGAACTCCGAGAATCCGCCCTCACCCTCGCCTTTGTCAGACTTCCCGCCGGTCAACTCGAGATTCCTTCCCCCGAGCCGCGCAAATCTGCCCGCAAGATCCAGATCAAGTCCTTTGCCCTGGCTGCCACCGAACTGCCATGGCCTGCCTACGACATCTACTACCTCCGCCTCGATGTCCCCGACAACGACCCCCAAAAGCACGTCGCCCTCCGAACCCATCCCTCCCTCCCCTACGGCGTCGCCGACCGCGGATTCGGCCACGAAGGTTTCCCCGTCATCGGCGTCCACTCCAACGCCGCCATCGCCTACTGCAAATGGCTCTCCCAGAAGACGGGCCACGCCTACCGCCTTCCCACTGAATACGAATGGGAATATGCCGCCCGCGCCGGATCTTCAACTGAGCCTTTCGCAAGCGAATCCGAGCTCAAGATTCTCGCCTGGTTCCGCGGCAACTCCCTTAACGACAACGACGACCCCGTCTCCCGTCCGGTGGCCTCAAAGAAACCCAATTCATGGGGCCTCTACGATATGCTCGGCAACGTCGCCGAGTGGACCATCGCCGATGATGGCACACCCGTCACCAAAGGCGGTTCGTTCAAGGACTCCCCGAAACTGCTGTCTACCCGCGCCCGCGTCCCCCTGCAACCCGGCTGGCAACTCACCGACCCCGAAGCCCCCAAGAGTATCTGGTGGCTCCGCGACGGCCCCCATGTCGGATTCCGACTGGCCCGTGACGACTGAATCCCCCTCGCGAATCTCGCGGACTTACAGTTCTATATACTGGCCAGAGCCCATGAGAGTTCTCTCGTCCAACCGCCATCAGTGCGATCGGCCCCACCTCGCTATCGCTTCTTGCGCTCAGCCCAAAAAAGAAAAAACCCCGGGCCAGCGTGTCGCTCAGCCGACCGTCGGCCGAGCGACACCGCCCGTGGGAACCAACCGCGCTCCATTTTTCACGACAGGCCTCTTTGGCCTGCCTCAGTCGCCAACATGGCGACCCACACCATTCCTCGTAACAAAACCAATGCCACCCGATTGCATTTCCCCAAGGGAATAGGAAACTACTGTTCGAAAAGCGGTTGTGACTGCACTCCGCTGGATTGGTGTGAGCGGGCATGACGCTGCGATCGCCTCTTTTCTTGCCGCACCTCGGCCTCCTGCCCGTTTAATAGGCATGTCGTCTGCGTTCGACGAAATCATCGATCTGGCCAGACGCGTGGGCATTGCCGTCCGCCACGCTCATCTCGGTGGTGCCGGCGGGGGGATGGCCACAGTCAAAGGCTCGCGCCATCTGTTCGTGGATCTCGACGCCGACCCCGCCGATCAGCTCGAACAGACGGCCCGCGCCTTGTCAGGCATACCCGAACTCAACACTGTTTTCCTTCGACCTGACGCACGCCAACTGCTGGACCAATATCGCATCAATACGCCCCCGGAAGATCAACCATAAGTTCATTTTTCCCATACAGTAACGCCACTGGAGAGATCGACTTTTTTGGCCCCGCCAGCGTGGCATTTCCCGCCCTTTTCTGCGATAATGCCATCTGTCGGTTCCCGTCGCTCCGGAACTGCCTAACGCCCTGAAATCGGACGACGTTGATCCAGGCTGCCACCGGCTGTCGGATGCCTGTTTTGGAGCCATTTTGGAGTGATCCATGCTTGAGGAAAAGTCGGTGGAGCCTACACCGAAAACCCAGAGCGAATACAACGAAAGCGCCATCCAGGTCCTTGACGACGTCGAGCACGTCCGCAAGCGGCCATCCATGTACATCGGCGATACGACCGCGCGCGGACTTCATCATCTGGTCTACGAAATCGTCGACAACTCGATCGACGAGGCGATGGCGGGCTTCGCTCACACGATTCTAATTCGCATCAACGCCGACGGCAGCGTCAGCGTGGTGGACGACGGTCGCGGCATACCCGTGGGCATCCACCCGGAAGCAAAAGTCTCCACCCTGGAGGTGGTCCTGGCTACCCTCGGCGCCGGAGGTAAGTTCGAGCATAACGAAAACTCGGCCTATCGCACCAGCGGTGGCCTGCATGGCGTCGGGGCGTCCGTCGTCAACTTCCTCTCGGAATGGATGGAAGTCGAAGTCAGCCGCGATGGAAAAGTCTGGCATATGGAATTCGAGCGGGGCCGAAAGGCATCCGAAATCAAAGAGATAGGCACCCGGAACAAGACCGGCACCAAGGTCACCTTCAAGCCCGACCGCCAGATCTTCCCGGACACCGATTTCAAATACGAGACCCTCGCCAGCCGAATGCGAGAACTCGCCTACCTCAATGAAGGCCTCCACATTGTCATTGAAGACGAACGCACCAACAAACGCGAAGAGTTCAAATACACCCAAGGCCTGATCGAGTTCGTCCGCCATCTGAACGATGGCAAGAACCCCTTGCACCCCGGCGTCATCTACTTCAAGAAAGAAGACCCCGAGACGCGACTGATTCTCGAAGTCGCGATGCAGTACAACGACGGATACAACGAGACGATCCTGTCATTCGCCAACAACATCAACACACATGAGGGGGGCACCCATCTGAGTGGCTTCAAAACCGCCCTCACCGGCACCATCAACCGATATGCCGAGGCCGCCGGGTTGCTGAAGGACGTGCGACCCAGCGGCGACGACCTGCGCGAAGGACTGACCGCCCTCATCAGTGTGAAAGTCCCCGAACCCCAATTCGAAGGCCAGACCAAGACCAAGCTCGGCAACAGCGAAGTGGAAGGTTTCGTCAGTTCGACCGTCACTGAGAAACTCGGACGGTTCCTCGAAGAGAATCCACGCGACGCCAAAACCTTCATCGAGAAAGGCATCCTCGCCGCCGAAGCCCGCGAGGCCGCCCGAAAAGCCCGCGAACTCACCCGCCGAAAAAGTTCCCTCGAAGGCGGTGGACTTCCCGGAAAACTCGCCGACTGTCGCTCCAAATCCAACGAAGAAACCGAGCTCTTCCTCGTTGAAGGTGATTCGGCCGGCGGTTCCGCAAAACAGGGCCGCAATTCCAACATCCAGGCAATTCTGGCCCTCAAGGGCAAGATCCTCAACGTCGAAAAGGCCAACCTCGTGAAGATGCTCGGGCATGAAGAAATACGCACCATTATCTCGGCGATGGGCTGCGGAATCCGCGAGGAATTTGACCTCGAAAAGCGCCGCTATGGCAAAATCATCATCATGACCGACGCCGACGTGGACGGCAGTCACATTCGCACGTTGCTTCTGACCTTCTTCTTCCGGCATATGCAGGATCTGATCAAGGCCGGACGCGTCTATGTGGCACAGCCCCCTCTCTATCAGGTCACCCGCAAAAAAAAGAGCGAATACGTCTTGAACGAGCGAGCCATGCGGCAGACTCTGACCGACCTCGGACTCGAAGGCGCCCAACTCATCATCCGCGATGATGAAGGCAAAGAATCCATCCGGCTGGCCGGCGACGAACTGCGACGCGGTGTCGAACTACTCAGCCAACTCGAAGAATTGGTCAGGGTGCTGCAGCGACGCGGAATCGATTTCTCGGAATTCGTCGCAAGGCGGGATTCGGCCGGCCGGCTTCCCCTGTACCGCATCGTCCTTGACGGCGAAGAACGATTCTTCCACTCGGCCGGCGATCGCGACACATACTTGCTTGAGCAAAACATCCTCGTCGATGAAGAGGAAATGACCGAAGTTCAGGGCGCCACCGACCAGCCAGCCGACAAGCCACGCGATGAATCGTGGCGCAGGCTGCAGAAAAACCAGGAGCTTCATGAAGTGAAAGACCTGGAGAAGCTGTTTGCCCAGCTTGATGCGCAGGGATTGGCGATCGACGACTACTTCCTCACCCAGGAAGAGTCCATCAGCGGAGAGAAGCTCCCGACCAAGTACGCATTAGTCACCGACACCGAGACCATAGACATCGCCGGCGTAGCGCAAATCCTGCCCGAGATCCACAAGCTCGCCCGCCGATCCATCGAGATCAAACGGTTCAAAGGCCTTGGCGAAATGAACAGCGAGGAGCTCTGGGAAACCACGCTCGATCCAAACAAGCGAGTGCTGCTGCGAGTAACGCTGGAGCATGCCAGTGAAGCAGAGCAGATGTTCAGCGTCTTGATGGGCGAGGACGTCGAACGCCGACGCCAGTTCATTGAGGACCACGCATTGGAAGTCAAGAATCTGGATGTCTAGCACCCGCAATCCCCAGGGCGATTGCGTTTGATGGAAGCTCAAGAGAGGGCTACTTTTAGCAGATAG
>CAYVKG010000051.1:0-30562 GCA_964451955.1 uncultured Tepidisphaeraceae bacterium
TCGTCGCCCTCGCCTCGGCGGGCTTGAGGGGCGGGGGGCGCGGGGGGCGCCTCGGGGGGCGGCTTTTGCGGGGGGGTTCGCGGGGAGGAGGCGGCCTAATCGAGGGCGACGGGGTAGGGGTCTGAGTAGGAGTCTTGGGGCATGAGGATAGTGGCGAGGATTTGGTCGGGCTGATCGAGGTTGACGACGTGGATGGCGTCTGAGCCGATGGAATAGAGGAAGTTGTTGATTCGGAGGCTGCGTTCGACGGGCTGGTTGTGTTGGATTGTGCCGAGGAGGGTGAAGACGTGGTTGGGGTCGGCGTCGGGGTTGATTTTGAGGATGTTCAGGCCGTAGGAGTCGGACCAGTCGAATCCGTAGGCGACGAGGGGGAGTGCGAGGATGTGTTGTTGTGGGAAGTAGGAGAAGGCGTGGTGGTCCCACTCGGCAGCGGACCAGGTGGACCAGTCGGAGTTGCCGGTTTTTGGGAAGTTATAGGTGCCGAGGCGTGTTGGGTTGGAGATATTGGAGACATCGAAGAGGGAGACTTGGACGCCTTTGACGCGGCCGGAGGAATCGGCATCGCGGCCGACGCCGATGAGGAGGTTGTCGTCGATGGGATGGAGGTAGGCGGAGTAGCCTGGGATTTTGAGTTCGCCGGCGACGATGGGGGAGAGAGGGTTGGAGAGGTCGAGGGTGAAGAGGGGGTCGATTTGGCGGAAGGTGACGAGGTAACCGCGGTCGCCGACGAAGCGAGCGGCGTAGATTTGTTCGGAGAACCCGAGGCCTGTGATGCTGCCGACGGTGGTGAGGCCGTTGTCGGAGTCGGCGAGGACGAAGACGTTATTGGAGGATGCGTCGGAGGTGGAGGAGGTGGTGGCGATGCGGAGGAAGCCATTGTTCTCGTCGATGGAGAACTGATTGTGGACATGTCCGGCGACTTCGCCGGTGGCGAGGAGGGGGACGGAATCGGGATTGAGGGCGAACTTGTAGAGGTCGGTGCGTAGTTCGCCTGTCCAGTAGCGGGCGGGCGCTTCCCAGGTGGTATTGGCGAGGTAGAGGTTTTGTGTGGAGGCGTAGATGGTGCCGTCGATTCCGACGACGGAGGTGGTGGCGAGGGGGTCGGGGCGGAGGTTGTTGAGGTCGAAGAGGGAGATGGAGAGCATGTTGTAGGAGTAGTCGGAGGAGTCGGCGGGGACGTAGAAATGGGGTAGGCGTGGGATGGAGCCTGAGGAGGAGGAAGTGGAGCCGTCGGGGCTGGTGAGGGTGGAGGAGTAACCTGGGAGGAGTTGTTCGAGTGGGAGGGCCTGGAGGCGGGCGCGGTAGGATTCTTCGGATTCGTAGACCCAGTTGGAGCGGAGGGGCGAGTCGGGATCGGAGGGTGCGATTTCGATGCGATCGGGTTCGATGAGGTCGAGGGAGTTATTGAGGATGAGATAGAGGCGACCATCGATCATGCGGGATTGGGAGGAGGTGCCGTCGAGAGTGGTTTGGAGGATTGGGGTGGGTTGGTGGCGGTTGGCGACGTTGAAGACGGTGAGTTGGGTTTGGGCGTTGTATCGCCAGGGGTAGGGGCAGAGGGAAGCGAGCTTTCCGGCGCGTCCGAACCAGTTGGAGCCATCGGTGTTGTAGACGGCGGAGATGACAGCGACGGAGTCGCCGTGGAGATAGATGCCTTGGGGGTAGCCTTGGATGGGGGTGCGGGAGAGGATGTGTGTTTGTTGGGCGGGCCAAGCGTCGAGTATGACGAGTTCGTTGTTTTGGAGGATGTAGAGGTAGGAGCCGTCGGTTTTGACGAGGTCGGCCTCATCGACGCCTTGGACCTGGGTATTGGTGTTGGAGTGGTCGTTGGATTCGGAAGCGGGGGAGGCATTGGAGAGTTTGACGGCGGCGTGGGAATCCTGGAGGAGGAGGTCGCCGCCGCGGCTCCACCACCAGTAATAGACGGGTTGTCCGAGGCGGAATTTCCATTGTTGGACGGCGTTGTCGATGAGCCAGGACTTGAGGTCATCGGGGTCATTGAGTTGAGCAAGGGGCTTGATGCGTTGTTCGATGAGTCGGGTATCGGTGGAGGATTTTTGGATGTAGTCTTCGCGGGGGACGAAGTGGATTTTGTCGTGGCCGGGACCGCCGAGGAGGGAATCTTTGCCGTCGCCGCCGAAGAGGGAATCGGTGCCTGATTGGCCGAGGAGGGAGTCGGCGCCGTAGCCGCCGTGGAGATGGTCTTTGCCGAGACCGCCGAGGAGTTGGTCGTCATGGAGGCCACCGGCGAGGGAGTCATGCCCGGCTTGGCCGCGGAGGGAATCGTTGCCGTCGTTTCCGAGGAGGAGGTCGCCGGCTTTTCCGCCGAGGAGGAGGTCGTTGCCGTCGCCGCCGAGGAGGGTGTCGCGTCCGGCGGAGCCGAAGAGGGAGTCATTGCCGGCGTTTCCGGAGATGGAGTCGTTGCCGTCGTCGCCGACGAGGAAGTCATTGAGATTGGATCCTGTGATGGTGTCGTTTCCGTTGCCGCCGAAGACGGAGACGGCGATGTTGAGTTTGGCGGGGAGAGTGAGGGTGACGGAGTCGTCGCCGTTACCGGCGAGGACGCGGATGGAGCGGAGGTCGGACTTATTGATATAGGTGGATTTGTTATTGATGAGGGCGCGCAGTTTTGAGGGGTCATTGGGGGAGAGGTCGATGGTGATGTGATCGTTGGGGGCGAGGGGATTGGGGTCGCCTTGGATGGTCCAGCAGCCATCGTGGAAGGAGGTGCTCAGGAGAGTGCGTTGTTCGAGTTGTTCGGCGGCAAGCAAGGCAGCGTGGCGGATCACGGGATGTGAGGTGTTGCGCATAAGAGGCTCCGACGGAGTGTTGCCAGAGTATCAGAGGAACGCGGCGAAGCAGTAGCAGAAGCAAGAACCAAGGCGACGTACTACTTGGGCGGATATCGGCACAATGGAGGCGGATGCGACAGGAGCAGGGGTCCGGGGGAAGCCGGCAGGCCGATAGGGCGCCATTGGAGTTTCGGCGTTGCGTTCGAGGAGCAATTGTAAGGGATAGACGACGCGGAGTGTGAGGAAATTACATGGGAAAGTGGAGGAGGGTGGAGGGGGATAGAGGGGTGAAGGATGGATGGAGAGGGGCTGGCGGCAACAAAAGGAAGGGAAGGCGATAGGAGGAATAGAGGGCGGAGAAGAAGTGGCGAGGATCGGCGGAAAATCCTGCGGGTCAAAGCCCTTGCGGAGAGGCGGGATCCGGGAGAAACTGTGGGATTGGTAAGGGCTAGAGTGTGTTTAAATTAATAGGAGACACAATGGAATCGAAGAGCACCGGATTGGGCAGCAGCACACGTCGCGATTTTCTGCGCACGAGTGCGGTAGCGGCAGCGTCAACGATGGCGTTTCCGTACATCAACAGCGCGTTGGGCGCGAACGACAAGGTTAACGTGGCGTGTATTGGTGTGGGCGGGAAAGGGGACAGCGACACGGACCAGGCGGCGAGTCAGGGTGGGACCATTGTGGCGCTGTGCGACGTTGACGAGAACACGCTGAAGAGGAAGGCGCAGAAGTATCCGAACGCGAAGCTGTACCGGGATTTTCGGAAGATGCTGACGGAGATGGAGAAGTCGATCGACGCGGTGACGATTTCGACGCCGGACCACATTCACGGGATGGCGGCATCGATGGCAATGATGATGGGGAAGCACGTGTATTGTCAGAAGCCGCTGGTGCAGACGGTGTATGAGGCGAGGTTGCTGCGGGGTCTGGCGAAGCAGAAGAAGGTTGCGACGCAGATGGGGAACCAGGGCAGCGCCGAGAACGGGCTGCGTCGGGCGGTGGAAGTGATTCAGGCGGGGTTGATTGGGCAGGTGAGTGAGTTGCACGTGTGGTCGAACCGTCCGGTTTGGCCGCAGGGTTTGGATCGGCCGCAGGGCGAGGATCCCGTGCCGTCGACGTTGGACTGGGATCTTTGGCTGGGTCCGGCGCAGATGCGGCCGTTCAAGAAGGGGGTGTATCACGGGTTCAATTGGCGTGGGTGGTATGATTTCGGGACCGGGGCGTTGGGTGACATGGCGTGTCACACGGTGAACATGCCGTTCCGGGCGTTGAAGATGGGATTCCCGACGGTGGTGGAATGCGAGTTGATGTCGCGGGCGTATTCGGAGACATTTCCGCTGACGTCGCGGATTCGTTTTGAGTTTCCTGAGCGAGAGGGGATGGCTCCGCTGAAGTTCTGGTGGTATGACGGGAATCCCGGGAACAAGGATTGTTTGCCCCTGCGTCCGCCGGCGGATTTGACGAAGGAAATCTTGGACATGCGAGGGAAGCTGCCGGACAGCGGGTGTTTGCTGGTCGGCGAGAAGGGGAAGATTTTCTCACCGGACGATTACGGTTCGCAGTTCTACGTGTGCATGAAGGACGAGAAGAAGTACATGGGCAGCTCGAACCATGAAGCGACGAAGGCGATTCCGGACAAGTTTGAGCGTGCTCCCGGGAACGGCGGGACGGATGAGAAGATGAAGGCGGAGTGGTTCCGGATGATGAAGGAGGAGAAGCCGTCGTATTCGAATTTTGATATTGCGGCGTACTTGACGGAGATCATTTTGCTGGGCTGCATTGCGATGCGGGTTGGCGAAGGCCGACGGATGGAATGGGACGGGCCGAACATGAAGTCGCCGAACATTCCGGAGGCGGCGAATTTCGTGAAGCGGACGAACCGGCCGGGCTGGGAGTTGCCGGGCATGGTTTGAGTGAAGGGTGTTTGAGGAGAAATGACGGGCTGCCGCGGGAGCGGCGGCCCGTTTTTCGTTATGGTGAGCGATAGCGGAGTCGTGCTTAACAGGGGGTTGGCCGGGTGGTAGGATGCGGGGCAAGGAGGATTATTATGAATCAAATCGTGGTGAAGCTGTTTGCGGCGGTGTTGGCGTTGGTTGGTCCAGCTCCGAGCGACACGCCGAAGGAGATGCAGTTGAAGGCGGGGGATAGGATCGTAGCGATTGGGGATTCGATCACGCAAGCGGGGGGATATCTTCGGGACATTGACGCGGTGTTGGAGCAGCAGTATCCGGATTTGAAGATCCCGAAGATTGTGAACGTGGGGATTGGCGGGCAGAAGGCGGAGGATCTGATCAAGCGTTTTGACAAGGACGTGGTTCAGAGGAAGCCGACGTTTGTGACGTTGAGCATTGGGATCAACGACGTGTGGCATCGGCTGAAGGATCCGCACGATGAGAAGGTGTTGGCGGCGTATCGGGAGAACGTTGGGAAGATGGTGGACATGGCGCAGGCGGCGGGGATCAAGGTGATATTGCTTGCGCCGACGATAATTACGGAGGACCCGGCGGCGGAGGGGAACAAGCGGCTGGTGAAGTACGTTGGGGCGTTGAAGGAGATAGCTGGGGAGAAGAAGTGTCAGTTTGTGGATCTTCACGGGATGTTTCTGGCGGCATTGAAGCAGAAGCCAGGGGAGATGAAGGGGAATTGGATTACAAGCGACGGGGTGCACATGAACGCACGAGGGGACGCGGTGATGGCGGTGGGTGTGCTGCGGGCGTTTGGGGTTCCGGACTCGAAGATAGCGGCGTCGGATGAGCCGAGGGGCCGGGGGAGATAGAGGAGAGTGTTGGTTGGAAGGGGGTCCACGGAACAGCGGGCAAGCAGGGCGGGTGGGGGTTCCTGTGTTCTGGGGTTGCGCGCGGATGTGGCGCAAGAAGAAGCGGGCCGAGGTGGGGGCTCGGCCCGCGTCATCTGCAGATGAAAAGCCTTGGTTCCGATGATCGGACGGAACCTGAATCAGGGGGCTAGATCATCAACTGGAACTGAGCGCGGAGCATGAACTCGTTGTTTCCGGGGTTGTCGTCCTGCGCGCCGATGGAACCTGGGACGACAGAGGCCGGGATGCCGTCAGGCAGCCAGACGAGGTCAACGGTGAACTTTGCGCGATGCTTGGCAGCGCCGTCAGCGCCCATGTAGTAGTTGACGCCAAAGGCGACTTCCTGGAAGTGGTCCTGGTCTGCGCCGGCGAGGGCTTCATCGTCGTAGCCGATGTAATCATAACGGCCGAAGATTTCCCAATTGGCGTTGAGCATGTAACCGGCCTGAGCGAGCAAGGCCCAATCGGTGGCGTTTTCGGCGGCACCGGGTAGGGCTTCGGCATCACGGTAGTTGAGGAAACCCGCGCCATAGACGCCGAATCCTGAGGCGGTTTCCCACTGTCCGTCGAGGACAGCGACGACGATATTTCCATCGCCTGCCTGACTCCAGTCAGCGCCGAGGCCGAGGACGAGGAGGTCTTCCTTGGTGCCTTTGGCGGTGAAGTCGGCGTAGTCACTCCAGTTGCCCATGGCCTTCCACTCGACGCGTCCGGTGATGCCCCAATCGGAGACGTCATCGGCTTTGGTGAACGAGGTGTTGGCGGACCGCATGCCATCATGGAAGACGACTTCGGCGTTGATGGGGTTGTTCTTGTTGTAGGCGCCATAGACGAGGCCGACGCCTTGGACGCGTCCGACCACTCCGCCGCCGAGGGCGAGGTCAGCCAGGGAGCGTTCGGCAGCGAGGAGCTTGCCATCGCTCATATTCTGTTCGTTGCTGATGGGGTCGAGGAATTGACCCATCTTGACGCCCCAGTCGTCGGCGAACATGTAACGGGCGTTGGCGTCGAGGAGTGAGAACCCGCCGCCATCAGAGCTGGACTGCCATCGGAAGGCGTAGGTGAGGTCTTTGGTGAATGCGGTGCCTTCGAAGGCGAGCTGTAGGCGGTGGACTTCAAAGCCATTGTCCCATTCGTCCTTTGAGTCACCGCCGCTGGGCACATCCTGGCGGAAATCGGTGACGTTCCAGAACTGGAAGAGGACGCTGGGTCGGAAGACCCAGCTGTCGCCGGCGCGGATGTAGAATCCGTTGTCATAACCCGCGCCCATTTCGGCGCCTGCGGCGAGCAGTTGGCTGCGTTTTTCGGCGTCGCGCAGGACGGCATCGACGGTGGCGGCGAGGTCTTTGCTGTTCTGGGCCTGTCTGGCTTCGAGGGCCGCCACCTTGGCCTCGAGCTGTTGGATCTTTGTATCCATCTGGGTGTTTTCAGTGGCCCAGGCCGCGGTCGCGCCGAGCGACAACGCCCCCACTGCAGCCGCGAACAAGCGACTCCTGTTGGTCATTGCTGTCTCCTTTCCTGGAAGTGGCAAAAGGCCACTTACGTATTGGTATCCGGCAACCGACCGAAGTCACCGGTCGAGCGAAAACTATCAGGCGGCATGGCAACCGGCCAGCCGATGCACACCAGCGTTGCTCGTGTCGCTGGCGGCCCCACGACTGATTGACTGCTCTCCATTACGGCCGGGCAAACCGGGGCGTTAAGCACGGCAGCTCGGTCGCGCATTTCCTCCCGATTCCAGTGACAACCGATTGAGGGTCGAGTTCGCGGGGCATTAGTTCAGCACCGGAGCACGATGTAGACGACCGGGAAGTCACTGGCGTATCGCGTGTCTTACAAGGCCAGATCGCGGAAGAAGCGAAACTGGCGAAGTGTGCGATACGTTATTGGGGGATATGTTATGCGCCGGCTGGTGGTCGTCAAGAGACCGTTGGCCAGAGGGGATGGAATGGCCGGAATTCCGGTCGGGGATATGGGAGGTTATTGGGGGCGAAAAAAGGACAAGGCCCCGGGCGAGCGAAGCTCGATCGGGGCCTTGTCGTGAAACAGAGTCGGCGTGGGAGCCTGGACTCTGTTGATGTCGTAAGCGAGGTTAAATCAACAACTGGAACTGGGCTCTGAGGATCCATTCCGCATCGCCGCCGTTGTCGTCGAGCATGCCAGCACCGGTGACGGCCTTTGGAGCGCCATCCGGGAGGTAGGTGAGATCGACGGTGAACTTGGCGCGGTGTCCGGCAGCGCCGTCAGCACCGAGGTAGTAGTTGACGCCGACGGTGATCTCGTTGATGTTGTCGGCTTCGTCACCAGTGGAGACGCCGGCCTGTTTATAGGTGGGGCCGTTGTCATACAAGGTGAGGTCGTAACGGGCGAAGACTTCCCAGTTTCCGGTGAAGAGATAGCTGCCCTGGACGAGGAAGCCCCAATCGCTGGTGTTTTCGGTGAAGCCGGCGAGTTCGCCTTCGGCGTAGCGATAGACGACAGCGCCATAGAGGCCGAGGCCGGAGGCGTTTTCGTACTGGAGGTCGGTGGTGGCGAGGAAGAGGTCGCCATCGCCGCCTTGGCTCCAGGTTCCGGCGAGGCCGGCGACGAGGAGGTCTTCCTTGGTGCCCTTGGCGGTGGCATCGGAGTAGTTTTTCCAATCGCCCATGAACTTGTATTCGCCGCGGGCGGTGATGCCCCAATCCATGGTGTGGGCACCGGGGATGGGGGAGACGTCATTGGTTCGCTTGGTGAAGTCGGTGTTGGTCTGGCCGGAGCCATCGGTGAAGGCGATTTCGGCGTTGAAGGGGTTGCTCTTGTTGTAGCCGCCGTAGATGAGGGTAGCGCCCTGGGTATAGCCGAGGGAACCGCCACCGACGAGGGAGTCCATCAAGGAGCTTTCAACGGCGAGGGTGCGCTTGGTGCTGCCGATGAATTCGTGGGTGGTGGGGTCCTTGAACTGACCGAGGCGGGTGCCCCAGTCGTCGGCGAACATGTACTTGGCCCAGCCTTCGAGGAAGCTGACGCCGCCGCCGTCGCGGGCGGTTTCCCACTGGAAGAAGTAGGTGAGTTCCTTGGTAAAGGCGGTACCGGCGAATTCGAAGCGAAGACGTCGGACTTCGAAGCCGTTGTCCCAGGTGTCGTCGCCGTCGGAGGTGGCGTCCTGGCGGAAGTTGGTGACGTTTCGGAACTGGAACTGGACACCGGGCTTGAGGACCCAGGCGTCGCCGGCCTTGATGTAGAAGCCGTTGTCGTATCCGGCGCCAACTTCGCCGCCGTTGGCGAGGAGCTGGCTGCGTTTTTCGGCATCGCGGAGGACGGCGTCGACGGTAGCCGCGAGGTCCTTGCTGTTGGCAGCCTGCTTGGCTTCGAGGGCAGCCAGTTTGGTTTCCAGCTGCTGGATGCGAGCATCCTGCTGGACAGTTGGTTCAGCAGCCCAGGCCACTGTGCCCGCTGCGAAGAGGGCGGCAACGCTCGCCGCAAAACGAGATCGGTCGGTCATGAAATTCTCCTTCCCAAAGCATTTGCGTGGCGAAGTTGCCACAATCCAATTACACGACGCCCTTGGCCAATGAGTTTCAGGCACGAAGGGCGAACTACCTAAAGTAACCTGCCGGCCGGGCAAGTGACACTACCCGAGAGGCCCGACGGTCGGTCGGGGCGGTATTACAACTGATATCGGCTTTCTGGTCAACCCGGATTTAGAATTTCGCGTGGAGGGGGAGGGTGGTTAATGCATAAGCATTTTTGTTATAGACAATTAACGGTCCAACGGAGGGCCATGAGTTAGGGGAATAATTGGGGGGAATGGGGGCTGATTTTGAGGAAGGTAAACGGAGTTAGCGAGGGGGAAGCAGGGTGTGTGGGAGCAAGGGAGTGATAGGGTTGAGGCCGAGGAGGAGGTGGAATTGGGGGCGGGTGGTGTGCGTTGGCGGGGGCGGCTGTAGTCAGGTCTATGTCGAGCAAGTAATGACAAGGTGATGTGGATGTGTTTGAGGCGTTGCGCGTGGGGGCGATGGGAGGTGGCGGCGCGTTGGGGGCATGGTGGTGCGGCGTGACGGGTGCGGCGAGGAGTGGGGAGATGGGGTTGTCGCCGAAACGGAGGGCCCCGGATTCAGGGGGCGATTGTGGGTGATTGTGAGCGTCAGGTGAAGCGGAGGAGGAGGGATTCGAACCCACGAGACCCTTGCGGGCCTACCGGTTTTCAAGACCGGCGCATTCAGCCGCTCTGCCACTCCTCCGGGGAGTTGGGGTCAGTGTATCCGGAGCGGTTTTCGGGGTCAAAACAAGAGTGGAATTGCGGTTTTGATTGGCCGGGGCAGGGTGAATCGCAGGATGTGCGGTCGTGATGGTGGATGGGGCGATGGCGTTGGGATCAGGGTTGGGCGGGCCGGGTTTGGGCGGGGGTCTGTTGGGTTAAGTTCGGAGGGGGATTCCACCCGCCTCCGAGGACGGCGTAGAGCCTGACCTGGTTAGCGAGTTTGGCGAGGCGGAGAGAGACCAGTTGGTGTTGAGCGAAATAGAGGGATCGTTGGGCGTCGAGGACGCTGAGATAGCTATCGAGGCCCTTGTCATAGCGAGCATTGGAAAGGCGGTAGGTTTCGGCGACGGCGTGGACGTAGGATTCGAGTGCGGAGAGTTGCTGGTTGACGGTACTGCGGACGGCGAGGGCGTCGGCGACTTCGCGGAAGGCGGCCTGGATGGCTTTTTCGTATTGTGTGACGGCGATCTGTCGGTCGACCTTGGTAACCTGGAGTGCGGACCAGGCGCGGGCGTCAAAGACGGGCATGACGACCTGAGGGGAGAAGGTCCAGGCGCGTGAACTGGCGTTGAAGAGGGAGGAGAGTTCGACACTTGCCAGACCACCGGCGGAGGTGAGTGAGATTCTGGGGAAGAGGTTAGCGCGGGCGGCACCGATATTGGCGTAGGCTGCCTGGAGTTGGTTTTCGGCCTGGAGGATGTCCGGGCGGAGGAGCAGGACGTCGGAGGGCAGACCTGGGGCGAGTTCCGTCAGCGGCGAGAGTTGGCTGAGGTTAGGCGGGAGGAGTTCACGGGGGACGGGGGAACCGACGAGAAGGGTGAGGGCATTTTCGTCGAGAGCGACGAGTTGTGTGAATCTAGCGACGTCGCCGCGGGCGACTTCGACCTGGGATTGGGCGCGGAAGAGGTCGATTTCTGGGACGACGCCGCGTTCGAATCGTTTTTTGACGAGGTCATAGGCGGCGAGTTGTGTTTGGAGGGTATCTTGGGCGAGTTGGAGACCTTCGCGGTCTGCGGCGAGGGCGAGATAGGTATTGGCGATATTGGAGACGAGGGTGATTTGTACGCCGCGGCGGGCCTGTTCAGTGGCGAGGAACTGGTAGAGTGCTGAATCGGCGAGATTGCGGATTCGGCCGAAGAGATCGAGTTCCCAGTCGGCGAGCCTGAGATCGAGGGTGTAGGCGCTGGAGGTCATGGGTTCTGGGGAACGAGAGAGGCCGGCGGGGACGCGTTGTCTGTTGTAGTTGGCGATGCCGTTGAGGACGGGGAGGAGTTGGGATCGTTGGACGCCGAAGACTTGCTGAGCCCGTTGGACGTTGAGTGCGGCCAGGCGGAGATCGCGGTTGTTCTTAAGGCAGCTATGGATGATAGTTTGGAGGTTTGTATCGACGAAGAACTCTTGCCACTCAAGCAGAGGGGCATTGGCGGGTTGTGTGGTAGGCCGAGTGGTTGGGTGGTCTGGCCAGTGATCGGGGATTGGGGGCTCGGGGCGCGAATATTGCGGGGCCAGGTTGCAGGCTGCCGGAGCGAAGGCCAAGAGGACGAGAGAGAGGAGGGAGCGGTAGTTCATATTAGAGAATCCCGGAAGCAGTGGGCGGGGTGGTATTAGCCGCCCGGGGGCTGCGTTTGCCGAAGGTACTTTGGATCAAGACGTAGAAGAGGGGTGCGAAGATGGTGACGAGGAAGGTGGAGGTGACGACGCCGCCGAGGACGGCGGTGCCGATGGCTTTTTGAGCGCCTGCGCCGGCGCCATTGGCGAAGGCGAGGGGCACGACGCCGAATCCGAAGGCCAGGGAGGTCATGACGATGGGACGAAGTCGGAGTGTGGCGGCTTGGAGAGTGGCGTCGATGAGGGGCATATGTTCTTCGACGCGGGCTTTGGCGAATTGGACGATGAGGATGGCGTTTTTGGTGGTGAGTCCGAGGGTGGTGAGCAGACCGATCTGGAAGTAGACGTCGTTTGGGAGGCCGCGGAGTGTGGAGGCGATGACCCCGCCGATGACGCCGAGTGGGAGAGCGAGGAGGATGGAGACGGGGATAGGCCAGCTTTCGTAGAGAGCGGCGAGGCAGAGGAAGATGACGAGGATGGAGAAGGCGTAGAGTGGAGCGGCCTGGGCGCCGGCCTGTCGTTCCTGGTAGGAGACGCCGGTCCAGTCGTAGCCGACGCCTTGGGGCAGTTGGCGGACGAAACCTTCCATGGCGTCCATGGCTTGGCCGGAGCTTTTGCCAGGTGCGGCTTCGCCCTGGATATTGATGGAGGGGAAGCCGTTGAAGCGTTCGAGTTTAGGGGATCCCGAGGTCCAATGACCTGAAGCGAAGGAGGAGAAGGGGACCATTTTTCCGGAGTTATTTCGGACGTAGAGTTTTTCGAGGTCTTTGGGGAGCATGCGATAGGGGGCATCGGCCTGGGCGTAGACGCGTTTGACGCGGCCGCCCTGGATGAAGTCGTTGACGTAGGCGCTGCCGAAGGCGGCGGAGATGGTGGTATGGATGGCGGTGATGGGGGTTCCGAGGGCGCCGGCGGTTTCCCAATCGACGTCGATGCGGTATTCGGGGACGTCTTCGAGGCCGTTGGGTCGGACCTTGGTGAGGGCGGGGTCGGCGGCGGCCATTCCGAGGAGTTGGTTTCGGGCGGCCATGAGTTTGGCGTGACCGAGGCCGCCGCGGTCGAGCAGTTGGAAGTCGAAGCCCTGGGCGGTACCGAGTTCGATGACGGAAGGCGGGGCCATGGCGAAGACAAGGGCGTTGGGGATGCCCATAAAGCGTCCCATGGCGCGTCCGGCGACGGCGCCGACGCGGAGATCGGGTCGATCGCGGAGGGCCCAATCTCGGAGTTTGACGAAGGCCATGCCGGCGTTTTGTCCTGCGCCGGCGAAATTCATGCCGGCGATAGTCATGATGGACTCGACGGCGTCTTTTTCGTTGAGGAGGAAGTGATCGCGGACCTGGGCCATGATGGTTTCGGTCATTTCGAGGGTGGAATTGGGGGGCAGGGTGGCTTGGACGAACATCATGCCCTGGTCTTCATCGGGGAGGTAGGCGGTGGGCATTTGGCGGAAGAGGTATCCCATAGCGGCGACGATGAGGACGAAGAGGGCGAGGTAGCGGATTTTTTTACGGAGTGAGTGTGCGACGACGAGGATGTAGAGGTCACGGGAGCGGAAGAAGATGCGGTCGAAGAAGCGGAAGAAAGGTCTGAGGAACCAGACGCCGCCCTCGGCGGGTTGATGGCCTTTCGGGACGGGTTTGAGGAAGGAGGCACAGAGGACGGGTGTGAGGATGAGGGCGACGATGACGGAGAGGAGCATGGAGGCGATGATGGTGATGGAGAACTGGCGGTAGATGACGCCGGTGGAACCGGCGAAGAAGGCCATGGGTCCGAAGACGGCGGAGAGGACGAGTCCGATGCCGATGAGGGCGCTGGTGATTTGGTCCATGGATTTTCGGGTGGCGTCTTTTGGGGAGAGGCCTTCTTCGCTCATGAGGCGTTCGACGTTTTCGACGACGACGATGGCGTCATCGACGAGGAGGCCGATGGCGAGGACCATGGCGAACATGGTGAGCATGTTGATGGAGAAGCCGAAGAGGGCCAGGACGGCGAAGGTGCCGAGGATGACGACGGGGACGGCGATGGTCGGGATGAGGGTAGCGCGCATGTTGCCCATGAAGAGGTACATGACGAGGAAGACGAGGAGGATGGCTTCGAAGAGGGTTTTGACGACCTCTTCGATAGCCGCCTTGACGAAGGGTGTGGTGTCGTAGGGGTAGATGACGCGCATGCCTGGGGGGAAGAAATGGCTGAGGTCTTCCATTTTGGCGCGGATGGCATTGGCGGTGTCGAGGGCGTTGGCGCCGGCGGCCTGTCGTACGGCGAGGACGGCGGCGGGTTTCCCGTTGAAATAGGGCTGGGCGGCGTAGGACTCGGCGCCGAGTTCGGTTCGGGCGACATCGCTGACGCGGACGATGGATCCGTCGGGGTTGGTGCGAAGGGGGATGGAGGCGAATTCGGCGGGGGTTTTGAGGAGGCTTTGGACGACGATGGCGGCGTTGAGTCGCTGGCCGTCGATAGCCGGTGTCCCGCCGAACTGGCCTGCGGAGACTTCGACGTTGTAGGCTCTGAGAGCGGCGATGACGTCTTGGATCGTCATCTGGTAGTTGGTGAGTCTTTCGGGGTTGAGCCAGATGCGCATGGCATATTGGCTGCCGAAGATTTCGACCTCGCCGACGCCTGGGACGCGAGAGAGGACTTTTTCGAGGTTGGACTGGGCGTAGTCCTGGAGGTCTTTGCCGTCCATATTTCCTGTCTCGGAGACGAGGCCCACGAGCAGGAGGTAGTTGCGGGTGGACTTGCTGACTTTGATGCCTTGTCGCTGGACGACTTCGGGGAGGCTGGCCATAGCGAGTTGGAGCTTGTTTTGGACTTGTGCCCAGGCGAGGTCCGGGTCTGTGCCCGGGGCGAAGGTGAGTTCGACGCGTGCGGCGCCGGAGGAATCGCTGGTGGCGGAGAGGTACAGCATCTTATCGAAGCCGGTCATCTTCTGTTCGATGATTTGGGTGACGCTGTTTTCGACGGTTTCGGCGGAGGCGCCCGGGTAGAAGGCGGTGATGGCGATGGAGGGTGGGGCGATGGGGGGATATTGGGAGACGGGGAGGCTGTAGATCGCCAGGCAGCCGGCGACCATGAAGATGATGGCGATAACCCAGGCGAAGACGGGACGTTCAAGGAAGAATCTGGAGAGCATTGGGCACCTTGGTCAGTTTGAGGGGGAAGCCGGAGTGGTTGAATGAGTTGGCGAGGTAGCGGGTTTTTGGGGGTTCATGAAAGGGACGGTAGTGACGGTGGTTCCGTCTCGGACCTTTTGGAGGCCTTCCATGATGATTTGGTTGCCGGGGGTCAAACCTGATGAGACGAGCCATTGATCGCCGATGGCGCGGTCTGTGGTGATGCTCTTCTGGTGGACGATGCCTTTGTTGTCGACGATGAGGACAAAGGGATTGCCTTTTGGGTCGAAAGAGACGGCCTGTTGGGGGACGAGCAGGGCGTTTGGATTGGCGCCTTCTTCGATGATTGCGCGGAGGAACATCCCGGGCAAGAGGGTGGCGTGGGGATTTGGGGCCGTGACTCGGAGGATGACGGAGCCGGTGGAGGGGTCGACGGTGACGTCGCGGAATTCGAGCGTGCCGGGGTGTGGATAGGGAGAGCCGTCTTCGAGGACGAGGCGGACCTGATTGTGGGATTCACCGGTACGGTTGAGTTGGCCGATTTCGAGATGTCGCCTAAGACGAGCGAGTTCGCGAGTGGACTGGGGCACATCGACGTAGATGGGGTCGAGTTGCTGGATGGTAGCGAGGACGACTTGATAGGCGGCGACGTAGGCGCCTTCGGTGACGTAGGATTTGCCGATGCGTCCGGAGATGGGGGCGGTGATTTTGGTGTAGTTGAGGTTGATGCGGGCGGTTTCGAGGGCGGCTTCGGCCTGTTTGATGGCGGCTTCGGCGACGGCGACAGCGGCGCGGTCGCTGTCGAGTTGGGCCTTGGCGGCCAGGAGGGTGGCCTGGGCGACATCGGCCTCGGTGACGGCGTGGTCGCGGTCGGTTTCGGAGACGGCTTTGTCTTTGAAGAGGTCTTCGAACCGTTGGCGGTTGGTTTTGGCAAGGGCGACGGTGGCTTCCTGGCGGGTTACGCCGGCGAGGCTGGCGGCAACGGCGGCTCGAGCGCGGTCGGCGGCCTTGATTGCGGCGGCGACGTTGGCGGCGGCGCTGTCAAAGGCGGCCTGAAAGGGCGCGGGGTCGATGTGATAGAGTTCCTGTCCGGCCTTTACATCGGAGCCCTCGGTGAAGAGGCGTTTTTGGATAAGGCCTGTGACTTGCGGCCTGATGTCGGAAACGAGACGAGCGGTGGTGCGGCCGGGCAGTTCGGTGGTGAGCACGATTATCTGGGGGGAGAGCGTGATGACGGAGACCTGGGGGGTTGGGGGCGGTGGCGTTTGCTGGGCCTGGTCGCACCCTCCGAGGAAGGGGCAGGCCGCCAATGCCGCAGCCATGAGAGTTTTGCACAGCGTGAGGTTCATGGGAGTACTCCGATGCTCGGGCCATTTGCGCATTATTGGATTGTGATGTTAAGTTCTGGGATTGGGTTGTCAAGGGAATAATCAAATATGGATTTGAATAATTATGGGTATGGGGTATGATGGGTTTGCATGCCGAACGTGAAGAACAACGCGGCCGCGCAGGAGACACGTCGGAAGCTGATAGACGCCGCGGGCGAGGTTTTCGCGGAGTTGGGTTTGCACGCGGCGACGATCAAGGAGATTACGGCCCGGGCGGGGGCGAATTCGGCGGCGGTGAACTATCATTTTCGCGACAAGTTTGAGTTATATGCGGCGGTGGTGCGGCACGCATTGAGTTTGACGCGGGCGACGCCGTCGGCGGAGGCACCGGCGGTTTCGCCGGAGGTTCGGTTGCGGGGTTTTATCGCGGGGATGTTGGAGGATTTGTATGATCCTTCGCGGCCGCGGTGGAGGGCGACGCTGTTGGCGCACGAGTTTGCGCAGCCGACGGCGGCGTTGGATGCGGTGATGGAGGAGTTGATACGGCCGCGGTCGGACTATGTGAACAGCATTGTTCGGAGCATTCTTGGGGGTGGTTTTTCGGAGGAGGAGGTGGTGCGGGCGGCGATGAGCGTGGGGGCGCAGTGTTTCCTATATCTGTATCAGCGGGAGATAGTGCGGCGGTTGCATCCGCAGCTACTACGGGACAGGAATCGGGACGAGCTTGTGGAGCACATTTACGGTTTTTCGCTGGGGGCGTTGCGGGCGATGCGGAGGCGGCGGAGATCGCGCCGGAGGGGGCGGCGGGTTGCGGGGAGGCCGGGGCGGTGACAGTTCAGCGGGGTTTGACGGCGAAGACTTTGACGCTGGCGGCGTAGTCGTTGATGTTGTGGCGGCGGAGGAGGTCTGCGAGGCCTTCGTGGAGGGAGGATGAGGCATGGGGGTCTGGAGAGGGGGAGGTGCAGCAGGGTGCTGTGGGTGTTTGGGTGGGGGACGGGCAGGAGCAGCAAGTGGAGGTGGGGCCGACTTTGGCATAGGCGTTGAGGTCCGCGCCGGCATCGAGGACTTGGACGTGGGCGAAGCCGGCGTCGAGGAGGGATTGGCGGTATTGATCGATGGGTATGGCGCCTGCGATGCAACCGGTGTAGGCGTGGACGTGGGCGGCGATTTGGGGGGGCAGCGGTTTCTTCAAGGCGATATCGCTGATGGCCAGGCGTCCGCCGGGTTTGAGGACGCGGGCGATTTCGCGGAAGACGGCGGGTTTATCGGGGGCGAGGTTGATGACGCAGTTGCTGATGACGCAATCGACGGAGGCGGGCGGCAGGGGCAGTTGGTCAATGGACGCCAGGTGGAATTCGACATTGCTCAAACCGGCGGTGGCAGCGCTGGCGCGGGCGCGTTGGATCATTTCGGGGGTCATGTCGATGCCGATGGCCTTGCCGTTGGGGCCGACTTTTTGGGCGGCGAGGAAGACATCGAGTCCGCCGCCGGAGCCGAGGTCGACGACGGTTTCGCCGGGTTTGAGGCTGGCGAAGGCGGTGGGGTTGCCGCAGGAGAGGCCCATGTTGGCCTCGGCGGGGATGGCGGCCAGCTGATCGGGGGTGTAACCGAAGGCCTGGGCGACGGCGCGGGCGCCTTCATCGCGGCTGGAGAGGTTGCTGCGAGCGACAGCGGCGTACTGTTCGCGGACGGCATTGTGGATGTGGTTGGTCATGGTGTGTTCCTGAAAAACGATTAATCGGGATCGCAGTTTGCGGTGGCGTGGCAGGTGAGAGGTGTTGGGGCGGGGATGGTGTTGTGGTGGTTGAAGAAGCGGCGTTGGAAGAAGAGGGCGACGTTGACGAGGCCGATGAGGACGGGGACTTCGACGAGGGGTCCGATGACGGCGGCGAAGGCTGCGCCGTGATGGATGCCGAAGACGGCAACGGCGACGGCGATGGCGAGTTCGAAGTTGTTGCTGGCGGCGGTGAAGGAGATGGTGGCGGTCTTGGAGTAATCGGCGCCGATCTTTCGGCCCATCCAGAAGCTGACGAGGAACATGACGACGAAGTAGATGAGGAGGGGGACGGCGATGAGGAGGACATTCCACGGTTTGGCGATGATGTTGTTTCCCTGGATGCTGAACATGACGACGATGGTGAAGAGTAGGGCGACGAGGGTGATGGGGCTGATTTTGGGGATGAACCGTTTTTCGTACCAATCGCGGCCGTTGGTTTTGACGAGGAGGAGTCTGGTGAGCAATCCGGCGATGAAGGGGATGCCGAGGTAGATGAAGACGCTTTCGGCGATGCCGCCCATGGTGATTTTGGAGAGGTCGACTTTACCGAGGTTGAGGTTGACGAGGGGAGGGAGGACCTTGACGAAGAACCAGGCGTAGAGGCTGAAGAAGAGGACCTGGAAGATGGAGTTGAAGGCGACGAGACCGGCGGCGTATTCGGTATCGCCCTTGGCCAGTTCATTCCAGACGATGACCATGGCGATGCAGCGGGCGAGGCCGATGATGATCAGGCCGATCATGAAATCGGGGTGGTTGCGGAGGAAGATGGCGGCGAGGGCGAACATGAGGAGAGGTCCGATGATCCAGTTTTGGAGGAGGGAGAGGCCGAGGACTTTGACATTTCGGAAGACGTCGCCGAGTTCCTCGTAGCGGACCTTGGCGAGTGGCGGGTACATCATGAGGATGAGGCCGATGGCGATGGGGATGCTGGTGGTTCCGACGGCGAGGGCATTGACGGCCTGAGGGACGGCGGGGACGAAGCGTCCGAGGAGGACGCCGGCGGCCATAGCCAGGAAGATCCAGAGGGTGAGATAGCGGTCGAGAAAGGGCAGTTTTTTTGCGATTCCTTGGCTCATAGTTGGTTTTTCCATGCATTTTCGGTGGCGGTCACACCAGGGCGCCATGATTGCATGGCTTGTTGGATCAGGTCTCTGACGCGGCGGAACTCGTTGAGTGTTTCCTCGGGGGTGCCACGGAACTGGGCGGGGTCATCGAACGGCATGTCGGATCGGGAATGAGCGCCCGGCCAGACGCGTGGGCAGGTTTTGGAGGCCTTGTCGCAGACGATCAGCACGTGAAGGACCGGTTTTTTCCCGAGATATTCGCCGATTGATTTGGGACGATGTTGGCTGATGTCGATGCCGACCTCGGCCATGACCTGGACCGCCAGGGGGTGGACTGTGGGTCTGGGGTTAATGCCGGCGCTGTGCACATCGAAGCGATCACCGGCGTATTTTCTGAGGAAAGCCTCGGCCATTTGGCTTCTGCAGGAATTGCCGGTGCAGAGGGTCAAGACGAGTGGTTTGTGGGGGGTCATAGGCGACTCGTTTTCTTTTCGAGCGATTGGGGGAGCGTGTTGACAAAGGCGGCGATTTCGTCGCGAACGCGGCGGTAGTGGTGGAGGGCTTCTTCTTCGGTTTTTGCGGATTGGGCGAGTTTTGGGGGGTCGTCGAAGCCGACGTGGAGGATGCGGGACTTTTTGCCAAGCCAGGCGGGGCAGGTTTCGTTGGCGTGTCCGCAGACGGTGATGACGTAGTCGAAGGGGACGGTCATGAGGTCGCCGACGAGTTTGGACTTGTGGGCGGAGATATCGACGCCGGCCTCGGCCATGACCTTGACGGCGTTGGGGTTGAGGCCGTGGGTTTCGATGCCGGCGGAATAGGGGTCGATGAGGTTTCCTTTGAGGTGTCTGGCCCATCCCTCGGCCATCTGGCTGCGGCAGGAGTTGCCGGTGCAGAGGAAGAGGATTTTGAGTTTAGGCGCGGGCATTCTTGTTTCCTTTAGAGTCGTTGACTTGTCGCATCTGGCGGCGACAGAGAGTTTCTTTTCTGATGAGGAGGATGCGTTTGAGGCGTTTGGCGTCGGCGGCGACCTGGGGGTCGGCGTGGAGGGAGCGATGGAGCCAGGCGAGCGCGTAACCGGCCTGGGAGTCTGGGTGGGGGCAGGGCGCGTAATACATCCATCGGCCGTGCTTGCGACCCTGAACGAGGTCGGCATCCCTGAGGACGGACATATGTTTGGAGACGGTGGAGGGGGCGAGCTGGAGGAGTTCGACGAGCTGGCAGACGCAGAGTTCGCCGTTGCGCAGCGCCATCAGGGCGCGGGCGCGGCTTTCATCGGCGAGGGCGTTGGCTATAGCCATGGTTTTGCGCATTCTTAACATTTCCTCATTTCGCCATACAACGAAATATAGACATGGTGGGCGGGATTGTCCAGAGGGCAGAGGGGTTAAGCGGAAGGCGTGGTTTCGTTGCCCGTTGGCTTGCGAGGGGGGGCGGCGTGCTGGGGGCCTGGGGGGATTATCGTTCGACGCGGGCGTCGCACCAGTTGCAGGAGAGGGCGGCATTGACGGGGGCGTCGCCGACGAGTTCGAGTCGGAGGACCTTGACGCCGGTGACATCCACGTTGAGCGAGCGGGGTTCGGAGGCGCAGGTGAACGGGTCGGAGCGGAAGAGCTCTTTGCCATCGCCTTTCACGATGAACACGACGCTGGTTCGCTCTCGTTCTTCGGGGGTGGGTTTATCTTTGATTTCGATGCCGATGAGGGCGTGGAAACGTTTCCATGGGGCGGGTCCGAGGTTGAAATCGGCGAAGCTGGGGGCCTCGCGGGCGATTTGCGCGGCGAGTCCGTTGGCAAAGGTTTTTGCGGCGAGGGTCAGGGGTCTGCCGCGGAAGTTGGCATCGCGTTTCATTTTGAGGAAAGGTCCTTCCGCGCGGGCCTCGAGGAGATCGCTGAGATGGAGTTGTGCGAGTTGGGTGGGTGCGGCGGTGTATTTGGGGACTTTTCGGATGGTGCATTTGGCGCGGAGGTCGGTATCTCCGAGGAGGACGAATCGGCTGTCGAGGTTCCACTTGCTGTCGAAGAAGCCGGAGGCCACGAGAGCCAGCGGGTCGATCGGGTTGCCGGGGACGTCGGCGAGGCGGTCGGAGATTCGGCCGTCGCTGATGGCGAAATCGACGTCGTCCGGGAGTTCGTCGGCGTAGCTGAATGCGGCCGGGGAATTGGCGGCGATGATCAGGACGTATTCGGCGTCGTTGAGGGGATGGGGATAGACCATGTGGAAGGCGGCATCTCCGACGACGAATTCGCGGGCGCCGATGGTGATTTTGTCTCGTTGGATTCCGAGGGGGATTTTTTGCGCGAGCTGTTGGGTGGCGCGGTTTTCCGCCGGTCCACCGACGAGGATGAGGGAGTAGCGTGCGAGGTCGTGATCGGTGATGGTGTTGTCGCTGAAGAAGCGAGGTTTGGTGCGGTGGAGGTTTTCCCAGGCGTCGGCGATGGCGTTTGCGCGGCGCTGGATGGCGAAGTGCATTTCGGGGGTTTGTGCGATGGTACCCAGGACGATGGCGAAGGGTCTGGCGAAGGCATCGGAGATGGGACCTTCGCGGCGGGGTGTTTTGAACAGTCCGTTGGGGCTGTAATCGGTGGCGCGGAGCAGCAGCGAGCCATGGTCGGGCTGGATCGTGCGTGTTTGACCGTTCCAGACGACGGTTGCGGGGGTGTTGGGATTGAGGAGTTGTGCCGGGGGTTTGAGGGCCACTTCGAGGACATTTCGGGTATCGAGGCGGATGGCATTTTGGGCGAGCAGTTCGGCTTCGGCGTCGATGAATTCGAGGGGGTTTTCGCGTTGCAGGATGGTGACCCAATATGCGGCGGCGGACATGAGGTTGGGGCTGCGGACACGGACTTTTCGGGGCGCCGGGTCTTTTCTGAGCTTGAGGAACCATCGCATCATTTCGTCTTCGCTGCCCAGGCCGCCGTGGCCGAGGCCCGGGTGTTCCCAATACCGGATGTCATATCCCCATCGCTGGAGCAATCTGGCGGCATATCGGGATTGCTCGACGCTGACCAGGAGATCGGCGTCGCCGTGGTTGAGGAAGACGGGGGTGGTCAGGAGCGTTTCGGCCTGTGCGAGAGGGCTTCGGCGTTCGAGGGCGAGCCTGTCGTAGGGCGTGAGCCTGGCGAGATCTTCGTCGGAGATGGTTGCGCGGTAATCGGTTGCGCCGAAAACGGGGGCGATGGCGGCGAAGATTTCGGGATGGCGGGTGCCGATGCGCCAGGTTCCCGAACCGCCCATGGAGTAGCCGGTTAAGAGGATGCGGTTGGGATCGATGGCAAGGCGTTGTTGGGCCATTTGGATGGAGCGGAGGACATCGTTCTCGCCGATGCCGACATAGCGAGCATTGCCTCGTGCATGGGGTTCGAGGACGATGACGTTGTGGGTGTCGGCGATGCCATGGTGTCGGCGATCGACGTCCCACCAATTGACATACGGTGGATTGCCGGGGAAGTAGCCGTGCAGAGAGACGACGAGGGGCCATTTTCTTGCCGGGTCATAATCGGGCGGCAGATACACTCTGCAGAACTGCCAGGAGTCATCGACATCGTCTTTGTAGACAAGACGGAGGAACCCGAAGGGGCGGACCTGCCGGTTATTGAGGAACTCGTGCCATTCCATGATGGCGGAATGGAGCGTATGGAAGGAGGTTGGGGGTATTTGTTTGGGTTGTGTATCCGCGCGCAGGCGATCGCGTACGAGGTCGCCGAGCATTTGCCGCAGGGCCGAGGCTTCGGGGGGGAGTGGCGGCGACTGCTGTGGGGGGGCTGGGGAGGCCAGGGACTGCGCGGCGGGGAGGATGTTTCCCTTGTACCACGGCAGATGCTGCACGATGCGTCGGTCATCGACAGCGGTGGTGAGGCAACGGATTTCGTAAGGCCCATTTTCCAGCCGAGCGGTTTCGAAGCGAACGACATCGCCTCGTTTTGCGGTCTCGGTAAGCAGAATCCGTCCTCCCGGCGCCAGGAGTTCGCAGATGACGTCGGCGCCCGGCAGGCTGGCCGGCGCGCCCAGGCGGACCACGAGCGCGCCGTCGGGCTGCTCCAAGATGGAGGCGCCGAGGATTTCGCGTGTTCTTGTGCCGGGCCAGGGGGAGCGAGTCTGTTCCTTTGGAGGGAGCGGAACCGGCTGGGCGCCATGTGCCGGAGGGGGCAGGAGCAGCAGGAGGAGGGGGAGGAGATGGTATGGCCGGGCGCAGCGCATGGCGGGTCCTTCTTTGCGGAGTCGATGGACGTGGATGGAGTATACCCGATAACGGGCCTGACCAGGCGCATGGGGCGACGCAATCGGGGTTAAGGGCATTGGGGAGCCCGGTCGCTGGGATCATTGTGCGGGGGCGTCCGTGCGCTGATTGGACGGCATTTCGCCTGACGGGGGCTTCTGATACACTTCGGTCGGTGTCGATCGCGGAGACCGTGATATGTCGTACACTGTTTTGGCACGGCGTTATCGCTCCAACACGTTCGACGAGGTCGTCGGCCAGGGTCATGTTGCGCAGACGCTGAAGAAGGCGATTGCGTCGGGTCGAATTGCCCATGCGTATCTGTTTTGCGGGACGCGCGGCATCGGGAAGACCTCGATGGCGCGGATATTGGCCAAGTCGTTGAACTGCGAGAAATCGGACGGACCGACGACCGAGCCTTGCTGCCGGTGCGCCTCGTGCCTGGCGATTGCTCGGGGCGAGGACATGGACGTGATCGAGATTGACGCGGCGTCGAACACGCAGGTTGACAAGACCCGCGAAGTGATATTGGACAACGCGCAATACCGTCCGGCGCGTTCGCGTTTCAAGATATACATCATTGACGAAGTGCACATGCTTTCGAAGGCGTCGTTCAACGCGCTTTTGAAGACGCTTGAGGAGCCGCCGGAGCATGTGAAGTTCATTTTGGCGACGACGGAGCCTGAGAAGATCCTCCCGACGATTATTTCGCGTTGCCAGCGGTACGATTTTCGCAACATACCGACGCGGGAGATAGCGGAGCACCTGAAGCGGATCTGCAAGGACGAGAAGATCAAGGCTGACGAGGAGGCACTGATCCTTGTCGCCAAAGCGGGCGCGGGGTCGATGCGGGATTCGCTTTCGCTGCTGGATCGGCTGCTGTCGATCGGGGAGAAGCATTTGACGGCCCAGTCCATCGAACAACTGCTGGGTCTGCCGCGATCCGAAGCGATAGTGCAGCTGGTTCAGGCGGTGGGGGAATCGCGTGTGAAGGACGTTTTGGTGCAGGCGGATCGCCTGATTGGGGAGGGGTTTGGCGTTGACGCCCTGATCGTGTCGCTGATTGAGCATTTGCGGAATCTCCTGATTCTCCGAACCTGCGGGAGCGACTCGGAACTGGTGGAGGTTGCGGGCGTGTCGGTGGCGGAGTTGGCGAAGCAGGCGGCGGCGTTCGAGCCGGTTGTTTTGAGTCAGGACATCGTGATTTTGGAGGAGCTTCGCCGGCAGCTGCGCACATCGACCGTTGGCCGGGCGTTATTGGATGCCACGCTGGTTCGGCTGGCGTTGGCCGGGCAGTTTTGCTCGATAGGGGAGTTGCTGGAGGGACTCAGCGATCCAGTGGCTCAAAAAAAAAACGATGAGCCTGTGACGGATCGGCTGGGTGGCGGGGGGGTGCGTTTGGCGGCATCATCCGCGTCGACGTCGTCGAGGGAGGAGGCCGATGTGGGGGTGTCTTCGTCGGATGAGGAGGACGACTTGCCGCGGCCGGGGAGAGTGTGGGAGGGGTCAGGGACATCGAATCCGCTGCTAAAGCCTCGAGGCGTTCGCCCGCCGTCGAACATAGAGGTAGTTGATCCGCGGGATTTGCCGTTGGTCTGGCAGAATCTGTTGCGTGTGGTTCAGGATCAGAGCGCGGCGTTGCACTCGCTGCTGGCGCCTGGTCGACTGGTGGCGATCGACGACAACCAGGCGGTGATTCGCTACGCCGCCGACGCCGACTTTTACCCGACGTCGCTGGGTCGGAACGGCAAGAAGGAGCTGGTGTCGGATTTCTTCAGCCGGATACTGGGTCGCCCGACGGGTGTGCGGTTTGAGCTGGATAGGGGAGGGGAGTCGGGGTCGGCTGGCGGGTCGGGGGCGACCGGAAAGCAGGCGGTCCCCGCGGACGCAGGGGTGGAGAGGCCGATGGCGGCTGTGACTGTGACGGCCCCCCGCCTCACCAACGAGCGGCGACAGGAATTGGAGAAGGATCCTCTGATCGGCGCGTTGATTCGTGGGCTGGATGCGACCATTCTCAAGCTGGCGGAGGAATAGCCGCCCGGACGTTGGAGCTGAATATGAGCATGTTCGACAGTCTGAAGAATCTGGGCAACCTTGGCGAGATGATGAAGAAGGCTCGCGAGCTTCAGGATCAGATGAAGCAGTTGCAGGAGGAACTGGCCCGCGCGGAGGTCACTGCGGACGCTGGGGGCGGGATGGTTCAGGCGACGTGCAATGGTCGGCTGGAGCTGGTGAAGCTGAAGATCGACAAGACTCGGATTGATCCTAGCGACACGGAGATGTTGGAGGATGTGATTGTGGCGGCGGTGCACGCCGCGCAGGCGCGAGCCGCGCAGGTGGCGAAGGACCAGATGGCGAAGATGGCCGGCGAGATGGGGATACCTCCGGGGATGCTGCCGTAGGGCTTGTTCTGCGTAGGGATGCAGGCGTTCGATGTCGTGTCAGGCGGAGGTTGCTAAAGGACACTGGTGTAATGCGATATGGTGAATAATCGGGGATTCGGGCGTTGATTGCATCGATTGGCTTGACCGAAAACAAGCGTGATCTTAACCTTCGCTTCATGGGCAATTAACCTTGTTTTGACTGCCATACGGCCGGTTTGCGGCAATCTACAACCACCCGGGCATGCTAGAACTCATCATTTTCATCATATTTGTGGCTCTGGTCTTCGACTTTCTGAACGGCTTTCACGACGCGGCCAATTCGATTGCGACGATCGTGTCGACGCGGGTGTTGTCGCCGACGGTTGCGGTTGCCTGGGCGGCGTTTTTCAATTTTGTGGCGGCGTTCTTGTTTGGGACGAGTGTAGCCAAGACGATCGGCACCGGATTGGTGGACACGATGCAGTTGGACGTATTTGTCGTGTTTGCCGGGCTAGTGGGCGCGATTGTCTGGAACCTCATCACGTGGCTGCTGGGGCTGCCGACGAGTTCTTCCCACGCGCTGGTGGCGGGTGTGGCGGGCGCCGCGATAGCGAAGGCGGGTTTTCCGGTGATGTTGTGGAGAGGGTGGATACCGCTGCTGGCGTTCATCGTGCTATCGCCGCTGATCGGGTTTATTCTTGGCTCGCTGAACATGATCGTAGTGTCGTGGCTGTGTCGCCGGGCGAGCCCGCAGCGGGTAGACAAGCTGTTTCGGCGTCTGCAGCTGGTTTCGGCGGGGATCTACAGTCTGGGGCATGGGGGGAATGATGCGCAGAAGACGATGGGGATCATTGTGTTGCTGCTGGCCGCCGCCGGGCACCAGGATTGGGCGGCCGCCGACCCGCACAGTTGGATGAACTCGTTCAGTGTTTTCGGTCACACGCACACGGTTGCGTGGTGGATAATCCTATCGTGTCATGCGGCAATCGCATTGGGGACGATGTGTGGGGGATGGAGGATCGTGAAGACGATGGGGTCGAACATCACGCGTCTTCAGCCGGTGGGCGGGTGCTGCGCCGAGACCGCCGCGGCGACGGCGATCATTGCGGCGACTCGTTGGGGCATTCCGATTTCGACGACGCATGCGATAACGGGGGCGATCCTGGGCGTTGGGACGACGCACGGGATCCGGTCGGTGCGGTGGATTTGGGGCGAGCGGATCGTGATGGCGTGGATCCTGACGATTCCGTGCACGGCTGTCGTTGCCGCGGTGGTGTGGTTCACGGTTCGGTTTACGATTCAGCCGTGGTTTTAGGTCGGGGAGGGGTCGTCATGCCTGGATGGAGACTTTCTTGCCGGTGGTGGCGCTGATGTAGTTGAGGGTTTGTGGGAGCCAGTCGAGGCCATTCTGCCGACCGACGATTGTGCCCTCATAGCCTTTGGCGTAGGCGTTGGTTTTCCAGGGTTGGACGACGGAGGGATTGAGCTTGTTGATGGCAAAGAGGCTGCTGATCGAGTCGGGGGCGGAGGTGTTGTTTGCGGCGATCATGGAGGCGACGAGGGTGGGGACGAACATGTGGCTGATGATGGAATCCCAGGGTCCCAGGTTGAGCTTGAAGGTTTGGTGAGCGGTTGCCGCCGCTTCTTCGGTGCCGTAGCTGCTGCCCATGAAGGCGACGGAGTAGCGAGAATGTGCCGCGTAGTCGACGCCGGAGATGAAGAGGCCTGGCAGGTCGGTGGCGGGATCCATGGCGATGATGCGATTGACGCCGCCGGGAACGAGTTCGGCGAGATCATTGGCGATCCATCCGCCGAGGCTATGGCCGGCGAGATTGATGCGGTCGGTGGCGATGCCCCATCGAGAGAGGGCCTTGGCGGCGAATTGGGAGGCGGGTGTAACCCAGGCGGAAGCCTGGAAGGCGGTCAGTTCGGCCGCCGCGTTGCTCCAATCGAGGGCGAGGATCTGGTCGTCCGTGGCATATCCGTCGATAGCTTGGGCGAGTTGCGACAGGTCGGTGGGGCGGCCGTTCCAGCCGTGGATCAGGACCCAGGTCTGGCGTTTCGGGTTGATGGCGCGGTTGGAGCCGTCGGCGTTGACAAGCCCGACGGTGCGTTTTTGACCGTTGCTGCTGATGCTTCCCCAGTTCAGGTCTGCCCGCAACGAGAGGCGATAGGGGGTGGCTGCTTTGGTGTTGGCGCCGAGGACACGAACGTAATAGGTTCCCTTGTTCAAGAGGGCGCTGACCTTTTCGGTTGCCGTGCCGGTTTTGGCGGAGGCGTATTTGACGGCACCGGCCGAATTGAGCAGTTGGACGTTTGCATCGGCGGTCAAGCGATCGAGGGTGAGGTTGAAATTGCCCTTTGTGCTCGTGGAGAACTTGTAGTAATCGGCCTGTTTTGCCCCGATCGCCTCGGCGATAGATTGGCTGTTCACCAGGGGTCCGAGATTGAGCGCGGTTGCGAGCGTCCCCCCCGGTCCGGCAAGCAATGCGCGACCTTCCAGTTCCTCGATTTGGAAGGGAGCGGCGGTGGTGCTTGCTTTTGCCATCGTTTGAATACTCCCATTCAAGCATCGGCGTGGCAAGGGTTGGCGGATCGGCTTGGACCGTTGGTTGGGGGCGGCGTTTTTTATGGGACGCATTTTGGGGGTGTTGGCGTGGGAGAGGTGTGGAGCGTCAAATCACCTCAAGGGCGTCCTTTTCCGGCAGGGTTGGGAAGGCCGGGGTCGGCAGTGTTTGATACCAGAAGGCCACGGAGGCGATGTCGTCCTGCAGTGGCAGGTAGCGTTGTCCGCTGCGCCAGCCGAGGGCCTGGATTGTGACTCGGAGGTCTTTTTCGAATCGGAGGGGGTCGGTGATATGCCAGCGATAGAGGCCGAAGCGTTGCTGGGACTGATAGACGCCGTCGGGGCGAATGACCTGGGCCAGGCCTGAGTAGGGTGTGGAGAATTCCTGATATTGGTGGGTGGACTGGTTCTCGAAGTTATAGGAGCCGCAGAAATAGTCTTCGGTGCCGGTGCCGCAGATGGTTGGCCAGTCGCGGTCGCCGTCGAGGTAGAACTTGATTTCGCCTTCGCCCCACCAGCCGGTGTTGTTGACGCCCCAGGCGATGTAGGTGCCGACGTAGTGGCCTTTGCCCTGGATGCCATCGACGATGGTGTAGACCTGTTTGTAGGGCAGGGGGTTGGTGCGGCGGAATTGGGCGTGGAAGTAGGCGGCGTCGGTGGGGACGTTGGCGAGGGCGTAGTCGATCTGGTAATAGACGGTCATGGGCTCATCGGCGATGTTGGTGAGGGTGATGCGGCAGCGTTTTCGGAAGGGCATGGGCCAGTAGCAGTTGAACGCCGACCCGGGGTTGACGCAGACGGCGAGGGAGGAGACCTGGGCGTATTTTTGCCAGCCGCAGGCGAAGAAATCGCCGACGGGGCATTCGACGGAGGGTTGAGACTGATCATCCCAGTAGATGCGGAGGATTGAGAATCGCCAGTGGCCGGTGGGCGTGAGCCAGATGTGTTGGATGGCTCCTGGGCCGGCGATATTGGCCATTTCGAGGGTTTGGCCGGGCTCGACTTTGATGCTTGGGGAGATTTTCCAGCCTTGGCCGAGGTCGCGGGCGCACCTGGCGCCGGTGCCGTCGGTGGCCAAGCCGCCCTTGCCTTTGTCGCCCGAGAGATTCTCGGGAGAGATGGACCGCGTTTTGGCGTCGCTGAGGAGATGCAGATTTCCGAGATTCACCGCCAGGCCATCAAAAGGCATACTCGCTCCTTCTTGTGGACTGGGGAAGGAATATACCGCTTGGCTGCAAGGGATTCATCCTCGAGGGGCTCAGGATTTGCCCGGGACATTCTTCACGACGACTTGTCCATCCCACATTTCGTTGGCTTCGACGTGCCCTTCTGCCGCTTCCAGGCTTGGTCGGAGTACGACATCAAAGGGTCCATCCTGGAAGCCCTTGGCATCGCCCCCCACATGCCAGCCGCTGGAAGTCCTTGCGGCGAAGTTGACCGCGCCGATGCGCCACTCGCTATCGCCCTGTTTTGCGAAGACTTGGAATGCCAGTCCCACCGGCGGATTCTGCACGTCGATATTAAGGCTCAATCGCTCACCACTCTGCTTTTCCTGTCGGGTGATCTTGATGGCTTTCTCGACGGCCTGTCGCAGCGAATCGTCCTTGACCACATTGACGGTAGCCTTGTCAACGAGGTCGAAGTTGGCATTTCGCGTGATCGTGCCTTGCCAGATGGCCGGATATTGGCCGGCCTGACTTGGTTTGCGCTGGTCGCAGACCTTCACATCGACGGTCAGGCGGACCGTGTGTTGTCCGAGGTCCAGTTTTGAGAGAACGGGATCGTCGGCGTTCATAGCGGACCAGGAGGCCCCCGTTCCCGAACTGCCGAGCCCGGTTCCCCCGCCACTGCCGGTGTGCCGTTTGTCGCAGTCCACTCCATCCAACTCGAGCTTTGTTATGCGGTACTCGATCCACAATCGCTGGTTCTGGCCGACTCGGGCGCTGGCGTTTTTCTTTCGGATGGGCAGCGGTGCTCCCTTTCGGACTTGGGGTCGCGTGTCGACGATCCAGCCGGTTTCCAAGGCCTGTCTGGCGTACCGCTGCCATTTTTCGCTGGAGACGTTTCCGACGGTCTCGGCGGTCTCGATGAAGTCACCCCAGCCGGTTGCCCAGGGTTGTTTGGGGTTTGCCTGCACGTCTAATCCGCGTTCCACCACCGAGTTGATCTGGGTGTTGGACAGCTGACCGGCGATCAGTCTGCTGGTCAGCTCCCGCAGAGCGACAGCGCGGACGCCCGGGGTTCCGTTGCGGGCATCGCTCAACAGCCACCAGACGGGTTTGAGGCGGGTGACGTCGGCATTTCTGGCCATACCCCAGCCCACGAGGGCGGTGCCCAGCAGACCCACGAGGAGCATGATCAGTCCGCTGGCCAGCAGTCTCATGTTTCTTGCGCGATGTCCGATCCTGACCGCGCCTGCATGCGCGACATGGTTGCCGCACTCGGAACACCGATCGGCGTCGGGCGGCAAACCAAACAGGTCAAACCCGCACCGGGCGCAGATGGGGTGATCATCCACCCGCCTCCCGCGCAGCCCAAACCAGAATGCCAGGACCCCGGCCAGCAAAAGCCCGGCGAGGATCCCGATCAGCCAGACCGGCAGGACCAACAACGTGGTGTCCATGCAGGGCGATTGCGTTTGATGGAAGCTCAAGAGAGGGCTACTTTTAGCAGATAG
>CAYVKG010000052.1:0-30143 GCA_964451955.1 uncultured Tepidisphaeraceae bacterium
AAACCAAACATCGACAACGCCAGCAACGTAAAGATGACGGCAAGGCCAATCAGGCCAATGTCAGCAACTGGCGGCTGAGACATAGATGACTCCTTTGTTATCCCAATAGTCGGGGAAGCGAAGTATAGGGACAGCCGATTCGTAGTAAATGGCAGAAGAGCCTGAGCGCCGCATGTCGCAGCAGGCCGATGGCTCTGGCCGAGTCAGAACCTTGGCATCCCAGCCATATTTGTAACCAAATCGGTCCCTTATAGATCAGAACACGGGTGGATGAGCCTTGGTTTGATCTGACTTGAAGATGAGAGGAGTCATCAGATGGGTACTGAGTCTGTTGGTAATGAGGCGAGCGCCCAACGGGCACGTAAAGGCCGCTGGAATCCGTACTTGGTGGGGATTGGGATCGGCGTTCTGAGCTGGGTGGTGTTTGCTGTCGTCGACAAGCCCTTGGGGATGTCAACGTCCATCTCGGCTGCTTCGGGTACCGCCGCTCGCCCTGTCTTGGGCATTGATCGGGTATTGAGCAATGAGTACTGGAAGAAAACGGCCCCAAAATGGGATTACGGGATGCTGTTTGTCGTCGGCACATTTCTGGGCGCGCTGGCCAGTTCAGTCGTGGGACGGAACTGGAGAGTTGAGGCCGTGCCAATTGTCTGGAAGGAGAGATTCGGACCCTCGATCGCCAAGCGCATGATCTGGGCATTTGTCGGAGGCGTGCTGGTCTTGTACGGCGCCAGAATGGCAGACGGATGCACAAGCGGACACGGCATTTCAGGTTCTCTGCAATTGGCAGTCAGCAGTTGGACGTTCTTCCTCACCATGTTCCTGTTCGGAGTCATAACTGCAACGCTGATGTTCCGCACAAGGAAGCAGGATTCAGGTCTGTAGCCAGTCCCTTGGCAAATCAACAACCAGGCTTCAGCTCTCAGGAGATAACGATCATGAGTCTTCCAATTTCAGGCAATACGGCACTTTGGTTAGCGGTTGTATTCGGGTTTCTGTTCGGTGTGCTGTTGCACCGTGGGCGAGTGACAGACTACAACGTCATCGTCAATCAATTCCGATTTAGAGACTTCACGGTGCTGAAGATCATGTTCACGGCGATTATCGTAGGCGGCATCGGCGTGCTTGTGCTGCAGCAGGCGGGCTGGGCCCAACAGCATATCAAGTCGGCCAATATGCTCGGTGTTGTGCTGGGAGCAGCGATCTTCGGCGTGGGCATGGTCGTATACGGTTACTGCCCGGGAACCGGAGTGGCGGCGGTTGCGACGGGCAGTCTCCACGCTCTCGTCGGGTTCGCCGGAATGTTGGTCGGCGGCATCCTCTATGCCCTGAGCTTCGCGTGGGTCAAAACACATATCCTCAGCGTCGCCGCCATGGGCAAAGTGAGGCTGCCGGCCCTAACCGGCATATCCGATTGGGTCTGGTTCGCGGCACTCGTGCTCATCGCGGCAATCATCTTCGGATTGATCGAGTTACGCGAGAGGCGGCAACGCCAAGCCTGATTGTCGAATACGCACGACTTCAGGCAGCAACTTGAATCAAACGTTCGGCCAGAACGAGTGGATCAGAGCCCGCCCCAGCGGGCGGCTCGGTCAATGGCGCCGATTCCAGTACCCACACGTTACGCCTCAACGATTCTGACCTTGGCCAGGTCCATCTGCCCCAGCCCCATTTCGGCGGCAGCAACAGTCGCGCCGACATCCTCCGGCTCCATACCAAACAGCGTCGCGGCATACGCATCCACCGCGACTGTATCAGCCGAGGCCACGACGGTATCGAAGACCCGAATGTCTTCCGGCTTCCCGCCGATCGGACCATTACGCAACAGAATCCGCGTGGCATCCAGAATCGTGAGCTTGGGCCTGATGACCAGATTCAGGTCGGCAATTCGCTGGTGGATGTTGTCCTGATGGATCTCGCCGCGGTTCCCGCCGATCACCCCCATCACGTTCTTCAAACCCAGTGTCAGTTTGGTCAAGACATGGTGTTTGGCAATCGGCACATTGATGTAGCAGTCGCAATCGCTCTCAAGGGCGCGCTTGCAGAAGCGGAATGACCTGATCGACTTGCCGTTGCGAATGTCTACCGAAACGTAGTCCTTCTGCTCCAGATATACGCACTCCGCCCGCGCGTCGTTCAGGGACTCGATGGCCGCAAGAATGCCCGATGACGCGTAGCAGCACCGCGCATCGTGGACCGAATGGTCGAAGACCATGACCCGCCTGGCGCCGGCATCGAGCGACAGCTTCACGATGGCTTTGACAATCTCGGGATTGGTGTTGGCCGCTTGCTCTGGTTTGCGGTCCCAGCCGATATTGGGCTTGACGACGACACGGTCGCCGGCCCTGACGAAACCCCGCATGCCCCCGAGAGGCTCAAGTGCTCTGGCGACCAGGGAAACGTGGTCTTTTCCTTGGGCGACAGCGAGCGTCGGGTTGGCGGGCGAGAGCGAGTCGGCGACGAGGACTTCCGGTATGCTGAACAAGGGGATCAGCGACGCGCCGGCGGAATATGCCGCGACTTGCCGGAGAAAGGTCCTGCGATCCATCATATCCCTCCCATACACGGTGCCGACCAGCGATCTCTTCCCGACGGGACGGATAAGTACCCCATTCACCGGTGCCGGGCAAGGGTGTTGAAAGCACACCGGCATCGTGGTTTACTATCACCGGCGAACGCAAGGGGGGCGAAATGAGGAGCACAATATGAATTTGAGACGTCTGGCGTGTGTTCTTCTGGCGGCACTGGTGGTGAGCGCATGCCAGAAAAGGGCCGAGTCGCCGGTCGGTCCGGTGTATCCGCCGGCCGTCGCGCCGACAGCGGAAACGCGAGAACGCCTTGCTCGCCTGGCTCCCGACGCTCTGGTCGGGCGGGTAAACGCCGTTCTGCCCGACGAGCATCTGGCGCTTGTCGCGGATATTCCCGTCAAAGACTTCACGATCGGCCAGGTGCTCTTCTTCTTAGGCGGAGACGCTGTGAACGTCGGGAACGGCGTCGTCGTTCACATCTCTCAGGATGCTCTGCACGTTCGCTACTCCGAGCCGACGGCCGGCAGCCGTCCCCCAGCGGTAGGCGATCTGGCTGTCCGATTCAAACGATGAGCCCACCCGTCATTTCGGTGGTCTCCTGCCGTCCCCAATCACCGATTGCACATCGTGGCAAGACAACCGCCCGGACGCAGATGCGCCCGAGAGCTTCCGAATGTTGACCGATCATGAGCAACACAGTCCGGCACCTCATCCTCGCCAGCGAATCGCCCAGGCGGCAGCAATTGCTCCGGGAAGCAGGGTATGTCTTCGATGTACAACCGGCCAACGTGAATGAATCGGACCATCCGGAGTCGCTGGGCCCCGTCGAACTGGCCCGGCACTTGTCCATGGTCAAAGCCGCCGCAGTCTCGCCGTGGTTCCCCGAACGCGTCGTGCTGGCCGCGGATACCGTGGTCGCGTTCGGCGAGCGGACGCTGGGCAAACCGGCGGACGCCATCGAGGCCCGGCGAATGTTGAGCCTCCTGTCCGGAACCACCCATGTCGTCATCACCGGCGTGACGGTCATCTGCCAGGCAAGCGAGTTTCAGCAGACCCGCCATGCAATGTCGGCGGTTCGGATGCGCAAGTTGACCCTTCATGAAATTCATGAGTACGTGACGTCGCGTCTCTGGGAAGGAAAGGCGGGAGGCTACGGCATCCAGGACGAAGACCCCTTCGTCGTCAACGTCTCGGGAAGCCAGACAAACATCGTAGGGCTGCCCATGGAATTGGCATCGGAGATGCTGGCGGCAGCCGGTGTCTTGCCGTCTCGCTCCTGACTCCTCCGCTGGCATGATGCGAAAAGCGGCAGACCCTCGGAAGGGTCTGCCGCTTTGCTGATCGCATGGGAATAGCGGGGCTACTCTGCCTGCAGCCGAATGTAGTCCAGTCCGAACATGTACGACTTGACGGCCTTCTCATTGGCGCCAATCACCGTCACCGAAAGCTCATTCTCGCCTTGCTTCAGTTCAAAGGAGCCCAGGTCGATCTCCTTGGTCGGCACCACCCCATTGTTGAAAAAGTCGATCGGCTCGCCGGCCTTGACGCCATTGATCGCCAGCTGGTGAATGCCGTAATCGACCGCCTTGAGGAACTTGGCCATAACGCGATACTTGCCCGCCTTGGGGGCATCGAAGCCAAGGACCAGAACGTCGCCGGGCTTGTGACCGGCGTGCCACCAGAGATGCCGGCCGTTGCTCTCGTCATTCCAATCCTGTGGCTCAGCGGTTCCAACCGTCTTGATGATCCGCATGGTCTCGCCCTCAATAGCGCCGGCAACCCGCGGAACCTGATACACGGGCATCGGTCGGACCACCGCGTCCTCAGCGCGAATCGGTTTAAAACCATCGGAGCCGCCGGGCATCGCATACCAGTATGCCACCACTCCCATGTTCACCTCGCACCGTTCGTTCCAGTGCCACAGTTCCATGTCAAACTTAAAGTCCTTCGTATAGGGAATTCGGTCGATGATGTGGAACCGGTTCACACTCGTCCTGCCATAGTTGTTAGGACCGTCACAGCGCGGCTGGTTATGGTAGGCGTGAACGAACAAGCCAGGCCAGCACCAGGCATATCCATAATAGTCCTCAGTGCCCGTGCCGAAGTGACTCGGGAACGTCTCGCCATCAACGTAGATCTTTTCATCGCCTTCCCCCCACCAGTCCTTGACAGGATTGTCAATCGTAAACGAAACACCGGCGAAGACGCCCTTGCCCTTGGCCGTCAGGTAGTTCCAGTCGATCATCGGCCGAGTCGGAACGTCAAATTGAGTCCGCCACTTGGCATGGAAATGCATCGACGCGTCGGTCCAGTTGTAGTCGGCAACCACAATCTCGCCGCTGACTGTAACCGGAATCTTGGTTGTGTTCTCTAGCCGAAACTCGGCGGTCTCTTTGAAGGGCATGAACCAGTGGCAATACATCTTGCCGTCCTTGCTCATCCCAAGCGGAAGAGACTCAAAGGGATTGATCCCCGGGCCACTGCCGAACAGGTCGCCCAGAGGCGCTTCAATGGCCTGTTGGCCATCAAACGTGCCCTTGACGATGACGCCGCGGAGAGCGGCTTCTTTGTCGCTGGCGTCCACAACGACAACGCATCGGACCACGGCCGCCGGGCCGGAGAACTGGGTCACTTCCGATTGACCGGGTTCAATCTGAAGCTCAAACGCCTGGCCCTGACCGGCCATCGCCGCCGCATCACCCATGGGCGAGGCCAGGCGCTTGCTGAGCTTCTCGATCTCCGTCGCCAGCGTCTTGAGCTGATCGGACGTGAACGATTCAACATTCGTTCCCGCCGGATACGTTCGGTAGTTGACGTGGTAATAGAAATCGCCCTTGTCGCTCGTCACTTTGCAGCTCTTGGCGTACGGAATCGGAAAATAGAGATTCCAGCCCTTGCTATACTCGCCGGCGATCGGACGTGGCCATCCGGGGAATTTCCCGCCCAGCACATCCGCCATCGGAGCCTCAATCACAGGCTTCTCGTTGCCGTCAATGTAGATGCGAAGCACCCCGGCAGGATTGGCAGACCAGATGCGAACAATCGCGCCTGGGCCGGCAGTGTCCATCATCACGTATTCCTTCCGGCCGCCGCGGTCTTCCACCCGCAGGTACTGCCCGCAGTCGCCGTTGGCAAACCAATTCTCGGTCGGAGACTTCGCCGCGCGGTCATACGACGAAAACTGCTTGCACGTATAGGCCGGCGATGGAAACTGGGCCACCTTGGCAAGATTCGTCATGTCATCGATCAGCGTGGCCGTGGTGATGGCGCTCTCCGCCGCGCATGCGATGTTCAGACCCGTCGCCAGCAACCCGACCCACACAATGAACACGGTCTTACGCCACGTCATATCGTGCTCCTTTTCTGAGATATGTGCCTTCCACCTCACGTAGAACTACACGATGGTAACCGGAACGTTGCCTGTCGTCACGCCCTGAAACAAACGTTTGCACACGATGTCCCCCCCCCGCCGCCCAGGTTCAATGGCATGAGCAGGACATGAACGCCTTGACCTTGTCGCGGATGGACTTCTCGCAACCGCTCACGCTCAGCACATCACACTCTGACCCCAGGATGAACGGGTGATTGGCCTCTCGCATTCGCCCAATCAGATCCTGAGCAAGCTTCTCGACGTCCTCAACCTTCAGTTCATCCGAGCAGAATCGCTTGGATGGCAGGTTGCCGTAGAGGACGGTCGTCTTCGGTACCAGCCGCGCGTCTTCCCACAGTTTCCGCGACGAGCCCAGCGAGAGAATCACCGGATCGAGGCTGGCGAACGCCGAAACCATCGGGTCGATCAATTCGCCGCAACAGTGGAATATCAAGTCGAGCCCCCGTTTGTCGAGCAGCGACTTGATCTCGCGATTCGGCATCATCGCGTACCGCTCGAAGATGTCGGCTCCGGCCTCAAGCTGCTTGGGGGAAAAGTAGACCTTGTTGGCTGCTGGCTCGGCAATAAACATGACCTTGGCGCCGGCATCGGCCTGAAGCTGGATCGAATCCATGACGATTCGCAGCGACATCTGCAGCAGACGCTCCACGGCCGCGACCTCGGGGTCATCGGCCGCACTGGAACCAGTGCCCGCCAGGTAGACGGGAGTAATCGGATCGGCCAGAAGCTTCGTGGTGAGAGAGAACGGGCCGATTGCCATGCCGCAGGGCACCAAATTCGTGTTCCTCGCAATGTGACGAATGGCTTCGACATTCGCACGCAGCCGCGGCGAAAGTGTAAACGGCTGGGATAGCTTGGCGAGTGCCTCATCCGGCGGAGTTGCCGCAAAATGAAACGTGGCCGGATCGCCAGCGATACCCAGCCGATGGATGAGCCAGTCCTTTTCGAGCGTGAGGTCCATCAAGTGAATGGCCAGCGAAGTGTGGAACCGATTGGCGGTTTCTTCGATGACCTTCCCGAGTTGCTGACCGTCCAGAAGGATCTCGGCGTGGTCGGCGTGCTCGTGAAGGAGCAGGTCGGTGCCAATGGGGAAACGGGCGCCGGATCGGGCGAGATTCAGGTAGAAATCGCGGTTCATGCAGTCCTTTGTAACAGAGCCTGATGACCTGTAAATGGCATCACCCCTCACAGAAGGGCAGGCGCGGGCTTGAGGTTCGTTCCTTTGCCCCACACCTGGCGAGCGCATTTCAGGTAGTGGAGGTAGTTTTCGTAAGAAACGTCAGGCGGCACGCGGTGGTCGGGGGTGGGAATGAAGCCGCCCTCCTCAACCAAAGGGGCCAGACGAGCCACTTCACGCTCGATATCCCGGCGCGAGCGAGCGAGGATGTGCTTGTCAAAGCCCCCGATCATTAGCAACTCCTTGCCGTATTGTCTGCGATACTTGATCGGGTCCGCACCCCATGTGCCGATTTCGATTGGAAACATGCAGTTGACGCCGGCGTCAAGCCAGAGCGGCATGAGCTGTTCGATGTTCCCGTCGCAGTCGAGGTAGATGACATCCACTCCATGGGAACGCAGCAGGGAGGTGATTCGTTTGTATTGGGGTACAAGGTAGCGTTTGAAGTGAGTCGGTGAGAGGAGCGGACCGGCGTTATAGCACATGTCCTCCCAGAAATTGGCGCAGTCGAAATGCCCGCCGGTGGCCAGACATCGCGTCAATGTGGCAACGGAACAGTCGGCCAGCGTCGTGACCATCTCCTCAAAAAAAGCGGGATCGTCATAAACCGTCAACGCGATGTTTTCAAGGCCCATCCAGTCGCGGAGCCACCCAAACAGGCTGCCGCACCAGAGGTTGACGGGATACTCGCGTCCCGGGTCGGACCAGACGCGAATGGCCTGAGCCCAGTTCTCGGGCATGCGTTTGGGATTGTCCGGATCCAGGCGCGGTTTGTAGTGCTTCTTCCAGGATTCGCGATCGGTCAATAGGTGCGATTCGTGATGCGGGATTGACGACATGTACTTCTTCCGCAGCACCCGGACGCCGTCGCATTGCTGGACCACCTCGTGGTCGCCACGGTCTTCCACGACCCGAAATTCAAATGCAGGACAAAGCCCCGGGTTTGCCGTCGGCCCAGCGGAAAAACGGTCCATGCCAAAATACGCGTCGGTATGCACACCCTCGTGGTCATCGTACCGGACGTTCGCGGGCAAGCCTTGCTTGTGCCACTCGGCCACCGTCTCAGTCCAGAAACCAAAATCGCAGATCGGCGCCCGATCGCGGGGCTGATAGTGCATGGTGGCGACAAAGCGATGGCGTTCGTTCATGGCAGCATTACAGGGCCAAGGCCGCTCGACATCAAGAGCCGAAAACGTCTGGTTGATGGGGGTGGTTGCCGGATGTACAATCTCGGCCCTATGCGCAATGGATGCTGCTTCTTGCTGGCGTTGAGCTGGGTGGCGATGGGCGTGGCTGCGGAGCAGCCCCCAACGACGGCGCCTTCATGGGAAAGGCGTGACAGCGGGCGTTGGCTGAAGGTCACCGAGCCGACGGCGACACCCGCAACCGATGAAACCCTCGACCACGTCGAGGAAATGATCAAGGCCAAACAAGGAACCCCCGCGAAGAAAATCGTCGTCGCGTGGCTGAAAATCAATAAGGAGTCCCCACTTCGCGATCGGGGACTCTATCTCCTCGGCCAAGCCAACTTCCTCAACGGCGATCGGCTCATGTCGTTCTACAACTTCGATGAGCTGCTCGATACATACCCCGGCGGTCGGTACTTCTTCCCGGCCTTGGAGAGGCAGTATGAGATAGCCGATCAGTATCTCCGAGGCTACAAGAACAGATTCCTCGGCCTGCCTATTCTCAGCGCCACCAGCGAAGCCACGGAAATGCTCTACCGCATCCAACAGCGTGCCCCGGGCTCCCCGATCGCGGAAAAGGCGCTGCTTCGCGCCGCAGACTACTATTACGCCGATTCCGACTTTGACATTGCCGCCGACGCCTATGCCGCCTATATCCGATCCTACCCCCGCAGCCCTCTGATCCCGCGAGTCAGGTTGCGGCAGGCCTTCTCCGCACTGGCTCAGTTTCGCGGAGTGAGATTCGATGCCACCCCCATCATCGATGCCCGGCAGCAGCTCCTCGATCTGGCGGCGGCCTATCCCACCATCGCCGATGAAGAGAACATCCCGGCCATCGTCCAGCGGATCGATGCGGCGCTGGCCAAGAAACTCTGGGTCACCGCCGACTACTATCGCAGGACCGATAAACCGGCAGCGGCCATCTACTATTATCAGCACTTGGTCAAGACCCTCCCGGACTCGCCCGAGGCTAAAGAGGCAGCCGCCAGACTCGCGCGAGTCTCCGACCAATCGCCCAAACCACAATCGCCAGATGCCGGCCCGCCCTCCACACAACCGCCCCCCCCCGAAGCCGCTTCACCCAGCAAACAGGAGAGCCGATGACAGTCATGGGAGTCACAAAAACGATCCCGCGGCGATGCCCTGCATCCTTTCGGGTAGTTCTCGTTGCCACGTCGCTGGTTCTTGCGGGCTGCGGTTACAACCAGCAGAACAGCGATAAGAACAGACTGGAAGGCGGCTATCGCTGGAACTCCCTATATCGTGAAGACGTGCAAACGGTGGCAGTGCCGATCTTTACAAGCAAGGAATTTCGACGCGGCCTGGAGTTTCGCTTGACCGAAGCCGTACAGAAACAGTTGGAACTCCGCGCACCCTACAAGGTCGTTGCCAGGGACAAGGCCGATACAATCCTCGAAGGGCAGATCACCGAGGTGCGCAGCATGACCCTCAGTAAGGATTATCGAACCGCGCTGCCCAGAGAGCAAATGGTCACCATCACCGTCGATCTCGTCTGGAAGGACCAGCGGAACGGCAGAATCCTCTGCAACCGGAAGAACCTGACCCAGTCCGGCGTCTACATTCAGAACCTCGGTGAGGGCGAAGTCGTCGGCAGCCAAGAGGCCATCGAACGCTTCGCTCTGGCGATCGTGCAGGAGTTGCAATCGGATTGGTGAATTGAGCGTTTCTCTCCACGGTCAGGAACATGCTCCCATGCGGGGGCAGCCAATGCGATTGCACGTGGAAACACCCTTGGTCGCTTACGTATGATCAAGAACAGTGAATGCTCGGACCGGCGGCATCGAATAGAATGCGGATCGCCGCAATGTCAATGAGGACAGGAAGTAGTGTATGGCAGAACAGAGACCCGACCGTCCGAATCGTCGTGAGGGGCGCCCGCCCGCCAACAGCGGCATGCGATTCAGCAGGGGTCTGTTCGGCTGGTTCCTTTTTGGCGCCCTCTGCATTGCGCTGTTCATGCTCCTGAATAACAAGACCGCCGGTCACCAGATGCTCAGCCTCAGCGACGTCATCTCACAGCTCAAAGTGGACAACGTCCAGGTGCTGGCGGTCGAGAATGAGCAGGTCCGGGGTTCGTTCAAGAACCCCGTGGCTTTCAACAGCAAGCAGCCTGTCAAGGATTTCAGGGCCGACATTCCCCCTCAATCCTCGGGCGAGCTAATGCTCTGGCTCCTGCAGAACTACACCGGCGGGCCGGACATTCGCGCCGAAAACAGCCAGAACCTCCTGATGACGATCATTCTGCCGCTGATTCCCTGGCTGCTCATCTTCGGGTTCATCTGGTTCTTCGTCTTCCGCCAGCTGCGCAATAGCGCCAGCGCCGGCGGCATGCTCGGTAACTTCGGCCGAAGCAGACACAAAATCACAAGCAAAGAACACACCAACATCACCTTCGATGACGTCGCCGGCGTCGAAGAGGCCAAAGAAGAGGTGATGGAAATTGTCGAGTTCCTCCGCAATCCGAAGAAGTTCCAACGCCTCGGCGGCCGGATCCCGCGAGGCGTCCTGCTCGTCGGCGAGCCGGGCACCGGCAAGACCCTCCTGGCCAAGGCAATCGCCGGCGAAGCCGACGTGCCCTTTTTCAGCATCTCGGGCAGTGACTTCGTCGAAATGTTCGTTGGAGTGGGGGCAAGCCGCGTCCGCGACCTGTTCAAGCAGGCCAAAGACAACAGCCCCTGCATCATCTTCCTTGATGAAATCGATGCGGTTGGCCGGCGGAGAGGCAGCGGCTTCACCAGCGGTGGACACGACGAACGAGAACAGACGCTCAACGCCATCCTCGTCGAGATGGATGGCTTCGATACCAATGATCAGGTAATCGTCTGTGCGGCCACCAACCGCGTCGATGTCTTGGACCCCGCGCTGACCCGCCCGGGCCGCTTTGATCGCCAGATCTATGTCCCTCTGCCCGATATCAAGGGCCGACTCGAAATCCTCAAGGTCCATAGCCGCAAGGTCAAACTCGGCCCCAACGTCGACTTGATGCGGCTTGCCAAGGCCACGCCCGGTTTCAGCGGCGCCGACCTGGCGGCAATCATCAATGAGTCTGCCTTGCATGCCACCATGGCTAACAAAGACTGCATTGAAATGGACGACTTGGAGGAATCTCGAGACAAGGTCCGATGGGGCAGGGCAAGGAAAAGTCGCGTGGTCGATGAAAAAGAAAAGGTCGCAACCGCCTATCACGAGGCCGGCCATGCCGTCGTGCAGCATCTCACCCCCGGTGCCGATCCCATCCACAAGGTCACCATCATCCCACGAGGCCAGATGGGCGGTGCAACCATGTCCCTGCCTGACAAAGACCGCACCAATCTCTCCCGCAATTGGTGCCTCGCGTTTATCAAGGTCTGTTTCGGCGGCAGACTCGCCGAGGAGATGTTCTGCGGCGACGTCAATACCGGTGCCGCTATGGACATCCGGCAGGCCACCAATGTCGCCAGGCACATGATCCGCGAATGGGGTATGAGCGAACGCCTCGGCTTTGTCTTCTACGGCGAGGACGAAAACAAACCTGGAATCCTGGGTGACTTCGGCGGCGGACGCGACTATTCAGAAGAAACCGCCAAGGCCATCGACGAGGAGATCCGCTCTCTGATCGATCGCCTCTGGAAAGAGACAACCCAACTGCTCGAGGCCAACCGCGACAAGGTCGATGCCATGGCCAAGGCTCTCCTCAAATACGAGACCCTCGACTCCCAGGATATCGACCAGATCATGCGCGGCGAACCGCTGACCCGCCCCACCGTCGGAGAGGTGTTGGAAAAGGAAAAGGGCAGGCGATCCGTAGTGTCTCCCGGCGCGACCACGAACCAGCCTGACATGCGCCCTGGACTCGAAAATGGACCCCTGCCCGCTCCAGGCTGATGCCGACTCTCTTTGTTCCGCTGCATGCCTGTCTCCATCCAGACCCGTTCCGTTGTGTACCCTCTGCCGGTACTGTCGTTCGGCGGTTCACAGCGTTACAATCCCGCCACCGACCAACCGCATGGAGGTATCACCCCCGTGGCACAGGCCGAAATTATCATCGCTGACGACAAACTACTGCCTCAGGCGGTCGAAGTCTGTAATTCGATCTTCCGCCCAAAACGCGAGCTGGATTTCTTCAAGCGTCGATTCATGGGCCGATACAACGTCCTGACCCTCCTGGCGCGGATCGACGACCGCCCGGTCGGGTTCTGGATCGGGTTTGAACTGAAACCGGGTATGTTCTACCACTGGCTTGGTGGCATCCTCCCGGGGTACCGGCGGCAAGGCATCGGCAGGCAATTGGCCCTGGCCCAGCAGTCATGGGCCAAGGAGCACGGATACGAGTACCTTCGTTGCGAGTGCATGAACCACCAGCGAGAGTTCATTCATTTTGCCGTCTGTCACGGATTCGACATCGTCGGCATCCGCTGGGACTCAACGCACGCCGATAATCTCGTCGTGTTCGAGAGGAACCTCCTCGACTGATCCTCCGTTATTCATTGCCTCCAGCAGGGAATCGACTTGTGACCGAATCCGACTTCAGAACGTGGCTCACCGATACTCATCGGCGATGCCTCGTAATGGGAGTGCTCAATGTAACCCCGGACAGCTTCAGCGACGGCGGGAAGTACTCGGACCCCGCCGCCGCCCGCGAAGCCGCCGAACGGATGGTCGCCGAGGGTGCCGACCTCATCGATATTGGAGGCGAGTCCACCAGGCCGGGAGCCCATCGCGTGGATGCGGAGGAGCAGATCCGCCGAATTTTCCCGGTCTTCAGCGCAATCGCGGGCCGCGTCCGCGCCGTCCTCTCGGTCGATACCACGCGGGCACCCGTGGCCCAGGCCGCCATTGACGCCGGCGCGGCCGTCGTTAACGATATCTCCGCCTGCCGGGATGACCCCGACATGCTTGCCCTTGTCGCCCGCCACCCAGTTGCATTAATCCTCATGCATATGCAGGGCGAGCCGGCAACCATGCAGCGTAACCCATATTATGGCAACGTGGTCGAAGAGGTCCGGCAGTTCCTTGCCGACCGAATCCGCGCAGCACAGCAAGCTGGCGTCGAGGCCGACCAGATTCTGATCGACCCGGGAATCGGTTTTGGGAAGACAATCGAACACAACCTGCAACTTCTTCAAGACTTGGAGCGCCTTACGGATCTCGGACGCCCGGTCGTTGTCGGTACAAGTCGAAAAGGGTTCATCGGACATCTCACCGGTGAGAAAGACCCTGCTCGGCGAGTCTTCGGAACTGCCGCCAGCGTCGCTTGGAGCGCGATCAAAGGAGCGGCAATCGTCCGCGTACATGACGTCAAGGAAATGACCCAGGTGCTGCGAGTGCTGCAAGCGATCCGGTCCGGAAGTGATCAGGTCCGCAACGAGCCCGTGCCATGACCGGGTAACATGCACCCCTTGGCACGTCACCAGACCCCGGCGACGCGATTTTTCCGCCTCCAGGGTCCGGATTGACGATGAAAAACCAGCCTCGCCTCCGGCTGTCGCAATGCGGGTTGGTTCCCAAGGAGTCAATCGCCCCGAAATGCTCGGTGCCTGCCCGTTTTTTTAAGACGCTCATGGTGGCCGGTTACACGCGCCAGCTATATATTCATGGAAAGCTCACGTTCCTGTGGAGCACCGCGATAAATGCCTTGGCAGACCTTGTACAACTTCTGGAACGCCGTCAAGTTCTATGGGCCCTTCCGCGTCGGCATCGAGTGGCTGCTCATCGGGGTCTTCGTCTACGGCGTCCTTCGAATCCTCAAAGGCACACGTGGCGTACGCATGCTCAAGGGCATCGGCGTCCTGCTCGTCGTTACCTACCTGATCGTCGCACTCATCGGGCGTGAACTGCGGTTGGAGCGAATCGAGTTCCTATACGGTAAATTGCTCTTCATGGCATCTTTTGCCGCAATTGTCGTGTTCCAGCCCGAAATCCGCCGCGCACTGATGCGGCTCGGTGAAACCCGGCTGTTCAAAAGCTGGTCCGTGGCAACCGACGAAGACATCGACGCCATCGTCGAATCTGCTGCCTTCCTTTCCCGGAGACGAATTGGCGCTATTGTCGCAATCGAACGGCAGGTAGGTCTCCTTTCGTTCGCGGAGAGCGGAACGCACCTGAATGCCGAACTCTCCGCGGCACTGCTCAATACCATCTTCTGGCCAAACTCGCCCCTGCACGACCTTGGAGTCATCGTCGGCAATGGCCGAATCCAGTACGCCGGCGTCCAGTTCCCACTCGCGGAAAGCGGCGAACTCGCTCAGGAATTGGGAAGCCGACACCGCGCGGCGGTGGGGATGAGTCAGGAGAGCGACGCGGTCGTAATCGTCGTTTCAGAAGAAACCGGTGACATCAGTGTGGCCGAACATGGCCGGCTTATGCGAAAGGTCGCTCCAGATGCCCTCAGACGTCTTCTGCAGCAACTGCTCGGCCGCGAACGCAAAGAGCAACCCGCGCCAGATACGGAAGTTATTGCATAGCGAGGCTGGCCGAAGGGCCGGCCCATCGCCGACGGACACAAACGTATGAAGCCTGAAGGCGGACCCATTACGGATGGCGGGCGACAACCTCAGTCGCTCGAATCGCAGAACCTCGCCGCAGCCGGAGGACCCGCACGCCCAAGGCCGGCGCGACGAGGCACCCCGGATCTGAGGTCCACTCGGTCCTCTAAACTCAAGGACACGATCAAGACCTTCCTCTGGGTACTGCCTCTCACCGCCCTCATCTGGGTATACGCCGAGCGCGAGCAGATCACGACTCTGCCCGAACGACAGGTGACCATCCGCCTAAAAACAAGCCTGTCGGACCGCGTGGTCACCATGCTGACCCCCGAAGACCGCAAGGTCTTTCTCGAGCTGCGCGGCCCCCTCAACAGTCTGGAGTCCGTCTGGGATGCCCTCGCGGACAGCAAATACACACTGGACGTCACCATCCCCGACGACGTGCAGTTGCCCTATAGGGGGCCGGTCGCCATCGCTGAATCCATCGCCCGCAATCCCCTCCTGGTAAAAGAGGCCGTCACCGTCTCCCGCGTCATGCCGGCAACCGTCACCGTCCTTATCGAGAAGAAGGAAAGCATCACGGTGCCAGTGCAGATCCGTTCCGAAGACCTCGCACGCATCGGCGGCACCGTCGAGTTTCTCACAGATAAGGTCGCGGTTGAAGGCCCCGCTTCCCTCCTCGAAGGACCCAAACCCGAAGTCTTTGCCGATATGAAAAAGGTCCTCGACCTGCCCCAGGGGCCTCACCTCGTCGATGTGCCAGTCGAGGTCGCTGGCGAAATGGCCTCGGCTATGGCCCCCAGGCCTGCCGTCGTCAGAGCCAAAGTCACCATCAAGGCCCCCGAAGAAAGAGTCCTTCGCCAATCAATCCCTGTTCTCGTGCAGCTTAACGGCCAAGTTCTCCAAGCCGAAGAATATCACTTCAAGATCGAGCCGCCCATGCTTGCCGACATCAAAGTCACCGGTGCGCCCAGCGCCATGGATGAACTGGACAAGCTCCTCAAAGATGATCGGAAATTCCCCGCCGCTATCGTTGACATCGCCCCTCGCGATCTCACCGCCGGCATTCCCCTCCAGAAAAGGCTCACCCCCGAAGATTTCCGCATGCCCAAAGGAATCACTGTCACAAACGGCGACCTGCGAGTACAGATCACGATCACCCGGAAGTCCGACCTGTAAGCGCCACCCTCGCGTGTTACAATGCCAACATGAATGATCCCACGCACTACGTTGAGCAACTGGGACGACAGGCCCGCCAGGCATCGCGAGAGTTGGCCCAACTAACTGGCGCGGACAGGACCGCCGTCCTCAACCAACTCGCCGCCGCCATCCGTCAACAGGCTGACAACCTCATCAACGCCAACGCCTCCGACATCCAGGCAGCCCTCCAGGCCGGATTGGCCCCCCATCTCATCGAACGGCTCAAACTCGATCAAAAGCGAGTCGCTGCCATGGCCGATGCCGTTCAGCAGATCGCCGCCCAGACCGACCCCGTCGGGCAGATCATCGAAGGGTACTTCCGCCCCAACGGACTCCGCATCGAAAAGACACGCGTCCCCATAGGCGTCATCCTCTTCATCTATGAAAGCCGACCCAACGTCACCAGCGACGCCGCTGCCCTCTGCATCAAGAGCGGCAACGCCATCATCCTGCGAGGCGGCAAAGAAGCCTTCCACTCCAACCGCGCCATCGTGACCATCATCGCCGAAGCCCTCCACAAGGCCAACCTCAACCCCAATGCCGTCCAGTTGGTCGAATCCACCGATCGCGCCCTTCTGCCCCCTCTGCTCAAGCTCAGTCAATACATCGACCTCGTCATCCCGCGCGGCGGGGAAAGCCTCATCCGCACCGTCGTCAATGAGTCCACCATCCCAGTCCTCAAACACTTCACCGGGAACTGCCACGTCTACGTCGACGCCCACACGCAGACCATGGCGAACGAAGTACGCGCTATCTGCCTCAATGCCAAGACCGGCTACCCCGGCGGTGCTGTCTGCAACGCCGCCGAGAAGATCCTCTTCCACAAAGACGCCGCCCCGCTCCATCTGGCCAACGTCTGCAATGACCTGGCTGCCAAGGGCGTCGAGATCCGCGGCGACGAACAAACCCGCTCCCTCTACCCCAATGCCCTCCCCGCCGATGAACAGGACTGGTACACCGAATACCTCGCCCTCAAGATCGCCGTCAAGGTCGTCGTTTCGCTGGAAAACGCCATCGATCACATCAACCGCTACGGTAGCCACCATACGGACGCGATCATCACCGAATCCATCGCGGCCGCCGAACGATTCGTCCGCGGCGTGGACAGCGGCAGCGTCATGGTCAACGCCTCGACCCGATTCGCCGACGGTGGCGAGTATGGACTTGGCGCCGAGGTCGGCATCAGCACCGATAAGCTCCACGCGCGCGGCCCCATGGGCGCCCTCGACCTGACAACCTACAAATGGGTCGTTCGAGGCAACGGGCACATCCGATGATCACTCCCCCCCCTACCGCCAGTTGTAACGCACCACAATCACATCAGGCGCAGGCTTGCCGGCCTTGTCCTTCCCCGGCTCAATCCACGATTTGTATAGCGCCAGTTGCGCCGGAAGGTCAATCTCGTTGCTGCCGCTTGATTTCAGCACATCCACGTTCGTCACTTTCCCCGTGGCATCCAAGGAAACCTTCAAAATCACGCTCGGATCAATAATCGACAGCATATCCAGTTGCCCCTTCGTCGTGATGCGCGGCTTGATCAGCTTCGACGCACGCCCCAGACGCGCATCCACTTTGCCCGCCCTGATCGTGACGCTGCCCACCCGCGAAAACGGGTCCGATTCGAACTCGCCCATCGGCGCCGGGTCCGCCGCCGGAGCTCGTGGCCCGGGACGACTGGCGCCACCCGAACCGGAAGAACCTGCCGATTGACTGGCGGACGACTCATCCGGCACCCGCCCCGCTGCGGACCGCGAGTCAGCAATCACCGCTGCAGCGGCCGGGGCAACCATAGCCACTCGCCCGGCATCGCTCGGCCGAGTCGCGGCTATTTCCTCTTCGCCCGACACCATCTCAGGCCCCGACTCAACACGCGATATCGGCTCAGCCGGAGGAACTGACGACCAAGGCTCAACCACCACCGCGGGCCTCATCACGACAACTCGAGGCGACGGCGGCCAACTCGACCCATCCGCCGCAGGGCCAAATACCGCGCGACTCTCCTCCGGATCGGGCAATGCCGTGACAATCTGCCGCATCACCCCCCCACCGCCACCACTCCCGCCAGAACCGCCGTCTCCAGGTAATGCCGTCGAGAATGACGGCTCGTCCGGCATCGGACCAGGACCTTCCGGATCCCGGCTCACCCAAGGCTGATCCTGATCGCCTTCCCGGCCCATCATTAGGTCCTTCCCCTCCGCGGAACCCGTGGCAATCCCCTTGCCCTCAGGGTCGCCGAATCGGTTACGGCGATCTTCGGCCGGAACTGACTCCTCCACCTCCGCTGGCAATCTCACAATGAAAGCTTGGGCCGCCTTCCCCGCTTCATTCCCGGCCAACGGGGGCAAGTGAATTGGCAACATCAGTTCATGCCTCAGCAGCACGCTCAACAAGGCCGCGTGCACCATCACCGATGCGTAAAACGCCACCCGATCGCTCGCCTCTCGTGTCCACATCGCCAAGTGGTTCATTTTACTCCACCAAACCCGGCGACGTCTGCGCCCTCCATCCGTCGTGGCCACGCCCGTTCTGACTCTCAAGATACCGCAACGCACCCTCAACATCTCCCTCAACATGAAACAGATCCAGCAACCCCTCCCGATTGAATCTCAGTTCCAGACCGTGCTGCAGCAGCCTCAGCAGTGGCTCGTAATACCCCTCGATATTGAGCAGCACAATCGGCTTGCCGTGGGCACCCAGATATCTCCCTACCAGCACCTCAAACACCTCCTCCAGCGTGCCAATCCCGCCCGGCAATGCCACAAACGCGTCGCCCCGCGATTCGAGAATCGCCTTCCGCGCCCGAATGTCCGCCGTAATCAGCAACTCCGTGCATTTCTCGTCCGCAAAACCTTTGTCCACCAGCAACTGCGGCGTCACTCCCACCACCTGCCCGCCGCACGACCTCGCTCCATCCGCCAACGCAGCCATGCAACCCAGGTAGTTGCCCCCATACACCAGCTTCCAGCCGCGACTCGCTATCCCTCGTCCCAACGCCCCCGCCGCCGCAAGGTACACGCCACCCACGTGCCGGCTCGAAGAGCAGTACACCGTAACTGACTTGATCTGGTTCATAGTCCGACCAAATCCACCGGCCACTCGGCCTACTGCAAATAGCCTCTAACCCGAAAATGCTCGATCGCTTCCGCCGTTGTTCGAAACACGCGCGTGGCCGTCTCCGTAATGAACGGCGACGGTGACGCCTTGCATGCCCACACCACGTAAACCTCCTTCCCCCCTTCATACGCGTGGTGCAACTCCCGCTCCACTCCGCTGGACAACGCAGGCCTCCCCTGTGGCAACTCCGGAATCAGGCTGATGATCATGTCCGATTGGTCGATCATCTTAAAATCCCGGGCATAAATCTGACCCATGATATCCCCCGATATCTGAAGCACATCCGCCGTCTTCAACGTGATCGGACCATCCGCCGCCTGCACGTCAATCGTCTCCCTGCCTTCCTGCTGGGCCCGATCGGCCGCCAGGTACAGCTGATACTCGTCCACGTCCCCGGGGTCAAAACAGGTGAACTGCCGGTTAATCGCCCCCTTAAACTCCTCTATCTCCGCCAATGTGTCAGCCAATCCCATCACGTGGCTCATCGGGAATGACAGGTACACCCGCTTCCGCCTCGGCTCAAACATCAGCCGCTGAATCGTCGGAGTCGTCATCACGTTGCGACCGCGGCTGATCATGTAGAAATGCCCGTATCCCTTTGCAATGTTCGCCAGAATCTCCGTCGCCAGCAATTCCTCTTCCCGCCAAACCATGATGTCCTTCAGCGTGTGATCGATGTCATGGTCTCGAACCAACCTCTGGTGCACGCTCTCGGCGTTGTCCACCAGCGTGATGTACAGATCCGCATTGAACGCCGTCATCTGGTCAAAATCAAACGCCGCAAACAGCCCGTGTCGCCACCGAAACGTCGCGTGCGTATTCACAACCACGTGCTCATGGTTCTGCGATTGTCGCAGGATTTCCTTGAATACCGCCCGACGCAGCGTCGTCAGCCGCGTGATCGGCAGATTCAGAATCCGCCCCGCCGGCACATCCGGTGCCTCTTCGTACATCATCCGGCCGACGTGAAAAACTTTCACTTCGCGATGGCCCTGCCTCGCAATCTCCGCCAGGTGCTCCAAGTATGGCCCCTTGTCCACGCCGACTTGTCCGGTGACGATGACTCTCATGGCAGGTACGATAAACGATCCATGGCAATTGATGAACCCCCCGCCACCCCGCCTGCTGATCATCTTCCGTCTGTCGGCGGATTACGCCTGTTGCTGCGGAGGTCTCAGACGCTCGATCTCGTCGCGAAGTCGCGCCGCTTCCTCATATCGCTCCAACCTCACCGCTCGCTCGAGCGCCCGGCTTAGCTTCCGGACAGGATCCACCGGCAACTTCTTCCGAATCTCGCTGCCAAATCGCTTGAGCATCCGGACTTCGCTGGCATGCTTGTACGCCGCATCTTGGCCAAAGCGATGGAAAAACGCCTTGAGCTCCCGAAGCCCCTTCTTCACGATCGCGATCGCTTCCCGATAATTGCCCACCCCATGCTCAATCTCCGCCAACGACCGCGTGTGCATCATGACGATGTACGGACGATATTGCTCCAGTACCAGCCGGTCCTGATCATCAACCGCATACCGGCTGCATAGATCCAGTACCCGCAGATTCCTCCGCGTATCACGCGCCACCGCCGGATACTCGTGAAGCACGTAAAGCCCCAGGTACCGGTGGTAATACATCAACGCCTCTTCACGGAGCGACTGGCACTGGGCCGGGGTCAGGTGAAAGCCCAGCTCGCTTCCGTTCTTCCGCCGATATTCCCGCAATCGCTTCTCAAAATACTCCAATAGCGACTCGCACCCGTGCGGCCTCCTCCCGTCGGGACGACCATCCATCTCCATCTGCATCAAACCCAAGTCCAGCCGCATCTGCAACTTCGGCGCTCCGTCAAGCCCCATGATCCGACGCACATTGATCGTCCCCGCCTCGTGTTCCCATCCCTTCAATATCGGCGTGATATCCTTGCTCGGATATCGGCCGCATCCTCGTTCCGTCGGCTTCTTCTCTTCCTGCATGATCCATACGCTCCCTTCAATCCGCTACGACAAGCAACAGCCGGTATCCTTGCCTTCCTAAGGAACTTACCCTCAGCTTGCCCGGCCGGTCCCTCAGACCGGCACTTCCCTAACTATCACCATTCTAGCCCACCTTCCACCTCTGGGGAAATACCCCTGACTCGCCACCAGCAAATCCCGCACCCCGCATTTGACCCGGCCTCTGGCGTACAAGACAATACCCGCACCGAGGTAATCCATGGCCCAACAGGTAAAATGCGCCTGTCCCCGTTGCTTCTGCATGGTCCCGGAAGGTCGAGGCTTCGAGCGCAACCACAAAACCTACTGCAGCGAGACCTGCGCTTACGAATGCACCGAAGCCACCTGCATTTGCGTCCACGACCGCTGTAACGACCAACACGGCCCCGATAGTCCATCCGGCACCGCCCCCTCCGCAACCTGCGCCGAGGAATCGGCGGCAAAACAAGGCACGACGCCCACACCGAAATCACCCCGTGTTTGCCGTCCCGCCGATGGCCCGAAATCTTGACGCCGTCGCTCGCGTGGACAACCAGCCCCGCCCATCGCAGCAAACTCGGTCTTCTCTCCACGACGGCCGTGCTGCCTGTCACATCACACCTGCCATCACGATGTTCGATTGACGCACCCACCCCTCGGCCTACAATGACCGAATCATTCCACCCTAAGGAGATGTCTCCATGCTGAAACTGGCTGCCTTTGCTGATGAGATCTCACCTAACCTCGACGAACAGATCCGCGTCTGCAAAGAGAACGATGTCCACTATTTTGAGCTGCGCGGCGTCAATAACAAGAACGTCATGGACTTCGACCGCGACCTCTGCAGCGAAATACGCACCAAACTCGCGGACAATGGCATGGCCGTTGCCTGTATCGGCAGCCCCATTGGCAAAGTCAGGATCAACGACCCCTGGCCAGCACATTTCGACCGCTTCAAGCACGCCGTCGACCTGGCCGAGTACTTCGCTGCCCCCCTCATCCGCGTCTTCAGCTATTACCCTCCCGAAAAAGGTCAGCCGATGCGACCCCACCGCGACGAAGTCATGCGCCGGATGCAGGCCAAGGCCGACTACGTCAAAAACCGACATGTGACGCTCGTCCACGAGAATGAGGCCGACATCTACGGCGAGAAAGGAAACGAATGCCTCGACCTGCTGCAAACCGTCAACTCGCCCAAATTACGCAATGCCTTTGACTTCGCCAATTACGTGGTAGCCAAGCAGCATCCACTTGACAACTGGCCCGCCCTCAAGCCCTACACCGTCCATATTCACGTCAAGGACGCCCGCCTCGCCGATGCCGCTATGGTCCCCGCCGGCAAAGGCGACGGACAAGTCGAGCAGATCATCGCCGATGCCTACCAGAGCGGGTACCGCGGATTCCTCACGCTCGAACCACACCTCGCCGCCGCCGGACAGTTCAGCGGTTTCAGCGGACCGGGCATGTTCAAAGTGGCCGCCGACGCACTCAAGGCCCTCTGCCATAAGAATGGCATCCCCCTCGGAAAGTGACCCTTCCAAGTCCGGCGAGCCTCTGGCAAAATCAGCACCCTCGGGATGACACAAACGCAATCCACTAGCCTCGGCCCCGCCGCACCTGGTCCCACCTCTCCCGATGCGACTGCATCACTCTCCACGGTGCCGCTCCCCTCGCTGATTGACTACCCCCTCGTCGCGACCGACGTCGCTGCCATCACGCCCAAGCCGCAGGGTACCACCGTCACAGCCGGCCAGCCGATGCTGCTCGCCGGTCCAAACGCCCCGGCACCTGCGAACGGCCAAGTCATCGGCGTCGTCCACGCCGTCTTGGCCGACGGGCGAAAGGTCCCCGCCATCCGCTTCCAGTTCTCAGGCAACGATCACAACACCCCACCTGACCGCAACGAGCACACCCCACCGTCTGGCGATTCCACGCCCGCGCCGATGCACAACGGCATAGCCGCCTGCGCATCCACCCTTCAAAAACAGGCCGTCTGGGCCGACCGGATGGCCTGCCCCGATCTCCGCAGGCAGTTCGCACAACTGGCCCACCGTTCCGCCGATAGCGTCGTCTGCAATCTCCTCGACGACAACCTCCCTCTCCAACTTAACGCTGCCATCCTGCAACACGGAGCGGATCGAATTGTCGCGGCCGTCCATCACCTGACCACCCTCCTCTCCGCAAGACAGCCCGTTTTCGTGATCGGCAACGCCTGCCCCGATCGCGTTCACCAACTCCTCAATGAGACCGTCTCCGCCCACAACGGACGCATGATCCAGATCGCCGAGCATTACCCCGCCGCCGCCGCGCCACTATTGCTGCACAGGCTGCTGGACCGGCAACTGCAGCCCGGTCACTCTCCCGTCGATTCCGGCGTGCTCCTCCTCGACGGCGCCGCCGCGTTGTCGATTGCCGACTGCCTCCTCTGCCAACGCCCCATGCTGCAAGTGCCGATGGCCATCCTCGATCACATCCATGCCAAAGCACACTACGTCCTCGCCACCGTCGGCATGCCCATCCGCGATCTGCTCATCTGGTTGAACATCGATCCCAGCAAATCGGCCCTTTGTGCTGGACATCCACTCCGTCAAGTCGACTTGCCGCCTGACGCCATCGTTTCCGCTTCCGAGTTGCACCTCCATGTCATGCCCAAGATCCCCCCCACCGCTTGCGGACCTTGCACCCGTTGTGGATGGTGCGCCGACTACTGCCCCATGGCTCTCCAGCCCGCCTTGATCGCCGAGGCGGCTCACCAGGATGACCCCCGTCTGGCTCAACAGGCCGGCATCGACTTCTGCATCGAGTGTGGAATCTGTGGCTCCGTCTGCCCCTCTCAGTTGCCACTTCTCCTCGCAATCCGTAAGTTGAAAAATACGTGAAAATCTCCCTCCCCAAATTCGCCCGCATACGCGGTCGCTGGCTCAGGAGGATCGGCACGCCACGACTTCGCCCCAATCGCCTCCCGCAATACTATCTGCTCCACTCCCTTGCAACACTCCCGCCTCTCGCAGCGGGTTTCTGCCTCTATGGCTGGCACGCTCTCCTCGTCCTCACCCTGGTGATGCTCTCCACAACACTCGCCATGCTTCTCTGGCAACGGATCGGTGCCCGCGGCGCGTCGCTTCATTGGTCCCATACGCTCTGGCTCGCTCTCCTCCTGACCATGATCCTGCCCCCCCATCTCACGGTCACCGCCCCCCACGACTTGCCCGCGACTACCCCACTCTGGCCGCTCGCACCGGCCGCCGGATTCCTGCTGGTCATCCTCCTCTGGGCAACAGGCGGCATCGGAACCGCCCGCATACACCCTCTGCTCATCACCTATCTGCTCCTCGCCGCAGGCTTCCCTAACGCCCTCTCGCCCCGTCTGATCCTCCATCCCTCCCGCATCTTCACCGGTAACCTCGCCGATGTCCCTCCGGCATCGGCTACCCGCCAACAATCCCACGAACCGTGGATTTCCCTCGCTTCCGTGTCAGAACACGACGCCCTCTCTGTAACCGCCCCAGCCTCCCAGCGGCTGTTAGAATATACCCGCGGCCGACCGATGCACCGCGCCCCCGTGCTCATGGAAGCTATGCTCCGAGACCAGATGCCACCACTGGAAAACCTCGTCATCGGCGGCCATCCCGGGCCAATTGGCGCCAGCTCCGCATTCGCCATCATCATCGGCGGGTTGTTCCTGCTCTATCGCGGCCTCATCGACTACCGCATTCCCCTCATCATCGTGCTCGTGTCGTTCACCGGATTCGCCTTTCTGCCCACCCTGCTCCTACCCGGAGCACAAGCCGATTGGGCCTCCGCCCTGACCTTCGCAAGCTACGAACTGATGGCCTCACCTATCCTCCTGATGGCGTTCTTCATCGCCACCGTCCCCTCCATTTGCCCCGCCGGCGGCGCCGCACGCATCGTCTTCGCCCTCATCGTTGCCATCCTCACCATCGTCTGCCAGTTCTACCTGTCTGTTGCCTACGCCCCCTATCTCGCCCTCGCCCTGGCCCAGACGCTCGCTCCCTCCCTCGAACAACGATTCCCACGTCAAAACGCGAACACGATTCTGCCCCCCAAAAACCGCCTATGACTGCCAACATTGACTTTACACCCGATTCCGCACAAGCTCATCGCCCCGTGGCCCAACTGAATATCATCTTCGCCGGAAGCGGGGAGTTCGGCTTGCCCACGCTCCACGCCCTCCTCGCCGCCAACAATCACATCGCCATGGTCTACACCCAGCCCGACCGCCCCGCCGGCCGTGGCAAGAAGCTCGCCCTCACCCCCATCGGTCAGTTCGCTTCCGACAACGGCCTCCCACTCGTCCGCACCCAGAACATCAACGCCGAACTACTACCCCAGGCCGACGTCATGGTCGTCATTGCCTTTGGACAGAAAATCGCCCCACACTGCGCCAACCACCCACGCCTTGGCAGCGTCAATCTCCACGCCTCCCTCCTGCCAAAATACCGCGGCGCCGCCCCTATCAACTGGGCCATCATCCGCGGCGACACCATCACCGGCAATTCCGTCATCCGACTCGCCCCCAAAATGGACGCCGGCCCTATCCTGGCCCAATCCCAACTGCCCATCGACCCCCTCGATACCGCCGGCGAAGTCCATGACCGTCTCGCCCAATCCGGCGCCACTCTGGTGCTCGACGTCCTGGCCAGACTCGCCGAAAACAACGCCGTCGAACGCGAACAGGACGATTCCCTCGCTTCCACTGCCCCAAAACTCAGCCGCGAATCCGCCCATATCGACTGGAATCGACCCGCGCAGGAAGTTGCATCTCTCATCCGCGGCCTTTATCCTTGGCCGGGTTGCCGCGTGCGTATCGTGGATGAAGGTGGGGCCGACCGAGGTCGCCTTACACTCGTCAGGGCTCGACCGGTCGGTGCCGCCTCCGCCCCTCCCGGTACCATCCAGGATCGTGGTCTGGTCGCCGCTGGGCAGAATACGGCCATCGAGGTCATCGATGTCCAGCCCGAGGGCAAACGCCCCATGCCGTTGCCTGCGTACTGCAACGGACATCCGTGGCAACCGCGAATGAGGCTCGAATCGATGTGAATGACTCCTTACATGCAACACCCGTGGGGCGATCCCGCTTCTCCATGCGCCGCCCGGTGAGCATTCCACATGATCCGCTATGATTACCGCACGCGACTATGCTCTCGCTGAATTGGATGCCAGACGCCTTCCCGGCTGGCCTCCCGGACTCCTCAAGGCCCGCGGCACCGCGCCCGCCCCCAATCCCCCCGCCGACCCCCGCGACCGCGCCCTCGGTGACCAGATCATCCACGGCGTCCTCAAAAACCTCCTCTACCTCCAGTGGCTCATCGAGCACATGACCCAGCGATCCCTACGACGCGTTGACCCCGTCGCCCAAAAAATCCTCGCCATCGGACTCTATCAGCTCCGATTCCTCAGCCGCGTCCCCGCCTCCGCCGTTGTCGACGAAGCCGTCAAACAATCCAAACGCGTCGGAAACGCCCACGCCGCCGGCTTCATCAACGCCGTGCTCCGAAAAGCAACCCGCGAGTCCGACCCCCCCACTCCCGATCGTTCCACCGACCCGCTGGCCTATGCGCAAATCGTCCTCTCCCACCCCAAAGAACTCTACGAACGCCTCGCCTCTCTCCTCAAGCCCGCCGATGCCCTCCAATTCTGCGAACACGATAACCGCGAACCACCCACCATCGTTCGACTCTACCGCGGCATCTCCCCAGACGCCCTCAATGCCCCCGAGATCACCGTCACCCCTCACCAACGCGCCGGCCTCTTCATCGTCTCTCCCGCCAAGACCAGCCTCCTGGCCGAATGGGCCGGTCGCGGAATCGCCCAGGTCCAGGATCCCACCGCCGCCCAAGTCGTCCCTCAATTGCAGATCGAGCCCGGACAAGTCGTCCTCGACCGCTGCTGCGGTCTCGGCACCAAAACCCTCCAGATGCAGGAACGCGTCGGCGACGGCAGCGTCGTCGCCATGGACCCCTCCGATCAACGCATACGAACCCTCCGCCAACTCCTCGAACGCCGCCGCATCGGCAACGTCAGGCTCTTCCAGTTGGGCATGCTCAAGGACATCCCTGCCGATCAACAACGAAACTTCGACCGCATCCTCGTCGACGCGCCTTGCAGCAACAGCGGCGTCCTCGCTCGCAGACCCGAGGCCAGGTACTTCCAGGACGACCGACATCTGGCCTCCCTCACCAAAATCCAAAACCGAATCCTTGAAGATTCCTACCCCTTCCTAAAAAAGGGCGGCCAACTCGTCTACAGCACCTGCAGTGTCTGGCCCGAAGAAAATCAGGTCCGCGTCGCTGAGTTCCTCAAACGCCATCCCGACCTCCAACTCGTCGAAGAAGAAACCACCCTCCCCAGCTTCGATCCGGATCCCCCCCACTATCACGACGGCGGCTACTTCGCCGTTCTCGAACGCCCCTAACCGCCCGCCACCTTCAACGTTGACGGCGGACAAACACAGACTTAGACTCCTTTCTGCGGTCTCGGTCTCTTTGACAGATCAACTTCGAGGCATCCGTGGAACAACGCAACAGCCCCTCTGTCATGTGGATCTTCCCCATCATCTTCTTGCTGGCCCTCGGCCTCTGCGCCTGGGGCATCCGCGTCATCGCCACACACCCCGAGCAGCACGTCCTCTTCGCCGCCGGCGCTGTCTCCGCCCTCGGCGTCGCCGCCGCCTGGGTCCTCGCCGTTCGACTGCATGCCGCCAACACCGAAAGGTCCTCGCAACTCCATGCCCTGACCACTTCCCTCGAAACCAAGCTCCAACTCCTCCATGCCGCCCTCAATCAGGTCAGCGAACAGCAACTTATCAGCGAACGCGCAAAGGCTATCGCCTTCCGCGAAAGCGAACGCGAGGCCCTCCGCCGCGCCATCGCCGAAGAAACCTCCCGAAAAGACTGGGACGCTGCCCTCATCCTTGTCAACGAAATGGAAACCGTCTTCGGCTATAAACTCGAAGCCGACCGCATCCGCCAGGAAATCGCCAAACAACGCGCCACCGACGTCCGCTCGCAAGTCTCCGACGGCATGGCCGCCATCGATAAGTTCTGCCGCGGCGAGCAGTGGAGCCTTGCGCTCCGCGAGGCCGATCGCCTCATGCGAGCCTTCCCCGATGACCCGCTCACACAGAACCTCGCCAAAGACGTCGAAATCCGCCGCCAGAACTTCAAACGACAGCTGCTCGATACCTGGAATGACGCCGTCTCCCGCCATGACGTCGATGGTGCCATCGAAATCCTCAAACAACTCGATATCTACCTCACCCCCGCCGAAACCGACGCCCTCCAGGATACCGCCCGCCAGATCTTCAAGGACAAACTCATGCAACTCGGCCGACAATTCGCCATCGCCATGAAAAACCACGCCTGGCCCGATGCGGTCAAACTCGGCGAAGCCATCATGGCCGAGTTCCCCAACTCACGCATGGCCCAGGAAGTCCGAGAAAAAATCACCCTCTTGCGCGAACGAGCCGCCGCCCCGGCGTCCGTCCGCACCGCCTGATCACAATCTCATTTCCCGACACAAAACGCCGCGAAAATGCGCCCTAGTATGTCGTCCGGCGCAATCTGCCCAACGATGCGACCCAATGCGTCCAACGACCCGCGCAGTTCCATCGCCATCACCTCGGGCGCGGGCGGGGGGGGGGGGGGGGGGCGCGGGGGGGCCCGGGGGGGGCCGGGGGGGGGGCGCGCACCTGCCTGGCCTGCCATTGTTGTGTGGCGGGCGTACTGGCCCGGTCATCAAAGAGCGGGAGCGGCAGTGCCACCGGTGCGGGAGGGAGCGCTGGAGCGCTCGTGACCAGGGGGCTGTGGATCAGCTTGCAGAAGGGGCAGTATTCCCTGCCGCTTTGGCTGGAACCGTCCCGATCCTCGCACAGGCCGGGGATGCTCTCATGCACCGCCGCAATCCCAAACATCAGCAGCAGGACTGCGGTGCAGCCCAAGAATGCCTGCCTAAGGGAATGTCGTCTGATCGCGCGCATGAACCTGCCGACCTCGGAGCATGTACTGACTTGAACTTGGAAAGTTTATCAAGGTGAACGGGAGATAATCAAGCCTTCCTCTCGGAAAGCCATGTTTCCTTCTCAAGGCTGGGTGCGAGGGATGCAAAGGGATAGAAGCTACGAGGAAGGCATGCTTTCAGGCATAATGCCCAGACTAGGGTGCGCCGTGCGGGCGGGCCAACAAAGGAATATCCATGAAACCGAACTTCCCGGCATCCCTTCTGCCGTCTGGCATGGTGTGGGCGCTCTTGGGTGCGCTCATGACCGGCTGTTCCGTGACTTCCGATTTCGCGGTTGTGGAAGATCAGACCCTGCCGGGGCTTCCGTTGCCCGTACCGCTGGTTGGGGTGCCCCTGGTGCCCGGGTTGTCCTGTAATCTGCCCAACGAGGCGGCGCTCGACCAGGCGGTGGAGGACGCCATTGGTGCCTGCCTCGCCAAGATATTCACAGTGAAGGAGGCAATGCTGCTCTCGCTGGAGATTTCGGTGAAGGAGGACAGCCCCGGTGATTTTTCCGGAATCAAGCGGCTCACGTTGACGCTGCACACCCTGGACACCGACGGACTGCGTTTGGGGCAGATTCCCCTGGGCGGCGCGGAGAACCCCGAAGGGTTTGGGCCCCGCGTGGAGCTTCCCGTGGATCCTCCCGTGGACATCGTCGGGTTTCTCCGGTCTGGGGCAGACTGCGGCGCCCTCGCCATCGCCGCCGATGGACAGTATCCCGGGCAGAACGTCACCTTCGATGTGCGCGCGCGGGTTAAAATCCGCCCCGGGTTCCGGCGCTAAACGCCGCCGTGTCCAAGCCGATGCAGCATTATGCGGGCGCGCGCAGGTGCCCGGCGGGGAGAAGAGAATGAACGTCTTTTTGGTCACAGTCTGGAAGGGTCAGCCGGGACCGGGGCTTCGGTCCGCCGACTACACGGATATCCTGCTGCGCGACCCCGCCCGGACGGAGTGCTGGCGGTCGGAGTCCGGCCGGACAGCAATGCTAAGCTTCATGCTCTGGCCGGACAGGGTGCGCACCGGCACCTATCTGCTGCGCGACGACCGGGGAGCGTTGACGTTTGACGGGTTTCCGGAC
>CAYVKG010000053.1:0-30044 GCA_964451955.1 uncultured Tepidisphaeraceae bacterium
TATCTGCTAAAAGTAGCCCTCTCTTGAGCTTCCATCAAACGCAATCGCCCTGACCTCACGCCACATCCTCCCACACCCAGGCCTACTCAATGCCAACCCTCACCCTGCCCGCCTACCATCACCCATCATGTCGCCAGCTCCAAACCCGCCTCCCTGCCACCACCCGCCAGCCAAACGCCCCATAAACCATCCCGCATCAGTACACCCCCCTTCTGACCGATTATCACTGAAACACCCCTTGCAGACAGGAGATGCACCGATGCCCCAACCGCTACTCCACGACGATAACGACTGGGATCAGCCCGTCTCCCCCAAAAAAACCACCCCCTCCAGATTGTTCCTGATCCTGATCGTCCTTGTCGGCGGATTCATCGCAGCCAAAACGCTCATCGGACCCGGTTCCGCCTTCGCTGGTTGGAAAGACGACTGGACCGGCGCGCTCGCCGACTCCAGTCGATTGGGCAAACCGCTCCTCGTCCTCTTCACCGCCGACTGGTGCCCCCCGTGTCAGACTCTGAAAAAAGACGTCCTCGGCGACTCCCAGGTCGCCGACCGCCTCCGATCCGACTTCGTGCTCCTCAAAGTCGACCTGACCGATCGAGGAGGACCCAATGACCGCGTCGCCCAAACCGCCGGCGTCCGCAGCGTCCCAACCATCATCGTCTACGACCACAAAGGCAACCAAGTCGCTCGAATGAGCGGCGCAGGCCCAAAAGATCACATGGTCCAATGGTTTACCGCTGCCGCCCGCTCCGCCGGCACCACCCCAAGATGACCCGACTCACCCAGCAACCCGTGACCCGGCCCCGCTCAACCGGCAACCTTGGCGGCCGCCTTCGTCTTCTCCATCACCACCCCCAGATTCCGGAACTTCTCGTACCGCCTCTCCACAACGTTCTCAATCTTGCACCGCTTCAAATCCCGTAGCGCCTTCGTGATGAACTGCTCAAGATTGTGCGCCGCCGCCCGCGGGGATCGATGCGCCCCGCCCAGCGGCTCCGGAATTATCGCATCCACCACCCCGTACTTCAGCAGGTGCTTGCTCGTCAGCTTCAGGCTCTCCGCCAATTGTGCCGCCCCTTCATTCCCCTTAAACAAGATCGCCGAACATGCCTCCGGCGAAATCACCGAGTACCACGCAAATTCCATCATCGCTACCCGGTCCGCAACCCCAATCCCCAGCGCCCCGCCCGAGCCCCCTTCTCCCAACACTACCGCGACGATCGGCGTCCGCAGCCGCGACATCTCCATCATGTTCCGCGCAATCGACTCCGCCTGCCCCCGCTCTTCCGCCCCTATCCCGGGATACGCCCCGGCCGTGTCAATCAAAGCCACCACAGGCAAACCAAATTTCTCTGCCAACTTCATGCAACGAAGAGCCTTGCGATAACCCTCCGGATGCGCCAACCCAAAATTGCACGCCACACGCTCTTTCGTGTCACGACCCTTGTGATGCCCGATCAACATCACCTTGTGCGTCCCCAGCCGAGCCAGGCCACAACGTATCGCCAGATCATCCCCAAATCGGCGATCCCCGTGAATCTCCCGAAACTCCCGGCAGATCATCCCAACGTAATCCCAGAACAACGGCCTCTGCGGATGCCTCGCAACCTGAACGGTCTCCCAAGCACTCAGGCTCTCGTACGTCTTCTTCAGCAGGGCCGTATACGTCACCCGAATCTGACGCAGTTCCTTCGTGTAATCCAGCTGCTTCTGCCCCTGCATCGCCTCCAGACTCTGGATCTGCTGCTCCAATTTCGCCAGCGGCTTCTCAAAATCCAATACATGTTGCGGAGTCGATCGACCTGCCTCCCGGAGAATGGGTAAGGTCTGTGTCCCATCAAACGCAGCTATCGTCATAGCCTTTCGGGCGGTCTCCGCTAACCGCTCCGCCTTTAAACCTCCCCCGATATCATGCAATTCGGCCACACCAGCCACCCCCACACGGCCGAAACCTCGGACAATAGCCTATCGTTTGTCACCAATTCCGCAAGAACCGTCAGACAATTCCCACAACCCGAATGATATCCAACCAAGCGCTGGACGACACCGCTCTTCCTAGCTAGTTTATCGGACGATGCACCTCCCTCGCATAAGCATTCTGGGCGTCGGTCTCCTCGGTGGCTCGGTCGGATTGGCCGCCAAATCAATGATAAAGTCCTGCCAAGTAGTTGGTTATGGACACAGAACATCCACCCTCCAAACCGCGATTTCCGTCGGAGCCATCGACCACGCCGAATCCAACCCCCTCGCCGCCGTCAGAAATGCTCAGCTTGTCGTCCTCTGCACCCCCGTCAGCGTCTTTGACACCTTGCTCAGGCAGATTGCGCCTGCCCTAACGCCTGGAACGATCGTAACGGATGTCGGAAGCACAAAACGCTCCGTCGTCACACTCGCTCACGAGATCCTCCCCAGAAAAGTCCATTTCGTCGGCAGTCATCCCATGGCAGGTTCCGAAAAACGCGGCGTCGAATTCGCCCGACCCGACCTCTTCCAGAATAGCATCTGCATCACCACTCCCACTCGCCGTACCAGCAGACAAGCCCTGACATTCGTCGAAAACTTCTGGAAGACCCTTGGCATGAACCTCGTTCGCCTGACCCCTGACACTCACGATCGACTCCTCGCCGACATCTCCCACCTCCCACACGCCCTCGCCGCCGCTTTGATCACCATGCAGCAGGACGATGGCCTGCCCCTTGCCGGCAAGGGCTTCCTCGATTCGACCCGAATCGCAGGCGGCGACGGCGCCCTCTGGCGAGACATCCTCCTGGATAACCGCGACAACCTCAGGGCATCTATCGCCCGCCTTCGCAAACAACTCGAAATCCTCGACTCCCTTCTCGACGACACACAAGGCCAAGCCTTCGCAGATTGGCTCAATCACGCCGCCGCCCGACGCCGAAACCTCCTCAACCAGAAGCTCCGCGAAGTCAACCCAGACTGAATCACCCCAGCCTTCCATAAACCTCCCTGTCATCAAGCCTTCCACCACGATTATCACTGTTTGTCCGGATTCTCCTTGACCGATATGGTTGAGCGGCGGATAATTTAGACGATGGCGAAGTTCAGACTCGCAAACATCGCCCAACTGTCGAGAGAAATGGCATTTGCGCCCCTCGACGTGCGAGCCGCCCAGCTGGCCCGCGCCGAAGACCTCCTCCACCTCATTCAACCCGCAAAAGCCTATCCCCTCGACTTCGTTATCTACAAAATCACCGACTACCGCCCCAAGACCTCTGCCACCGATCTGCTCACAGGCCTCGCACTCCAACACGACCTCGGCCTGCTCATCGAACGAGTCAGCGACTCCCTCCACCTCCAAACCGCCTCCATCCCCGAACCCGTCCTCGCCATCGACGATGTCGCCGAAAAATTCAGCGTCACCAGCAAAACAATACAACGCTGGCGAAGAAAGGGACTGCCCGCCCGTCGCATGACCTTCCCCGATGGCAAACGCCGCGTGTGCTTCCTCCTCAGCAGCGTCGAACGATTCTTGGCCAACCACTCCGACCAGGTCGCTTCAGGCAATTTCTCCCTCCTCGACGCCAATGAACAGGACCAGATCATCCGCCATTGCCGCCGACTCGCTCAAACCTGCGACGTCACCGAAATCACCCGCCGAGTCGCTCGACGCATGAAACGCTCCCCCCTGGCAATCCTCCATACCATCCGAAAGTACGACCAGGAACATCCCGACAAAGCCATTTTCGTCCACGCCCCACTGCCTCTCGATCCGCACCAGAAAGCCGCAATACTCGACGCCTATCGCGCCGGTGCAACCATCACCCAACTGGCAACCGAGTTCGGCCGCCCAAAGTCCACCATCTATCGCGCCATCCTCGATGACCGCATCGACCGGCTCACCCGCCGCAAAATCAGCTTCCACGACGATCCCCTCTACCACCACGACGATGCCGCCGCCGCCATCCAGGCCATCGTCTCCCAAGAAGAACTCGCCGCCGAATCCGCTCGCGAAGACCTCCGCGTCCCACGCGATCTGCCTCCCTATCTCCAAGACCTCTACCGCACACCCCTCCTCACCAAAGGCAAAGAACGAGCCCTCTTCCTCAAATTGGGCTTCCATAAATCCCAATTTGTCCGATGTCGCCGCCGCCTCGACCCCGAATTGGCTCGCCACCGGCATATCCGCGAGCTTGAACACTACCTCGCCCAGGCGCAAGAAACCAAAAACGCCATCGTCCAGGCCAACCTGCGGCTCGTCGTCAGCATCGCCCGAAAACACGCCCGACCCAACCTCGGACTCCTCGAACTCGTCAGCGAAGGCAACCTGATTCTCATGCGCGCTGTCGACAGCTTCGATGTCACACGCGGCAACCGCTTCAGCACCTATGCCACTCTCGCCCTCATGAAAGGCTTCGCTCGCTCCGTCCCCGAACTCCTCGCCGCAACCGCCGCCAACACCGGCGACCCCGAAATGCTCACCCAAATCCCCGAACGTCGAACAAGTATCGCCTTCTCCCAACTCTCCGACCGCGACCACGTACAAACCCTCCTCTCTCGGCTCGATCCTCGCGAACGCGACGTCCTCTCCGCTTACTACGGCCTCGACCGAGGCATCCCCGCTACCTACCAGGAGGTCGGCGGACGCCTCGGCCTCTCCAAAGAACGCGTCCGCCAAATCGAACAGTCCGCCATGGCCAAACTCCGCGCCGCCACTCCCGCCAAACCCGATTAGCCTTACCCCTCCCTTGACCCAAAAAACGAGAAAGCCCACGGACCGCCTGCCCGTGGGCTCTATCTGCAGTAAGCGACTCACGCTCGAACACGTCAGCCGCTTGTCACGGTCTGTCTGACTACCGCGCCCTCCGCCACCGCCGAGCCACGATCGTTGCCCCCAGCAGCCCCATTCCCATCCACGCCGCCGCAGGCAATGGAATCACCGCCAGTGTGTCCTGCGCCGCGCTGCCCTTCGTAAAACCGTTCCGTGAACTCGCCCAGGTCAGGTTCATTATCCGCACCGGCCCCAATCCGTCCCATTCCGCGTTCGGACCATTCACCGCCACATAGGCTTCGTCGTAAAAAGCCTTCGCCTTCCCCGTCAACGGCGAACTGAGCTGCTGCTGGTACTTCCAGATCGCCTGCTGAAGCGCATCCGCATCCTGCCCGTGCTGCCACGTCCCCGGCGTATGGTCGTACGCCGTCTTCAGTCCACCATACAAGAAATGGTAATACAAATACGCCGTCTCCTCCGCCAGCGGGATGTTGTCGGGCGACGAATGCTTCGAAATCCCCGCCACATTGAAACCCCGCGAATCAAAATCCAAATACTCGTTCCGCTGCACGCAGAAACTCCGGAATAGCTCCGGATTGCTCACGCCCACCAGCCCGATCCCGAATTCCCCAGCCAGCGAGCCCTCGTGATTGTAGATGCGAACCGTGTCCCCGACGTTCACGGTCCCCGCCATGCCCGCGCTCGCCAACAACACCACCAACGCCAACCCCATCGCTCCAATAAATGTACGTCGCATAGCCGAACCGACTCCTCTCCTGTCGCTCGCCACGCCGGTAACGCAATACCACACGCGGCTTCCCGGCCTCGGCCGGTCGCGAGCCCTGGCACTCGCGTCGCCTCCAACCCAAACGCTCCCCCACTCCGGATTTGATATCCAATTCAAGGCCCCCACCGTCAAACCAATTCTCAGCAAAACCCCGGCCCATAAACCCCACCCCTGCCGGTCGCCCCAAACCCCAGCCCCTCAAGCGCACGCCCGATAACGCCGACCCTTCCAACTCGCCCCACCACGGAAATAATGCTGCCACACCGACAACACCACAAAATAACTGTAAAACGCGGCCCCGGGCGGTAACAGCAGACGGTAATACCACCGCAACCCCAGATGCCCAACACAACGCCCGTGCACCAAAACCATGCAAACGTTAATCCCCACCGACAGCAACACCGCCACCCACATCTCCCACGAACCCCTCATCAACACCCCAACCACCGACCCCACCAGATACACCGGCGGCAACACCGCAAACAACAGCCCCCCCAACATCCCCCCCACAAACTTCCACAGGCTGTAGCCAATCCCCGCATACGCGTTCTTCGACAAACCCTCCGAAAGATCCGACCACCCGTCGTACATCCGCGTGCGGATCAGGTCCCGCGTCAGCCGAGTCTCCATCCGCGTCCCCGCTCGCTTCAACGCCCTCGCAAGGCTCAAGTCCTCGATCATCTCCCCTCGCACCGCCGCATGCCCCCCGACCCGCTCGTACGCCCCACGCCTTATCAACGTGAACCCCCCCGCCGCTATCGCCACATCGCTCTTCGGATCGTTCGCCCGATCCAGCGGAAACAACGTCGCCAACACCGCCAACGCCGCCGACAACGCCAGCTTCTCCCCCGCCGATACCAGAATCAGCTGCGGCAACAAACTCAGCATCTCCAGATCATGCTTCAGCATGTACCCCACCGCCTGACGCACCGCCATCGGGTGGTAAATGATGTCCGCGTCCGTGAACAGCAGCCAGTCGCCGTCCGCCTGCTCCAAACCCTGCTGCACCGCCCATTGCTTCCCATACCAGTCCCCAGGCCGTGCCCTCCCCTGCACCACTCGCAGCGACGGATACTCCCCCTTCAGTCTCTCAATCACACGCCACGTTTCATCCTCGCTCTGGTCATCAACCAGAATCACCCGCAGGTCCCGATACACCTGCCTGCATATCGTCGGAATCGTCGTCGGCAACATGTCCGCCTCATTCCGCGCCGGAATCACCACGCTCACCGACGGCCATCTCCAGCCCTCATCCGCCACCATCTCCGTCGCTGCGTCCAGCGTCTCCCGAAATGCGCGCCGGCGCACACGCCCCAATAGAAACCACGCCCATACCACCGCCACCACACCCAGAAAAACAAGTACTGCGATCATCACTTCACGTCCCGCTCGCCCAAAAATAACACCAGCACCCCATCGCGGCCGCGAAAGTATATCAGCCGCCTTTACACCCGACAGTCGCCCCCCCCGCAACTTCCACAGAAATCCGCCACGCCCCCCCCATACCAACCCGCGTTCATGGTATATTCGCTCGTCGCGCTCTCCAGACCAAAACGCCGCGACATCGTCCGCCACATGCCACAGGACGCCTCGGAATCTTCGCCCCGCCCCGCAACCCAAACCATGGACCCCAACGCCCTCGCGCTCACGTATCAGCCCCGGCGATTGCGCGGCGCCCTCCTCAGCGTTGCCTGGAACCTCGCATGGCTCGCCCTATTCCTCTACGCAGGCCTCGCCGATCCCACGCCCCAGTGGCTCCGTTCCCCCAGTTGGCCACTCTACGTCGTCGCATTCTACGCCCTCTACGCCATCATCAACTTCCCCATCGACCTCTGGTATGGGTACCTCCACGAACGACAATTCGGCCTCGTCAAACAGGGCCTCCGCGCCTGGGGACGCGACTGGACCATCGGCGCCCTCCACCATGGCATCATGTTCTCCATCGGCTCCTGCCTCATCGTCCTCCTTCAAATTCACACCGGATCGCTCTGGACCCTCTTCGCCGCCGCCGCCTTCCTCCTCCTCTTCCTCGCCTCCACCTTCCTCGCCGTCGACCTCCTCCCCTCAGGTCTCTTCCAATTCGAACCCGCCGACCCATCACTCGCCTCCCAACTCCAAAACCTCATCCGCCCCTGCAACACACCCCTCCCCAGAATCCTCATCTTCTCTCACGCCGAAATCCGCGACTTCTCCGGCGGAATCGCCGGCCTCGGCCCTCGCCAAGCCCTCCTCATCAGCCGCCCAACCATCCAACTCGCCTCCAACAACACCCTCCGCTTCGTCCTCCTCCGCGAAATGGGACATCGCTGCTCCCATCACCTCCTCCTCGCATGCCTCATCGCTTGGGTCTGGACCATGATCGGACTCGTCGCCGGCGACCAGATCATACGGTACACCTCCCCCGCCGTTGCCGGTTCCCCAGCCTACATCCCTCCATTCGCCTTCATCTTCACCTCCTGGATGATCGCCTCACACCCCCTCCTGGCCTACCTCGGCCGACGATTCGAATACCTCGCCGATCGCTTCTACCTCCGCCACGGCGGCACACCCGACGAAATGAAACTCGCTATCGAAGAACTGTCCCGCCGGGACCTCGCACGCACCGACCTCACTCGCCCCCGTCAGTCCATCGTCCAGGCCATGCCCACCCCCGTACGTCGAATCCAGGCCGCCGAGCATTTCTTCGCCAAACTCGCCCAACGCCCGCTTGACAATAAGGAGACCCGCACATGTTGCCCCTCACCCGGTTCGTCTTCCGACTGACCATGTGGCTCCCCAACCTCGCCGCACGAGCCCTCCGCGCCGAAGTCGGTCGCCCCACCGCTTGGTTCCTTCCACAAGGCTGGATCTGAACGACCTCGCTGGACGACAACGAATCTCCTAACTATCGTGGCGACCATGCAACCCGGGCACGCCATCCTCCTCGTCCTCACAGGCCTCCTCTCGGGAGCCGCCGCCGCCCTCAATTACCTCGCCCAGAACACCAACACCACCCTCTCCGTCACCCGACTCGCCAATGTCCTCGCCCTCTCCGCCATCGCTTTCACCCTCCTCCTCGTCGCCGCACACCTCGCAACCACCCACGCCCTCGCCAAAACAAACCTCTCCCTCAACACCCAACACCGATTCGCCCGCTACGACGCCCTCTCCGCACTCGTCTTCCTCTCCCTCTTCGCAGGCGCCTTCGGCGTCAAATTCGTCGGACCCCTCGTCGCCTGCCTACTCCTCCTCTGGATCAAACTCAAAGCCGTTCTCCTCTACCTCGCCGCCTCCCGCCAAGAACGCCGACTCGCCTTCACCTCCCTCCCCTACCTCGCCTTCCTCTTCCTCATCTCCGGCTTCGCCGCTCTCATCTACCAGATCGTCTGGCAACGCGCCCTCTTCGCCGCCTTCGGCGTCAACATCGAGTCCATCACCATCGTCGTCTCCCTCTTCATGTTCGGACTCGGCATCGGTTCCCTCCTCGGCGGTTACCTCTCCTCCCGTTTCCCCACACAGGGCCCACTCCTCTTCCTCACCTGCGAACTCGGCATCGGCGCGTTCGGCGTACTCAGCCTCCCACTCATCGCCCGCGTCAGCGCCGCTACCATCCTCACCTCCCTCCCCACCACCGCCGCCGCCATCTACGCCCTCCTCTGCTTCCCCACCATGCTCATGGGCGCCACTCTCCCCATCCTCGTCGCACACCTCTACCGCTACTATCACAACGTCGGCAAGTCCGTCGGACTCCTCTACTGCATCAATACCCTCGGCTCCGCCATCGCCTGCTTCCTCACCGCCGACCTCCTCTTCTTCTTCTTCGGCCGGCAAACCGCCGTCATCATCGCCGCCCTCTGCAACGTCTCCGTCGGCATCCTCGTCACCCTCTACGCCCGTCGCGTCGCTTCCACAACACCCCCGGAACCATCGACCGCCAACTGACAAAAAACAACCACCATGCAACGCCTCTTCGTCCTCTTCTTCGCCGCCGCCTCAGGCTACATCTCCCTCTCCCAGGAAATGCTCTGGATGCGCCTCGTCTCCTATATGACCGGCGGCCGACCTTCCGTCTTCGCCTACGTCCTCGGCTTCTTCCTCGTCGGCATCGCCCTCGGCTCCTTCTTCGCCGAACGCCTCTGCCAACGCCCCCTCGCCACCAACTCCCCAGTCCGCTTCGTCGGACTCGTCCTCATCATCTCCGCCGTCTTCTACCACCTCTCCATCGCCGCTGCCGCCGCCGCCTGCCAGGTCTCCCGCCCCGTCGGACTCGCCGCCACCTCCCTCATCGTCACCGCCGTCTCCTTCCTCATCGGCTCCGTCTTCCCCGTACTCTGCCACCACTTCGCCCGCTCAGGACAAAACGTCGGCCTCGCCATCTCCCGCGTCTACATGGCCAACATCGCCGGCGCTACCCTCGGCCCCCTCCTCACCGGATTCGTCCTCATGCAATACCTCTCCACCAGCCATATCATCCTCGGCCTCAGCATCGCCACCCTCCTCCTCGGCGCCGCGGCTTTCCTCTTCGATTCCCCCCCACAACTCGTCGCCCCCGCCGCCGCCATCGGCATCGCCCTCTACATGCCCTTCGCACATTGAACCCTCTATACCGAAATGCTCGAACGCTTCCACCTCGCCGGCGGAACCATCACCGGCCAATACAAGTACGTCAACGAAAACCGCCACGGCATCATCACCGTCAGCACCTCCCCAAAAGGCGATATCCTCTGGGGCGGCGGCGTCTACGACGGCATGTTCACCACAGACCCCGTCCTCGACGCCAACGGCATCAAACGCGCCTACATGGTCGCCGCACTACACCCCAACCCCCAAACCGTACTCGAAATCGGCCTCGCCTCCGCCTCCTGGGCTCGCGTCCTCGCCCAATACCCCCCCGTCTCCAAAATCACCGTCGTCGAAATCAACCCCGGTTACCTCGACATCATCAAGCACTACCCCGAACAGGCCACCATCCTCTCCGACCCCAGAATCACCATCCACATCGACGACGGCCGACGATGGCTCAAACGCAACCCCTCCGCCAAGTTCGACTTCATGCTCCAAAACACCACCTGGCACTGGCGCAGCCACGCCACCAACCTCCTCTCCGCCGACTACTTCCAACTCTGCAAGTCCCACCTCAACCCCGGCGGCGTCCTCTACGCCAACACCACCGAGTGCGCCGACGTCTTCTACACCGCCGCCAATGTCTTCAAACACGTCGTCCGATATAAAAACTTCGTCGCCGCCTCCGATTCCCCCTTCACCCTCACACCCGACCAGATCCGACAGAATCTCCTCAAGTTCCAGGTCAACAACCACCCCCTCTTCGCCTCCAACGACCCCGCTATGCAATCCGTCCTCCAGGAACTCTCCACCGCCGACCTCTCCGACATCGCCACCTCCCTCCGCCGACGCACCGACCTCCGCGTCATCACCGATGACAACATGGCCCCCGAATACAAACAAACCCGCCTCTACAACCGCGACCACAACTGGCATTCCCTCTTCAAACGCGTCTTCTCCGCACAATCCACGCCCCCGCCTCAATAGCACCCGCCAAGCCCCGCCTCCCCCTCAAATACTCTACCTCGTCCCCCAAGGCTCTCTTACACGATGGAGCGTCCGTTCATGAAGCAACTTGTCCTCGTTCGGCACGGCGAGACCGATGCACACCTCCGCGGACTCACCGGCGGATGGACCGACTCCCAACTGACCGAAATGGGCCTCCGCCAAGCCGTCGCCGCCGGTGAACGCCTCAAACGCCTCCTCCGCGGCCGATCCGTCAGCGTCTACGCCGCCGACCACGCCCGCACCGCCGACTCCGCCAAGGTCCTCTCCCATATGCTCGACGCCAAAACCCTCCTCCGCGCCGAACTCCGCGAACTCAACAACGGCCAGGCCGCCAACCTCACCCGCGAAACCGCCAAAACCCTCCAGCTTCCCGTCACCGAACCCACCGAAGACTGGCAACCCTACCCCGGTGCCGAAAGCTGGCGAATGATGACCGAACGCCTCTTCCGCGCCATGGGCAACATCGCCCGCGAAGTCGAAGACACCGCCGTCGTCGTCATGGACGCCAACGCCGGCATGGCCACCATCGCCTGGTGGCTCGGCATCGACCGCACCTGGGAACGCAAAATCGCCTTCGAACTCGACACCGCCTCCATCAGCATCCTCGGCATCAACCGCTGGAACGAGCGCGTCGTCCGCCTGCTCAATGACACCAGCCACCTCGAACAACTGCGCGGCGAACGCAATATCCCCGGCCAAACCCCCCGCGAAGTCTCCCGCCGACTCCTTGCTCAAGGCAAATTCCTCGACCTCCAGATCATCCGCTATATCGCCAAAGACGGCCAAAAACGCGAATGGGAAGCCGCCAACCGCCTCGGCGGCAAAAGCGCCGTCATGCTCATCGCCTGGCTCAAACCCTCCAATCGCCTCGTCCTCCTCCGCCAATTCCGCCCCCCCGCCGGCGGCAGCGTCATCGAATTCCCCGCCGGTATCATGAACGAAGGCGAATCCCCCCAAACCACCGCCCTCCGCGAACTCCGCGAAGAAACCGGCTACAACGGCCGCGCCCTCGACATCACCCCCGCCGCCTTCAACACCCCCGGCCTCAGCAACGACGCCGCCCACATCGTCCTCATGGATATCGACGAAACCTCCCCCGAAAACGCCAACACCGCCCCCATACCCGAAGACGCCGAAGAACTCGAAGTAGTCTTGGTTTCCCGCGACAACCTCAGCGATTTCATCCGCAATGAACTGGAACTCGGCGCCCTCTTCGACAGCAAAGTCCTCGCCTACGCCGCCGGTCTCATGGCATAACGACCACTCTCCCGGCTGCCATGCCCACGCTTGCAAGGCCACGGTCCACACCCATGTCCCAATTCGCCGTCGCCCACTACATCAACCCCTTCACCGCCTTCATAATCCCCTCCGGATCCAGCCCCTGATACCCCATCTGCTGCCACAATCCCCCCGGACCTTCCTTATGCGTCCCAATGTTGTTGTACCGCCCCCTGAATCCCGCCTTCAACAACTCCGAACCAAACCGGCTCCCCAACCCCGTGTTCACATTGAACGACTCCGCCACCAACACAAACGGCGACTTCGCCAGCAGCTTCATCGTCGCCCCGTCCATCACATTCAACGTCGCCTTGTTGATCAGCCCAACCTTCACACCCTGCTCCGCCAATCGGATCACCGCGTCCAACGCCCGATACAGCGTGTCGCCAAACGACACGATATACCCGCCGCCTTCGGGGACCGACCGGATCACGTCGTCCCGCCCAGGCTCAAACGCATACCCCTCCCCAAACATCGGCGTCCCATACTCGTTCAGAATGTCCGGCACCGCCGACCGCGTCGAAAACACAAACCGCAATCCCGGCTCATTGAAAATCCGATTGACGCACGCCTTGAACTGATGCTGATCCGCCGGGAAATACAGCCGCGTCGTGTCGTGCCCCTCGTCCGGCAACCCATTCGCCGCAAACATGTTGTTCAGCCCGAAATGGCACGTGTTGTCCGCCATGTCATCGCATCCCGCGTGCGAAAAATGAGCAATCACATTCGAGTGATTCAGCCTCGCCATCGTCGCTTCCGAAACAATCATCTCCAGAAACGCCGAAAACGTCCCGAAAATCCCCTGCTTGCCCGCCTCCATCCCAAATCCCGCCGCCGCCGAAAAATTCCCCCGCTCCATGATCCCACCCGACACGTACACCTCCGGATACTTCTTCCGAATGTGATGCAAACCGCACGAGCCTTCCAAATCGCAGTCAAACACCCGCACCGTCGCCACACGCGCCTCAGGCGTCATCTTGTCCAGAATCGAGTTGATGATCTTCCCAAAATCATCCCGGTTCTTCCCCGCCCCCGACGATCCCTTATACGTCAACGGCGACTTGTCCCCCTTCGCCCCCTTCAAATACTCCACCGCCTTGGTCTGACCACGCTTCTCCAAATATGCAATCGCCTTGTCCGACTTGATCGATTCGTGCGCATGGCACGACCCTTCCAGCCCGTCAATTCCAGGCGCCATCTTCCGCTTGATCACCAACGCCATCGGCCCAGCCACGCTGAATACCCGGCACATCGCCGCGTACAGCGCGTCAATATCCTCCCCATCCACCTTCTCCACCAGCAGACCATGCCCCGCCAGCGTCCTCGCCACGTCATACCCCGGCAAGTACTTGCTCGGAAACCCCGCGATCGTCACATCGTTGTCGTCCACCAACACCTTGACGTTCAGGTCCTTCCCCACCGCCAGCCTCGCCGCCTCCGCATCGTCCCCCTCCTGCTGCGACCCGTCCGAACCCAGCATGAACACCGCCTTGCCCGGATTCGCCATCGCCACCCCATTCGCGTACGCCCACACATGCCCCAGCCGACCCGACGAAAACTTCACACCAGGCGTCAGCCCACGCTCCGGATGCCCCGGCAGCTTCGCCAGGTACTCCCGATAATGGCATAACTTCTCCGCCGGCATCGCCCCATCCAATACCGACAACAAATACTGCGTCGCCACCCGGTGCCCCGCTTCGTCAAAAAAGACCGGAACGATCGGCGCACCCCCGTTGATAAACCCCCGCGCAATCAATACCTCCGGCACCGTGTCATACGCCCCCCCCGTGTGCCCGCCAAGACCCTTCGCGTCCGCGACCGCCGTAAAAAACACGATCGAATCCCGGCACAGCCGGATGTTGCTCAACAGCGTCTCCTTCTCATCCTTCGTCAACGCCGGATTCGACGGATTCAACGCCAGTTCCTTAAAACCACGCAGATCGATCGGGAAGCCTTCAGTGTTGATCATAATGCCGGAAATATCGCGGCAGAGCCCCCCCTTGGCAAGGGGACCACACTATGGACCGCCTGCCGACAAAGCAATACATTGTCCCCATGGATCGACCGTTCCTCATGGTCGCCGGGCCCGCCGGACGAAACAAGATCATCCTCGGCGATCAACCCCTCACCATCGGCCGACACCCCGAAAACCGCTTCGTCCTCGTCGACGCCCAAGCCAGCCGCTTCCACTGCGTCATCCAACAAACGCCCAGAGGACTCCTCGTCAAAGACCTCGATTCCCGCAACGGTACCAAACTCAATGGCCAACCCGTCAAGACCGCCTACCTCAAACGCGGCGATCTCATCCGCATCGGCACCACCGAAATGCGACTCGTCCTCCCCGCCCACACGCCTCCCGCCTCTCCCGCCGACCAACAACCCCCCGAAGTCCACGAAGCCGTCCCACTCGACGCCCTCGAAGAAGTCGCCCGCGTCCAACGCCACGAAAACGACGAGGCCGACCAACGCGCCAATGACTACGTCTCCCTCCCTCTCGACGCCGACGCCGCTCAAGTCGACCTCGGAATCAGTTCCACCAGCGACGACGATGAGAAATTCCTCCCCGTCCTCGCCGAGTCCCTCCCCGATAAACCCTTCGAATTCGCCCAAATCGCCCTCCTCAACTGCCGCGGCCAGGTCGTCCACGAAGCCGAAGACCCCCGACACCCCAAACCACGCCACGCTCCAGGCTCCGGCGAAGCCCCCTCCATCCTTCGTTACATCATCCTCATCTGCACCCGCGCCCGCGCCACCGATATCCACCTCGAACCCAAAAACGACGACTACCAGCTCCGCCTCCGCATCGACGGCAATATGGTCGATATCGTCCACCTCAGCAAGGAAATGGGCGTCCGACTCTGCGCCATGGTCAAAATCCTCTGCGACATCGATGTCCAGTTCAAAAATATCGTCCAGGAAGGACATTTCACCGCCCACGTCCCCGGCCGACGCATCGACTTCCGCGTCAGCTTCGCGCCCGCTATCTTCGGACAAAAACTCGTCATCCGCGTCCTCGACGCCACCACCGCACCCATCCACACCCACGACCTCCGCCTGCCAGGCTGGATGCTCGATGAGGCCAGACGCGGCATGGAACTCGACCAAGGGATGATCCTCGTCTGCGGACCCACGGGCTCCGGCAAAACCACCACCCTCTATGCCCTCCTCCGCGACTGCGGCCTCGATCGAAGAAACGTCGTCAGCATCGAAGACCCCGTCGAAATCGAAATCGATGGCGTCACCCAGATCCCCGTCAACCAAGACCAGGGCAATACCTTCCCCGCTCTCCTCAAGTCCATCCTCCGACAAGACCCCGATGTCATCATGATCGGCGAAATCCGCGACGGCGAAACCGCCCGCATCGCCATGCAGGCCGCTATGACCGGCCACCTCGTCTTCTCCACCCTCCACACCAAAGACTCCGTCGGAACCGTCTTCCGACTCCTCGACCTCGGCGTCGAACCCTTCCTCGTCGCCTCCAGCCTCCATATCATCCTCTCTCAACGCCTCGCCCGCGAACTCTGCCCCTACTGCAAACGCGGCGTCAAAGTCACCCCCGAACAAACCGCCAAAATGGGCCGCGCTGCCCTCGGCGTCAAAGAAGTCTTCCTCCCCGCGGGATGCCCCCGCTGCCTCAAAACCGGCTATATGGGCCGACGCGCTTTCTTCGAAATGCTCGTCACCAACGAACCCCTCCGCGAAGTCATTCTCAAACACCCCTCCCCAAAACTCGTCGAAGAGGCCCTCAAAGGCACTCGATTCACCAAACTCCTCGAAAGCGGCTACCAACTCGTCGCCTCAGGACTCACCCCCTTCGACGAAATCGAAAAAGCCGTCGGAAGATAGATTGCCAACCTCCCACTCAACACCGGCGGCTAACCCGGTTATATTGTTGGGACGACCTTTCACCTTTTTGGAGAAACCTATGACTAGACAGATTGTCGCATTTGCACTCGCCGCCATCACCCTCGGCCTCTTCGCCAGCCCCACGCCGGCACAGAACACAAACAAAAAGGTCCTCTTCCTCACCAAGTCACAGGGCTTCCAGCATTCCGTCATCACCCGCGACCCCAAAAACCCCGCCAAACCCTCCCACGCAGAACAAATCCTCATCGACCTCGGAAAAAAGGCCGGCTATGACGTCACCATCGCCAAGGACGCCGACCTCTTCAATAACCCCGAAACCTACAAAACCTACGACGTCTTCGCCTTCTACACCACCGGCGACCTCACCCGCGATTCCGATAAGAAAACCCGCGATGGCCAGCTCATCCACACCGAAAAAGGCATGAGCGCCCAAGGCAAGCAAATGCTCCTGGCCGCCATCAAGGACGGCAAGGGGCTCATCGGTTTCCACTGCGCCAGCGATACCTTCCATAGCCCCAACTACATGCGCGGCGCCGGCGGATCCAAATTCGGACGCTCCGAACAGATCGATGTCTTCATCGACTGCGTCGGCGGCGAATTCTGCGGCCACCAGGACCAGGCCTATGCCACCATGAAATTCGTCAGCCCCGACTTCCCAGGCCTCAAAGGCTTCAAAGACTTCACTATGTTCGAAGAGTGGTACAGCCTCAAAAACTTCAGCCCCGACCTCCACGTCGTACTCGTCCAGGATACCGCCAGCACCAAAAACCAGAAGGGCGAACGACAGTCCGACTACCAACGACCCGACTTCCCCAGCACCTGGGCTCGCCAATACGGCAAGGGCCGCGTCTTCTACACCGCCATGGGACACCGCGAAGACGTCTGGACCAACCCCACCTTCCAGCAAGTCATCATGGCCGGCCTCGACCTCGTCGCCGGAAAAACCAATATGGAACTCACACCCAATATCACCAAGGTCACCCCGGAATGTGAAAAGCCTCTGGCCAAATAGCTCTCCCCCCCGCATCATACGAAAGCCCGTGGAATCCTCCCCGGGCTTTCCCAACTTCTGCCCGGAGTCATCATGCACAACGTCCGCGTCGGTGTCATCGGCCTCGGCAATATGGGCGCCTTCCACGCCTCCTACATCAACCAAATCAACGGCGCAACTCTCACCGCCGTCTGCGATGTCGACCACGATCGCGTCCAACGCGCCTCCTCCGGCGGCGGCGTCTCCGGCTTCTCCACCTACCACGACCTCATCAACTCCTCCCTCGTCGATGCCGTCCTCGTCGCTACCCCCCATTTCCAACACTGCGAAATCGCCCGACTCGCCTTCCAGAAAAATATCCACGTCCTCGTCGAAAAACCCCTCGCCGTCTCCATCGGCGACGCCCGCAAAACCCTCGCCGACGCCCAAACCAAACCCCATCTCAAGTTCGCCATGATGTTCCAGATGCGAACCTTCCCCGTCTTCAAAAAAATCCGCGAACTCATCCTCGACGGCGAACTCGGCGACATCTCCCGCATCACCTGGATCATCACCGATTGGTTCCGAACCTGGACCTACTACGGCTCCGGCGGCTGGCGCGCCACCTGGGCCGGCGAGGGCGGCGGTGTCCTCCTCAACCAGTGCCCACATAACCTCGACCTCCTCCATTGGCTCACAGGACTCATGCCCAATCGCGTCACCGCCATCGCCTCCATCGGCAGAACCCACCCCATCGAAGTCGAAGACGAAGCCTCCGCCATCCTCGAATACCCCAACGGCGCCGTCGGACACTTCGTCACCACCACCGGCGAGGCCCCAGGCACCAACCGCCTCGAACTCGCAGGCGACCGCGGAAAAATCGTCCTCGAAAAAGGCAAAATCACCTTCACCCGCACCCGCAAAACCGTACGCCAAATCCGCGAAAACAGCCCCGAAGCCTTCGCTAACGTCGAAGCCTGGGATATCGACATCCCCGCCCACCCCGCCTCTTCCGATTCCCATTCCATCGTCACCCAAAACTTCATCAACGCCATCACAAAAAACGAACCCCTCATCGCCCCAGCACTCGACGGCGCAAAAGGCCTCGAAATCGGTAACGCCATCCTCATGGCCGGCATCACCCGGCAACCCGTCTCCCTACCACTCGACGCCGACGCCTACGACCAACTCCTCAAAGACCTCACCGCCAAATACGGCGGCAAAAAATCCCTCGCCGCCAGAGCCGACGCCGTCACGGACATCTCGGCGTCGTTTAAACACTAAAGCGAGTCGCGAATTCTCCGATTCGTGTGCGGAATCGCCGTCCTGGCTACTCTCTGCGGAATTGGAGCCGCAGGGTATCTCCTGCTTGGATGGGCCGGAATCGCCATTTACGCCGTGGTCCTTGCATACGCCATTGCCGAAGGCATGGGCCTTCGGATAATCGAGCGAGGTGCAGTCAAGGCGCGATGAAATTGCGACTGTATGCCACAAGTGCGGATACGATCTACGTGGAAATCCGACAGGCCGCGTTTGCCCAGAATGTGGCAATCAGAGACTCGTAGTCTTGCAGGGCGGCCACGCTAATAATGTGGGTTGGGCATACTCGCCCACCGCTTTCCCCACCCGCCGCGAAACGCCCTTCTCTCCTCTACTTCCCCGTCGCCGCCGCCTTCACCAGATCCTCCACCTTTCGCGGCTCCTTCATCGCCACTTCCTGATAAAAACACACCCGCCCATCCTTGCCAATCACCACCGTCCCTCGCTTCGTGCAATTGAACGGCTCCTCCCCAGCCCACATCCCATACGCTTTGGCCATCTTCCGCGTCGGGTCCGCCAGCAGCGAATACGGAATGCTGTACTGCTTCTTGAACGCCGCATGCGAAAACGGGCTGTCGCACGACACCCCGAACACCACCGTCTCCGCACCCGCCGCGATCTTCCCAAGCTGCGGCCCAAACGCGCAATGCTCGTCTGTGCATACCGGACTGAAATCCATCGGATAAAACAGCAACACCACCCTCTTCTTCCCCCGATAATCCGACAACTTCACCTTGTTCCGACCCTCGTCCATCAGCTCAAATTCCGGAGCCACATCCCCAACATTCAATATGCCTTCTGCCATTCCTGTCTCTCCTGTTCTTGTTCCCCCAATCATAGGTGCCACCCCGCACCTTTTCGAATCCCAATCCCACTTTCCAAAATGCCCTTATAATCACCCCATGAAGTTCGGCAACGTCAAACGACAGCACGCCCGCGTCACAGGTCTCGACCCAGTCCTCGACCTCATCGCCCATCACTGCCCCCATGTCTCCCGCATCGTCCCCGGCGTCATCAAAACCCGCCGCGGCAAAGGCCCCCTCGGCCTCAAAGTCCAATACCCCACACCCGCCGGTCTCAAATGCCTCTTCGCCTCCGTCGGCGCCGTCCAGGAAGTCTTCCTCATCTGCTCCAATACCCCAGCCGCCCATGCCTGGCTCCTCGCCCACCAACTCGTCCCCCCACTATCAGCCCCCCAGTGACCATCCCACCATTCTCAGCTATGATCCTCCTCGCATGAGCGACGTCATACACGCAGTCCAAATCCTCCGCAACGGCGGCCTCGTCGCCTTCCCCACCGAAACCGTCTACGGCCTCGGCGCCGACGCCACCAACCCCAACGCCATCATGAAAATCTACACCGTCAAAGGCCGCCCCACCACCAACCCCCTCATCGTCCACGTCGCCGACCAATCCGTCGCTCGCCGATACGCCGCCCATTGGCCCCCAGCCGCAGATGCCCTCGCCAAGAAGTTCTGGCCCGGACCCCTTACCCTCGTCGTCCATAAACAACCCGCCATCGTCAAGGAAGCCACCGCCTCACTCAACACCGTCGGCCTCCGATGCCCAGACCACCCCCTCGCACTCGAACTGCTCCGCCTCTTCGACGGACCCGTCGCCGCCCCCAGCGCCAACCGCTCCACTCGCGTCAGCCCAACCACCGCTCGACATGTCCTCGATGAACTCGGCGACACCGTCAACTTCATCCTCGACGGTGGACCCTGCCACGTCGGAATCGAATCCACCGTCCTCGACCTCGCCAGCCCCACCCCGACCATCCTCCGGCCCGGCGCCGTCACCGCCGAACAACTCTCCGCCATCAACGGTAACGTCCAGACCATCAAAGGCGCAACCAGCAATTCCCACGCCGCAAAAAGCCCCGGTCAACACGCCAAACACTACGCCCCAAACGCCACCGCCTACCGCTTCGAGTCCTCCCAGATCGCTCAAATGGCCCAGTGGTGCCGCGATAACCTCGACAAGTCCTGGGCCGTCCTCTCCATCGAACCCCTCGGCCTCGACCCCCTCGCCGCCGACCTCCTCCCCATCGTCAGCGGCGCCAACCCAGGACCCGCCCACCGCTGGATCCTCATGCCCGACGTCGCCAAAGAATACGCAAAACGCCTCTACGCCACACTCCGCACACTCGACCAGCAACCCACCGATGTCATCTGGATCCAATTGCCACCCGACACCCCACCCTGGGCCGCCGTACGCGACCGCCTCGTCCGCGCAACTCGCCTCCCCTGATCACTTTCACACCCCCTCCCACCCCCCCCCTCACACCTCCCACATCTCCTCTCCCCGCATCGCCCTACTTGCCCGATTTCTTCGTCGTCGCCCAACCCGCCGTCGATGCCAGCCGCTCCTTCTCTCGATCTCGAAGCGCCTTGCGATATTGCTCCCACTGCGCCCGCGTCTCTCGCGGCCACGTCAACGGCAAAACCTTCTCCAAGCTCTCGTCCCGAGCCACCGGCGGCTCCAAATCATCCCCGTCATCCGCCGTCAACGCCTTCGGATCCGTCTTCTTCGTCATCTCGTCTTTTAGCTTCTTGTCGATCAACTTATCAAGATACTTCTGCCGATCGATCGGACTCCGCTTCGCCACATACGCCTCCATGTGCGACAACTGCTTACCAAACCACGCGTACGTCTTCGCCGCAGAGTACTCGTCCGCCGATATCAGCTTCTTCTCAAACGCCGCCTTCGTTTCGTCCTTCCGCTCCTCCAATGCCTTCAAATACACAAACTGCCGGTCAATCGACAGGTTCCGAAAACCCGTGTCCTCCACATAACGCACAATCTCCTCAATCTTCGCGTTCAACCGTGGAACCGGCTTCCGACTCCAGTACCGATACCCCACCCAACCCACCAACACCACCGCCACCGCAATACCCCCATACATCAGCATACGCTTCCGCAACTCCCCGGAAGATGTTGCCGCCGACGGCATGGCCGGTGTCGTAACTTTGGTGTGCGTCATTGGTTGATTCATCTTGAGTCCCTCGTGCCGCTGCCCCCCCACGCAAGGCGACGTCAACGCCGGGCTGGCGGGTCGTCATCCCGGCCTGAGCCGGAAAATAGCTTGTTGGTCGCGCCGGAGTCGCGCCCTGGCATCGAACCGTCAGGACGCACAACATAGCCAAGCTCCTGCACCGTTAACCGCTCCACGTGACCATCACAAAATACCACGTTCACCTTCCCGGCGTGCCGAGCGTGCGGACCCGACCGATCTTCCATCGCCGTGTGCGCCGAGTCCGCTATGTCCGACCTCTCCGTCAGACGCGGCGGATCCACTACCACCCCTTTGTTCCCCCACGCATGACGATCCTTCGTCCCATCATTGTAATACGCCGTCCGCGCCGACTCGGCCTTCCCCGCCGCAGTCCCCATGCAGTCCAATGCCAATACCGTGATCGATCCCTTCACCGATCCGGGCTTCACCGGGTAATTCGTCGGCTTCCCATCCGACTCCCGAGATCGCGGATTCCCCAAAAATTGAAAATTGTACCCATAAGGGTAGTTCCGGTTGTTCCGCCATTCCGGAACCGCCGGACACAAAAACCAAGCGTCGTCTATCGTCCATGTGTCGTCGTCGATCGGCTTCGGATACTGGTTCGCGTACCGCTTCACCACCCCACCAAGCAACTCATACCACCTCGGACGAAAAACATCCTTCCCACCAACACCATACACGCTCTGCCGCGTCACATTGATCGGCAACCGGTACGGCGGACTCACCCCCTTGTTCCCATCCACATACGCCAGATACGCCTGACCCATCCCTCGTAGATTGTTCGCACATTGCGTCGCCTGCGCCTGCACTCGAACCTTCCCCAACACCGGCAGCAAAATCGAGATCAGCACCCCAATGATCCCGATCACCACCAGTAGTTCTACAAGGGTGAACGCCCCATGCCCCCGTGAGGTTGGTGCCTTCCGAACAACCATGCTCCTTAACTCTACCCCGTGTCCACTGGTTCTAGCAAGGAAAAACGGCCCCTTTGATCCCTGCCCCAATAATGATAACGCCCGCCTGCGCAAGCATATGTTATCGGCCCATGTCCATCCGCCTCCTCCGACCTATAATCTCACGCCAATGGACCCCATCTACCTCGACAATAACGCCACCACCTCCCTCGCTCCCGAAGCTCTCCACGCCATGCTCCCCTATCTCTCCCATTTCTATGGAAATGCGTCCAGCTCCCATCGCCTCGGCCAGCTCAGCCGTCAAGCCATCGACAACGCCAAAGATCAGGTCGCCGCTCTCATCGGTTCCTCCCCAACTGAACTCACCTTCACCTCCGGCGGCACCGAAGCCATCAATACCGCCCTCCGCAGCTTGCTCGCCTCCCGCTCCCCACGCCGCAAAATCGTCACCTCCTCCGTCGAACACGCCGCAACACGCGAACTCTGCCGCCATCTCGCTCTCAATGGTCACCCCATCATCGAAATCCCCGTCAATCACCTCGGCGCCCTCGATCTCCAGAAACTCGCCGACTCCATCGACGACTCCGTCGCTCTCGTCTCCATCATGTGGGCCAACAACGAAACCGGCGTTATCTTCCCCATCCAGCAAATCGCCTCCATCTGCCGCGACAAAGCCGTCCCCTTCCACTGTGACGGCACCCAGGCCGTCGGCAAAATACCCGTCAATGTCCGAGACGCCGGCCTCGACCTCATGAGCCTCGCCGCACATAAGTTCCATGGACCAAAAGGCGCCGGCGCTCTCTTCGCTCGCCGCGGCATACGCCTACATCCCCTCATCATCGGCGGACCCCAACAACTCGGCCGCCGCGGCGGCACCGAAAATGTCCCAGGCATCGTCGGCATGGGCGCCGCCGCCCAACTCGCCGCTCAAACTCTGCCTCTCATGCCCTCCGTCGTTAAACTCCGCGATTCCCTCGAAAACGCCATCCTCGCCCAAATACCCAACTCCCACCTCATCGGTGATCCACGCAATCGTTTGCCCAATACCACCAACATCGCCTTCGCCTCCCTACAGGCCGACGCAATACTCCTCCTCCTCAGCGAACAAGGCATCTGCGCCTCCGCAGGCGCCGCTTGCTCCAGCGGCAGCCTCGAACCTTCTCACGTCCTCCGCGCTATGAACATAGACGAGTGCATCGCTCACGGCGCCATCCGCTTCAGCCTGTCCCGCTACACCACCTCCGACGAAATCGCCCATACCCTCCATGTCCTCCCTCCTTTGATCCATAAACTCCGATCCGTCCTGCCCGTCCCCTGACAAACCTCCCGCCCTTCCCCCTACCGCCATTTCCTCCACAGCCCTCTGGACATCCGCCCACCCTCGCGACACACTCCACATCCATGCCCCTCCCCCTCTTCCACTGGCACGCCCTTACCCCCCTTCTCCTCCTCGCCGGCGGCGCACTCGCCGCACTCGCCTCAGTCCTCGGCGGCATCGCCGCCCTCTCTCAACACAACCCCCTCTCCCCCGGACGCCGCGCTCTCGCCTGCTGGATCCCCATCGCCGTCACCACCACCCTCACCACCCTCCTCGGCCACACCAACATCGCGATCGGCGTCATCTTCGGCACCACCGTCGCCGCTCTCTCCGGCGTCGCCGGACTCGTCGCCCTCTCCGGGCCCGTTTCCACCATCCCCCCAGCCGCCGCTCGCAATTGGGCCCTCCTCCCCACCACCACACTCCTCGCCTTCATCGCAGGCCTCCAAGGCAACCTCGGCATCTTCGAAGCCACCATCCTCATCCTCCAGGGACTCCTCCTCATCAGCCTCTGGACTCAAACCCCTCACCCCCACGACCCCTCTCTCCTCCCACAAAACAACCCACGCCCCCTCCCACTCCGCGCCGCTATGCTCCTCCCCATCCTCGCCGCAGCCTCGCTCTCCGCATGGGCAACCGTACGCGGCGCCGAAGCCCTCGCCCTCTACGACCCCCGCTTCTCCAGCCAAGCCATCGCCGCCACCATCCTCAGCGTCGCCCTCGTCCTCCCCATGGTCGGAACCGGCGCCGCCCTCGCCGCTCACGCCCACGCCTGGGTCCCCCTCACCGCCCACGTCGGCGTCGCCTACCTCAACCTCTGCGCTCTCCTCCCCCTCGTCATCCTCCTGCCCTCCTCCTCCCATTGGATCGCCGGCTTCTCCCCCACCACCCTCACCAACTCCTCCCAAAACCCCTGGCCCTCCGTCGTCTTCCCCCGTATGGCCTGGCGCATCGATGCCCTCGCCGCCCTCATCCTCTCCCTCGTCTTCATGACCATCGCCTCCGGTCGCCTCCGCTTCGACCGAACACTGGCAACCGGACTCATCCTCGCCTACTTCCTCTACCTCCTCAGCACCCTCGCAACCAGCCTCGCCGCCTAACCCCAGGGGTGGGATTCACGACACTCTCTGATATCATCCCATTATGTCCAGAACCGCCCCGGATATCTCCAATGTCCTGATCCAACGCGTCCCCCCGGAAACCGAATTCGCCGACGTCATGGGCGGCGCGGCCCGATGGGAAGTCAAGGTCCACGACCACGGCCTCGTCGCCCTCGTCGATGTCATGCCCAGACTCGTCCCAAAAGGAAAAACCGCCGATTTCGCCGTCGTCCAGGCCGCACGCGTCTCCTACGGCGAGGGCACCAAACAGGTCTCCGAAGACCGCGCTCTCATCCGATACCTCATGCGACACGCCCACACCACCCCCCTCGAAATGGTCGAATTCAAATTCCACCATGTCATGCCCATCTTCGTCGCCAGACAGTGGATCCGACATCGCACCGCCAACGTCAACGAATACTCCGCAAGATACTCCATCGTCCCGGACCGCTTCTATCGACCCTCCATCGACGCCGTCCGAAAACAAAGCACCGTCAACCGCCAAGGCGGCGACGAATCCATCGATGAGCACACCGCTCAGCAATTCCTCGCCTACCTCGACGACGTCGAAGCTCACTACGCTCAATACCAGGCCCTCCTCCAAAAAGGCGTCTCCCGCGAACTCGCCCGAACCGGCCTCCCACTCAATATCTACACCGAATGGTACTGGAAATGTGACCTCCATAACCTCCTCCACTTCCTCGAACTCCGCATGGACCCCCACGCCCAACTCGAAATCCGCGACTACGCCATCCCCATGTTCGCCATCGTCCAGGCCATCGTGCCCCACGTCGCTGAGGCCTTCCTCGACTACGCCTACCAGGCCGTCCGCCTCACACGCCTCGAAATCGACGCCCTCCGCTCCCGACTACCCCTCGCCACCGACAACAAACGCGAACAGACCGAATGGATCGAAAAGAAAAACGCCCTCGGACTCTAATACAATCCCCCGAATCCCCCCAACAAACACACCTCGCTTAAGATTTTCCGCCTCAACGCCGAATATCCTCCTATTGGAGTCCACCTATGCCCGCAGATATGGACGGAAAAGATACCTGGCGAGTCTTCCGAATCATGTCCGAATTCGTCGAAGGCTTCGAAGCCATGTCCCGCGTCGGAAAAGCCGTCTCCATGTTCGGCTCCGCCCGCACCAAACCCTCCGACCCCTTCTATAAGGCCGCCGTCCAAACCGCCAAACTCCTCGCCAAAGATGGCTTCGCTATTATTACCGGCGGCGGACCCGGTATCATGGAAGCCGCCAATAAGGGCGCCTGCGAGGCCGGCGGCGAATCCATCGGACTCAACATCAGCCTCCCCCAAGAACAGGAAAGCAACCGCTACCAAACCCTCTCCCTCGACTTCCACTACTTCTACGTCCGAAAAGTCATGTTCGTCAAATACGCCTCCGCCTTCGTCTGCTTCCCAGGCGGGTACGGCACCCTCGACGAATTCTTCGAAACCATGACCCTCGTACAAACCCTCAAAATCGAAGCCTACCCCATCATCCTCTATGGCTCAAAATACTGGACAGGCCTCATCCACTGGCTCCGAAAAACCGTCCGACCTCGCTTCATCGACGCCGAAGACCTCCACATCTTCAAAATCGCCGACGACCCCGATCACGCCGCCCACCTCGTCCGACAAGGCGTCCAAAAACACTGGTGGCGACCCGCCGATGATTCCCTCCTCAAAGCCGCCACTAACGGCAAAAAACCGAAAAATATCCTCCAGGGAGGATCCAAATCCTGCGACACCGGCGAAGGCACCCGCTACGGCAAACGACCTCGACACCCCGACTCCCCTCACCCCCATGGGTCCGATAAACCCATCCAATAAACCGCCCCCAATTCCCCCTATCCACTTTTCACCCCAACACAACTGACCCCAACCCCTCTTTCGGACGAAATACTGTCCAGAGACGACCCGCTTACCCGCGCGGCCGCCCATGTTCCCTCAGGAAAGGACGAAAATGCACCACGCCACTATCCCCGCCACCGTCAACAAACAAACCTCCGAAAATCTCGCCACTAACTTCGGCCGACCCTCCGCCCATCCCCAAAACAAAACCCCCATAACCCCCTCCGCTAAGCTTGACTTCACACAACTCCCCATCACCGCCCTCGCTAACCATATCGAATCCACCCACCACGCCGTCCTCCACACCGAACTGCCCCGCCTCAATGCCACACTCGCCACACTCGCCAACCGCCTCGGACAAGAATACCCCGAACTCATCGAACTCTGGCGCATCTTCTCCCAAATACCTCGCCTCCTCCTCCCAACCATCCAAACCGAACAACAATCCCTCTTCCCCGCCATCCGCCAACTCGACTCCACCTGCCCCCCACCATCCCCCTCCTCCCCCCTCGACCACACCATCCGCCAACTCACACACAATCACCACGCCGCCTCCGACGCCCTCCAGAAAATCCGCGAACTCACCGATGACTTCCGCTCCCCCTCCGACCCCCAAGGCCTCTGCCAAACCACCCTCTCCGCCATCGCACACCTCGAACGCGACCTCCTCCAATACCTCCATAAAGAACACGAAATCCTCTTCCCAAAAGCACTCGAAGCCAGCGCACAATAATCGCCCCCCAATCCCGCAAACATCCACACCCCTCCTCGGTATCAGTTGTAGGAGGTAGCCTCATGCCACACCACAACCGCCGTCTCTCACGCAGACGTTTCCTCCAATCCACTACCCTCGCCACCGCCACCTTCACCATCCTCCCCCGAAATGTCCTCGGCGGCCAAGGCGTCACCCCGCCCAGCGAGTCCTTCGGCGCCGCCCTCATCGGCTGCGGCGGACGCGGCGGCGGAACCTTCGGTGAACTCTCCAAAGACCTCTCCGTCGTCAAACTCGCCGATTGCGACGTCCGCTTCAAAAACCGCGCCGATAATAAAAAAATCTACACCGATTTCCGACGAGTCCTCGACCGCAAAGACATCGACCTCGTCGCCATCGCCACACCCCCCCATTGGCATGCCCTCATCTCCATCGCCGCCGCCCAGGCCGGCAAAGACGTCCTCTGCGAAAAACCTATGACCCGCACCATCGCCGAAGGACGCGCCGTCGTCCAAGCCTTCAACCGCTACAACCGCATCTTCCAGGTCGGTACCTTCGGCCGCTTCGGCATGAGCAAAAACAAGGACAACATCCTCCACCACAAAATCATGCGCAGCGGCCTCCTCAAAAACTGCCAAGGCGTCATGGTCCGACGCGGCGGTTTCAAAGTCAAAGAATGGAGCGGCAAAACCGACCAACCCACCCAAAACCCTCCTCCAAACCTCGACTGGGATATGTACTGCGGCCCCTCCCCACTCAAACCCTACACCCCCTCCCGCGTCGGCGGTACCCACCGCTGGTACTGGGACTACGAGGGCGGCGGACTCGCCGATATGGGACAACACCACCTCGACCCGCTCAATTGGCTCCTCGGAAAAGACGACACCAGCCCCGTCGAAATCGAAGCCTCCGCTCCTCCCGCTCACCCCGAAGTCACCGGCATGTGGGCCTGGGTCAAACTCAAATACGCCGACGGCTACACCCTCGTCCTCGAAAGCGCCGAGTGGGGCGAACCCTCAGGCCTAACCTCCCGTTCCGTCAAACTCTCCGACCTCTCCGAAGAAAACCAGAAAAAAGTCCTCGCGATGCCCGACCCCGAACCCCTCCTCACCTTCGCCGAAGCCGTCAAGTCCCGCAAACCCGCCGGCGGAAACCCCGAAGCCGCTCACCGCACCGTCTGCCTCATGCACCTCGCTAATATCGCCATCCGAACCGGCCGAAAACTCCACTACGACCCCGTCAAAGAACTCTTCATCAACGACCCCGAAGCCAACCGACTCGCCTATCAACCTATGCGCGCCCCCTGGCATCTCTAGACCCCATTCACCCATTCGTGTCCGTTCCTGTCATTCGTGGCCGCAATCTCGCGGAGCTTAAAATGCCAGAAAATCAAAACATCGCCCAACTCGTCAACTCCATGCCCGATCTCGACCCCGCCATTCCCAACAAAGACAACCCCAACCAGAAAAACCGCACCGACGAATTCAAACTCACAGGACCCAATTGGACCACCGCCGAAAAAACCTACGCCGCCATCCTCGCCGGCGGCCGCGATTCCATCATGTCCCTCATCGGAATGCTCTCCGAAGGCAATGACCCCGCCAAGTACAAACCCCGCTACGTCCTCCACGGCCTCGCCCTCTTCGTAGCCCGCCCCAATAACCAAAATCACCGCGCCCTCCTCATGACCACCCTCACCTCCCAACTCGCCTCCGACCGCGCCAAGTGGACCCAGGCCATCCTCCTCCGCGAACTCGAGTACTTCGCCACCAAAGACGCTATCCCCGCCATCGCCAAACTCCTCCTCGACGACGAACTCTCCGACGACGCCATCCGCACCATCCTCGCCATCCGCGACGGCGCCGCCGATCCCCTCCGCGCCGCACTCCCCTCAGCCACCGCCCGACATCGCCTCGCACTCGTCCAGGCCCTCGGCTCCCTCGCCGACCCCGCCGCCGCACCCCAACTCAAAGACGCCGCCGCCGACCCAGACCCCGATACTCGACAAGCCGCCCTCTTCGCCCTCGCCAACATCCCCGACCCCACCTCCGTCGATCTGCTCATCAAATCGTCCGACGCACAAGGCTACGAACGCATCCAAAACACCAACTCCTGCCTCCTCGCCGCCCAGAAACTCACGGCCATCGGCAAAAAAACCGACGCCGACAAAATCTACAAACACCTCGCTACCACCCGCACCGACAAGTCCGAGCAATACATCAAAGACATCGCCCAAAAGGCCCTCGCAAACTGACCACGCCACTGTCGTTTTCCTCACGACCCCACCAGCCGAAACCCTCGCACCTTGCCACCACCCTCCCTACCATACGCCCCCCCTCGCCCCATCCAATAGCAACATTCCGCCACAAGCGGCGCTGCGCCATCGGTAAAAATAAAAAAATCTCCTCCTCATTTTCCCCAGAAAATCCCCACTTCTCCCATTTCGCGCTGCGCCAAACACGCCATCCCCGCGCAAACGCGCCCCTATATAGAGGAGGACTACGATGCGCACGACCGTGGCTAGCATTTGCCACCGCCCGACTGCAGGCGACAACCTGCCGCCACACCCGCGCCCTCTCCCCACCTCGCCCGCAAACTCACACTCCCACTCTCCCAATAG
>CAYVKG010000054.1:0-29586 GCA_964451955.1 uncultured Tepidisphaeraceae bacterium
CTTCGTAGGACTCGAAGATGTCCGCGGCCATACCGGCGCAGTCGCCGACGTTGTCACCGACGTTGTCGGCGATGGTGGCGGCGTTGCGGGGGTCGTCTTCGGGGATGCCGGCTTCCACCTTGCCCACGAGGTCGGCGCCGACGTCGGCGGCCTTGGTGTAGATACCGCCGCCGACACGCATGAAGAGCGCCAGGAGGGTACCACCGAAGCCGAAGCCGAGGAGGGCTTCATAGGCTTGTTCGCCGTAGACGAGGAAGATGCAGGTGCCGCCGAGGAGGCCGAGGCCGTCGGTGAGCATACCGGCGACGGTGCCTGTGCGATAACCGAGCTGCATGGCTTCGCCGTAGGACTTGCGGGCGGCGGCGGCGACGCGGAGGTTGCCGGCGGTGGCCAGTCGCATGCCGACGAAACCGACGGACCAGGAGAAGAGGGCACCCATGAGGAAGGCGCCGGCGCGGCCAAAAGCGAAGGCGGGCTGGGCGGCCTTGGTGAAGTAGAGGAGGATGGTGATGATGACGATCAGGGGCCCAATCTTGCGGAACTGAGCGCCGAGGTAGGCGTTTGCGCCTTCGCGGACGGCGGCGGCGATTTCCTGCATCTTCTTGGTGCCCTGGTCAGCGGCGAGCACCTGCTTCATGAGCATGACGGCGTAGGCGAGGCCGACGATCGCGATGGCGAGGACGAGGATGAGGCCGGCCCTCTCCATGGTATCGAACTTGTCACTGGTGAAAGGCTCGAAGAACTGGAGCCGGCCATGATGAGAAGCGGCCGGTTCGGAAGCCTGGACCACCGGGATGGCGGCGCCGGCGGGTTCGGGAACCGCCGCCGCTGAGGCCACGGACTGGGCAAGGAGACATGATGCCAGGAGTACCAGCCAAGTTGCCTTGGCTCTTGTGCTCCCTAGGACAGATCGGATTAGTGCAGCCATAGGTGCTCTACCCTTTATGAAAAGAGGTTTTCATCGCGCCGATGCCTGTGGAAAGGGGCGACGGCGGACACAAGTGAATTAAGAACGCCGAGAAACCAGCCTTACCCAACCATGGTGCCCGGAGCGGCCATGGCGATAAGTGGGCCGCCATTATTGGCAGGCTGACCGATTTTTCAACTGGCGGCGGAAAATAAGACAGCCGATTCCGAGATGGCGGCGAAATTCGCATTGTTGATGTGCGATATAGCCCGCCAGTCAAGGGTTTACCGGTGTGTGGGAGGTGCGGAACCGACACGGCAACGGAGGGGCGCTGCGATGAGTGAGGATGAGCCACTGAACATGTGCTCGTATGCAGACATGAGGCTACGTCGATTGGCGTGTCAGCCAGGGTGACGGGGGTTTAGTTCGATGTACATATGCCGAAGGGACGATGCGGTGGCGTGGCAATGCCCCTCGGTGTTCAGGGGAGAGCGAAACAGGACGGATGGTTGGAAGCAAAGGGGGATGGGGAGGCGGCGCATCGGGCCGCCGGGAACTGAGGTCGGTCTATTTGAGGTTGGCCAGCCGTTCGGTGGCGCGGCGGATATAGGCTTGGTACTCGGCCTGGTCTTCCAGGTAGTCGCGGGGGAGCTTGTTGGCGGTGGCGAAATCGTTGATGGCGGCAAGGAGCTTGGGGTAAAGGGCTGCGTCAACCGTCTGGAGATTGCTTTTGTTGAAGGTGGGCCCAAGGACTTTGGGGTATACGACGGCGGCGATGTCGTCTTCGGTGTAGTACTTGAGGGTCAGGAAATAGAAGAGGTCGATGGCTTTGCGGTAGTGTCGGGCGGCGGAAATCCGAAGGGATTCGATCTGTGTGGCCGGGACAATTGGGGGGCTGAAGCCTGAGGAGGCAGCGACGAGAGCGAGGTAATCGGCGTCGCCGGCGAGGAGTTGTGTGACTGCGGCGGCGGAGTCGATCTGCGAGAAATAGAGGTCGGCGTTCTGGGCGCCACGAGTGGACTTGATGTAGTCGCGGTATTCGGCCTCGGCGTTGCTGGCGACGAAAGAGGCCTGGCGGTAGGTGAAGAGAGCTTCCTCAACCAGATTGCGGGTTTGCTGAGAGAGACTGACGAAGGGGGCGTTGGTGGGAAGCTGGGCGGTGAGCGGTTCGAGATCGAATCTCTCGTCGGGGAGGGCTTTGCCGAAGGCGGAAGCTTCGAGGCGGCGCGCGTGCTCCCAGGCGTTGTCGGCCCAGAACTTGAGTGCGACGGCGGGTCGGCTGGCGACGGCGCTTTCCCCGACGGTGACATGCTGCTGCCCGGTGACGGCCTGAAGGACTGATGCTCGCTTATAGTAGTTGTATCCGAGTGCGATGGGGTGGATTCCGTACGGAAATCCGCCGGCCTCGGGAGTGTTGTAGACTTCGAGGAACTGGAGTTCGGCGCCGGTGTAGCCTTTGGAGGGCAGGGCGGCGGTCTGAGGCGCCGGCCGGAGCAAGGCGGGGAGGATGAATCCCTTGGAGTCGAGCATGACCTCATGCCGCGTGCGGCGCCAGCCGGGCTGTCCCTTATTGCGGTCCACACTGGCAGTTGGAGAGGGGAGGGTTTCTCTGGCAACGCGAGCGTTGTAGTAGCGTCTGTCCGCGGGCGGTCCGACGGGGTTACCGAGCTTATTGAAGTAGATTTCGCCCAGTTGATAGAGGACGCTGACATCGTCGGCGCGTTGTTCGAGCACCGAGCGGCCGTAATCCAGGCCATCGAGTATGGCGGCGTACTTGTTCTGGATGTTGGCCATCATGACGGAGATGTTGTAGGCCTTGTTCCACATCTGGAAGATGTGTACGGAATCGAACTCAGGTTGCAGGCGGCGGATGAGGTCGATTTTGGTGTCGATGTCTTCGAGGTTTTTGTCGATTTTCTGATTTTCGCTGGAGGCCCAGAGGACCATGACGAGGGGCCCGCGGAGGCCGCCCAGCAGAAGCCCCAGCGCGAACGAATCGAGTCCTGAGAGTCGGGAGGCGACGCGCGGCCTGGGGAGAATGGCATCGCGGTGGCTCTGGACGAAAGCGCGCATGGCGCCGGTGGCGAGGAGGGAGAGGATGAGGAGTATCGAGAGCGGGAGTCGGCTGCGATTCATGGGGCCACCTCTTTGTACTTGAGGATGACGTAGGCGAGTATGAGCAAGGGCAGGCCGAAGCCCAAGGTGACCAGAAGAGCCGGCAGGATGATCCCGGAGATTGCGATGGAGATGCCGTTTTCGATGTCTTGTATGGCGGCGAACTGGGAGATGTCCGGGAGTACGACGGCAACAGAATGGAGGGTGGCGACGAGGGCGTCTACGGACGAGCTGACTGCTTTTGCGGAAGCGGCGTCAATGTCTCGTGGCATGAGGTCGTTGACGATCTGGCGGCCGATGCCGCTGGAGGACTGGACGTCAAGGAACTGCTCGGCGGTCCAGCGTCCCGAGAGGATGACGAGGGTAAGTACGACGGCAATGGGCCAGGAGAGGAAGGTGGAAGCGAAGATGGCAATGATGCCCACGAGCAGGGCGAGGAGCCAGAGCACAAAGAGGCTCTTGACGAGGTTGAGAGCGAAGGACTGGTTGCTCTTGACGAACTTGATGGAGGCTTGGGCGCCATCGCGGAGGCCGAGCCAGGCGTTGCTCGGGGTTCGAATGAGGACGTCGAAGTTTCCGGATTCGATGGAATTGGAAGGGACGTTGAGATAGATGGGTCGATTGGTTTCGATGGTTGTCTGGATCGGGGGGGCGCGTTTTCCGGTGTCGCGGTTGACGAATTCGAGGGAAAGGAATGTGGTGGCCTCTTCTTCGAGGCGTTCGACGCCGAGGCGGACCTGGAAGAGGTGGGATTGGGTCGCGGATGGGGGTTTCTGTCCGGAGAACCTGTAGACGGCGACGCGATTGGGATTGGAGGGACCTCCGTGGAGTTGCTGGCCGTAGGCGCCATCGCGGCCGAGGAAGGCGATATTGCCGACGGGCCGGAAGACCTGTCGGGTTTCGGGGACTGCGATGAGGAGTTGGTCGGGATTCATGGAGTATTCGTAGGCATCGGAGCCGCCGGTGACGCTGAGCCGCAACTCGGCGGGTGGCGCGTCTGGACCGGAGGGAAGCAGATCAGCAAGGGACTTGGGTGCGATGAAGAGATTCAGGACCATTCCGGACTGTGGCACGGGGATTCCTTCGGGGGCACCGATATCGCGTGGCGACAGGACGGAACTTCGGGTGGCGTTGGTGAGGGCGAAGTGGATGCGAGGCTGAGGTCGCGTGGTGGGGCCGGTGGTTGGCGATTGGGGGTTGCGATCGACGGGCTGGTAGAGGATGGGCAGTTGCAGGACGAGGCCGCCGCGGGCGGAGGTTGGATCAGCGGCGGGATCGGGTGGGGGGATGAGCTTGGGATCGACGAGAAAGCGGGCGAACATTTCACCTTCACCGGCGCCAGGTATCCAGCGGTCATTGGGGGTGGCCGGGAGGCGGCTGTAGATGTTGAGTGATTCCGGTAGTCCGAGTTCGCGAGCGTGGAGCATGCCGTGGTCGCGGTAGTACTCGAAGGTGCCGCGATTGTGGTCATCGACGGCGCCCGGGATGGCGAGCTGGGCGGCAACGTAGTTGCGGAGAGAGTAATTGCGGAGGTGGAGGTAGGCGTAGGCGAAGATGCCCATGATCAGCAGGAGCCAGAAAGAGACTCGAGCGAATCCGACGGCCTTTCCGAGGACGATTTCGAGGCGAGTGACGGGCTTGGTGGCGATGGTGTAGATGACGCGGTTGTCGATTTCGCGGGGGAGGTTGGTGGCGGCGAGGATGATGGTCATGAGGATGACCAGGAGTCCCGTAGCGAAGAGGCAGACCAGGGTGGTTTGTCGGATGACGTCCTGTGCGTCGATGGATCGCTGGAGTTGGGAGACGGTGATGATGCCGAGGATAAGGACCGGGGTGATCCAGAGAACACGTCGGCGGAACGCTTGCTGGACCACGACGGTGGAGACGGCCCAGAGCCGAGTGGGACTGAGGTGCACGAGGTCTTTGAAGCCCAGCCCGAAGAGGCCGATGAGCACGATTGCGGCGGCGAGCGTCGAACCGGGGTTGTTGGCGAGGGAGTCGAGCATGGTCAGTGGCCAATAGCCATCCGAAGGTCAGGCGGATTCCTTGTTTTCACGGACAATGCGGACGAAAAGGTCTTCGAGGGTGGTGGTGGGATGGGTGAAGGCGGCGTTGGGTGCGCCGATGTTCTGGAGGAACTCTTTGATTTGGGCGATGTGCTGTTCGGAGGCGCCTTTGAGTTGTATGTCGGTGATATCCCTGACCTGAAGGAGGTCTTTGACGAGGCCGAGGGTCTGCATCTTGCCGCGGTAGAGGATGGTAATACGGTCGCAGACGTCCTGGACGTCGGCCAGGAGGTGGGAGCAGAGAAGGACGGTCTTTCCCTGCGCCTTGAGGGAGAGAATAAGGTCCTTCATTTCGCGGGTTCCGATGGGATCGAGGCCTGTGGTGGGCTCGTCGAGGAGGATGAGATCGGGGTTGTTGATGAGCGCCTGCGCCAGACCGATGCGTCTGGCCATTCCCTTGGAATACTCGCGGAGTTTGCGCTTGCGGGCTTTGGCATCGAGGCCGACGATGTCGAGGAGTTCGGGGACTCGGCGGTTTCGGGTTTTTCGGGGGATGCGGAAGAGGCGCGCGTAGAAGTGGAGGGTTTCCTCGCCGTTGAGGAATCGGTAGAGGTAGGACTCTTCGGGGAGGAAACCGATGCGTTCGTTGACAGCGGGCGAGCCGGCGCGATGCCCGAGGATGGTGGCCGAGCCTTGGGTGGGGAAGATGAGGCCCAGGAGGAGTTTGATGGTGGTGGATTTGCCGGAGCCGTTGGGTCCGAGGAGTCCGAAGACCTCGCCGGGTCGGATGGTGAGGTTCAGGGCGTCGAGGGCGCGGACTTTATCTCGACCCCAGAAATCGCGATAGACCTTCGTGAGGTTATCGGTCTGAACGGCGTGGGTGTCTGAAAGCGTCATTTAAGCACACGCGATGGTCGGGCGTCGGGAGAGCCACGAGGCAACCCAAGACCGCGGGTGTAGCTCCGCGACGCAGAATGTAGAGCGATCGTCTACCGTTCCATGCCCGGGCGCGGTCCTTTGCGACCGCGGCGACGGCGTTTCTCACTGGGCTTTTCGTAGTAGGCGATGCGCTTGATGTCTTTGGTGAGACCTTCTTTCTCGCACATCTTTTTGAATCGCCTCAACATCTGTTCTGCGGTCTCATTGCCGCGCAGCTTCACTTTGATCATGCGTATCCTCTCGCGTTGCGCTTTTGATCAAACACAAAAGGCGGAGATATCGAGTCCTCCGCCGAGGTGATTTAGTTTAGCGGAAGCCGGGCAATGTTCAAGGTGGTCTGGGGTTATTTCGGGCCAGGAAACGAGAAGCGGCGTGAACGTGCCGGACTGCGGCAAGGCTGATTGCCGACGGTCGGGGGAGAGGGGTGCCCAGTTTGCGCAGTCGTCAGAATCGCAACCGATTATTTTTGATGGCTTTACATTTCATGGTGACGGTTTGCCCGGGGGGGCGGGGTAATGTAGGTTTCGGTTGGAGAGGATCGCGTAAGCGTTGGACGGAAGGCGAGAGGAGAGATGATGCAGCCGAAGGAAAGCCCCAGAGCGCGAAGCGAAGATCGGAGTCTTCAAGGGGATCGGGACTTGGGGGGCCAGGCGGATGGCTTTCGGAAGCTGATGGCGGATCTGGAGGGGGCGGTATCGCAGCCGGAGCCGGAGCCATGGCAGGCCGAGCGGTGGGACGGCATGTCGTGAAGCGAATGTCGTCGTTGATGGTTTCTATTGATGGGTCGGGGTGGTTAGAATCGGGGGATGGGACCGCTGGGATTAATAGCGGGTGAGGGTGTGTTTCCGGTCTTGGTGGCGCGCGGAGCACACCGAGCGGGCCGGGAGGTGATTTGTGCGGCGTTCTCGCGTAACGCATGGCCCGAACTGCGGTTTGAATGTGATCATTTCGAATGGGTGGGGGTTTTGCGCCTGAACCGGTGGATCGAGGTGTTGAAATCGGCGGGTTGCCGGGAAGCGATCATGGTGGGGCGGGTTCAGAAGTCGCACATGTATGATCGGTGGAGATATTTCCGGTACATTCCCGATTGGCGGACAGTGAAGATTTGGTTTACGGTGTTGCGGCACGACAAGAGGCCGTATGCGGTGCTGCAGGCGGTGGCGAACGAATTGGAGTCGGTGGGTATCAACTTGATCGATTCAACAACATATTGCACGGAGCATCTGGCGGAGGCGGGCGTGATGACGCGCCGTCAGCCGACGCAGTCGCAGTGGCGTGATATCGGTTTTGGCTGGGAGGTATGCAACACGATCAGCCGCTTGGACATTGGGCAGAGCATTGCGGTGTTGGATCGGGATGTGATTGCGGTGGAAGCATTGGAGGGGACGAACGCGATGATTGAGCGAGCGGGGAAACTCTGCCGGGTGAAGGGGTGGACGATGATCAAGGTGGCCAACACCCGGCAAGACATGCGGGTGGACGTGCCGACGATCGGGATGCAGACGATCGAGAAGCTGCATGCGGCCGGCGCGGGTTGCCTGGTGCTGGAGGCTGGGAAGACGGTTGTGCTGGAGAAGCAGAAGGTCATTGAGCTGGCCGATCGGTACAGAATCGCGCTGGTGGGGTATCCGTTTGGGCAAGCGCTCAACGACGAAGCCGCAATAGTCGGTCGATGAGTGAGGGCGGGGATCGAGAGATGCAGGGGGGAGGGGGGCGCGGAGGGGGCGATGAATGGGCGGCGGCAGACTGAGCCGCGCTTCATGATTTTGGGGCTTGGGCGTATAGTCTAAGGGGTATGACGGCATTCCAACTGGTTCAGACACTGTATTGGCTGGCGCTGTCGACCTGGTTTGGGGGCGTGTTGTTCGTGGCTGTGGCCGCGCCGATCATCTTTCGGACCGTGCGGGAGTGTAACCCGATTCTGCCGACGGTGTTGGCGGTGAACCTGGAGAAACAACATGGGTCGCTGCTGGCGGGGGCGGTCGTGGGGAGCATCCTGCGCATGGTGTCGACAATTGCGATGGGGTGTGCGGGGGTATTGCTGATTATGCTGGTGGCGCAGTGGCTGCTGATGGACCGGAGCGTGGGGAATGTCGTTCACGGGGTTCTGCGGTCGGTGTTCTTTGTCGGGGCCGTCGTATTCACGTTGTACGACCGGTATGTGACGTGGCCCAAGGTGTGGAAATATCGGGAGGAGTTCATTGCGCACGCGGATGAGCCGGAGGTGGCGAACCCGGCAAAGGACCAGTTTGACCGGTATCATCGGGAGAGCATGTGGCTGATGTGCGCAGTACTGGTGCTCTTGTCGCTGACAATTGTGTTCAGCACGCTGGTGTCATCGGCGAGACTGGTGCTTCACGGGTGAACGGGGTTTGGTTTATGAGCAAGAACAAGGCGGGCGGGAGGCGAGTTGAGACCCGGGCGGAGCGGGTGAGGAGGATCCTGCCGGTTCTGAAGCGGCAATATCCGGATGCCAAATGCAGTCTGGATTACTCAACTCCTCTGGAACTGCTCATTGCGACCATTCTGTCGGCGCAATGCACGGATGATCGGGTGAACGCGGTGACGCAGGGGCTGTTCAAGAAATACCGGTCGGCGGCGGACCTGGCGAAGGTCTCGCAGGAAGAACTGGAGAAAGACATTCAATCGACGGGGTTCTTTCGGAACAAGGCCAAGTCGTTGCGGGGGATGGCGGCGGCGCTGGTGGAGAAACACGGCGGGAAGGTGCCGGCGACGATGGAGGACCTCGTGGAACTGCCGGGGGTGGGGCGGAAGACGGCGAACGTGGTGCTGGGGAATGCGTTTGGACGGAACGTGGGGGTCGTGGTGGACACGCACGTGGGGCGGCTGAGCGCGCGGCTGGGGCTGACGACGGAAACGGATCCTGTGAAGATCGAGCAGGATCTGATGGCGGTGGTGCCGAAGGAAGAGTGGACGCTTTGGGCGCACCTCATGATCTATCATGGGCGGAAGGTATGTGTGGCTCGGAAGCCGAGATGCGGGGAGTGTGCCTTGTTGGAGTGGTGTCCGGCGGGGCGGAAAGCGGGAATGGGAGAAGGATGACAGGCTATCCGGTTACGGACAGATCATTGAGATGATCGATGAGCGCGCGCAGGCGGCCGTGATCGCGGTGATTGAAGGGGAAGACCAAGCGAGCGAGGTGAGCGAGGGCGGGTTCGTCGGATTCGACGGGGAGGGGGCCGGAGGCGCGGAAGGGTTGGTCATCGGTGAGGTCGGCGAATCGGGCGTTGATGTCCGTCAGTTGGGCTGGAGAGGGCATGCGTTGGAGGCGAATGACGAGGTTGCTTCGGACGGTGCGGATGGAGTGGTAGTTGGAGTAGAAGTGGGTGATTTCGCGGATGGCGGCGGCGTTGTCGTTGGTGATTTTGAACAGGGCCAGGTCGGAGGGGCTGATGAGCTTTCGATCCAGGAGGTTCTTGCGGATATAGTCGAGCCAGTTGTGCCAGTAGTCGCCGCCGGGGTGGTCGATCATGACGACGGGCATGGGTGCGGACTTGCCGGTTTGGATGAGGGTGAGGACTTCGAATCCTTCGTCGAGGGTGCCGAATCCGCCGGGGAAGAGCGCCAAGGCGTGGGCGGCGCGGACGAACATGAACTTGCGGGTGAAGAAGTACTTGAAGTTGATGAGTTTTTCGTCCCGGGCGATGGTGGGATTGGCGGCCTGCTCGTGGGGGAGACGGATGGCCAGCCCGAAGGAGGGATCGGCGCCCGCGCCGCCGTGTCCGGCGGCCATGATGCCGCCGCCGGCGCCGGTGATGACCATCCAACCGGCGGCGACCATGCCCTTGGCGAAATCGGCGGCCTGTTGGTAGTCGGGGTCGGACTCGGGGGTGCGGGCGGAGCCGAACATGGAGACTTTGTGGATTTCGCGGTAGGGGGCGAAGATTTTGAGGGCGTAGCGGATCTCCTTCATGGCCTTGTTGATGAGCTTGATGTCGCCGCGGTTGGTGCGGTCCCGGAGGAGTTTGAGGGAGTTGTCGACGATTTCGGAAACGAGATCGCCGTCGGGGATGGTCTGAAGGGCGGAGGCGAGTTGATCGGCGATGGAACGGGCGGCGGCCAACTGATGCAGGTCGGCATGGCGGGGGGATTCGATGGATTCCTGAGTCTGTTCGAGGTTGTTGGAGAAGTCGTCGGAGCGAGACAGGCCGGGCCGTGGTTTGTTGGGGGGCTTCATGGTGATGAAAGGATAGTCCGGATAATGGCGGAGGGAAGGGCCAATGACACGGGAATCGATCGCGTGGCGATGGATGGGGCAGCGTGTGCCGACGAGATCAGGCGGCTTGGGCGAGGTCGTGCGTGACGCGGTTTCGGCCGAGTTGCTTGCTCTGGTACATGAGATGATCGAAACGCTGGGCGAGTGTGTCGGGCGTGTCGGTCGGGTTGGCGAGAGTCGCGCCGACAGAGGCGGAAAGGGGGACGCGCTGGCCGCGAGGCTCGAATCGGGACTGGCTGATCAGGGTGCAGAATCGGCTGGCGGTGTCGGCGAGGGTCTGGGGTGAGTCGCCGGAGGTCAGGACAAGGAATTCCTCGCCGCCCCAGCGACCGACGGCGTCGAAAGGCCGCGCGACATTTCGGAGGGTGCGGGCGATGATCTGCAGGGCGGCGTCGCCGCTGTCGTGACCAAAGCGATCGTTGATGGACTTGAAGTGGTCGATGTCGAGGAAGATGCATCCGAGGGATTCGCCGGTGCGATTGAACTCGGCGATGCGGAGTTCGATCTGCTCCTGCATGAAGCGGCGGTTGCGTACGGAGGTGAGCGGGTCGTTGAGGGCCATATGCTCGAGCTCTTCGAGTCGGCGGATGGCGGCGGTTCGGGCCATCTGGTCGGAGAAGACATGCAGCGCGCCGACGACTCGGTTATGCTCGTCATGGACGGGGCTGATGCGAACGGCCACGGGGAGGCGGTGCCCGTCCCGATGGCAGAGGTAGACGGTGGATTCGATGGTTCTGTCCTCGCGCATGGCGGCGCGCATGGGACAGTGCTCGTTGCAGAGGACTTTGCCGTCGCTGTCGCAATGTTGGACTTTGTTGTCGCAGGGGGTGCCGACGATGTCGTTGGGATGGAAGCCGGTGATGTTCTGGGCGGCGCGGTTCCAGAAGACGACGCGCATGTCGGTGTCGAGGACATAGACGGCATCGTTGAGATTGTCGAGCATGTTCCCCAGGAATGCGTTGCTGCCGACGAGACTGTTGTTATGGTCGGGCATGAGTTGACCTGGTACGGACGGTTGAATGGGATCGGCGTTCCAATTGGCCGAGTGTCTGGCCTCAGAACGAACTAACGACCCATGTTGTATCGGTGATATGGACGATGGTCTTCAGGTCCGGTAACGGCGAGGGGCGGAATAGTGGTCACTCATGCCGGAGTGCTTCGATGGGGTCCATGCGAGCGGCGGTCATGGCGGGATAGAGACCGAAGCCGATGCCGATCAGGCCGGAGACGACGAAGGACCCGATGACGGACCAGGTGGCGATGGAGGTGGGGTAATTCTGGTCGGCGTTGAAGAGGCGGACGATGTGCGGCAACGAAATGGCGCCTGCGGCGCCGATGGCGATACCGATGACGCCGCCCGTGAGAGAGATCACGGTGGTTTCGATGAGAAACTGGAGGGTGATGTGTTTCCGTTTCGCGCCCAGGGCGCGGCGGATGCCGATTTCTCGCGTCCTTTCGGTGATGCTGGCGAGCATGATGTTCATGATGCCGATGCCGCCGACGATCAGCGAGAAAGAGGCGATGCCCACCATGATGAAGTTGAACATGCGGTTGAGACGTTCGGCGTTGCGGAGAATTTCGATGGGGACTTTGACCTCGTAGTCCTTGTTGGGATGGTTGAGTTTGATGAGGTTGTCAACGATGGAGGCGAGGCCTTCGACATCGACTTTCTCGTCGGCCTGCAGCCAGATCTCGGTGAGTTCGATGGTCTTGCGCTCCTGTGATCCGGAGGTGTTGCGGACGATGGTGTCGCCGAAGACGGCCTGAGCGAGGGTGAGGGGGAAGTAAATGTCCTGATCGATTTCGCGGTTGATGAAGCCTGTTCCCGGTCTGAGCCCGGTCTTTTCCAGGACGCCGACGACTTGCACCACGGTTCTACCGGAGTTGGACGCGCCGATCTGGATCTGCTGGCCGAGGGGATCCTGATAAGGGAAGAGCTGTTCAGCGGCCAGAGCGCCGAGGACGCAAACGGCGGCTTGGCGGTCGAAATCAATCTGGTTGAGGTACCTGCCTCTTTCGAGAGGCAGATTGAGGACGTCGAAGATCTCGGGAACGGTTCCGATGGCGGCGGCGGCAACGCGGCGATCTTCGTAGACGACCTTGGCCTGTGTGTCTCGCATGGGGACGATGACGGAGAGGCCGGGCAGTTCCTTGAGTCGGCGATAGTCAAGGCGCTTGATGCCATATTCGAGGATGCGGGTGGTGCGGGCGGAGGCCTGATCGGATTCGGGTGGGGGGACCGACCGGACAAGGATGTTTCGAGCGCCGAGCTGGCGGAGCTGTTCGAGGGCGGCTTGTTTGGTGCCTTCGCCGATGGCGACCATGATGATGACGGCGGCGACGCCAAAGATGATGCCCAGGGTGGTAAGCAGAGAGCGCAGTTTGTGAAGAACGATGTTTTTCAGGCCAAGGGCGAAGGTTTCGAACAGGAAGTTCAGGACCATGGGCGAGAGTATATACGCGCCAGGCGAAGGAGTGTGGTACAGTGGGAGCGTAACTTGTCATGGGCATTAGGCGGTGCGCTGAGAGAGGAAGGTGGAAGCATGGAAGAGACGATTTTTCAGAAAATTATCGCGAAGAAGATTCCGGCGAAGGTGGCGTATGAGGATGAGAACTATATAGCGATTCATGACATCCGGCCCCAGGCGCCGGTGCATCTGCTGGTGATTCCGAAGAGGCTGATTCCGACGCTCAATGAAGTGGAGCCGGCGGACGCGGGTCTGGTGGGTGGGATGTTTGTGGTGGCCAGGCAGTTGATGAAGCAGATGGGGCACAGCGACTACCGGACGGTGTTCAATTGTGGTCCCGGAGCCGGCATGGAGGTCTGGCACCTGCACTTACATGTTCTTGCTGGCCGCCAGTTCGGCTGGCCGCCGGGCTGATTCCGTCGTGGAAACCGCGGCCATGATTAGGGGGCGGCAATATCGCTGTAACTTGATGGCCTGAAACGAGCTGCGATGAAACAAAAGAGGACAGCGGACGTTACTCACGCTGTCCTCCGGAGGGGAGAAAATGCGCCGTTGGCGCGAGCTTTCACATGTTGCCCAAATTATCCTAACTTCCCAAAATGCCTGGTCAAGATCTGTTGAAAAAAACTGCGACCGAGTCGCCATCCCAAAGAATCGGAAATCTCGTTCATCACACTACACTTTTTTCCTGAATAGGGAAGAGATGCCATGAGTTGTCAACAGGCGGCAAGAATTGCCTTTTCTCGCCTGCCTGATGTTTGTTATGGCCGATCCGACAACTGTCTCCGCAAATCACAGTGTCAGGGTGTGGCAGGGCAGTCGAACGGCTTCGGCCACGGCGGCATTGGTGAGTTGACCGGCGACCATATTGATGCCTTGGGCGAATCCGGGATCGGAGGCGGCGGCCTTCTGGTACGTTTGATTCGCGATTCTCAGGGCGTAGGGGAGCGTGGCGTTGCAGAGCGCGATGGTGGAAGTTCGGCCGACAGCGCCGGGCATGTTGGTGACGCAATAGTGAACAACACCTTCGATGGCGTAGGTGGGGTCTTTGTGGGTCGTGGGTTTGCTGGTTTCGATGCAGCCGCCCTGATCGATGGCGACATCCACAATGACGGCGCCGTTTTTCATATTGACCAGGTCATCGCATGTGACGAGGCGCGGGGCTCTTGCGCCGGGGATGAGCACGGCGCCAACGACCAGGTCGGCCAGTCGCAATTGTTCGCGGATGGTGTGGGCGTCGGAGAAGACGGTGTGGACATTTTCCGGGAAGACATCGTCCAGGTAGCGGAGTCTGTCGAGGTTGATGTCCATGATCACGACATTGGCGCCGAGTCCCGCGGCGACTTTGGCGGCGTTGGTGCCCACGACACCGGCACCCAGCACCACCACGTGTGCCGGTGCGACGCCGGGGACACCTCCGAGAAGGATGCCCCGACCCATCATCGGTTTCTCGAGGTACTTGGCGCCTTCCTGGATGGACATCTTGCCCGCGATTTCGGACATGGGAGTGAGGCAGGGGAGGCGGCCGTTGCGGTCCTGGATGGTTTCGTAAGCAATGGCGACGATTTGCGCATCAAGGCAGCCCTGGACCAGTTCGGGGTCGGCGGCGAAATGGAAGTACGTGAAGACCACCTGGCCCGGACGGAAGAGCCGGATTTCGGAGGGCTGGGGCTCTTTGACCTTGACGATCATCTCGGCCCGCTCAAAGACGGCTTCATGGGAGGGGAGGATGGTGGCGCCGACGTCGCGGTATTCGTCGTCGCTGAAGCCGGATGCGGCGCCGGCCTGGGTTTCAAGGAAGACCTGGTGGCCGGCTTTGATCAGAAGCTCGACGCCGACGGGGATCATGGCGACGCGATACTCATCGGACTTGATCTCTTTGGGGACTCCCACGCGCATAAGTTCTCCTGAGTTGAATCAGTTGACTCTTCAGACACGAAGATACGAAGCGAATTCTGGTTGGCTGAAACCGGACGGCGGGCGGAGGTTGCCAGTCGAGGGTTGCATGTACCGGATCATAGTATATCGACTTGTGGGCTGACGGCAGCGCCCCGTGCACGGCGGAACCCTTGGCGAGCAGTGGGCAAGGGTCCAGGCGGAGGTCGCTTCCGGGCAAGCTCGTCAGGCGGGTGTGTAGCTGGGTGGCGCCGCCAGCGATTGCGGTGACAACGGGGGGGGCGAGATCGGGGCGTTGGCGGGTCCGATAATTTGCGGTTCCACCCTGCGCTGATGGACCCATGCGTGTTGTCTCAAATCAACGCCGCGTGAATGCCGATGTCTTCAGAGGACGCGCGTTGCCGCGGGGCAACACGCGGTCACGGCGAGGAACCGAGAAAAGGGTTTTATTGGATGTTGCAGGTTAATCCCGAACACAAGCCGCGGCTGTTGATTATGGACGAAGACCGGATCATGCTCCAGTCGCTGTCGCAGTTTTTGTCGCGCGAGGGATACCAGATTCACACGACGGACGACGCGGACGAGGCGATGGGGACTCTGGAGGGCTCCCAGATTGATCTGTTGTTGGCGGACATCAACACGCCGGGCGTGAAACCGGCGGAGTTCCTGCGCGGAGTTCGGCGGCGATTTCCACATGTTGTCGTGATCATCATCACGGGGTACGGGTCGATTGAAGGGGCCGTGGAGGCAATCAAGCTGGGGGCGTTTGACTACCTGACCAAGCCGATCGTCGATGACGAGATACGGGTGGTGGTGGAGAAAGCGGCGAGGCAGCAGGCGCTTCTGTTTGAGAATCAGACTCTGCGTCGGCAGTTGGACCTGCGATTCGGATTGGAGAACATCGTCGGGCATGACTACAAGATGCTGAAGGTGTTCGATCTGGTGGAGGCCGTGGCCGACAGCCGCACGACGGTGCTCATGACGGGGGACAGCGGGACGGGCAAGTCGCTGCTGGCGCGGGCGATTCACCATCGGAGTCCCCGGCGGAACAAGCCGTTTGTCGAGGTGAGCTGCGGGGCGCTGCCGGAAACCCTCTTGGAGTCCGAGCTGTTCGGGCACGTCAAAGGGGCGTTTACCGGGGCTGTCGCGGACAAGCCGGGCAGGTTCATGGCGGCCGATGGGGGGACGATTTTTCTGGATGAGATCAATTCGGCGTCGCCGGCGATGCAGGTGAAGCTGCTGCGGGTGCTTCAGGAGCGCGCTTTTGAGCCCGTGGGGAGCAGCGAGACGAAGACCGTCGATGCGAGGGTGATGCTGGCCACGAACGTGGACCTGAACCAGCTTGTCAGCGAGGGCAAGTTCCGGCAGGACCTTTTCTACCGGATCAATGTCGTGAACATCCGGCTGCCGAGCCTGAAAGAGAGGCTGAGCGACATTCCTCTGCTGGCGAATCACTTTCTGAGAACGTTCGCGAAGGAGAGCGGCCGGGAGGTGCTCGGTTTTACCGATGAGGCCATGGCGGCGATGCAGCGGTACACCTGGCCGGGCAATGTGCGCGAACTGGAGAACGCGATTGAGCGGGCCGTGGTGCTGTGTCGTCGGCCACAGATCGATCTGGACGACCTGCCGGACTCGCTGCAATCCGGCTCAATGCCGCGCGAAGCGAATCACGAGGGCAACGGGGAGCAGTATGACAAGCCGATGCCTTTGGAGCAGGCGCTGGAGGGGCCGGAGCGGCGGATCATTGAGGCGGCTCTGAAAAGGAATAACTGGAACCGGCAGAAGACGGCGAAGGAACTGAATATCAACCGGACAACGCTATACAAGAAGATGCGCAGGTACCGGCTGGACGTGGGGGAGGCGAACTAGAACCTCTGATGGCCATGGAGACTCGGGGGCGCGACCAGAGCGCGATGCCAGTGCTCTATCGTGCGCCGCGGGTCGTTACGCGGGGTCGCCTGTCGACGCTCCGCGGGGGCGCGATTGTCAGGCGTTGACCGAATTGAACGGTTGCCGGGATTCAGTACGATCTGAACCAGGAGTTCGCGGGCGGGCTGCCCGTGCCATGGATTATGTTTACTGGGATTGTTGAAAAAACGGTGAAAGTCCTCGGGGCGACGGATGGGCCGATGTTTCGGCGGCTGACGCTGGGTGTCGATTGGCCGGACGTGAGCCTGGGGCAGAGCATTGCCGTCAACGGGGTGTGTCTGACGGCGGCGGCGGTGGAGCCGGGCAAGTCCGTCGGTTTTGACGTCATCAAGGAGACGCTGGACAAGACCAATCTCGGCCTGCTCAAAGCCGGCGAGGATGTGAATGTCGAGCGGTCGTTGCAGATCGGCGACCGGATCGACGGGCATTTCGTGCAGGGGCACGTGGATGGGCGAGCGAAGCTGGTGAAACAGATCAGCAACGAAAATGAGGTCCGTCTCACGGTGGAATCGCCAAAGGAATTGGCCAAGTACATTGTGCCGAAGGGCTCAGTGTCTATTGACGGGGTGAGCCTGACGGTGGCGGCGATAGCGGGCGATTGTTTTGAAGTGGCCCTGATCCCGACGACACTGAAGCTGACGAATCTCGGGACCAGGCCGCTTGGTTGGCCGTTCAATCTGGAGACGGACATTCTGAGCAAGACGATCATTTCCTGGCTTGAGCGTCGGGAAGCGTGAGCCGAAGGTACAATAGCGTCATGGACTATCGGCCGACCATAGCGATCACGATGGGCGACCCCGCGGGAATCGGGGCGGAAGTAATCGTCAAGGCGCTGGCCGACGCGCCGTTGCGGCATCGCGCCAGGTACATCATCTATGGCATGAACGAGATGCTGCACTATGCGGCCGACCTTGCCGAGTACGACGTCTTCTGGTGGCGGGATCAGTCCAATGGCCGACTGCGATCGTATCCGCATGACGTCGTGGTGGTGGATTACGACCAGTATTCGATTCTGGGAAACGCGGTGCGGTCGCCCAGCAAAATCGGCGGGGAAGCGTCGATGCGTTTCTGCCTGGACGGCATCGAGGCGGCCAAGCGCAAGATCGTTGATGCGGTCGTGACGGCGCCAATCGCCAAGGAGAGCTGGAAACTGGCGGGGTTCCATTATCCGGGGCATACCGAGTTATTTGCCGAGAAGACGGGGGCTCGGCGATACAACATGATGTTCACCGGCGGACCGTTGCGCGTGGTGCTGGCAACCGTTCATCTGCCGCTGATGGGAATCTGGAACCGACTGAACATCGGGGCGGTTTTTCAGCCGATTGAGCTGATGCACCAGACGCTTGTGGAGTGGTTTGGTATTCCCAAGCCGCGGATTGCGGTTTGCGGACTGAACCCCCACGCGAGCGAAAACGGTCAGTTTGGAGATGAGGAAGAGCGGATCATCGCGCCGGCGATTCTGATGGCCAGGGACGAGGGCATCGATGTCACCGGGCCGTATCCGTCGGACACGGTTTTCCTGCGGGCCAAGAACGGCGGGTTCGACGCCGTGGTGGCGATGTACCACGATCAGGGCCTGATCCCGGTGAAACTACTGGCGTTTGACCAGTCGGTGAACACCACGATCGGGCTTCCGATCATCCGGACCAGTCCGGATCATGGGACGGCGTTTGACATTGTCGGCCGGAACCGTGCCAACCCGGGGTCGATGCGGGCGGCCATCGAACTGGCAATCGACCTGGCGGTCAAGCGGCATGCCCGGGAGGAACCGATGAGAAGCCAGCAGCCGGGCATCGATGTCGAGAAGAGTGAGGGGTGACAGGAAATGGGGGCGCGGGTAGCATCGAGGCATGAGTCCGAAGAAGCTCCTTGAAATCCTGCTGAAGATCAACGCGGCGGTCGTGTTGCTGGCGGTGATTCCGGTGTTCATGCCGCTGTCCTGGATAGCCATTTCGCATGAGAAGCTCGGGCTGGGGCCGTTTCCATCGGGAGTGATTGCGGAGTACCTGGCCCGGTCGGAATCGGCGCTGTATGCGATCATTGGCGGGCTATCGTGGCTGATCTCGCGCGACGTGGTCCGATATGCGCCGGTGATTGCTTATTTGGCTTGGACCGGGATCGCGTTCGGGGTGATTTTCGCCGCCATTGATGCGAAGTTGGGGATGCCGATCTGGTGGACGATTGGTGAACCGGGATGCGTGATTCTGCTGAGCCTGATGATCCTGGCATTACAGCGAAGAGCCAAGGCGTCCGCCGTGTGATGGTCAGGCGGGACGGAGCGCGGCGACCGCGTCGCGGATGGCGGCGGTGGCGGCCTCGATGCCGGCGCGGGAGTGGTCCGACCGGTCAAAAGCCACCGGGGGCCCGAAATTCACGTTGATCTGCTGCGGGTAGAGAAAGGCGTCCATCATTTCGAGGTCTCGCGTGCTGCCCTCAATGAACGCCGGATAGACCGGGACACTGCCCTTGATCGCGACCAGCGCGACGCCGGTCTGGAAGGGTTGTAGGTCTCTTGTAGGCGAGATATGGCCTTCCGGGAAAATGCCCAGCAGGCGTCCGGCCTCTAAGGCCCGCAGGGCGGCGCGAGTGGCGGCCAGGTCGCGGCCGGAACGGTCCACTGGAATGGCGTCAATCTGCTTGAAGAACCAGCGGCCGAGCGGTTGTTCGTAATACTCCCGCGCCATCATCCAGGTGATCAGGCGGAAACACGCCGATTGGAGTACCACCGGGTCGATGCCGCTGATGTGGTTGCAGACGACAATCGCCGGCCCCCGGGGGGGGATCGGGCAGGGGTTGGCGATGGTGATGCGATGCAGCCCGCGCAGGTAGAAATGCAGGACCCTCCAGGCGGCATGGACGAGCATGCGAGGGTCATCGGGCGCAAAGGGCGGAATTCCCGGCACGCGGAAAGAGATTAAGGGGCCGGCAACGAAAGTCAACGAGCTTCGGCGAGCACCGGATTCCCGCCGTTCCAATTACCCAGCGTGATTTGGAGCGACTGCTTATGAGACCTGGTCAGGAAAACCGTCGCCGAAGCGGTCACGCGGCCGGTGAGTTGGACGGCAGGCAGGGGGGTTGTTATGGGACAACAGAAGGGGGGCATGCAGAGCGTACCAGCGGCCGGAAAGTGCCCGGAAATGTATGAAGAAAGATGTTGATTGGGCCGATCTGACTCTGACGAGTGTACCGGATATCGCGAATCTGCCGTCGTCCATTGCGGCCTCGGAATCTGCGTTTCGGCGGTCGCGTGAAATGTCGGCAAGCGATTAGGAACGGTACCGTCTGCGTGCAGGAACGGGAATCGGCTTGAAAAACGCCAATGGCCGGATAAAGTACGAATCAGCCGATGGAAGGTCGGCATCCGGAAAGAGACTGGCGGAGCGGGATCTTGGCGGTTTGGAACCGGACATGCGACGATCCCTGGCAGCCAATCCGATCCCATCTACGCGCAAGTGAACGATAAGAGCCCGTGGACCGGTTGGAGAAGGCGGTCCCGAGAAAACGGGCCCGGTGTCGTTTCTGACCTGATAAGCGGTCTTGCCTTGGGTTGTCTCCAAGCAAGGAGTCCAACGGTGCGGACCGGTATCAGAACGTCGAGGCCGGACAAGGCGGTACGAGAAATACTGAGCGGTGGTCTAGTCTGGAAAGGAGCCCGTCGTGCGCTGCAGGCAATTAGTGTCGGCATCGGTAAGAGCAAATCTGGCTGTGGCACTTGCGACAGGGCTATTGCTGTCGATCACGGGGGGGTGCAAGAGTTTCCTGGATCAGAGCGAAGTGACCCGAGGACCCGTGGCCGACCGGCTGGTGGTCCCCATCCTTGACAGCATTGACGCGGTGGATGAGGCCAAGACCGAATTTGCCGGGGCGATGGACGTGACGCCCGAGGATCTCAAACCGATCAATTCGGACTACCTGATCTCGCGCAATGATCAGATCACCATATCGGTGTTTGACCTGGTCAATCTGGGCGTGGAGTCCGTTCGGACGGCTCGGGTGAGCGAAACGGGCATGCTGAGTCTCCCCATGCTGCAGGAACCGGTGGTGGCGGCGGGGCTGACCGAGTCGGAACTGCAGAAGGCGATTGCGGCCAAGTATAAGGAAGCCGGACTGCTGCCCAATGCCCAGGTGGCGGTGACGGTGGTGGAGGCGATCGGGCGAACATTCAACATTACAGGGTCCGTCGTTCGGCCGGGACAGTACTCAATCCGCGAATCCGATTTCCGGATGCTTCAGGCATTGACGGCGGCAGGCGATGCGACGTTTCCGGTTGAGTATGCGTATGTGATCCGCAAGCGAGCTTCGGAGAAGCCCTCCGATCAGGGCAAAGTGGAGAAACCCGGGACGACGACCAATCCCCCGCCGACCACGGAGCCGACGGATCTGGCCCCGAAGACCGAAGGCGAGGCGGTCGCACGGCCCGTGATGGCAATGGCGGCGACGCCTGACAAAGAGGGCGACGCGAAGGAGCCGACTGCCGGCAATGAAGGGCGTTTCGGTACGGTTGAAGGCAAGACCGTGTTGATAAGCCCGACAACCCAGTCGGCTGGCGTGGTGTCCGGCGTCGCGGTTCCCGCGACGCAGCCTGCCGAAACCGCCAAGCCTCAGCCGCCGTATGAATTCGGCGCCGGCGCTCAGGCCGACGAGGATCATCGCGTCATCCGTGTTGGTTTGGCGGCGCTGAAAAACGGGGATTTGTCGCAGAATATCGTGATTCGGCCGGGCGACATGATCTACGTGCCGGTTCCGTTGACGGGTGTCTATTACATGTACGGGCACGTGCTCGCCCCCGGGGCCTACAATTTCGCGGGCCAGAAGGTCTCGCTGATGAACGCGATCGCGGCGGCTCGCGGACTCAGTCCCATGGCCGTTCCGTCCCGGACCGACGTGGTTCGCCGAATTGGCGGGAACAAGCAGGTTTTCGTGCGCGTGGACTTGTACAAGATATTTGAGGGTCGCGAGCCGGATATCTTCCTGAAACCGAACGACATGGTCCAGGTTGGGACGGACTTCTATCCGCCGTTCCTCGCTGCCGTTCGCGGCGCGTTCCGCATTACCTATGGGTTTGGCTTCCTCTATGACAGGAACTACGCTCCGTCGCAGGTGCAGCGGTACGACTACGGGAATTGATCCGGCATCTGGCCTCTGGCCGGTTGGACCAGGATTGCGGGCCCACGGAGACCGGTCCGTGGGCCTTGTAGATGATGCGGAGGCGGATCGTTGCGGGCGCGGCGTCGATTCATCGCGGCCGAGGCGTGTGGCCGTGCTGAGCCTGCGACGCGCGGTCCGCGCATCTGGAAGTTGTGATGTCGAGGGCAGTTGTTCACGGCGAGAGCCCATCTATGAATGAAAGATCGTCAGCACCGGCTATCGGGTATGCCGGACCGAGCCTTCTCGGCCCGCAGCAGACGCCTCACGAAGTCGGGGGGGGCGTGGCTTGGGGCCGTGTTCTGGTGATTGTGGCGCTGATGGTGGGTGTGTTCTGGCCGGCGCTGCGTCGCCTGTGGTTGCTCACGGTGCCGATTATTGGCGACGCCAACTGGCAGCACTCGTTCTTTGTGCCTCTGATCGGGCTGTACTACCTCTACCTGAACCGTGACGAACTGCTCAAAGTACAGATTAAGCCGATGCTCTGGGGGCCGTTTCGTCGCCCGACTCGGATTGGCGTCGGGGGGGGGATGGCCTGTGTCGGCGCCGTGGGGTGGTGGCTGGCCGGCGAGAACGCCTACGTCTTGACCGTTGCCCAGGCGCTGGTCTTCTACGGGGCGCTGGTGGTGGCCCTCGACTGGGGGTTGGGCACCACTCTCTTTGGACTGTTCACCTACGCCTATGGGATCTGGCCTGGCCAGAACGACTTTGTCCAGCACTCGGCGATTGTGGTGACGGTGTTTGGCGTGACTCTGCTGACCTGCGGCTGGGGAATGATCAGAGTCACCTGGTTCCCAATTCTGTTCCTGGTGTGCGCGATCCCCTGGCCGCCGCTGGTTTACAGCTGGGTGGCGCTGCCGCTGCAGGAATTGGCGGCGACGGTCGCGGCAGGAACCCTGCGAGTCACCGGAGTGGAGGCCTTCCGCTCAGGGACCAAGCTCTTCATCGGCGACGGATTGACGCAGCGAGTCCTGAACGTGGCTGAAGCCTGTGCGGGGCTGAAATCGCTGATGACGTTCGTCACTCTGGCGGGCGCGATCGGCTTCCTGTCGAATCGGCCGATGTGGCAGAAGATCCTGATCACCGCATCGGCGGTGCCGATCGCGATCCTGTGCAACGTCCTGCGGGTGTCGGGGCAGGGATTATTGGATCACTACGCCAGTCCGAAGTGGTCGGAGAACTTCGCACACCAGTTTGCCGGCGTGATCATGTTGATACCCGCGTTTTTCCTGCTTCAGGCAACCGGCTGGTTCCTGGACAATCTGTTTGTGGAGGAAGTGGACAAGCGAGGCATTGGTCAACGAGCGGCGATGGCGGGTGGTGCACCGTCCCCCAACAGCCGGCCAGGCGTCGACGGCGCCGCGGCAGAACCGGCGGGGGCGAGCGAATTGGCCGCCGCAACCCAGCGATTGATGGCCGCCGCAGCGACTCGGCGGACGAAGACGAGTGCCGTGCCCGGCGGCGAGAAAGCGGAGCAACCATGACCCTTGCCAACCAGATCATCGTGCAACCCCAGGCGGCGGGAGAGTCGAAGCGGCGACGGCGAATGCACGTGAGCTTCTGGGCGGCTGTCGCCGTGCTTCTTGTGGCGGCCGTGGGATTGAACTGGTCGGTGGCAACGTTGCGGCTGCATTTCAAGAAAGAAGCCGTGCCGATGCGATTGCCGTTCAGCGACGCCGATTCCATCCCTGCTGTTCTGGGCAACTGGGTGCGTGTGATGGAGGACGAGCTGGATGAAGAAGTGGTCAAGGCGCTGGGCGCCTATCGCGAGAAGGGCAGAGACAAGGACGACTATCTGTTCTGCTCTTACATGAACGCGACCGCAGTCGGCAAGAAGGTGGACGACCTGAAGAAGGAATTCGCCGAACTGCCCTACGACAAGAAGCGACAGAGGGTGCTGGAATACGGGCGGCAGTACCCCGCCGCGGTCGTGCGCGTCGGCCTGAGCTACTACACCGGAAAGGCCGACACCGTCGCGCACATTCCGGAACGCTGCTTTGTCGCCGAGGGATACGATCCGCTCAATCCGTCCACGGAGAAATGGGATCTGGGCGGGCGATCGCTGGAAGTCCGGTCCATCGGGTTCTCGGATCAGCGTGATCGCACGGCCGGCGCCATGTGCAACGTCGCCTACGTCTTTCACGTGAACGGGAAATTCATGAGCGACTCACTGGCCGTGCGGCGATCGTTGCAGAACCTGTTCGCGAAATACGCCTACTACGCCAAGGTGGAACTGCGGTCCGATAACACCACCCGCGAGGCGTCGGCCAACGCCATGCGAGACCTGCTGACGGTGTTGCTGCCCGAGGTTGAAAAGGCGTTGCCCGATTGGGACGAGTATACCAACAAGAATGAACCCGGCAGGCCGTGAGGGGACCGGGATTGATAGCGCGAGGACGGCTGGAATGGCAAAGCGAGTCAACAAACGGTTCCTGGCAATCCTGACGATGTCGGTAATGGGTCTGCTGGTTGCCGCGGTCGTCTTGACGAAACTCCTGGGAGGTGGGAATGCCGAGCAGATGATATCGCTCGGGGACGAGTGCATGGCGGCGGCGAAGAGAGCCGCCAACCCGGCGACCGGCCCGGCAGCGACCCAGGCTGCCAAGGAAAACAAGACGCCCGACCAGTATTACCGGGATGCCAAAGACTACTACGCCAAGGCCTCGCGACTCCAGCCCAAGAACCTCGATGTTTTGATCAAGTATGGCGACGCTCGAAGCCAGCTTGCCCGGTACGATCTGACTGAAGTGGGCAAGGATATGCAGGCCTGGCAACAGGCCATCGAAGCCGACCCGGGCTATCTGCCGGCGCTGCGAAGGCTGATGGAAGGTTGCATTGTGCTGACCGAGTTGCGGCCCACAACGGAGAACTACGAATCGCTGCGCCTCCGAGCCGCGGCCTATGCCAAGGCAAAACAGTCTGCAAAGATCGACGACAAAGACATTCGCCCCCAGGCCTACGAGCAGATTGCCGTCATCGGAGCCTGGCTGGCGGGCAAGGCGATACCCGAAGCCACGATCGAGAAGGCCCTGACCACCCTGGAGGAGCTCAACAAGACCAATGCGTCCGAGCCGGACGTTCCGTGGTTTATGGCCAGGGCAAGACTCCGCCTGGCGTCGGAGCGGGCGGGCGCCGACGACCCCGTCGGAGCCAGAAAGTGGCAGCAGTTGGCGGTGGCGTCGTTCGACGAGCCCCTCAAGACACAAAAACAGAACTCCGTTCTCCTGTTTAACTATTTCCGCATTGTGATGTCATCGCTGGGTCTGGAACAAGGCCGCCAGATGGATGAAGAGTACTTGGCCTGGATCGGGCAGGTGTTTGCCAACATCGTGGACGTGCTCGATGACGCGCGGAAACCCGCGGCGGACGCGAAACGCAAGGCAAGCCTCGATCAGTTGCGGGCTGGGCAGTTCAACGAGGCCGGCAGGTCGGTGCAGTCGCTTCTGGGCATGCTGCTGGAACGCGCCGCGCAACTTGCGAAGTCCGACCAGCGCCAATACGTCGACGTGCGCCTCGCGTGGGCGAGCATGCTGGCCAGCGAAGACATCGGCAAGGCGATCGACAGCCTCAGCAAGGCGCCGGACGGCACGCCAGGCGACGAACAGTGGAAATGGATCGCGCCCGATCGCTGCGACGACCAGGAGGTCCGTCTGGCCGTCGCCTCCTACCTGCGACAGAGCGGAAAGCTCCAGAAGGCAATCGAGTTGCTCGCCCTCTCGTTTGAGCCCAACGCCAACAAGGATTGCGTCGGGTTTCAGGCCGAACGCATTCCCTATCTGGAGCTGCGCCGGCTGGTTGACCTGGCGAACCTGCGACTGGAAGTCTACCGCGACGCCGGAGAAGGCGAGCGGCCGGCGCTGCGGCGAGAAATCGAAGATGGCTATGCGCGGGCGACGGGGCTTTTCCCCTCCGAGCATCCGGCGCTGCTGCAGTTGAAGGGCAAGATGCTCCTGAACCTCGACGGCGATGTGAAAGCCAGGCACGAGGCGATCCGGGTGCTCCAGCGGGCCTACGACAAACTGGAAGGCGCTCGCGGGCGCGGCACGATCGAGTTGCCCTTGCTGCTGGCTCAATGCTATGCCAACGTCGGTGAGACCGGTCAGGCCAGAAACGTGCTCACGTCGTTGGTCGAACGGCAACCCGGAGCCACGTTTGCCAGGAAGCTGCTCGTGCAGTTGCTGATGCGGGATCGCGATATCGACGCCGCCGAGGCTCAGGTCCGCGCGATGGAGCTTCGGGCTCCCGAGGATCCGGAAGTGAAACTCTATCGCGTTGCCGTCCTGCGGATGGCGGGCAAGGTGGACGAAGCCAGGAAAGCGGCCGCCCTGCTGCCCCAGGACACGGATCGCCAGAAGCTGGCGAAGGCGCGCGAACTGCTTGCGCTGGGCGACCTGGCGACGGGCCAGAGGATCCTGGTTGAGCTTAGCTCGGCGGAATTGCAGAAGGCGGAAAGCAAGTCGCTCCCGGCGTGTCAGACGCTTGTGCAGTCCTACCTGAATGAAAAAAAGCAGACCGACGCCATGGCGCTGATTGCCGAGGTACGCAAGAAGATGCCTGACGATCTGCTGTGGAAGACGTTTGAGGCGATGGCCCGGGGCCAGGTGCAGCCGGAGGAAATGGCGAAGCTGAATGAAGCGGCTTTGACATTGATCGAGGATCCGGCAAGCCAGGCGCTGTCCCGATACCAAATGCTCCGCCGTCAACAGAAATATGACGAGGCGCTGCAGTCGCTGCTTGATGCCGAAAAGAAACAACCCAAAGAAGGGCTGATTCTGGATGAGATATTCAATCACTACCTCCTGGCGGCGGCAACCAGTCGGGCGGAGGGCAAATCCGAAGAGGCGGAAAAGGACCTGAAATCCGCCGAGGGATACGCCGACAAACTGGCCAAACTGGATTGGGACCAGGTCGGTGGTGGGTATTACCAGGCGCGGCTGAAACTGGCGAAGAACGACGTGGATGGCGCGATGAGTCTTGCGATGGATGTGTCCCGGCGCGTCCCGGAGTTCTCTCGCACGTGGGTGCTGCTTGGCCAGGTACAAGAGGCCGCAAAACAGTATGAGGCCGCGATCGGCAGCTATGGCAAGGCGCTGGATCGTCAGGCGGACAACGGCCGCGCACTGTTGGGCATGGTGAAGTGCCACATCAACTTGGGCCAGGATACCTTGGCCAGAAAGTACATCGAGCAGGCCAAGCGACTCCAGGCCACGGGCGCCAATTTCGAGATGATCAGTTGGATCGTGGACGAGCGCAGCTCCGACATCAACCTCGTGAAGAACGCAACCGAGCAGCGGGAGAAGGAACTGGAGAAGAATCGCGATCGGATCGAATCCTGGGGCGCGGTGGCCAACAACTACATGCGCCTGGCATCACTTCTGGTCCGGACCGACCCGAGATCCGCCGGGGAGTACCTCGAAAAGGCCAGGGTCATGCTTGGGCAGGCCATCGACAAATGGCCCGACGAAGCCGAGCTCTATCGAGGCCTGTCCGACCTGCTGCTGCGGACGGGGAAAGCCAACGAGGGACTTGCCCTGCTTCAGAAGCTCACGGCCCGCGACAAATGGAAGGGGAAGACGCTCCCACTTCTGCTGCTGGCCCGCTACCAGGAGCGCATGGGCGAGGAGTGGCTTCCAAAGGCCGAAGAGGCGTGGCTTGCGGCCGGTTCCCTGGCGCCCAAGGACTCGGATCTTCAGCGACAGATCGCCGACTTCTATGTCCGCACCGGACAGGTAGACCAGGCGGCCAAGCATTTGTCCGCCGTTGTGGCCCAGACAAAAGACCTGAACCTGCGAAAGAAGCTGGTCGAAGTCCAGTTGGCCGGCAGACGCTTTGAGGATGCGGAAAAGTCGCTTGGCGACGTGCTCAAAGACACACCGACCGACCCGGATCTCCTGAGTCTCCTGGGCTATGTCAAGGCGGTTCGCGGCGACTATGCCGGGGCCCGCGAGCAGTTCTCCCTGGCGATCAAGGCCAATGCCATTTTCCCCTATGTCTATTACCGTCGCGGCCTGATGAACCTGTTGCAGGGCGACGCCAGTGCCGCCATCAAAGACATGGAAAAGGCCAAGGAACTTCGCCCGCGAGAGGCCGATTTCTGCGCGGGCCTGGCGGAGGCGTACGCGGCCCACAACCAACCGAACGAAGCGGCTCGAGAGCTGGAGACCGCGGTGCGGCTGGCGCCGTCGAGAAGCGATCTGCGGCTGAGACTCGTGCGATTCCACTTGAACCAGCGCGAGTTCTTCCTTGCACAGCGCCTGCTGGACGAGGCCAAAGCCGACCCGGATCTGAATCAGGACCCGATCTGGCTACGCACGGAAAGCGGTCTCTGGCTGGCGCAGGGAGAGCTGCAAAAGGCCAACGACGCAATCGCTGAAGCTCGCCGCATGTCCCCGCGTGATCCGAGCCTGCTCAATGATCAGCTGGCCATCCTCGTCGAAGCCAAAGGGTACAATCAGGTCTTGAGGGTCACGGACGAGTTGCTCGGCGTCATTGCGCCCGGTTCGATCACGCCATGGTGGCTTCATATGCACCGAGGCGTTGCCTATGCGGGATTGAAGAAGCCGGACGAGGCGGTCAAGGAATTTGCGCGAGCCATGAGTTCGGTTGACTCCCTGACACGCGGAGATGATGCCGCCGATGCCCTGGCTGCGAAGATGGTCCAGTCCATTGGAATTGAGAAGACCGAGGAACTCCTGGCCCCCCGCCGGAGCGCGCGATGGACCATTTCTCTGGCTCGCCTCCAACTGGCCATGAAGAACTGGGCCAAGGCGGTCAAGACGATGGACGAGTTGTTGGGACCCCGATATGACTCGCTGTCGGACTCGCAGAAGCTGACGGTCCTCCGCCTCTGCGGACCCGCGTATCACGCCGCGGGCGCGGCCATCCCCGAAGCCCTGACCAAGGCCGAGCAGACCTATAACCGTTATCTGCTCGAACTGGCGAAACACAAACTGGAGGTGGGCCTGGAATTGGAGGCGTTGAATAACCTGGCCCTGCTGCTGGCCGAACACCCGGTGTCACCCAACCCGGCAAGGGCCCTGAATTTCAGCCTGCGGGCTTACGAGATCACCGATCGGGCCAATGCCTTCAACCCCGGTGTGGCCGATACCCATGGATGGGTGCTCGTGTTGTGCGGGAAAATGGACGAAGGCATCGCCTTGCTGAAGAAGGCCGCCGAACGTCAATCGCTGGATGCGTATTTCCATCTGGGCCAGGCTTATCTGAAACAGTCCCGGCCGGCCGAGGCGAGGCAAAGCCTCGAAGAGGCCAAGCGGTTGCTCAGCGACCCGAAGGTGGCAGCCACGCAGCTTGATCCGCAGATCGGCCCGAAGATCGAGGCCTTACTGGAAAAGGCCAGGCAAATGACCGAAGGCGCAGACAAGAAGATTGAAGCGACAACGAAGCCGTGAGTGTCTTGCACAGGTGCGCAGACTATGGCCGTTTAACCAGCGGCAGGAGATAGAAGCCTATGACGACTTTACCTCAAACGACGAGTCCACGCTTGCCGCAGGCTGGCGCCACGATTCCCGCGGGCATGGGGTACCCCACCGGCGCGATCATGGCCCCAGGCGCCTTCCAGATGACGCCGGCGGACATGATGCGGATCATCCGCGCCAACATCTGGCTCATCCTCATCCTGGTCATGGTCTGTGGCGCGGCCGGCTATCTCGCTCATCGCGTGTGGGCTGCTTTTTGGCCGTCCTACACCGCCACCGGACTGCTTGAGATCAAGACCGAGATCACGCGGGACGCCGTGACCGAGAAGACCAGCGAAGTCACCGACACCCGCCTCGTTACGCTCGCTCGCACCCAGCAACAAATGCTCACCTTCCCCGAACTGTGGTCATCTGTCCTCGCCAAGCCCGGCCCGATGCGCGATACCGAGTGGTTCAAACAGTTCAAAGGCGACATTCAGGAGGCCAAGGACGACCTCGAAAAACACTT
>CAYVKG010000055.1:0-10903 GCA_964451955.1 uncultured Tepidisphaeraceae bacterium
CAAGGCGCAAGATACTGTAATATCGCCGCCGCCGGAACAAAAGCGATTGCCCTGATAATTATGTGGATTGCGCTTGCTTTTTTTGGAGGTGTCTGCTAGCATGATGTTGTCGGCGGTACTCCCCGAAAAAGGTTCCCCCCGCCTTTTTCAACCGCCGACTTTTTTTGCGCCCATGTTTTGCGGCGATAAAACCGCGATCGGGGCCTTGTGGCGGGTTTATGGGGGGCGTAGGCTTGGCGGGGTCGCTGTCAAGGAGATGCGGACGTGCTAGCCGAACTGGAAGCCGACTTCCGTAAAGTTGTGCCGCGGGTGGATTTCTGCTCGTTGCGGTTTTTTCATGCTCAAGACGAGATGCTCGTGGTGCGTCAGGATGTGCCGGACCCGGTCGTGAGAAACGAGGACATGGGGGTGATGATCACGGTCATGAACAACGGCGGGATGGGTTACGCCGCGACGAGCGATCTGAGTGCGACGGGGCTCAAGGCCGCGGTTGACGAGGCTCGTCTGTGGGCAGGCCGGACGGAGGGACGGAGCGTGGTTGACTTGAGGAAGGTGAGGATGCCGGAGCCACGCGGGGAGTACGTGGGGCCGAATCAGACGGCGTGGCAATCGATCGGATTGGCGCAGAAGTTTGACCTGCTTGTGGGGCAATCAAAGCGACTCAAGCGTGGCGAGCAGATTGTCGACTGGGAATCGTCTCTGTGGCACAGCGACATCGAGATGCTGTATCTCACGGCTGGCGGTGGGCGCGTCTATCAGCAGTTTCACCTGACCGGTCCGGGTTTGCGGGCAACAGCCAGCAAGGGGGCGGAGGCGCAGACGCGCACGTTCGGCGCCGGGGCGTTTTGCCAACAGGGGGGTCTGGAAGTGCTGCAGCGATTTGGATTCGGCGATGCCGCCGAGCAGATAGCCGAAGAGGCCATTGAGCTTCTCGAGGCCGAGAACTGCCCCAGCGAGAGAATGGACCTGTTGTTGGCGCCCGACCAGATGGTTCTGCAGATTCACGAGTCGATCGGGCATCCGACGGAAATGGACCGCATTCTCGGGGACGAGCGAAACTACGCTGGAACGAGTTTTGTTACTCTGGAAATGCTGGGCAGTTATCGATATGGATCGGAGCTGCTGAATGTGACTTACGACCCGTCCCGAGCGGAGCAGTTGGCGAGTTTCGGATACGATGATGACGGTCTGAAGGCCGAGAAGACGTATATCATCAGGAATGGGATTTTGCAGCGTGCGCTGGGCGCGACGATTTCGCAGGCGAGGACGGGATTGCCGGGTGTGGCGAACAGCCGATCGGATACGTGGAATCGGCCGCCAATCGACCGGATGGCCAACTTGAATGTTGAGCCGGGCGACAGCACGCTGGAGGAGATGATCGCAGCCACGAGACGGGGGGTGTACATGAAGACGAACAACTCGTGGTCGATTGACGATAGCCGGAACAAATTTCAGTTTGGTTGCGAGTGGGGGCGTTTGATTGAGGATGGGGAGCTGACCAAGCTTGTGAAGAACCCCAACTATCGGGGGATTTCGGCCAATTTCTGGCGCAACCTGAAAATGGTTGGGAATGAGCAGACGATGATGGTCATGGGAACGCCCAACTGCGGCAAGGGCGAACCGAACCAGATCATGTACGTTGCTCATGCGAGTCCGGCGTGCCTGTTTGCGGGGGTGGACGTCTTTGGGGGAGCTTGATGCGAGTTGTTCGAGTCGGGCGACACGGGGGGGAGGAAGATCGATGCGAGAGGCATTCTACAGTCTATTGGATCACATCACGGGCAAGTTGCGGGGGCCGGAGGTTCTCCTGGCGGGTTTTTCCGGTGAGCGGAGCGATTTTGTCCGATTCAATCAATCGCTCGTGAGGCAGGCGGGGCATGTCGAGCAGCGTCGCCTGGCGCTGGAACTTATTAACGGCCAGCGGCATGTAGCCGGCACGGTTACGCTTACTGGAAGAGCGGACGCCGATCAGGGCAGAGCGGAGCGGTTGCTGGCGACTTTGCGGGAAGCGATCGAGAGTGTGCCGGAGGATCCGTATTTGTTGTACAACCTGACGCCTCGGAACAGCGAGCAGGTGCGGAAGAGCGTGTTGCCCGCGAGTGGTGAGGTGGTGGACGCGGTGTTGGCCGCGGGGAGAGGTTTGGATCTGGTCGGCATTCTGGCGAGCGGGGGAATCTATGGGGGCTTTGGGAATTCGCTGGGGCAGCGAAATTGGTTTTCCTCGCACAGTTTCCACTTGGATTGGTGCTTTTACCATAGCAAAGACAAAGCGGTGAAGACGAGCTACGCCGGTTTTGAGTGGGATGAGGCGGTTTTTGGTCGGAAGGTGACGGCAGCCAAGGAGCAGTTGGGGGTATTGGCGAGGGAGGCAAAGACGATTAAGCCGGGGGAGTACCGAGTCTACCTGGCGCCGGCCGCATTGAACGAGGTGATGGGGACTCTGTCATGGGGAGGATTCGGCCTGAAGGCGATACGGACGAAGACCACGAGTCTACTGAAGATGGTGGAGGAAGGTCGGAGGCTGTCGGAGAAGGTCACGATTCGCGAGAATACTGCGGAGGGTCTGGCGCCGAATTTCTTCAGCGGCGGCTTTTTGAAGCCCGCAATGGTGAGCTTGATAGAGAAGGGTGAGTTCAGGGAGCCGTTGGCCGGTCCGCGGTCGGCCAAGGAGTACGGGACGACACCGAATGGGAACGAGGTTCCGGAGTCGCTGGACATGGCGGGGGGAGGAATCGCGGCGCAGGAAGTCCTGCAGAAGCTGGGAACGGGTGTTTACGTCAATCGTTTGTGGTACCTGAATTACTCCGATCGACCCGCGTGCCGGATGACGGGCATGACGCGTTTCGCGACATTCTGGGTCGAGGGTGGGCAGATCGTGGCTCCGCTGAATGTCATGCGTTTTGACGAGACGGTCTATAGGATGCTTGGGGAGAATTTGGTGGGGCTGACGTCGGAGCGAGATCTTTTACCGAGCGACAGCACGTACAAAGAACGATCGACGAGTTCATCGCGGCTGCCAGGGGCGTTGATAGACCGATTTGCGTTTACGTTGTGAGTTTCGCGGGCCAATTGCTGAAGCAACCCGATCTCCGGCCGCGCCAAAGCCGAGGTCAATCTCGTTTGGCTCTGGCATGCCTTGCCAGACGACGATGGCGTCGGGTGGGGGGCGGCTTGGGGAGTGGTCAGTAGGCTTGTGCGAAGAGGACCTGGGTGGTGGTATCCTGGCCGGTGTAGATGCATTTGCCCGGGGTGTTGTTTTGGTCGAAGGGGATGACGCGGACGGTGGCTTTGGTTTCGTCCTTGATTTTGGCTTCGTTGGTTTTGTCGGGGACGAAATGGCAGCGGACGAAGCCGGCGGATTCGGAGAGGATCATTTTGAGTTCGTCGTAGGAGTGGGCATGTCGGGTGTTTTGAGTGCGGAATTCGAGGGCTTTTTGGAACATGGCAGCGTGGACTTCCTCGAGTTTGGCGTGGAGGAAGGTTGGGGAGAGCTGGTTGAGGGGGACGGTTTCCTTGGCGCGGTCGAGGCGGCGTTTCATGAGTGAGGCGGCTGCCTGGACGTCGCGGGGCCCGACTTCGAAGCGGAAGGGGACGCCGCGTTGTTCCCAGTAGTATTGTTTGTCGCCTGGGCGGGTGTCTCGCCAGTCGACGACGATGCGTTGGTGTGTGACGGGGTCGAAGAAGTAGCTGGCGATGCCGTCGCGGGAAAGGCGGGCATGAGCGGCGGCGAGTTCGGCGGGTCCGACGAGGGCCTGGAGCATTTTGTCGATGAATTCGCGGACGGTTTGTTCTTCCTGGGGGTTTTTGAAGATAGGGACGATGGCGGCGACGGTGGGGGCGACTCGAGGGGGTAGGACGAGTCCTTCGTCGTCGGAGTGGGCCATGATCATGGCGCCGATGAGTCGAGTAGAGACTCCCCAGGAGGTGGTCCAGACGAATTCCTGGGCCTGGTTTCGGCCGAGGAATTTGATATCGAAGGCTTTGGCGAAGTTTTGTCCGAGGAAGTGGGAGGTACCGCACTGGAGTGCTTTGCCGTCCTGCATGAGTCCTTCGATGGCATAGGTGGTGACGGCGCCCGGGAACTTTTCGGCGTCGGTTTTTGCGCCCTTTGTGACGGGGATGGCGAGGATATTCTCGGCGAAGTCGGCGTAGAGGTCGAGGATCTGGAGGGTTTCTTTTTGGGCCTCATCGGAGGTTTCGTGTGCGGTGTGTCCTTCCTGCCAGAGGAATTCCGCGGTTCGGAGGAAGAGGCGGGTTCGCATTTCCCATCGCATGACGTTGGCCCACTGGTTGATGAGGATGGGGAGGTCGCGGTAGGACTGGATCCACTCGTGGTACATTTGTCCGATGATGGTTTCGGAGGTGGGGCGTATGACGAGTGGTTCTTCGAGTTTGGAGGCGGGGTCGGGCTGGATGCCGCCGCCGGCGGGGTCTTTTTTGAGTCGGGAGTGTGTGACGAGGGCGCATTCCATGGCGAAGCCTTCGACGTGTTCGGCTTCTTTTGCGAGGAAGGACTGGGGGATGAGGAGGGGGAAGTAGGCGTTGACGTGGCCGGTGTCTTTGAAGCGTTTATCGAGGTCGCGTTGGATGGCTTCCCAGACGGCGTAGCCTTCCGGGCGGATGACCATGCAGCCTTTGACTGGGGAGTAGTCGGCTAGTTGGGCGGCCTTGATGACGTCGAGGTACCATTGGGAGTAATCGTCTTTACGGGGTTTGATGTTTTTAGCCATGTTGATGTTGTTGGTTAGGAGTTGATGGAACGAGTTCAGGGGTTAATGGGGCATGGGGAATTTGGAGGCGAAGGAAGCGACTTCGGCTTTGATTTGAGCGAGTGTGGAGGGGTTATCTTTGTTCATCAAAGCGCGGTCGATGAAATCGGCGACGGTGGGCATGTGGGATTCCTTGAGGCCGCGGGTGGTGATGGCGGGGGTTCCGAGGCGAACGCCGGAGGTGAATTTGGGGGGTCGTGGGTCATTGGGGATGCCGTTTTTATTGGCGATGATGCCAGCGGCTTCGAGGGCATTGGCGGCGTCGGCGCCGGTGAGGTCAGCGCTGCGTGGTCGGAGGTCGACGAGCATGAGGTGGTTATCGGTTCCGCCGGAGCAGAGGCGGTAGCCGCGTTGTATGAGAGCGGCGGCGAGGGCGGCGGCGTTTTTGACGATTTGTTGGCAGTAGGATTTGAAGGCGGGTTGGAGGGCTTCGTGGAAGGCGACGGCCTTGGCGGCGATGATGTGCATGAGGGGTCCGCCCTGGGAGCCTGGGAAGACGGAGCGGTTGATGGATTTGGCGAGGTTTTCGTCGTTGGTGAGGATGAGTCCGCCGCGTGGTCCGCGGAGGGTTTTGTGGGTGGTGGTGGTGACGACGTGGCAGTGAGGGAACGGGGAGGGGTGTACGCCTGTAGCGACGAGGCCGGCGATATGGGCGATATCGGCGAGGAGGAAGGCGCCGACTTCGTCGGCGATTTGGCGGAATTTAGCGAAGTCGATGATGCGGGGGTAAGCGGAGTAGCCGCAGAGGATCATTTTGGGTTTGAGTTCGAGGGCTTTAGCGCGGACGGAGTTGAAGTCGATGGTTTCGGAGTTGGGGTCGAGTTCGTAGTGTGCGGCCTTGTAGAAGATGGCGGAGGTATTGAGTTTCATGCCGTGAGAGAGGTGTCCGCCGGAGGCGAGGTTGAGGGAGATGAACTGGTCACCGGGGTTCATGAGGGCCATGAAGGCGGCGAGGTTAGCGTTGGCGCCGGAGTGGGGTTGGACGTTGGCGAAGCGGCAGTTGAAGAGTTGTTTTGCGCGGTCGATGGCGAGGGATTCGACCTGGTCGTAGTAGCCACAGGCCTGGTAGTAGCGAGCGTTGGGGTAACCTTCGGCGTATTTGTTGGTGAGGCAGGAGCCTGCGGCGGCCATGACGGCCGGGGAGACGTGGTTTTCGGAGGCGATGAGCTCGAGGGTGGATTCCTGACGTTTTGCCTCGAGGGCGATGAGTTCGGCGATTTGCGGGTCGGTTTGGTGTAGATTCATAATCTCCTCGGTTGAGTAAAGGAGGGGGGATTCTACAAGGGGAGGAATGGGAGGGGAAGACGTGGCGGGAAGTGGTGAGGGAGATCGGCGGTTGCGGGGGGTGTAGTTGGGAGAGATAATAGGCGGATGTTCACGCAGGGTCATGCGTGGAGTTCCGGAGAAGAGCAAAGGAGCGGTGATTGGGGGATTTGCGAAGGGAACGCAGCATGGAAGCCAGTCGACTGAGGTTGGGGACATTGGCGCTGGTGGGGGTGGGGCTGGGGGCGGCGTTGATGGGGAGTTTGTGGTTGCGTGAGCGGTTGGGTGGGCGAGGGATGATGGAGGGTGGGAGACGGGTAGTGGCAGCGACGCAGGCTGCGACGCCGGGGGCGGCGCGGGGGGGGGTTGAGGTATCCGCCCCCCCGACGTACATGGAGCTGGTGAGGCGGGTGTACGCGAATTATCCGGCGACGCAGCCGATGGAGGAGCCGGTGGGGTTGGCATTTGCGGGGCACATTGCGTTGTCGGAGCGGGCGTATCTGGACAACACGGGGAGGCTGTGGATTACTCGGGCGGGCGCGGGGGACACGGAGGGGGTGTTGTCGAAGGCCGGGGAAGAAGAGGTGATTTTGACGCGGGAGAGGCCGGTATACGTGCATTGGATGAGTGTGGAGAAGGGGGAGCGGGCGTATTTGGTGTGTCGGAAGGAGGGAGGGGAGGGTTATGAGCTGGTGAGCGAGGAGGGGAGGCAGCCGATGGTTGGAGGGGGGGCTTATGACTGGGAGCGGGCGAGGAGTTGGGAGGACAAGATTGTTGTGCCGACGAGGACGGGGGTGACGGTGTTTGGGGTGGGGAAGCGAGTGGTTGAGTCAGCGAGTCCGGCGTTGTGTGAGGCGGGTGGGAAGCATGGGCCGGTGCAGATCACGTTTAGTGGAGTGGGTCCGATGGGGTGGATTCCGCCGGATGGGGGAGATGTGGGGAGCGAGGGGGCGGTGCAGTATGTGGGGGGGGGATGGCGGAGGTTGAGAGATGAAGTGAGTTGGCCGGCGGGTCTGGTGCATCTGATACCGCTGTTAGACGGGAGCGTGTTGCAGTTGTTGAGTGATGAGGGGGACGCGGTGCGGCTGAACGTGGTGCCGCTGGATGCGATGGGGGAGGGGGAGGAGAAGAAGATCACGGAATTGGTGATGCAATTGTCGGACCCGGACGGAGAGAGGCGTGAGAAGGCATATGAGGAGTTGACGCGGTACGGTCCGGGGTTGTGGGCGGTAGCGGAGAAGGTGATGGACAGCGAGCCGGCTGAGACACGGGCGAGGTTGAAGGACTTATTGAGGTCGAAGGTGAGTCCGTTGTTGGGGGGCATGGAATTGGTGGACGGGCGGCTGCGTGTGGTGAGTCGGTATAGGGACGGGGGCGTGTTGTTTCACGCGGAGCGTGGGGTATCGATCCCACGGGGGGAGAATGAGCCGGTGGTGATATCGCCGGCGTGGTTGGTTGCGTTGCCTGGGGAGTCGATCCGGCTATTGCCGCAGGATTTGGTGAGGGGTTTGGAGGTTGGGAAGGCGAGATTGGAGCCGCATGGTCCGGAGTGGATTGTGACGGACGAAGAGAGGGGTCCGAGGCGGTATATTGGGGGTGAATTGGTGCCGTTGTTGAGGAAGGATGAGAGGGGGTATGGGGAGTTTATGGGGATAGGCCGTGGAGGGCGGTTTGTATTGCGGAGGGGATCGCGGTCGTTGGCGGCGACGGTCCCGGCGACGGTTGCGGGGGTGGCGGGGGAAGCGGCGTGGAGGGGTGGGGGGGTGTTGATTGTGGATCCGCGGCTGGTGGATCCGACGCCGCGGATGCCGGTATGGAAGCTGGAGTATCCGAATGCGAGGGTGGGATGGGACAAGAACAACTGGCCTGGGGCGAAGCAGAAGGATGGATGGGTGTTGGGGGCGAGGGAGTGGCGTGTGCTGGGAGAGTCGGAGCCGTTGTACAGCAGGTCGGAGGAGGTTGGGGCGTGGCGTGGGGGTTTGAGGGGTAGGGTTGCGACGACGGGACCGGCGACGATTCCGGCGACGGGGCCATGGGATAGTGAGGGGAAGGTGCTATTGGTGGACGGTGAGGGGACGTGTTACTACGGAGGGCAGGCAGGGCTGAAGTTGATAAGGAAAGATGGGTCGAGGGTGGAATGGAGGTTACCGGAAGAGGCGAGAGGTGATGGGGAGGTGCACCTGGTGAGGACCGGGGAGGGGGTGTTGTTCTTGATCAATCGGCCTGGGCGTGTGTTGCGGATTCGGCCGAGGGGTGTTGGTGAAGGGGAGCCCTTTGAATTGGAGGCGACGTTTACACGGGGGATCCCGAGGGCGGAGCATCTGGAGCGGGTGTGGGTGGATCCGTTTGGGCGGATTTGCATGGCGTATGAGGGCAGCAAGCTGGCGCTGTTGTTTCCCCGGGGGTACATTCCGACGGGGGTGCTGAATTTGATGACGGTGGAGGACCAGAAGGAGGCGGTGGAGGAATGAGTGATGGCTGTTGGGGGTGTGGGAGCCTAGAATGGTGGTTGGTGAGCGAGTTGGATGGTGTGATGTGGTTGAGGGTGTGACTGGGACAGAGGGAAGGTGATGAGTTCAGGTTCCGGGAGTTCATCAGGGGCATCATCGACGACAGCGCAGGCGGCGCAGGATGTATTGTCGGGGAAGAGCAAGGCGGGGCTGTTTGGGCGGCTGATGCCGTTCCTGGGGCCGGCGTTCATTGCGTCGGTGGCGTACATGGATCCCGGGAATTTCGCGACGAACATCCAGGGGGGTTCGGCATTTGGATATGAGTTGGTCTGGGTGATTGTGGCGAGCAACCTGATGGCGATGCTGTTGCAGACGCTGTCGGCGAAGCTGGGGATAGCGGCCGGGCGGAACTTGGCGGAGCTATGCCGGGAGGAGTATTCGGCGCCGGTGGTATGGTCTTTGTGGGTGATCAACGAACTGGTTGCGATGGCGACGGATTTGGCGGAGTTTTTGGGCGCGGCGTTGGGTTTTTACTTGTTGTTTGGGATGCCGTTGTGGGTGGCCGGGCTCATCACGGGGCTATCGACGTTTTTGTTGTTGGGTTTGGAGCGATACGGTTTTCGGCCGTTTGAGGCGGTGATAACGGTGCTGGTGGGAGTGGTGGCGGTGTGTTATCTGATTGAGACGATTTTGTCACCGCCGGGATGGCGGGACGTGGCGGGGGGTTTGGTGCCGAGGTTCAGCAACCGGGAGAGCGTGTTGTTGGCAGCGGGGATATTGGGGGCGACGGTGATGCCGCACGCGGTGCTGTTGCATTCGGCGTTGACGCAGTCGAGGGTGATTGTGAAGACGCCGGAGCAGATGAAGCGTTTATTGGGATTTGAAGTGATAGACGTGGTGGTGGCGATGGGAGTGGCGGGGTTGGTGAACGCGGCGATGCTGATCATGGCGGCGACGACGTTTTACAAGACGGGTCAGACGCAGGTGGCGTCGATTGAGGAGGCGCACCAGACGCTGCCGATGCTTGGTCCCGCGGCGAGCGTGGTGTTCGGGATATCGTTGCTGGCGGCGGGGCTATCGTCGTCGGCGGTGGGGACGATGGCGGGTCAGGTTGTGATGCAGGGGTTCATCAAGCGGGACATCGCGTTGTGGATTCGGCGTGGGGTGACGATGTTGCCGTCGTTTGTGGTGATATTCATGGGGTTGGATCCGACGCGGACGCTGGTGATCAGCCAGGTGATATTGAGTTTCGGGTTGCCGTTCGTGGTGATTCCGCTGATCGTGTTTACGAGTCGGCGTGAGATCATGGGGGTGTTGGTGAACCGGAAGGCAACGAGTGTGCTGGCGTGGATCGTGGGGGCGCTGATCATAGCATTGAACGTGTATTTGTTGTACCAGACGTTCTTTGGAGGGTGAGGCGATGTCGTGGAATCTGCTGGTGCCGCTGGATGGATCGGAGATGGCGGAGGCGGCGTTGGGGGCGGCGGCGTGCGTGGCAAGGCCGACGGGTGGAAGGATAACGCTATTGCATGTGATTGAGAGGGACGCTCCACATCATGTGCACCAGGAGCGGCATCTGAGGGAGGCGGGTGAAGCGGAGGATTATTTGAGGGAGGTTTCGGAACGGGGGGTGATGGCGGGGGTGGTGGTTGAGCGTCACGTGCACACGGGGGAGACGGCGGACATAGCGGTGGGGATCGTGGAGCACATATCGGAGCTTCATCCGGACGTGATCGTGATGTCGACGCATGGTCGGGCGAATCCGTCGCGGTGGGTATTTGGGTCGGTGGCGCAGCAGGTGGTATCGAAGGGATCTGCGCCGGTGTTGCTGATTCCGCCGAAGCATCGGATGCGTGAGTCTTTTCTGGGGAAGCACCGGTTGCTGGTGCCGCTGGATGGCGAGTCGCAGCACGAGGAGAGTGTGGGTTGGGCGGTTGAGCTGGCGAAGGCATGCGGGGCGAGGATACAGTTGTTGACGGTGGTTCACACGGTACGGAGCCTGCGGGGGGAGCGGGCGGCGGCGGCGGCGATGTTGCCGGGCACGATGGCGGCGGTGCTGGAGCTTGAGCAGCAGAATGCGGAGGAGTATCTGAAGGGTGTTGCGCGTGGGATCCGGGAGCTGGGAGTGGAGGCGGAGAGCGTGGTTCGGCGGGGGAAGCGAGTGGTGACGATTCTGGATGTTGCGGCGGAGGTCGATGCTGACGCGATTGTGCTTTCGACGCACCGGAAAGCGGGGAGTGAAGCGTTCTGGTCGGCGAGCGTGGGTCCGCGGGCGGCGATGGAGTCGGAGTTGCCTGTGTTGTTGGTTCCGATCGGGTGAGGGGTGTTTGGGGATGGAGTTTGGGGGCAGTTTGAGGTGATGGGGTTGGATTGCCGCGGAGGAGATTTGGGGGCGGCGTGGTGAAGTTGGGGGTGTGATTG
>CAYVKG010000055.1:10913-14989 GCA_964451955.1 uncultured Tepidisphaeraceae bacterium
GGCGCGGCGGCTTCGCCCCCCCCCCCCCCGGGGGGGCCGCGCCGGGGGGCGGGGCTCAGGGTTGCAGGCTGCGGATGTGTGCTGCGGCGTCGAGGAGGCTTTCGGCGACGAAATGAGCGGCGGAGAAATCCTGTGATTGCGTGTCGTGGTTCGGGACGGCGATGGTGTAGCAGGCGGCGGCGCGGCCTGCGCGTATGCCGTTTTCGGAGTCTTCGAGGACGATGCAGCGATCGGGGGTTACCTGGAGGCGGCTGGCGGCGTGGAGGAAGATGTCGGGGTGGGGCTTTCCGCGCGTGAGGCCTTCGGAGGTTTGGATGACCTGGAAGACGCCATGGAGCTTGAGCGTCTGGAGTACGACGTTGACGAGTCGGGCAGGGGAGCCGGTGGCAAGTGCGAGGGGGAAGATGGGTCGGGCGTAGTCGAGGAACTGTTGGAGGCCGGGCATGGGTGCCAGGTCGGTTTGGAGGAGTTTGTACATCAGATCCTCGCGGAGGGCGACGAGTGTACGGGGGTCTTCGGGGATTTGGAGATCGGAGGCGAAGATGGCGAGGGATTCGACGGGTGCGCGGCCGGTCATACGGAGGATGGTACGGGAGGTGAGGGTTTTGTTGAAGCGATGGGCGATGTCGTGGTTGCAGCGGATGTAGAGCTTTTCGGTGTCAACGAGGAGGCCGTCCATATCGAGGATGAGGGCTTGGTACATAGGTGGGTCCTGGAAAGGGGAAGAGGGAAGGTTCGGGGGCGGGTTAATGGGCGGCATGCCTTTTGTGGGGATGGTGTTTGGGGCTAGTTGGCGGTTTTGATGGCTTGGGCGACGAGGTCGCCGACTTGGGTGGTGGAGAATCCCATGCGTCCGGCGGCCTGGGATTTCATTTTGGGTGTGGTGGCGAGGATAGCGGCTTCGACGCGGTTACCGGCGTCGATGAGCTTTTTGTCGCCCTTGTTGTTGCCGGTTTCGCGGAGGAGCATGGCGAGAGCGCCGATGGCGGCCATGGGGTTGATGACGTTTTGGCCGGTGTATTTGGGTGCGGAGCCGCCCATGGGTTCGTACATGGAGACGCCGGTTGGGTTGATGTTACCGCCGGCGGCGACGCCGAGGCCGCCCTGTATGACGGCGGCGAGGTCGGTGATGATGTCACCGAAGATATTGTCGGTGACGATGACGTCGTAGTATTCGGGGTTTTTGACGAACCACATGCAGCAGGCGTCGACGTGGTTGTAGTCGCGTTTGATATCGGGGTATTCTTTTTGGCCGATTTCGTTGAAGGCTCGGAACCAGGTATCGCCGGCGAAGGTGAGGACGTTGGTTTTGTGGACGAGGGTGAGCATTTTTTTGTTAGAGTTGCGTCGGCGGGTGAGTTCAAAGGCGTAGCGGATGGCGCGTTCTGCGCCGAAGCGGGTGGTGCAGTTGATCTGGGTGGAGACTTCGGCGGGCGTTCCCTTGTACTGGACGCCGCCCATGCCGGTGTAGATGCCTTCGGTGTTTTCGCGGACGACGATGAAGTTGATATCGTCGGGTTTCTTGTTAGCGAGGGGGGTTTCGACGCCTGGGTAGAGTCGGACAGGTCGGAGGTTGATGTACTGATCGAGTTCGAAGCGAAGTCGGAGGAGGACGCCTTTTTCGAGGATACCGGGGGCGATTTTGGGGTGTCCGACGGCGCCGAGGTAGATGGCGTCGAAGGAGCGGAGTTCGGCGATTTCGTCGTCGTGGATGACGGGGATGGTTTGCCTGTTGGGATCTCCACCGGCGGCGAGGTAGCGGTCGCCGGAGATATCGAAGTGTTTGAGTGAGTATTGGAAGGAGAGTTTTTCGGAGACGGCCTTGAGGGCCTTGAGGCCTTCAGCGACCACTTCGGGACCTGTTCCGTCGCCGCCGATGACTGCGATGCGCATAGTGGAGTGCCTTTCGTGCTAGATCCGATCGGTCTGGATCGGGGGCCGATAGTTTAGCGGCGGAAGGGCCGGGAGCAAGGGAAGGGGAGTTGGGAAGGGCGGTGGCGAGTAGTTGGGTTTGTACGTAGAGGAGGGCAGGGGGTGTATAATGGGGAGATGGAATCGACGAGCGAGAATTTGTATCCGGAGCTATTTTCGACGTTTCGTATTGGGCGTCTAGCGCTGAGGAATCGGATTGTTGCGCCGCCGATGCTGCAGTTGCGGCCGATCACGTCGGCGGAGGGGATTGGGTGGTATCGTAGGCTGGCGCGAGGGGGTGCGGCGTGGGTGACGGTGGAGGTGACGAGTGTTTGGCGGTTTAGGGAGGAACTGACGGTGGGGAGGCTTCGGCCGCTGGTGGAGGCGGTTCATCGGGAGGGGGCGTTTGTGGGGATCCAGTTGTTTCCGGTGGAGTTTGGGTCGGCGCAGGATCCGAATGTTGTGTCGAAGTCGCGGATAGAGGAGACATTTGAGGCGTATGGGAATGCGGCGAAGGTGTGCCGGGAGGCGGGTTTTGACGCGGTGGAGGCACATGGGGCGCATGGATACCTGATGAATCAGTTTTTCATGCCGGACCGGAACAGGCGTGAGGATGAGTACGGCGGATCGCTGGAGAATCGTGGTCGATTTGGTCAGGGGATTGTGCGGGCGATTCGGAAGGCGGTGGGGGGCGGGTATTTGATTTTTTATCGGCATACGCCGGTCGGGGAGGGGTATGGGGTTGAGGAGAGCCTGGTTTTCGCGAAGGGGCTGGTGGAGGCGGGTGTGGATGTTTTGGACATATCGCCTGCGCGGCGTGAGGTTGAGGCGGATTTGGCGAAGCCGTTCAAGCAGTTTGGGGTTCCGGTGATTGCGGTGAAGGGGATGGAGGATGCGGAGGCGGCATCGCGAGCGATTCGGGAGGGGAGGTGTGATCTTGTGGCGATCGGGCGGGCGTTGATTGCGGACGCGGAGTTACCGAGGAAGCTGAGGGAGGGTCGTTGGGGTGAGATTGTGAGATGTGCGCAGTGTGATAGTGGATGTTTTGGGAATTTGCGAAGGGGCGAACTGGTGCGATGTGCGATGTGGGGTGGGGACGAGGTGGCGAAGTACGTGGTGGGTTGTTAGAGGAGAGTCTGGTCGTTGGGGATGGGTTCGGCGAGGCCGTCGAGGGGTATGCGGAGGGTTTGCCACATGACCCAGCATTCGAGTCCGAAGGGGAGGAAGCCGAAGAGGCCGAGGAGAGGCATCTCGAAGTAGCGGAGTTGTTCGGCGTGGCCGAGGAAGGGGAGGTGGTAGACCCATTTGGTGAGGGCGTAGTAGTTCCAGAATTCCCAGAGGAACCCGCAGAGGAGTCCGCCTGCAAAGCAGGCGAGAGTTCGTCCGAACCAGCCGTTTTGCCAGTCGCGCCACATGCTGGGTCGGCCGAGCCAGTAGTTGATGGGGTCGAGGAGGAAGACGAGGCTGGCCCAGAGGGTGAGGTTGGTGATGGGGTCGGGGTGTAGGAGTGGCCAGAGGAACATGGCGATGCCGGCGGCGAGTGAGAGGAAGGGGAGCCAGGGGGGCAATCGCCAGGCGGGTGATCGAGCCCAGTTGAAGGCGTGGGCATTGAGCAGGGTTTGGCCGGTGAGGAGCATACCCGGGACGATGGTGCCGAAGGCGATGAGGTAGCCGATGGCGCGTTGGTTGAAGGAGTCGGGCATGCCGATGTATCTCCAGGCGCGGATGGAGTAGAAATTGACCCAATCGAAGACGCACCAGATGGAGACGGAAGCGAGGAAGAGGAGGGCGAAGTGATGGGGGCGGCGTCGGAGGGGGCTGGAGCCTGTCTGGAGGATGAGCAGGCCGTCGAGGAAGAGGAGATAACCGAGCCAAGCGAGGGGGGTGATGTTGACGGAGACGGTTCGGGCGAGTTTCTGGAGGAGGCCGACGGGGGGATGATCGGCGAGGAAAGTGAGGATGTCGTGATGGGAGTGGAGGGGTGGTCGTTGGGAGATTCGGACATCGAGGAAGAGGAGGGCTTGGCAGATGAGGATGGTCGAGAGGCCGAGGAGGAGAGTTGTGGGGATCGCGATTTTTTGGGGGGAGGAGGGGGAGGTCATGAGGGTGCTCCGGGTCATTGGTCAGGGGCGGGGGGATTGGGGGTGGTCTGGGTTTGGTTCTGG
>CAYVKG010000055.1:14999-29506 GCA_964451955.1 uncultured Tepidisphaeraceae bacterium
GAGGGGGCCGGGGGGGGGGCCGGGGCGGGGGGGGGGCGGGACCGGTCGGCGTTGTGGCGGGGCGTGTGGGGCGCGGCGTTGCGGTGTTCTGGGGGGGCGGTTTCGATGGTCAGTTCGTTGATAAGGTCGCCGGTTTTGACGAGGATTTTTTTTTGTCGGACGAGTTCGAGTAGAGCGAGGAAGAGGCCGATCATTTCGCTGCGGTTTTTTCGGCCTTCGAAGAGTTGTCGGAGGGTGAGTTGGCCGTCGCGTTTGAGGCGGTCTTCGATATCTGCGGCGTGGAGGTCGATGGGGGTATCGTCGTAGAGGACTTCGTGGTCGGAGGGTTTGCGGAGGCCGAGCTCTTGCATGAGTCGAGTGAAGGCGGCGAGGAGGTCCCAGACCTGTACTTCCTCGAGATCGACGGGTGGTGGTTCATCGGGGTGGCCGTCGCGTTTAGCGGGGGCGCGAGCGAATCGGTCCTGGTGGAGGGCCTGTTGTCGTTCGAGGGCGGTGGCAGCGTCTTTGAATCGTTTGTATTCGAGGAGTTTCTGGACGAGTTCGTAGCGTGGGTCGGCGAGTTCCTGGGCGGTGGTATCGGTGTTATTGGGGTCGGGGGGGGGCTTGGGGAGGAGCATAGCGGACTTGATTTCCATGAGTGTAGCGGCCATGACGAGGAAATCGCCGGCGACGTTGATGTCGAGGCCCTGGTTATTGCGGAGCTGCTGGAGGTCGGTGATGTAGGCCATGTAGGAGTCGGTGATGCGAGCGATGGGGATATCGTAGATATCGAGTTCATCGCGCTTGATCAGGTAGAGGAGGAGATCGAGCGGGCCGTTATAGATGTCGAGCTGAACGCGGTACTCCAAGGGACGCCTCGATTCGGGTTCATGGCGCAGGTGTGGGTGCGCGACGCCGTTGTCGCCCCGCCAATCGGGGAGTTGGCTTGATTTTAATGAGCTTCGGTTGATAATCCAGACAACCGGGAAGAGGACGGGCATTTGAGGGCGAGGCATGCCTCGCCTCTGTGATTTTATGGACGATTCTTTGCGTGAATTCGCGGTGGACGTGATCCGGACGGAAGCGGCGGCGGTGGCGGGCCTATCGGGGGTCATTGACGAGCGTTTTTTTCGTGCGGTGGAGATGATTCTGGGTTGTCGAGGGGCGGTGTTAACATCGGGGGTAGGCAAAGCGGGGTTCATTGCGAGGAAGGTGGCGGCGACGATGTCATCGACGGGGACGCCGAGCCATTTTTTGAATCCGACGGACGCATTGCACGGGGACGTGGGTGCGATTCGAGAGGGGGACGTGGTATTGATCTTGTCGTATTCCGGGGAGAGCGATGAGATTGTGCGGATGTTGAGCGTGATCAAGAAGCTGGGTCATCCGGTGATCGGGGTTACGAGTACGGACGGGAATTCGCTGGGGAGGTCATCGGACGTGGTGTTGAAGCTTGGGCGGATTGAGGAGGCATGTCCGTTGGGTTTGGCGCCGAGCGCGACGACGACGGCGATGCTGGCGTTAGGTGACGCGTTGGCGTTGTCGGTGATGAGGGAGCGGCGGTTCACGGCGGAGGATTTTGCGGTATTTCATCCGGCGGGGCAGCTGGGTCGGAAGCTGATTCGGGTGAAGGAGGCGATGACGTTTCGATTGGGGGAGAATCTTCCGGTGGCATCGGATCGATTGACGGTTGGGCAGGTGCTGGCGGAGACGAGCAAGATCAAGCGTCGGAGCGGGGCGGTGATTTTGGTGAACGATGCCGGGGAGATGTCGGGGATATTCACGGACGGGGATTTGCGACGGTTGCTGACGGAGGGGAACGGATCGTCGTTGGGGAGGTGTATCGGGGAGGTGATGAAGCGTGATCCGAAGCGGATTCACGAAGACGCGTTGGCGAGCGAAGTAATGGGGATGATGAAGGCGTATCGGATTGATGAAGTTCCCGTGGTGGACGATGGGAACCATCCTGTGGGGTTGATAGACGTACAGGATTTGGTGGTTCTGAAGATGTTCGACGTTGAACCGGAGACGTGATTTGCGAAGCACGATACTGATCCTGTTGACGGCGTGTCTATTGGGGTTCGGCTATTTTGCGTATTGGATACTGCAGGAGGCGCAGCCGATTGGGCAGGGAGGGGGCGGGAAGTCCGCGATCGCGGGTTCGGAGGTGGTGTCGCCGCCGAGCGTGGGCCCATCGGGGATGGGGGCGGGTGGCGAGCGTCCTTATTGGGAGCGATATGATGCCGGGACGGGTCAGCGGACGAGCCGGTTGCGAGCGGAGCGATATGAGCCTCAGAAAGACGGGCGGGTGCTGGTGACGCAGCCGGAGGTGGAGTTTTTTCTGAGGGACAACCGACGGTTGCGGATCATGGGCAAGACGGGGCTGATCACGATGGAGGAGAGGATTGGCCGGCCGGGCGGCGCGTTGGGGGCGGGTTCGCAGGGCGCGCCCCGAAGCGGGAGTCTGCGGGACGTGACGCTGATGCTGTTTGCGAAGGCGGAGGATGTGGAGCCTGAGCTGACGATGACGATGAACAACGCGTCGTTTGACAACGAGACGTTTGTGATTCGGACGGAAGCGTTCAATGATGGGGGGAAGGTGATTGGGGCGAACCAGGTGCCGATCACGGTTCGGGGGAGGAAGTACGAATTTGACGGGAAGGGGCTGGTTCTGCGTTATAACGAAGTGGATCGGCGGCTGGAGTCGTTGAACGTGGCGACTGGTCGGCGGCTATTGATCAAGGAGCCGGGGGAGTTGGGTCGAGCATCGACGCGTCCGGCGGGTATTGGGTTGCGGGGGTTGCCGGAGCCGGTGGGGGCGATTCCGGGGTTGGCGTTGGCGGCGGCGGATCGATCGATAGCCGGGGAGGGGGTGAGACGGGAGGCGAGGAGGGGTATGGCGGCGAGTCGCCCTGCCGAGGAGGAGCCTGTTTATCGAGCGGTGTTCTCGCGGGACGTGGAGATTTTGCGGGATGGGAAGAGGCTTGCGATTGCGAAGGAGATGGTGGTTGACTTTTTGAGTGAGTCGGGGGGCGAGTCGGGGATATTGGGGATGGGATCTGTCGGGGCTGTTGGGGCGCGTCCGGTTGCGGCAGTTCCCGGGTCGCCGGTTGGGGTGAGGCGTCGGGGTGGTGGGGCGGAGGGTGTTTCGCGGCAGGCGGAGGGTGGTTCGGGGCAAGCGAAGGGGGGGTCGCGACCGGGGTCGGTGCCGGCGACGAGGCCCGGGGAGGGTCCGATCGAGATTTTGTGGAACGGGCCGTTGACGATTGTTCCGTTGCCCGGGGACCGGCCGGAGCGTATAGCGTCTGGGGAGTCGATTGTGCGTCTGTTGGGGAGCGCGGACAGGCCGGTGGATGTGACGAACTCGAACGAGCGGGGATCGAGTCGGATTGTGTGCTCGCAGTTGACATTCTGGACGATCGACAACGGTTTTGCGTTGGAGGGGTCGCCAAGCACGGCGGTGGAGATTACGGATTCGAATGGTACGCGGATCATCACGCGATCGATGGAGTACTCGGAGGCGGGAGGGGCGGCGGTATTGACGGGGAAGAGCCACGCGTCGCTGCCGCTGATGGAGGAGGTTTCGGCGGAGGGGAAGGGAACGAGGAAGGCGGATCTGCTGGAGGTGGACTGGGCGGATCGCTGCACGCTGTACCTGCAGGGTGGCGGGTTTGATTCGATGGCGATTGAGCGTGCGGATCTTCGTGGGAGGGTGAAGGTGGATCACCCGCAGTTGAAGATGTCATCGGACGGGTTGCAACTGGCGTTTGGGTCTGAGGGGAAGGAGGGCGTGGGCGTCAGGCAGACGAATCCGCCGCTGCGGCAGATTGATGCGAGTGGGGCGGTTTCGTGCGTGGTTATTGGTCCGAACGGTCCGGCGGATGTGCGGAAGATCGATTGCGACACGTTGAAACTGCTGACGGCTCGGACGGAAAGCGGGCAGCTATTTGCGAGGAGCATAGCGGCGATCGGTTCGGTTCACGCGGTGGATTCGGAGCGTGATCTTCGGGCGGGGTACGTGCATGTGTCGTTGGCGGCGCCGGCGACGCGTCCGGCGACACGTCCGGCGACGCAGGGGGCGTTGACGAAGGCAGGGCAGATGTTACCGGGTGAGTTGGAGGGTCTGGTTGCTCACGAGAAGGTTGAGGTGGTTACGCCTGACGGGAAGCGTGTGAGCGCTGACCAATTGACGTTGGATGTGAAGGACAAGGAGGCGTCGGCGACGCTGCATGGGGAGCCGGCGGTTATCAAAGCGGACAAGAGCACATTGACGGGTCGTATCATTCAGGTGATTCCTGATCGGAAGCGGATCAACGTAACGGGTGGGGGGGTGCTGGACGGGATATCGCAGAAGTCGGCGGAGGACAGACCGCGGCCGGTGAAGGTGACATGGACGAAGAGCATGCGGGCCGACGGGGGTGAGGACGTGGTGGAGTGTTTTGGCGAGGTGACGGCGGAATCGACGGATCCGGACGGGGCGGAGAATGTGGTTCGGGGGGATCATGTGCGGCTGATGACGACGACCCGGCCGAGCACGACTCAGCCGTCGGGGGGATCGACGAGGGTGGTGGAGAGGCCTGAAACGCGACCGACGACGAGGCGGTCGGAGTTTGATGCGTTGGGGGATCGGGTGATCAAGTCGATAGCGATTCAGGATGATGCGGAGGTTCGGTCGGATCTGAAGGATGGGACGGGGCGGGTGGTTCGGGCGTTTCGGGTGAAGTCGGCGGCGATTTACTATGATCGTGACGAGAAGCGGCTGACGATTCCGCAGGCGGGGTGGATGGGTTTCATGGACAACCGGATGCCGGCGACGCGGCCGGCGGCGATGGAAGCGGCGAAGGATCCGCTGGGAATTCGGGGTCTTACGGTGTTCATGTGGACGAAGGGGTTGGTGTACGATGAGAAGGCGGGGAGGGTGACGTTGACGGGTGATTCGACGTTGGGTGGTGCTCCGGTGACGGTGAGGCGTGAGATCAATCCTGGGGAGAACACGGAGGCATTTGCGCTGGTTGCGGAGCGGGTTGTGGCGGACCTTGAGCCGACGACGGAAGCGACGACTCGGCCGGCGGGCAACGAGTACTCACCGAGGATGCAGTTTCGGCGAGTATTGGCGGAGGGTCATGTGCATGTGACGGGGAAGGAGATCAATTTTGAGGCGGAGACGATCGAATATGATCCGTCGCGGCATTTGGTGACGATTCGGGGGACGGAAAGGCGGCGCGCGATACAGCGGGATGCGGATGGTGTGGAGGTGGCGTCGTTTGATGAGATGGTCTGGAACACGGAGAAGGGGGAGGTGGTGTCGTCGAAGAACCTGAAGGCTTCGCCGTCGGGGATGCCGAAGACGGGCCCGCTGAAATAGGCGGCGGGATGGACTGTTTGTCGCCGGTGCGTGGAGAGGCGGTGGAAAGGAGAGCGGGTATGGATGCGGGTTTTCTGGCCGGGCAGTTCGATGTGGCGCTTGGCTACGAGGAGTATGTGGGTACGGGCACGAAGGAGCAGCAGCGTCGCTGGGGACAGGTTTACGGTGTGGCCGGGTTGACGGAAGGGCAGCGGCGGTTGATTGAGTCCTTCAGGCGGTCGATGAAGGTGCTGGTGATAAGCGGGCTGTGGTGCGGGGACTGCGTGGAGCAGTGTCCGCTGCTGCAGCGAATCGCGGAGGCGAATGCGCGTTGTATTGAGTTGCGGTTTGCCGATCGGGACAAGCACCGGGATCTGGCGAGTCGCTGCCGGGTTAATGGAGGGGAGCGTGTGCCGGTGGTGTTGTTCATGGCGGAGGACATGGAGTTGTGCGGCGTGTACGGCGATCGGTCGTTGTCGCGGTATCGCGCGTTGGCGGCGAAGCAGTTGGGTGCGGCGTGTTCGACCGGGTTGTCGTCGGTGCCGGCGGACGAGTTGGCGGAGACGCTGCAGGATTGGCTGGACGAGTTTGAGCGGATTCAGCTGATGTTGCAGTTGAGTCCACGTTTGCGTCAGCTGCACAACGACTGAGCGGCGCGGCGGGGGATGGGTGGACGGGGGCAGGGCGAGTGCGAGTGGAGGCGGCGATGAAGGCGATACGGGTATGGGGATTTGGTGATCCGGGCGTGATGAAGCTGGAGGAGGTGGGGGAGCCGGTGGCGGCGGAGGGTCAGGTTTTGATACGGGTGCACGCGATTGGAGTGAACCCGGTGGACACGTACATTCGGGCGGGGATTTATGGTGGGCGGGAGTTTCCGTATACGCCGGGGATGGACGCGGCGGGGGTGGTGGAGGCGATTGGGGCGGGAGTGGAGGGTTTGAGGGTGGGGGATCGGGTGTACACGAGCGGGACGGTGAGCGGGGCGTATGCGGAGTTGGTTGTGGCGAAGGGGTGGCAGACGCATTTGTTGCCGGAGGGGATCAGTTTTGAGGAGGGGGCGGCGCTTGGGGTGCCGTACGGGACGGCATATTACGGTTTGTTTTGTCGTGGGCGAGCGATGGCCGGGGAGCGGGTGTTGGTGCACGGAGCGACGGGGGGTGTGGGGATAGCGGCGGTGCAGATGGCGCGGGCACACGGAATGAGGGTTATTGGGACTGGGGGGACGGAGAAGGGGCGGAGGCTGGTGATGGAGCAGGGGGCGCATCATGTGCTGGACCATGGGGCGGAGGGTTATCTGGGGGAGGTGATGAGTCTGACGGGGAACCGGGGTGTGGATCTGATACTGGAGATGCTGGCGAACGTGAACTTGGCGAAGGATCTGGGGATTTTGTCGCCGGGTGGGCGAGTTGTGGTGATCGGGAGTCGTGGGCGGATAGAGATTGATCCGCGGGAGACGATGCGTCGGAACGCGGACATTCGTGGGATGACGTTGATGAACGCGAAGGAGCGGGAGGTTGAGGCGATTCATGCCGGGATTCTTGCGGGGCTGGAGAATGGGACGTTGCGTCCGGTGATTGGGCGGAGGCTGCCGCTGTCTTTGGGGGGGTTGGAACTTTATGGGGTCTTGATGGCGGGGTGTTAGGGTATTAGCGTGGTGTTTCGTTTTGGGGGGTGGTGTTGGGGGTGGGGGGTGGGGGGGGTGTGGAGTTGGGGAGGAAATCTCGCGAGGGGAGGGATTGTGGGTGCGAGTCGTCGGTTTCGGGGTCGGCCTGGAGGTAGGTGACGAGGTTGGCCTTGCGGTTTTGGAGGCCGAGTTTTCGGCGGATGTTTTCGCGGTGTCTGCGGACGGTGGCTTCGGAGATGCAGCGTAGTTGTGCGATTTCCTTGGTGGAGAGACCGTTTCGGATCATGGTGCTGATGGCGATTTCGACGGGGGTCAATTCGAGATGTTGGCGTGAGAGTTGAGTGAGGAAGGGGGAAGCGATTTCCTGGAGGCTTTGTCGGAGGAGTGTTGCGTAGGATCGTTCGCGGCCGGTGACGGAGATTTCGAGTTCGAAGACGATGGGCATGATGATTTTCTGGATATTGGCCATCATCATAGCGCGGATTTCGCGTTTTTCGTCTTCGAGGCGGGAGAGGACGGTGCGGAGGGCGATATTGGTTTCCTGGAGGGTCTGATGTTGTCGTCGGAGGACCTCGTGTGCTTCGCGGAGTTCACTTTCGACGTTGAGGTGCATGAGGGCGCTGCCGACGCGTTCAGCGACAACGCGGATGAGGGCGTGTTCTTCCTTGAGGAAGGGGCCGTCGGGCAAGACGGGGACTCCGGTGGTGTAGAAGACCTCGACGGCGCCCGCGGGTCTGCCGCCGACTCGGACGTCGGCGGCCATGCGCCAAGGGCCTTCGAGAAACCGATCGCTGAGGTATTGCCGTTGTCCATGGACGATTCGAGCGCAGGCCATGTCGGGGAACTGCCATGCTTTTGGGAGGAAGTTGACGACACCTTGGAGAAAGGACTCGACGGAATGGAAGTGATCTTCGCGCAGCTTGGAGATGGTGTAGAGGCACTCGAGTTCCTTGACTCGCTCGCGCAGGGCGTGTTCGACCTCTGCGAGGGTGCGTGAGGGCGTTGTCGCGTCCGAGGCGGCGATGGAGTTTGGATGTGAGGACGTCTGTCGTCGGCGTGAGAGGATTCGCGATTCAGGCTTTCCCATCGGGTCACCCATATAATACCCAGGACTAGTCATTCACCAAGGGGCATATATCTGATGATCTCAGGCAAGTTGCGCAGATTCAAGGGCAAAAGGCCTTGTTGGTGAATGCCTATAAATCATTATTTAAACTTCATTTGCGATCATGTCTCCGCATCAGCACAAATACGGGCCGCCATAGGAGTTGGCATAAGATAGGCATTATATGAGTATTAATAATGCTATTTTATATATGCATTAAGCGTGTAATAGATGTTATTCTTGGGGGCTTGTGGGGGGCATTTCTTCCCTGCAGAATCAGCCGCGGTCCTTTAGGCAGCCAAGCATGGGGGTTTTTGTGGTTTGGCCGTCAAGGTCTGGGGGTGTTTGCACGGTGGAGGAATAGACATGGTGGCGGAGCCTGACGATAGGGGCCGCGATGATCGTGGTGCGGTTGTCTCCCCGGCGTTGTCGGCCATTTCGGAGGCTGAGCATCTTTTGCGGGTTGTGGCGTCGGTTGCGAAGGATGCGTCGAACACATGGGCGGAGATGTGGTCGCAGCTTCGGCCGCACGTGACGCCTGGCGGGGTGGTGAGCGATGAGTTGGAGAGGGGGTTTGTGCCGGCCTGCGGATGGGCCGAGTTTTTGGAGAAATACTGGTTGTTGAAGCATTACTTGGATTCGATCGACCGCATCTGCCGGCGCAAGCATTGAGCCGGGCTCGCAGTCGCGGGATCTGATTTCATACTTGATGGTTTATTCAGAGGAGCAGTAGATGTCAACGTTAACTGAGGGCAAGACGAGCGTGGCATGCGAGGAGGCGGTTGAAGCGTTCATGGAGCGTGTGGTTGCACAGGCCCCGGGGGAGACGGTGTTTCACCAGGCGGTTCGGGAGGCGGTTCGATCGGTGATGCCGGTGGTGTTGGCGAACAAGAAGTATCAGGAGGCGCGGATACTGGACCGGATGGTGGTGCCGGACCGGGTGATTATGTTTCGGGTGACTTGGGTGGATGACGCGGGCAAGGTTCAGATCAATCGGGGATATCGCGTGCAGATGAATGCGGCGATTGGGCCATACAAGGGTGGGTTGCGTTTTCATCCGACGGTGAATCTTGGGGTGCTGAAGTTTCTGGCGTTTGAGCAGGTTTTGAAGAACAGCCTGACGACGCTGCCGATGGGCGGCGCGAAGGGGGGTTCGGACTTTGATCCGCACGGCAAGTCGGACGGGGAAGTGATGCGGTTTTGCCATGCTTTCATGAACGAGCTTTATTGTCACATTGGTCCGGACATTGATGTTCCGGCGGGTGACATTGGGGTAGGCGGGAGGGAGATAGGCGCGTTGTTTGGGCAGTATCGGAAGCTGACGCATCGGTTTAACGGTGTATTGACGGGCAAGGGTCTGAACTGGGGCGGGTCGCTGATTCGTCCTGAGGCGACGGGGTACGGGTCTGTGTATTTTGCCCAGGCGATGCTGGCGACTCGTGGCGAAGGGATTGAGGGGAAGACGGCGACGGTTTCGGGTTCGGGGAACGTGGCGCAGTACACGGTGGAGAAGCTGAACCAGCTTGGGGCGAAGGTGCTGACGCTATCGGATTCGGATGGGACGGTTGTGGACAAGGACGGGATTACGCCGGAGAAGCTGGCGTGGGTGATGGACCTAAAGAATGTTCGTCGCGGTCGGATTTCCGAGTATACGGCGCGTTACCAGGGCGCCAAATTCCTGAAGGGGAAGCGTCCGTGGTCGGTCCCGTGCGATCTTGCGTTTCCGTCGGCGACGCAGAACGAGCTGGATGGGAATGACGCGCGGCACCTGGTGGAGAATGGCTGCATTTGTGTGAGTGAAGGCGCGAACATGCCGTCGACCGAGGAAGCCATCGCGGTATTTTTGGAGAAGAAGATTTTGTACGGGCCTGGGAAGGCGGCGAACGCCGGTGGGGTTTCGGTGTCGGGGCTGGAGATGACGCAGAACGCGGGTTGTATGCGTCGTTCGGCGGCCGAGGTGGACAATGCGTTGAAGGGGATCATGAACGCGATTCATGCGAATTGCGTGAAGTATGGGAAGGAAGAGGGCAGCGGGAATGGGAGCGGTTCGGGTTATGTGAACTACGTGAACGGCGCGAACATTGCGGGATTTATCAAGGTTGCTGACGCGATGGTTCAGCAGGGCATTTACTAGCGAGGCCGGACAGGCATTTCGATCTTGCGGAAACCCCGTTGGGAGCCGCGTTGTTGCAGGGCATTCGGTCGCCTCACGACAATCGGCCTCGCGGGGTTGTTTTATGCGCTTGGGGTGGAGAGGGGGGTGATCAAGCGGTTGCGTTGGCCATGAGTTTTTCGAAGATTTCCCGTTGTCGGATGAGGGCGGCGACGCGGTCGGCGGGATCTTTGCTGCCGGCTTCAAGGAGCCACCAACCTTTGTAGGCCGCTTTGACAAAGAGCTTGGCGAGTTGTTGCCAGGGGTACCCTGGGGTGTCGAGTTCGCGGACGTGGGTGGTGAATCCGAGGCGTTGCCTGACGAGGTTGAAATTGGCATCCAGGCCGCCGTCGAGGTCGGAGTTATTGGAGTTCCAGCAGACGGCGACGTTGGGGTGCGTGGCGACATCCATGATTTGTTTGATGATGGAGAGTTTGGCGCAGCCGCCGTGGACTTCGAGTCGGATTTGCTGGTTGTAGTCGGCGGCGAAGTGGCCGAGGGAGTTGAGGGACGTGCCGATCTGTTCGATGGTTTTGGCGGGTTCGACGCCTTTTGGGAGGTCATTGGGTCGGACCTTGACGCCGGAGGCTCCGACGTCGGCGGAGAGTTTGATGAAGGCCTTGGTATTTTCGATGTTTTTGGCGAGTTTAGCGGGGTCTGGGGAATGGAAGTCTTCGGCGGAGCCGATGCTGACGAGGCTGACTGGGCTGTCGGCGAATTGTTTTTTGACTTCGGTTCGCTGGATGGGGTTGAGGTTTGGTTCGACTTTGTGGGCATGGGTGGTGCGGAGTTCGACGCCGAGGAGTTTGGCGGTGGAGCAATTGCGGATGAGGGTTGGGACGTCCCAATCGCGGCCCCACTGATAGGTGACGAGGCCGAACCGGATGGTTGGCGAGCCGTTTGCGGCCGACGCGGTGGTTTTGGGGAGGACAGCGGTCGCCGCGACTGCGAGCGACTGTTGAATGAAGGTTCGCCGGGATGATGTGGTCATAGAATGCTCCTTGGCATGAATAGATGTCGCTTTTGATACTGCGGGAGGGGGCGGGAGTTGAATGTCGGCGGGTTTGGGTTTTGGTTTGCGCAGTAGGGGGGGCGACATTGGGCTTGGGGAGAGGTAGAGACGAAAGTTGTGACGGTCGATCGGGCGGCCGAGTGGGGAGGGGTTGGGGTGAGGGGTATTGTTGGGGAAGGGGCATGCTGTCAAGGGTGGGCGATTGAAAGGTCGGGCGGTTGAGCTAGACTGGATGCGGAAGCGATGTTCCATCCGGTTGTCGGCGGTTGTATGCATGAGATCACTCAGTTTCTCTGCGCCATTGAAGGGGGCGACGCTCAGGCCGCCGAGCGAATGTTGCCGTTGGTGTATGACGAGTTGCGTCGGCTAGCGGCGGAGAGACTGTCGCACGAGAAGCCTGGCCAGACCTTGCAGGCGACGGCATTGGTGCATGAAGCGTATCTTCGGCTGGTGGACGTGGAGAGATCACGGCATTGGGGGAGCCGGGGGCGTTTTTTCGCTGCGGCATCGGAGGCCATGCGTCGGATTCTGGTGGAACAAGCCAGGCGGAAGCTGAGCCAGAAGCGAGGGGGAGACCGGGATCGTCTGGAGGTGGACATGGCGGATCTGGTAGCACCCGGAGTATCGGAGGAGATATTGGCGGTGGACGAGGCATTGTCGTTGTTTGGGACGGTGGATGCCGAAGGGGCGGAACTGGTGAAGCTTCGGTATTTTGCGGGGATGTCGATTCCGGAGGCGGCGGCGGTATTGGGGATTTCGCCGCGGTCGGCGGACCGTTTGTGGGTTTATGCGCGAGCGTGGCTTCGTCGGGCGATTGGTGAGATTGGCGTGAGGTGAGAGGTGGCAGTGGCGGGATGGGGTTCTGCGGGGGTAAGTGCGGGGAATTCTGGCGCGATTGGGGCGTGGATTTCGCTTATTATGTTTGGGGGCGTTGGGCGCGGGTTGCGGCCGGAGAGTCGTTGATATGAGCGAGCGGTCTCTTTTTCTCACGTTGCTGGCCATTCCCGATCCTGTGGAGCGGGCGGCGTATCTGGATCGGGAGTGCTGTGGGAATCCGGCGCTTCGGTCGGAGGTGGAGTCGTTGCTGCGGGCGCACGAGGAGGCGGGTTCATTCATGGGGCGACCGGCGGGTGTCCTGACGGCCAGAGTTGATCGTGTGCCGGCCACCGAGCAACCTGGCAGGATGATTGGTCCGTACAAGTTGATGGAGCAGATCGGGGAAGGGGGGATGGGGCGTGTTTTTGTTGCTGAGCAGCAGACGCCGGTGCGGCGCAAGGTGGCGTTGAAGGTGATCAGGCCTGCGATGGGGGCGCACGATGTTGTTGCTCGTTTTGAGGCGGAGCGACAGGCGTTGGCGCTGATGGACCATCCGCACATTGCGAAGGTGCTGGACGCCGGGGAAACGGAATCGGGTTATCCGTACTTTGTGATGGAATTGGTGCGGGGGATTCCGCTGACGGAGTTCTGCGACCAGAATCGGCTAACGTTGCGAGAGCGTCTGGAGTTATTCATTGATGTATGCCAGGCGATTCAGCACGCTCATCAGAAGGGGGTTATTCATCGGGATCTGAAGCCCACGAACCTGCTGGTGACGCTTCACGACGGGAAGCCTGTGGTGAAGGTGATAGATTTTGGCGTGGCGAAGGCGATCAGCCAGCCGCTGACGGACAAGACGATTTATAGTCGGTTTGCCCAGATGATAGGGACGCCGTTGTACATGAGTCCGGAACAAGCGGAGTTGAGCGGGCTCGACGTGGATACGCGGAGCGACATTTATTCGCTGGGCGTGTTGCTTTACGAGTTGTTGACGGGCACGACGCCTTTGTCGGAGGAGAGAATCAAGACGGTGGGATTTGACGAGATTCGTCGCATCATCCGGGAGGAGGAGATACCGCAGCCGAGCACGCGTTTGAGCACGCTTGGGGAGGCGTTGGCGGGGGTGTCGATGAAGCGGAGGACGGAGCCGAGGACGTTATCGGCGCTGATGCGAGGGGACCTGGACTGGATTGTGGGGAAGGCGTTGGAGAAGGATCGTACGCGGCGTTACGAGACGGCGGCGGCGTTGGCGGCGGACGTGCGGCGGTTTTTGAACGAGGAGCCGGTGGAGGCCAGGCCGCCATCGGCGTGGTATCGTTTTCGGAAGGTTGCCCGTCGCAACAAGGTTATGTTGACGACGGTTGCGTTGGTTGTGTTGGCGTTGTTGATTGGGGCAGCGGGGAGTATTTGGCAGGCGGTGCGGGCGAGGGCGGCGGAGAAGGCGGCGTTGGCCGCACAGCGGAAATCGGAGAATTTTGCAGCGAGGCTGACTGGTGTGAATCTGTTGCTGGACAGTGCCCGGGCGTACGCGGAGAACGGCGGTTGGGCGGCGGCCTACGGCGAGTACTGCAGGGCGGCCGATCTGTTGCCGGAGCACTATATGGTGTGGTCAGGCCGCGGGGGGCTGTACGCGAAGCTGGGCCTATGGAAGCTGGCGGCGGCGGATTACGCGAAGGCGCTAGAGCTTGGGGCGGCTCCGAAGGGGCCGGCGTGGTGGGGGCTCCCGCAGTTGCTGCTGTATGCCGGCGACGAGAGGAGATATCGGGAGGTATGTGGCGGCATGCTTGAGCGATTGGGCGACGACTCGGACGAGTCGGTGGTTCTGAATGTGATTCGCTGCTGTTCGCTGTCGCCCGAGCCGGTGGGTAATCCGGCGGAGTTAGCGGCAAGGGCGGAGAAGCTGTTGTCCGAACGGGAGAGGCAGTCGGTTAACACGGCCGGTCGCAAGATGCGGTTGCCAGTGCGGTACTTTTGTCAGACAGCGGGGCACATTGAGTATCGGGCCGGGCGGTATGAGTTGGCGGTGGAGCATCTTCGTCAAGCCGTTGGTGCGGAGGCTCGTGACAGTGCGCGAGCGACGGTTTATCCGATGCTGGCGATGGCGTGTCATCGCGCCGGCAGGGGCGAGGATGGGCAAGCGGCGTTGGCGGCGGCTGAGGCGAATATGGACCAGTGGATTGATCAGATGGTTGGGGGCTCGGTGGGGACGATGCCCATTTTCTGGTTTGATTGGGTGGAGTGTTGGTTGTTGTTGGATGAGGCGAGGATGCTGGTTACGGGTCAGCGACGAGCGTCTGATTCGCGTTTGGCGATGTTGGAGCAGCGTGCTTTGGAGGCGATTCGTCAGCCATGAGAGTCGTTTGGTTTGCATGAAGGAGATCGAGAGATGAAGTCTAATTGGTGTTTTGTCGTGGTGGTTCTGGTGAACCTGGTGGTTTTTGTGGCGTCAGCGGAGTCATTTGACTGGCCGCAGTG
>CAYVKG010000056.1:0-29296 GCA_964451955.1 uncultured Tepidisphaeraceae bacterium
CAGGGGTATTCCCACTTGTCGGGGACGGAGAGGATGTCGCGGGTGAACAGGTGGTTCCAGTCGTGATTTCGCCCCGATTTTCGTGTTTGGGGAGGAGGCGGTTGGAGGGGATCGCCGTTGAGCCAGTCGGCAACGACATAATGGTAGAACTGTTTGCTCCAGAGTAGCCCGGCGAAGGCTTGTCGCATGACTTGGCGTTGCGCGGGCGGGAGGGAAGGCGGGATATGCCTGTTATAGAAGGCGTCTGCCTCGTCGGCGCGGGAGGAGAAGATCTGGTCGAAGTCTGTGAACGGGTCAGTGGGTGACAGGTCGGAGGCGACTTGGAGGCGGATTCGGATCACCTGGCGGGATCTGGGTGGCAGGTTGAGCCGGTAGTGTGCGGCGGCCTTGGTGCCCTGATTAGCCGGATTGACGGCATGGTGTTCAGCGTGGATCAAGTATCGGTGAAAGGCGTCTTTGACGTAGGGGGTGGTGTTGGGGACGTTGTAGAGTCGTTGGAGGTTGGTTTCGTTGTCGGTGAAGAGGAGAGTGGGCGATTGGGACTCGGAGGTTTCGAGGTCAAGCCGGAACTGGCCGAGGGTTGCATGCTCGCCTGTGATGGTGTTTGGGGAGGATTGGGCCATGCTTGGTTTGAGGGTACAGCCTTCGTGGGTGCAGCCCCAAGTCCAGGTATTTCGGAACCAGAGGGTTGGCAGGAGATGGAGCGTAGCTGGATCGCCGGCCTGGTTGGCAATGGTGAGGCGGATGAGGATGTCATTGGGAGAGGCCTTGGCGTACTCAGCGAGGACATCGAAGTACCGGTCGTCGTCGAAGATGCCGGTGTCGGTGATTTCGAACTCGGTGGCCTGTCTGTTTCGTCGGCGGTTGTCGTCAACGAGGCGTGAATAGGGGAATTCGCGTTGGGGGTATTTGTACAGGGCTTTGAAGTAGGAGTGTGTGGGTGTGGAATCGAGGTAGTAGTAGAGTTCCTTGAGGTCCTCGCCGTGGTTGCCCTCACTGTTGGTGAGTCCGAACAGGCGTTCTTTGAGGATGGGATCGAGGCCGTTCCAGAGGGCGACGGCGAAGCAGAGTCGGCACTGGCGGTCGGTGAAACCGAGGAGGCCGTCCTCGCCCCAGCGGTAGGCTCGGCTGCGTGCGTGATCGTGGGGGAAGTATTCCCAGCACTGGCCGTCGGCCGAGTAATCTTCGCGGACGGTACCCCACTGTCGTTCGGAGAGGTAAGGTCCCCATCGTTTCCAGTTGGCGGCGCGTTGGGCATCGGCCTGGAGGCGTAGGGACTCGGGATCAGCAGGATGGTCGGTAGTCATGGCAAGCTCAGTCGGTCAGGCGGACAGGGTAAGCACGGTAGTCCAGTCCAGGCGGATTTGATGGCGATGGCATGCATCGGTTCTTTTCACGCCGTTTCCGTTTCGTTAGCATCGGCAGGGGACGGTCGAATGGTGCAGTCGTTCATGGAGCCGATGATGCCGGAGCAAACGCAACTGCCTGGCGGGGCGCCTGATTATCAGACGATGTTGGGGGAAGCTGGGATGTCATCGCGTGAGCGATGGATGGTTCTCGTGGCGGCATTTCTGGGATGGGCGTTTGACGGGCTTGAACAGGGGATATTTCCGCTGATTGGTCGACCGGCGTTAATGGAGTTTTTCGGTGATGTTCCGCAGCCGTTGCGAGACCAGTCGATCGCCGCGTGGTTTGGATACATCACGGCGTGCTGGCTTCTCGGGGCGGCATGCGGGGGCTTGGGATTTGGGTGGTTGGGAGACCGGATCGGGCGTGTGCGAGCGATGGCATTGAGCATTCTGATGTATTCGCTGTTCACGGGTCTGGGGTATTTTGCGCAATCGGCGTGGCAGTTGGCGTTGCTGCGGTTGATTGCGGCGTTGGGGATGGGAGGGGAATGGTCGCTGGGTGTGGCGTTGGTGATGGAATGTTGGCCGCAGGATCGCCGGCCGCTGTTGGCGGGATGCATTGGGGCCGCGGCGAACGTGGGGATTCTGGCGATCGCGGTAGGCGGGGTGGTCTTTCCGGTGACGCCGCAGTCGTGGCGTTGGGTGATGCTGGCGGGGGCGGCGCCGGCGTTGCTGACATTTTTCATACGGCTGTTTGTTCCGGAATCTCCGCGATGGCAGCGAGCGGTCAAGCAGAAGCACGCTCAGCCGTTGCGGGAGGTCTTCGCGCCCGGGCTGAGGCGGAGCACGATTCTGGCGATTGTATTCGCTTCGATCGCGTTGATTGGGACGTGGGCGTCGGTGCAGTGGATTCCGACATGGGTGGACAAGCAGATCCATCCTGGCGATCCGCGAGCCAAGGCCTATGCTCAGATTGCGTCGGCATTGGGCGCGGTGGCATGCAGTCTGCTGGCGCCGGTGATTGCCGGGAGATTGAGTCGGCCCCGGACGTACTTTTCGCTGTGTCTGCTGTCGCTGGTGTCGTGCGTGGCGCTGTTTTGGACGATGGACACGTACGGGGTGGGTTTCTTGTTGATGGTGGGTGTGGTGGGCGGCGTGACGGCGTCGTTTTACGGGTGGTTTCCGCTATATTTGCCGGAGTTGTTCCCGACGCGGATTCGGGCGACGGGTCAGGGTGTTTCATACAACACGGGGCGGGTGTTCGCGACGATCGCGGTACTGGCCGCGGGGCACATCGTGAACGGATTTGGCAACGACTACGCGCGGATGTGCGGGACGATCACGCCGATCGTGTACGTTCTGGGGATGATTGTTATCTGGTTTGCGCCGGAAACGAAGGGCAAGGCGCTGCCCGAATAGGGGAGGGTTGTCATGAGTTATGGCCGATTGACGGACGTGCGGGTGGTCGGCGCGGAATTGTATTTTTTGCCTGTTGAGACGCGGGTGCCGTTGAAGTTTGGTTCGGAGATTCTGACCTCGGTCACGTGTGCTCGCGTGCGGTTGAGGGTTGAGGACGGCAAGGGGCATGTTGCCGAGGGGTGGGGCGAGACGCCGCTGAGCGTGCAGTGGGTGTGGCCGAGCCAGTTGGCCTATGAGGCGAGGCATCGGGCGTTGAGGGAGTTTTGCATGGAGTTGGGGGCGGCGTGGGGGGGATTCGGCGGGACGGGCCATGCGATGGAGGTGGGGTACGACTTTCAGCGGGAGGTTTTGCCGGGTGTGAGGCGTCGGTTCAATGAGCGACTTGGGATCGGGGAAGAGATGCCGTATCTGGCGGCGCTGGTATGCTGTTCGCCGTTCGATATTGCGTTGCATGACGCCTATGGAAGATGTGTTGGGCGGGATGTGTATGAGACGTACGGGGGGGAGTTCATGGGGAGAGACCTGGCGTGGTTTCTGGGAGGCGATCCGGAGTTTGCGGGGCGATGGCCTGTGGAGTTTCTGGTGCAGCCACGAGTCAACCGTCTGCGGGCGTGGCACTTGGTTGGGGGACTCGACCCGATTGGCGCGGGTGATTTGAGGGGCGACGAGCCGGAGGACGGTTACCCTGTTCTGTTGCGGGATTGGATTCGAGCGGACGGTTTGAAATGCCTGAAGGTGAAGTTACGAGGGAGTGATTGGGCGTGGGACTATGAACGGTTGGTGCGTGTTGGGCAGATTGCGGTGGAGGAGGGGGTCGATTGGCTGACGGCCGATTTCAATTGCACGGTGAGAGAGGTGGGGTATGTGAATGGGATGATGGATCGTTTGAAAGACGAGTTTCCGAGGATTTATGGGATGATTCTGTACGTGGAGCAGCCATTTCCTTACGAGTTGGAAGCCAACCGGATCGACGTTCACAGCGTATCGGCGCGGAAGCCGTTGTTCATGGATGAGAGTGCGCACGATTGGCGGATGGTGGAACTGGGCCGCTCGCTGGGTTGGACGGGGGTAGCGTTGAAGACGTGCAAGACGCAGACCGGGGCGATGTTGAGTATGTGCTACGCCAAGGGGAAGGGGATGACGCTGATGGTGCAGGATTTGACCAATCCGATGTTGGCGCAGATTCCGCATGTGCTGCTGGCTGCGCACGCGGGGACGATCATGGGCGTGGAGACAAATGCGATGCAGTTCTATCCGGAGGCGTCGGCAGCGGAAGCACGTGTGCACCCTGGGTTGTATCGCAGGCGGGACGGCTGCGTGGACCTGACGACGCTGGGAGCAGTGGGCATGGGGTATCGAGTGGAAGAGATTGCACGGCCGCTGCCGTCGCCGACACTCAACATCTGAATCTGGCCGGCGCAGGGTTGGCACGCCGGGTGCCAGTCCGTCACAGGCGGCTGTCGTTTCTTGAAGGTGTCGGGAGGTGCCACCTGCGCATTGGGAGGAGAGGCAGCAGGCAGCCGTTGGGACATAATGGCTTATATTTTATGGGTTTAACCATTCCAGCGGGCGGCTCTTCGCAGAAAACGGGGCATGTCATGGGTTTGGCATGTTGCTTGCTCTAAAGGAGAGTGCAAGAGAATGGTCATCGGCGAGACAGTAAGGCGATGACTGTCAAGTTTGCACTCTCCATTCCCTCCTCCTGAACGCCGGGTCGAGCCCCCCGGCGTTTTTTCTGCGCGCGTCGGTCATTCCTGGCAGAGGCAGGCTCCGGCTCGCGCCCGACAGACGGAGCAGGTGGGGACGTTATCGCCAGCGGGGAACCCCTGGGCCTCACCTGGGCCGAGCATGGTGAAGGGGACGGACTGGCCGGTGGGGAGTTGCACGACAACGGTGTTGTGGTTGGCAACGTCGGATTGGGAGAACAGTCGGAAGCGATTGGGGGCGAGGCGTTGTGCGGTCCAGGAGGAAGGGACGAGCAGATCGACCTGTGGAGGCACCCAGGGTGCGCGGTCGGTCAGAGGCTGGGAGGGGAGAGTGACGGAGACTTCGCGTGCGATGCCGGGTCGCAGGACCGGCTCTCCGTGGTAGTGGAAGCGGATTTCGATGCCATCGACGACCTCGGATCCGGCATGGATGTCTTGAGCGAGTGCCTGTCGTGCCTGGTCGTTCTGGAAAAGGCGTGAGAGGGTATCGGGTGGGAGGTTGGCGTGGTCGGCGAAGAAGACGGGGGGATTGATGCTGGCGATGGAGTCATGGGCGGCGAGGGTCAGGGCGACGGTGCGTTCGGTGAGTTCTGAGATGGTGGCGGGTGGAGTGAGGTTTTTGGTGAACTTGTGGAGGACGATTTTGTCGCCGATGGGTTGGCGCCACTTATCGGGGATGCCTGAGGCGCCATGGAGGATGCCGAGGAGGGCGCCGAGGGTGGCGCCGGTGCAGTCGGTGTCGTAGCCGCAGTTGACGGCCTTGCAGAGTTTGTCGCCGAAGTCGTTTCCATAGAGCCAGCCGATGATGATGAAGGCATGGTTGGGGACGGCATTGCAGGGTTGGAGGTGTCCGAAGCGGGAGGCGATTCGTTCACGGGCCTGGCCCCAGGTGAGATGGTTCTGGAAACACCAGAGGGCCTCACGGACGGAGCGGGCCACGTGACAGGAGAGGGGGATCATTTCAAGTCCGATCCGGATGAGTGTGATCGGGTCGGAGAGGGCGAAGGCGGCGGACTGCAGAGCGGCGAAGAACATCTCGCCGAACATGCCTTCGCCGCCGGCGTGGTCAAGTGCGGAGTCTTTCCAGGCCATGCGGGCGGCAGCCTGGGGATTAGCGGGATGGAGGCAAGCCCAGATTTCGGAGCGAATGGGGGAGCCCATTTCGTCGACGAAGTAGTTTTCGAAGCAGCCGGCGATGGGGGGTCTGAGACCCCGGCTGTAGTTGCGCATGAAGAAGCCGTACTCGTTCCAGGGGTAGGCGGAGGCGTATTGGGACCAGTAATGGGCGAAGAGCGGGAGGGGTGGATCGAAGCCATGGTCTTCGAGGAGTTTGAGCCAGATGAGTTGGAGGTCCAGATCGTCGTTTGGAGCGGCCTGTGTGGGGAGGGGGTGATAGAAATCGAGGGCGTGGGTGTGGCGTTTGCCTTCGTAGGGAGCGCCGAGCGTTCCGCCGATGCATTTTCCAAGCCAGCAGGCGTAGACCTTGTCACGAAACACGGAACGTGAGAGCGTGATGGGGGTCATGGTGATATTTGATTGTAGATTCTCGCTGTTTGAATGGAAGAGAAGATCGCCTGGGGACGGGGAGGATGCGGTATGGATTTCCTGGCTGGGGATGTATGCCGGGAGGTTCGGGGGGCGCGGCTAGAACTGGCGGAGGAAGCGGATGTCGTTTTCGATGAAGTGGCGGATGTCGGGGATGGCGTACTTTCGCATGGCGATGCGTTCGATGCCGAATCCGAAGGCCCAGCCGGAGTATTCTTCGGGGTTGATTTTGCAGGTGGCGAGGACGTTTGGGTGGACCATGCCGCAGCCGCCGAGTTCGATCCATTTTTGTCGGTCGTCGAACCAGACATCGACTTCGGCGGAGGGTTCGGTGAAGGGGAAGAAGCTAGGGCGGAAGCGGGCCTTGGTTTGTGGGCCGAAGTAGGCATGGATGAACTGGATGACGGTGCTCTTGAGGTCGACCATGGTGATGTGGCGGTCGACGACGAGGGCTTCAAGCTGGTGGAACATGAAGAGATGGGTGGCGTCGACGGTGTCGGGTCGGTAGACGCGGCCTGGGATGACAACGCGAATGGGGGGGCGTTGTTTTTCCATGACGCGGATCTGCACGGTGCTGGTCTGGGTGCGGAGGAGGAGTTCGGAATCGGGGGTCTGGGGCATGTCATTGGGGGCCAGACCGGGAACCGAGGTGGTGAGGTAGAAATTGTCCAGTGGATCGCGAGCGGGGTGCTGTTTGGGGATATTGAGTGCGATGAAATTGTGGAATTCGTCTTCGACTTCAGGTCCAGAGGCGACGGCGAAGCCCATGCGAGCGAAGAGTTCGGTGAGTTCGTCGGCGACTTTCATGAGGATATGGCGGTTGCCGATGGAGGGGCGGAGGCCGGGCTCGGTGACATCGATGGCGTCGCGGGAGGATTGCTGACTGTGGGCAAGGGAGGCCTTTTTTTGATCGAAGGCGTCGGTGATCCGGTTTTTGACGGAGTTGATGCGCTGGCCCAGGGTGGCCTTCTGGTCTTTGGGGGCGGTTTTGAGGAGTTCGGGGAGCTTTTTGATGGAGCCGTTGGAGCCGAGGAACTTGATGCGGAACTGTTCGAGGGCGGTGGGGTCGGAGACGGCGGCGAGTTCGGCGTTGGCCTGGGTGGCGAGTTGATCGATCTGTGCAAGTAGCTGGGACATTCGACTCCTTGGGATTCAAGAACGAATGGTGGATGATAAGCGATAGACGGCGAACAATGAAGGAGTAGTGGGCGTGTGGCGATGTTTGCAAAAGCAGGGGCTGGGGTGAGAATAGCGAGCGGGGGCGAGAAGGCGAGGGAAAAATGGATCTGTCGAAATTGCCGCGGTTTTCGAAGACGGATCGGCTGGCGTCGGGGCCTGCTGATGAGGCAGGGGAACTGGAGGAGCCGGGGTCGAGGTCGGGGGTTGGGGAAAGCGAGAGGAAGGGAGGGATGGGGGCGGAGGTGTGGATCAGCGTGGTGGTTGGAGCGGTCCTGATTGTGTTTTTCCCGAGGATATGGCAGTACTATCTGATGCCGGGGTCGTTCACGTGGACGTTTACGGACGCGCAGGGATTGCCGCTGGCGTATCCGAAGACGGCGTTTTACCTGGTGGATTTGGGGGTGGCGTTGTTTGCGCTGACGCTGTTTCTGGAAGCGGTGGCGATGATGTGCCCACGGAGCGTGGCCATTCGGGGGAGCGTCCTGACGATCACGATTTTGGTGGTGCTGATGAACATTGGCATAGTGATCGGGGTGATGAACGCGATTGGGCTGCAATTGATGCCGGTATTGGCGGCGGGTTTTGGGGCGTACAACGCGGTCTACCAATGGCCGAGGCTGAAGCGGACGCTGAAGGTTGAGATGGCCAAGAAATGAGAGGGCCCCGGGCGCAGGGACACACCCGGGGCTATGGGGGAAGTAGGTTATTTTGGGCAAGAGACGATGGTCAGTAGCCGGGAGTCTGGGAAGCTACGGGGATGCAAGGAGGAGGCTGCCACAAAGGGCGGCATAGGCGATAAGGGTGATGAGGGTGATTCGGTTTGCGTGGGTATCGGAGATCATGGATGGTCGCTTTCACCAATGGGGGCCATGGGTTTGCCGTCGTCATGTTAGACAGGCATGACGGGGAGAGGTTTGTCGGAAATGCGGAGGTTGGGGCATGGAGCGGATCGGGACGAGAAGGCGTTGTGGCGCGGTGGGTGTTGGGAGCGGCGCGGTGGAGTGGCGGGTGTGGGCGCCCTTGGCGGAGAGGGTGGATCTGATGCTGGTGGGGAGCGGGGTAAGAAGCCGGCGGATGGCGAAGGAGGCGGAGGGTTATTTCGCGCATAGTGAGGAGGAGATCGCGGAGGGACAGCGGTATGTGTACTGGCTGGACGACGGGCGCGCGAGGCCGGATCCTTGCTCACTGTGGCAGCCGGAGGGGGTTGACGGGCCATCGGCGGTGGTGGGAACGGAGGGGTTCCGTTGGGATGATGGGGGTTGGGGAGGGGTGAGGCGGGAGGATCTTGTTTTCTATGAGCTTCACGTGGGGACGTTCACGTGGCAGGGGACATTCGAGGCGATTATTCCAAGATTGGGGAGTCTGCGGGAGCTGGGTGTGACGGCGTTGGAACTGATGCCAGTGGGGCAGTTTCCGGGGACACGGAACTGGGGATACGACGGCGTGTTCATGTACGCGGCGCAGGACAGTTATGGGGGGCCGAGGGGTCTGGCGGCGTTAGTGGATGCCTGTCATGGGGAGGGGATGGGGGTGTATTTGGACGTGGTATACAATCATGCGGGACCGGAGGGGAATTGTCTGGGGAGCTTTGGCCCCTATTTCACAGATCGGTACAAGACGCCCTGGGGGCGGGCGATGAATTTTGACGGGTCGGGTTGCGAGGGGGTAAGGCGTTTTGTGTTGGACAATGTGCGGATGTGGCTGAGGGAGTTTCACATCGACGGTCTGAGGCTGGACGCGGTGCACGAGATCTACGACGCGGGGGAGAAGCACATTGTGCGGGAGATCAAGGAGGTGGCCGAGGCGATCAGCAGGGAAACGGGCTGGCCCAGGCACATTGTGGTGGAGAGCGATCTGAACGATCCGAGGGTATTGGGAACAGGAGGTGGCGAATTCGGGGCGGACGCGCAATGGAGCGATGATTTTCATCATGCGGTTCACGCGTATTTGACGGGCGAGAAGAGAGGGTATTACGGCGATTACGGGACGGCGGAGCAGGTGGCGCGGGTGATGGAGAAGCCATTTCTTCACATCGGTGAGCGTACGGATCCCGAGAAGGGTGGAGGGGAATCGTCGGGGGACCGGTTTGTGGTGTACATTCAGAATCACGACCAAGTTGGGAACCGGGCAGCGGGTGAGCGGTTGGGGTCGCTGTTGGGGAGTTGGGCGAAGCAGAGGCTGGCGGGAAGCCTGATGCTGTTGTCGGCGCATTTGCCGTTGATCTTCATGGGGGAGGAATATGGGGAGGCAAGTCCATTTCCGTTTTTCTGTTCGTTTCGGGATGACGGGTTGGTGAAAGCGGTGAGGGAGGGCCGAGCGAGGGAGGCCAAGGCGTTTGGCTACACGGAGACGGTGGCTGATCCGCAGTCGGAAGCGATTTTTGAGTCGGCAAAGCTGAGATGGTCGTGGTCGGATGGGACGAAGGAAGCCGGGTTGAGGCGCATGTATCGGGACTTGCTGGAAGCCAGGCGACAGTGGCCCGGGATGAGGGACTTTGCGCATCGGAGGGCAAGGTTGGCTGGTGAGGCCGGGGGCGAGGGGGTAATTGAGATGCTGCGGGGTGGAATGCGGGTGTATTTCAATCTGGGGGTAGAGGCCGCGCGGATGGAGGATGTAGGGGATGGCGAGATGCTGCTGTTTTCGTCGGAGGGGTCGCAATATGGTGGAGGGAGGGAGGAATGGGACCGGGTGGGGGAACTGGGGGCATACGAGGCGGCGGTGATCGGGCCCGGGGAGTGGAAGAGGTACACGGGAGTCAGCGGGAGTGCGGGGTGGTTCTGAGGCAAGCGTATTGAGCGAGGCTTCAGGGAAGTGAGAAGGAGAGCCTCGGTTGGTCGGTGGAAGGCGGAGCGAGGCGAGGAAGAACGACCTTCTGCGTGAGGGCATCGGTCAGCAGGGCGGCGCCATGGCGGTTCATGTGGACGGCGTCGGCGAAGTGTTCGTTGCCGAGTTTGAGGCCGAGATCGTCGATGAGATACAGAGGGACTTGGTGCTTGCGAGCCAAGTCGGCGACGAGGGCATAGAACTCTCTGTAGACGTCGGGGGGCATTTTCTGTTTGAGGGCGGGCGAGAGGGGCATTTCGTAGAGCACAATCGGGATATTGTATTGTCTGCATTGGAGGAGGGTCTGATCGAGTCGTGCGACGAGCCTGTGGTCGATTTTGGAGTATTGGCCATCGTGGACATTTCGTTGGAGCCAGCGTTGAACGAGGCTTTTTCGGCGGGCGGGGTCGGCGAGGGAGGCGGTGGAGCGGCGGTTCCAATGACCGGGATAATCTCCGAGCATGGGGATGGAGGGTTTGTCGATAAGTCGAAGGGCTTGCTGGATCCATTGGCGGAGTGCTTCGCGATAGCGGAGGGTTATCCAGTACTGGCCGACTTCGCGCCGGAGGAACATGGGGATGGCGCGGGTGGAGTCCGGTCTCTTCTGTGAGATGTTTTTCGCCAGATCATTGATGTCCCAGAAGATGGTGGTGGCACCGAGGCGGGAGGAGACGGCGCGTCTGAACTGTTGTGGCGAGAGTTCGCAAAGTAGAAGGGAGGGCGAGGCATTCTTCCGGATCATATACTTGACGATGGCAAGGGTTTCGTCCATGACCAGTGCGCTAGCAGCGTAGCTGGCGACGTAGACGGGGCATTCGAATGCAGTTTCCAGTTCCGCGCGGACGAGTGGGGCGATGATGCCATCGCGGGTCAAGCTGGAACCGATGAAGGCGACGTCGGCGGGACCGACGTCGGCGATGCAGTTGGCGATGGCGAGGTGTTCGGCGAGTCCGCCGGCGTAGGGGAGGATTCTCCGGGGCGAGACGAATCGCAGAGCGATTTCGACGGCCAGGAGGATGACCGCGGCGCCAGCCAGTGCCCAGGGAAAGCGACCGGGGAGTGCGGGCAAATCAGAATTGGAAGTAGATGAAGGGTTCTCCATAGAAATCACCAAAAGCGAGGAAGACGAGGATCCCGGCTGCGTAGAGCGCGGCCCGGGCGGGGACGGGGATTCGCCAAAGGACATAGGCGTCCTTGCTGAGTTCTTTGGCGACCTGGACAGCCAGGAGTATGAGGATGCCGGCCGCGACGACGGCGAGGTTATGCATGTTCTGCAGCAATTGACGGACGGGCCAATGGGCAAGGCCGGCGAACATTTCGGCGACCTGATGGAGGTCTCTGCTGCGGAAGAAGAGGGGCCCGATGGCGGCAAGGTGGAAGAAGATGAGGGCTCGGGAGACGTGCCAGACGTGTTTGGCGACTAGTTGTTGTGGGTTGAGGCGCTGTTCCATCCAAGGGCGCAAGGCACGGTGGGCGCAAAGAAGGACGGCGTGGAAGGAACCCCAGGCGACATAGGTCCAGGCGGCGCCGTGCCAGAGGCCGGCGAGGACCATGACGATCACGATGTTGGCATAGGTGCGGATGGTTCCCTTACGGCTGCCGCCGAGGGGGATATAGAGGTAATCGCGGAACCAGGAGGTGAGGCTGATATGCCAGCGGGCCCAGAAATCGGCGGGATTGGTGGCGAGGTAGGGCTGGTTGAAGTTCTTCATGAGTTCGATGCCCATGAAGCGAGCGGCGCCGCGAGCGATATCGGAGTAACCGGAGAAGTCGCAATACACCTGGATAGAGAAGGCATAGGCTGCCAGGACGACTTCCCATCCGTTGGGTCTGGTTTGGGAGAAAATGGACTGAACCACGGTGGCGCAGTTGTCGGCAAGGACGACTTTCTTGAAGAGGCCGCTGCAGAGGAGATAGGTTGCGCTGGAGATGGCGGGCCAGGTGATATGGGTTGGCCGTGCGAACTGAGGGAGCATGGATGGGGCGCGTTCGATGGGACCGGCAACGAGTTGTGGGAAGAACGCGACGAAGAGGGCGAAATTGAGGAGATTGCGTGTGGGGGGCATGAGGCCGCGGTAGACGTCGATGGTATAGGACATTGTCTGGAAGGTGTAGAAGCTGATTCCGATGGGGAGGATGATGTTGAGTGAAGGCAGGTGGGCGCGGAAGCCGAGGTGTTGGAGGGCGGCGACGGCGCTATCGACGAAGAAGCCGTAGTATTTGAAGAACCCGAGGAGGCCGAGATTGACGGCGATGCTTGCCGCGAGGATGGCGCGGTGGCGTGGTAGGCGTTGGGCATGCGGGGTTTTGTCGCCCAGGGCTCGGCCGCAGGCATAATCGACGATGGTGGAGATGATCAGCAGGCCGAGGAAACGCCAGTCCCACCATGCGTAGAAGTAGTAGCTGGCAGCCAAGAGGAGGAAGTTTCTGGCGGCGATGCGCGTGCGTAACAAGACAACGCCGGTCCAGACGATGAGGAAGAAGGCGAAGAAACTGAGGCTGTTGAAGACCACTCTCGGGAGATCCAGGCGTTGCGCGCCTGCGGGAATTACGGAACTGGGCGGATCAGCAGACGCCAGGCGCCGGCGCGAGGGACAACAAATCGGCGCGGGTTGCCGCAGCGACAAATAGGCCGGCTGAAATCCGCGGCCCCGATCGCAGGCACTATTCGTGTCGCATGCTACAAGGATGCGTGGGTGGATCAACCGAAAGATGTGTCTTCATTTTGCTTATTTGTCGGCAGTAGTCGCTGGCGGGAGGAGGGACTGGTCCAGAGGAGAGGAAGCGGACACGATGGGGCCGTCGAATATGTGAGGCGGGGTTATCGCCGACTATTGATGCTGTTTATAGAGGGAGGCGATCAGATCGCAGGCGAGGACGCGGTCGATGTCCAGGAGGATCTTGACGGACTGGCCGACTTTGGCCATGCCGAGAATGAACTGTTGTTCGGCGGTGAGTGCGAAGGACGGGGGTTCTTCGATCTGGTCATGACGGATGGCGAGGACCTCGGAGACGCGGTCAACGACGATGCCGGCGGCGAGTTTGCGGTCGTTGTGGGATATTTCGACGAAGATGATGCAGGTTTGTTCAGTTCGGGCGGCAGGTTCCATGTCGAATTTGGCGCGGAGATCGATGACGGGGATGACCTGGCCGCGGAGGTTGACGACGCCGAGGACGTAGGGCGGGGTGCAGGGGACGGCGACGATGTCCATGACGCCGACGATCTCGCGGACCTTCAGGATTTCGAGACCGAACTCTTCCTTGCCAAGGGCGAAGGAGAGGTACTTTGCGATGGAGGCCGCTTGCGAAGATCGGGCCGGCGTGGCGGTAGATTGCATAACGTTGTCCTCTTGAGAGTCATGGCGACGGGATCGCCTGAGTGGTGCATCGGGCGGAGGAGGCCAAGGCTGAAGGAGTATTTTTCGCCTATTTGAGGGAAAGGCGCGAAGAAAAAGCCAGGCACGTCCAGTGGGTGGTCGGGGTGGGGATCCCCACTAGAGCAGAATGCCTGGCCAGACCGTGTGATGGTCGATGGATATTCAGATTAAGAGGCGGCCGTTATAGGGGATTGCGACGGCCATGGAAGGGGGATGGAATGGGTTTTTGTGCTCATTTTCAGATGGGTTTGTGGTAGGTGGAATACACTGATGGCGGGGAATGTTAAGATGGGTAATTTGTGAGGGGTTATGGCAAGGCGCCGGATTTTGGGGCGGTGCATCAGGCGCCGGGCAAGGAAGGCACTGGTCCGTTCATTGGCGATGGGTGCACGCGAAAGACATCGAACGGCGACGGGATCTGCCGGTCAGGGGGTTGGGGCATTGTCGGAGACGACGACGGAACCTTTGGAGTTATTGGAGATGCGGGCGGGGCCGGTGAGGAGGTTGCCGGTGAGAATCGCGCGGCGGACGCCTTCGTTGAGGAGGATTTGGGGTTTGTTTTCGCGGAATTCGCAGCCGCGGATGAGGAGTGAGCCGGAGTCGGCCTGGATGGCGTGGAGGCCTTTGCGTTCTTTGTCCCATTGGACGAAGGTGCAGTCGGAGAAGGCGACGGTGCCGGCATTAGTGCCGGAGATGCGAGCGATCTGCTGACAGGGACCCCAGAAGGCGCAATTCACGAAGCGGACTGCGCCGGAGTGGGTTTTGGCGACTTCGACCATAACGGGATCGGGGCCGTTGAAGGCGACGAACTCGCCGTTGGTGATCAGGAGGGCCATGGGGGCGGATTGTTCGACGAGGACGGCGCGTTGGCAGTCGTCGGCGCCGATGCCGAGGAAGTTGCCGTTGCAGACGCCGGCGCGGGTCTGGGCGAACTTGTAGCCGACCTTGTAGCCGAAGCAGAAGGTGTTGAGGACGTATTGCCAGTCGGTACGTGCGAAGATGAAGGCTTCGCCGTTGTTGAACTGGAACTCGCGGACCTTTCCGGAATGGCTCCACCAGGGGTTGAAGTGGACATTTTCGATGCGGCCTACGTCGAAGATGGCATCGACGTAGATGCCGCGGCGGAGGGGTTGGCCGGAGACATTGCGGATGAGGTGGCGTTCGTTGCGGGAAGCGTCGATGGCGTTGTAGGGGTTGAGGAGTTCGACATCGAGGATGGCGGGGTTTTTGCCGCGCATGGCGACGGCATAGGGGTAGGGTTTGGGGGTTTCGCGGGGGTCTTGGTCGGGGTAGTAGATGCAGACGCCTTTGAGGGTGGAGTTGGTGTTGAGGGTGATGAATGGTGGGGCGTCTTCTTTGTCTTGGCCTTCGGTGACGAGGAAGGTGGTGCCGTCGTCGGTGGGTTTTGGCATGCCACGGTCGCGGATGCCGTTGTGGGCGGGGACGGATTCGAAGATGCCCTTAAGGGTGACGTTGTTGGGGACATTGAGGTGTGACTTGAAGAGGTAGTTGCCGCGTGGGGCAAGCACCACCCCCCCACCGGCTTTTGCGGCGGAATCGAGGGCTTGCTGGAAGGCGGCAGTGCAGTCGGACTGCGCGTCGGGTTTGGCGCCGAATTGGGTCACGTCGAAGTAAGTGGGACTTGGGGCGGTGGTGGGCTGTGCGGAGGCGATTGAGGCGAGAAAGAGCGAGAAAGCGAGAGCGATGCGCATGATGGACCTCGGTTGAGAAAGCCGGTCTGTGCCGTTCGAAGGTATTACCCGGGCGGACTGGGAGGTGTTGTCACGGATGTGGACGGAGGATGGATGTGGGGCTTACAGTCGGCCTTGACACTGAAATGCCCATGGCATTGTGCTCGCAAGAGGATAGCTATGGCGATGCAGGAACCGGCGTGGGCCGAGGAGGTTATGGCCGCGATTTGTCGAGGACACGCACGACACTCGCCACATCGGCTCGCACTCTTCGTACACCGTCCCATGTATCAACCTGGGAGCGTCTTTCCCACGGAGACTGAATTGGGACGGACCCGCTCGCGATCAGATTGCCTTCAGGCCACTCGAAGACCAATACTGGCATCACCCGGACTGTCACGGCGCTTTCCGGATTCCAGCCTCCGAAGAGTCGCATCTTGACCTCAATCGGACCGTGAAGCACAAAGACGAAACTGGCATCCGCCGGCACAGTCCAGCGCCATTCACGAGGAAGAAAGGATTCGATTGGAGTGGGATTAAGCAGATAGCTGCCATCGGTCTGCTCTTGGGCCATACACACAACGACATCTCGCGAGCGCAACGATGTGGTTTGGGACGGGAGAGGCGATTCGACGGCGGATCGCCAAGCCGATTCCGTGAGGTGTTTTCCTAAGCGATCCTGCAACCGGTTCACGTCAGCAACTCGTCTGGCGGCATGGGCGGCAGCGATGGCGACGATCTGTGAGGGAATCGTGACGAACGTGAAAGCGGAAACCAGAACAACTGCCAGAAGCACGAGCATTCGAGGGCGAAACTCTGACAGGAGCATGAGACAGAGTATTGGCCCAACAGTGCCAACCACGAAGAGCAGACTCTCGATTTCGGGTGGCATCTGCGCAAACGGCATCACCAGACAACCGGACGCCCCGATCACACCGAGGGCAAGCCACCCTATGAACCAAAACGACAATCGGGGCTTATCACTGCTCCAGGGTGGCCGCAAGCTGATCCGCATTGCGAGGGCCCCCAACCACAAAACCAGAATCGCGATGATCAGGAACGCGGTCCATAGCCAATTGAAGAAAGGATAGGGATAGAGCCACGTTGCCGGAACACCGGCAAAGATGACGCACCCGATTACGAAGACAATGCGACCGAACAGGCCCACAACGGATCGCCAGACGGGCTTGGATGGGCGAGACTGAATAGCAGGTCCCTGCGGAACGACCACTGCACCTCGCTCGGCGAGGATTTCGTGGATTGCGGCGAACGTTTCATCTGACCACTGCGTCCGATCGTTTTGCATCCATATGGCGAGCAATTCCTCGGTGGTCTTGTTGGCAAATCGTTTTCGGATCTGAGATAGCAGGCCAGAAGCCATGGGCACAACCTCCTCCGCAAGAAGCGACGACGGAGCCCAGCGAGTCAAGGTCGGGTAGTGTAGCACCTCTTCGGGTCGGGGCAAACGGCGGCATCTGGCGAGCAGTGGAAAAGTGACAGCGCGTGGGGTATTCAGGGGGGATGCGATATTACTGGTTGGGGACGATTGTGGGTGTGATGGGTGTGGCGGGAGTTATTGTTGGAGCAGAGGTGAGGGTGGACTGTTCGAAGGTGGTTGGGGAGATTCGGGCATTGCATGGGGGGAACAGCGGGCCGATCGGGTATGGGGAAATGCTGGACATGTCGGAGTATTTTCGGCAGTTGGGGGTCCCCTACACGCGATTGCATGATCCGAACTGGCCATGCGCGGATGTGGTGGATGTGCATGCGGTGTTTCCGGATTTCTCGAAGGATGCGGCGGCGGAGGGCAGTTACGATTTTCGGAAGACCGACGATTACATCGCGGCGATCGTGAAAGTGGGGTCGGGGATCGTGTATCGGCTGGGGGAGAGCATCGAGCACACGAAGCGGAAGTATCATGTGAATCCGCCGGCGGATTATCAGAAATGGGCGAGTGTGTGTGAGGGGATCATCCGGCACTACAATGAGGGGTGGGCGAACGGGTTCCAGTATGACATCAAGTACTGGGAGATCTGGAACGAGCCGGAGAACAGGCCGGCGATGTGGACGGGGTCGGAGGAGGATTTCTACCGGCTGTATGAGGTGGCAGGAAAGAGGATCAAGGGGAAGTGGCCGGGGTTGAAGGTGGGCGGGCCGGCGTTGGGGTATTCGGGACGTATGGTGAACGGGAGGTTTGAGGCAGGGGAGTACCTGTTGAAGTTTTTGGAGCATTGCCGGAAGACGGGGTCGCCTTTGGATTTTTTTTCGTGGCACTTGTACACAAACGATCCGACGGAGTGCGTGGTGCGGGCGAAGGGTGTGCGGGAGGTGCTGGATCGGTTTGGGTTTGAGAAGGCAGAGATGCACTTGAACGAGTGGAATTATCTGCCGGACAACGACTGGGGGCCGATGAGTCTGAAGGGACAGGGCGTGGCGCGGGAGCGTTTTTACGATCGGATTGGCGGAGTGGAGGGGGCGGTGTTTACGGCGCGGGTGTTAATGGAGTTGCAGGATACGCGCGTGGATGTGGCAAACTATTACGCGTTCGATCATCAGGGTTTTGGGCTGTTTAATTTCCACGGCGTGCCGAAGAAGACCTTTTATGCGGTGAAGGGGTTTGCGGCGCTGATGCAGACGCCCAAACGGGTGGAAACGCAGGGCGAGGGCGGAGCGAGGGCGTTGGCGGGATTGAATGCGGACAAGACGGCAGTTGGGGTACTGGTGAGTGGTGCGACGAAGGAGAAGGTGAAGATCCGGATTGAGCAGTTGCCGTTTGAGAAGGGGGAGTGGGAGGTATGGGCGGTGGATCAGGGGAGGGATCTGGCGCGGGTTCGGAGCGAGCGGTTTGAGGGGAACGGAGTTGAGGTGGAGGTTGAGGGGCCGGGTGTTTGGGTAATCCAGGTTCGGCGGTAGGATTCGCGGCGGGGGTATTGGAGAAAGGGAACGAGCATGCGACATCTGAAGATTGAGTCGAAGCTGTTTGAGGAGAATCGCGAGCGGCTGAAGAAGCTGATGGCGGGGAAGTCGTTGGCGATCGTGAATGCCAATGACGTGCTGCCGACGAATGGGGACGCGACGCTGCTGATGCAGCCGAACTCAGATTTATTTTACCTCACGGGCATTGAACAGGAAGAGTCGATTTTGTTGCTTGCTCCCGAGGCATTTGATGAGAAGCAGCGGGAGATTCTGTTTTTGCGGGAGCCGAACGAGCATTTGAAAATCTGGGAGGGGCACAAGCTCTCAAAGGAAGAGGCGACGGAGATATCGGGGATCAAGAACGTCAAGTGGCTGTCGGATTTCCCCGGCGTGTTTCATCAGCTCATGTGCGAGATGGAAAGTGTTTACCTGAACACCAACGAGCACAAGCGGGCATCGATTCAGGTGGAGACTCGCGACGAGCGGTTCATTCACGAGACGCAGAAGCGGTACCCGGTGCATCAGTATCGGCGACTGGCGAGATTGATGCACCAGTTGAGGATTGTGAAGACGGAGGCGGAGATCGAGTTGTTGAAGAAAGCGGTGGAGATTACGGGGAAGGGGTTTGAGCGGCTGCTGCGGTTTACGAAGCCGGGCGTGACGGAGTATGAGGTTGAGGCGGAGCTGATTCACGAGTTCACGCGGCGGCGTGGGAAGTGGGCGTATAACCCGATTATCGCGGCGGGGAAGAACGCGTGCATTCTGCATTACGTAGCCAACGACCAAGTCTGCAAGAAGGGGGATGTGCTGCTGTTGGACGTGGCGGCGTCGTATGCGAACTACAACGCGGACCTGACGCGGACGATTCCGGTGAGCGGGAGGTTCACGCGGAGGCAGAAAGAGGTCTACAACGCGGTATTGAGGGTGATGCGGGCGTCGATCAAGGGGGCGGTGGTGGGGAAGCTACACCGGGACTGGCAGAAAGAGGCGCAGGCGATGATGAATGAGGAACTCCTAGGTCTTGGGCTGCTCAAGAAGGCGGACATCAGGAAACAGAAGGAGGATGAGCCGGCATGTCGGAGATATTTCATGCACGGGCTGGGGCACCCGTTGGGGCTGGATGTGCATGATGTGGGTTTCACGACGGAGCCGATGGTGGCGGGGTGGGTGTTGACGGTGGAGCCTGGGATCTACATTCCGGAGGAGGGGTTTGGGGTGCGGATTGAGGATGACATTGTGGTGACGGAGGACGGGGCGGTGAATCTGATGGAGGGGATTCCGGTGGAGGCGGAGGAGATTGAGGAGAGGATGGCGAGGCGGAGGTGAAGCCGGGTCTTTCATTCTTGATTTGGAGAGAGGAAGTTGAACGGGCGGGCGGGGACATGGGCGTGTGGCTCGCGTTTGGGTCGCGGGAGCGGTATCTTTGCCGGGGGCTGGCAAGTTGTTAAGGGGTGTAGGCTGCAAATGGGAGCGTCTGCATGGCCACTCTGGATTACACGACACCGGACTTGCGAGAGAAGACGTTTCTGGGGCACCCGCGGGGATTGTTCCTGCTGTTCATTGTGGAGATGTGGGAGCGGTTCAGTTATTACGGAATGCGGGCGCTGCTGGTGTTGTACCTGGTGGGTCAGGTAACGGGCGAGAACCCGGGGCGGGGCTGGTCGAAGCCGGAAGCGACGAACCTCTACGGGTGGTACACGGGGCTGGCCTATCTGATGCCTGTGTTTGGGGGCATCATCGCGGACAAACTGATCGGGACACACCGTTCGATGTTGGTGGGCGGGCTGATTATCGCATTGGGGCACGTTACGCTGGCCATATCGGGGATTGGGGCGATGGCGGGCAACGAGCTTGGGATGTCGGTGTTTGTGCTGGGTCTGGCGTTGATCGTATTTGGGACGGGGCATTTCAAGCCGACGGTATCGGTGATGGTGGGCCAGCTTTACGGGCCTAAAGACCCGAGGCGGGACGGGGCGTTCACGATCTTCTACATGGGAATCAACGTGGGTGCGTTCATCTGCGCTTTCGTGTGCGGAACGCTGGGCGAGCGATACGGGTGGCACTGGGGTTTTGGGGCGGCGGCGGTGGGGATGTTGCTGGGGCTGTTCACGTACACGCTTGGGCGGCCGTTGTGGTTGAAGGGGGTGGGCATGCCGCCGGAGGGGAAACCGAATTATGCGCCGCTGTTTGCGGTCGGAAGCATCGTTCTATCGTGTGTCGTGGCGATCTGCTTCCACTATGGGGTCTTCGGCAAGATATGGGGGGAGATCGACAAGTTGATTGCGAAGATACCCTATGGGGCCTGGGTAGTGCCGGGGGCGATTATCGCGTTTGTGCTGGCGTGGTGCGCCTGGTACGTGGCGGAACAGGAACAGGATGATCGGGGACCGACGGCGTGCATCCTGTTGTTCATTCTGTTCAATGCGGTGTTCTGGCTGGCATTTGAACAGGCGGGCACGTCGTTGAACCTGTTCGCGGCGGACATGACGGATCGGTGGATGACCATCCCGTTCTACGGCAAGTGGGAGATGCCGGCGACCTGGTTCCAGTCGGTGAATCCGTTTTTGATCATTGTTCTGGCGCCGCTGTTTGCTGGTCTGTGGTCGGTGCTGGGCAAGTGGAACATGAACCCGAGCCAGCCCATGAAGATCGCGTTGGCGCTGCTGCTGGTAGGCGGCGGGTACATCTTCATGGTGGCGGGATCACTGGGAACGACGCCGACCGCGAGGGCGAGCATGTTCTGGCTGTTTGCGACGTACACGGTGCACACGTTTGGCGAATTGTGCATTTCGCCGACGGGATTGTCGTTTGTGACGCGTGCGGCGCCGGCGAAATCCGTGTCGTTCCTGATGGGCGTGTGGTTTTTGTCGAGCGTGGTGGCCAACAAGCTGGGCGGGACCGTGGCGGGCTATGTCGAGGCGATCGAATCGGGCGAGAAGGCCTTGCCGTGGTATCGCTGGTTCAAGTTGGGCGGACAGGCGGACTTTTTCCTTGCATTCGTGATCGTGGCGATGCTGATCGGACTTCTGGTGCTGGTGTTCACGCCTGTGTTGAAGAAGTTGCTGCACGGGAGAGGCTAGGAACCAGTGATTGACGGTTGGTGGTGAGCAGGTGGAGGTGTGGCATGCGCAGAAATCGTGCTCTTGGCATGGGGTTGATCCTGGCGGGGATGGCGGTGGTCGGGTGCGCGACAGGAGAGAAGTCAGCCCGTCTGGTTTATCCCCCCGCCGCCAAGGTTGACCAGGTTGACGACTATCATGGGGTGAAGGTGGCGGATCCGTATCGGTGGCTGGAGGACGCGAATTCGGGGGAGACGAAGGCGTGGATCGAGGCGGAGAACAAGGTGACGTTTGCGTATCTGGCGAAGATTCCGCAGCGGGAGGCCATTCGCAAGCGTTTGACGGAATTGGCGAACTACGAGCGTTTTTCCGCGCCGTTCAAGGAAGGGGGGAAGTATTTCTACTCGCGGAATTCGGGGTTGCAGAATCAGTCGGTGTTGTATGTGGCGGATTCGGCGGAGAGCGAGGGGAGGGTGTTGCTCGATCCCAATGCGCTGTCGAAGGATGGAACGGTGGCGCTGGCGGGGATGGCGGTGAGCGATGACGGGAAGCACATGGCGTACGGGATATCGGTGGCCGGGTCAGATTGGGTGGAATGGAGGGTGCGTGATGTGGAAACGGGGAAGGACCTGGCGGATCATCTGAAGTGGACGAAGCGGTCGGGGGCGTCGTGGACGAAAGATGGGAGGGGGTTTTTCTACACGAGGTTGCCGGAGCCGCCGGCGGGGAGCGAATTGCAGGCGGCGAACTACTACGAGGAATTGAGATATCACAAGCTGGGCACGCCACAGGCGGAGGATGTTCTGATCTATAAGAAGCCGGAGCATAAGGAGTGGCGGTTTGCGGGAAACGTGACGGACGACGGGCGGTATTTGGTTATTTCGGTGTTTCGGGGTACGGAGCGGAAGAACCGGGTTTATTGCTGTGAACTGAGCGAGGGGAAGGTCGGCAGCGTGGTGGAATTGTTGAACCAGGAGGATGCGAATTACTCGTTCATCGACAACGACGGGCCGGTATTCTGGTTTCTGACGGACAAGGATGCGGAGCGTAGCCGGGTGATCGCGGTAGACACTCGGCGACCGGAGAAGGAGAACTGGCGGGAGCTGATTGGCGAGGCGAAGGAGACGTTGCAGTCGGTGAGCGTGGTCGGGGAGCGATTCATTGCGCAGTACTTGAAGGACGCGCATACGGTGGTGAGGGTGCATGCACTGGATGGGAAGCTGGAGCGGGAGGTGGAACTGCCGGGGATCGGGTCAGCAAGCGGATTTGGGGGCAAGCGGAAGGACAAGGAGACGTTTTACACATTCACGAGTTTTACGGCGCCGGCGACGGTGTACCGGTATGACGTGGCGAGCGGCAGGAGCACGGTGTATCGGCGGCCGAAGGTGGCATTTGAGCCGGAGCAGTTCGAGACGAAACAGGTATTCTACAACAGCAAGGACGGGACGCGGGTGCCGATGTTCATTGTGCACAAGAAGGGGCTTGTGCTGGATGGGCGGAATCCGACGGTGTTGTACGGGTATGGGGGATTCCGGATATCGCTGACGCCGAGTTTCTCGACGGCGAACGTGGCGTGGATGGAGATGGGCGGTGTGTATGCCGTGCCGAACCTTCGGGGTGGGGGGGAATACGGCAAGGAATGGCACGACGCGGGGAAGAAGCTGAAGCGGCAGAACGTATTTGACGATTTTATTGCGGCGGCGGAATGGCTGATCGCGAACAAGTACACCTCGCCGGCGAAGTTGGCGATATCGGGGGGAAGCAACGGCGGGTTGCTGGTGGGGGCGTGCATGACGCAGCGGCCGGAGTTGTTCGGGGCGGCATTGCCCGCGGTTGGCGTGATGGACATGCTGAGGTTCCACAAGTTCACGGTTGGATGGGGCTGGGTGAGCGACTACGGGTCGGCGGACAATCCGGAGGAGTTTCGGGCGCTGTACGCGTACTCACCTCTGCACAATTTGAAGGCAGGCGTGAAGTATCCGGCGACCCTGGTGACGACGAGCGACCATGATGATCGGGTGGTGCCGGCGCACAGTTTCAAATTCGCGGCGGCATTGCAGGCGGCGCAGGCGGGTGACAAGCCGGTGCTGATCCGAATCGAAACGAAGGCCGGGCACGGGGCGGGCAAGCCAATCACGAAGGTGATTGAGGAACAGGCGGACAAGTGGGCGTTTCTGGTGGCGAATCTGGGAATGAAGGTGGATTAGTCGGCAAAGCGGAGACGGAGGTTTGTCATGAGTTGCAGGCAGGGGGCAAGGTGAGAGAATAGACGAATCGGCGGGCGGCATTGGTGAGGAGAGTCCTATCAGGAAAGGAACGGCATATGCGGCGATCGTCAATCATTTCCGGATGTGCGGCGTGTGGGCTGAGTCGGCGTGGGCTTCTGGCGGCCGGGTGCGCGGGATGTGCGGCGCTGGCGATGCCCCGAGAGCTGCGGGCGGCGGAAGGCGGCAAGCTGAAGATCCGGGTGGTCTATTCGCTGCACGCGGAGAAGCAGCCCGGGCCGGACTGGCCGAACGTGGGGTTTGATTTCGGGCCGGTGATGAAGCGAATCGACCTGTCGCTGGCGAGGGAATGCCCTGACATGCAATTCGTGTCGTCGATGGCCAAGAACGCGGCGGACGCCAAGGCGATCCTGGAGGCCGATCGGGACGCGGGGATCGACGGATACCTGGTGTACCAGATGAACTGCTGGAACCAGGTGGTTCAGACGATCGCGACGTCGGGGAAGCCGGTTCTGTACGCGGATTTCCAGTTTGGCGGGAGCGGCGGTTTCCTGGTGTACGCGGCCGGTTTCCTGCGGGCCAAGGCCGGCAACGTAGGATTTGTGGCATCGTCGAGGTTCGCCGACGTGTTGGGAGCGGTGAAGTGCTTTGCCGCGGTCAAACGGGGGGCCGCGGCGACAGAGTTTTCGGGCATGGTGGCCAAGGCGCGAGGCGAGGCCACACCCCAGGCGGGCGACATGACCTGCAAGGCGGATGAGTTGAAGCTGATTTCGCCGGAGGAGTGCCTCAAGCAGATGAAGGCGTCGAAGATTCTGGCGGTCAGCGGGACGAACTCGGGCCCGGCGGGTGAGATGTTCGCGATTCCGGTGGTGAACGTGGCGTTTGCGGAAGTGAATGAAGCGTGGAAGGACGCGAACGTGGACGAGGCAAAGGCTGTCGCGGATCGATGGGAGAAGACCGCCGCCAGAGTGGAGGGCGTGAACCGGGAGACGCTGGAAACCTCGGCGAAGATGTACCTCGGGATGAAAGCGGTTCTGAAGAGGCACGGGGCCAATGCCATCACGATCAATTGTCTGGGCGGGTTCTATGGCGGGCATATTCACGCGTATCCGTGTTTGGGTTTCCACGAATTGGCCAACGAGGGGCTCGTGGGCGCATGCGAATGCGACGTGCGATCGACGGCGACGATGGTCGCGTTCACGACCATGACTCAAGGGCGACCCGGGTACATTTCCGACCCGGTGATTGACACCTCGAAGCGGCAGATCATTTATGCCCACTGCGTGGCGTCGAACCGAGTGTTTGGGCCGAAAGGTCCGACGAATCCGTTCGAGATACTGACGCACTCGGAAGATCGGCAGGGAGCGTCGGTGCGGTCGATCGTTCCGGTGGGTTACCTGACGACGACGCTCGAGGTTCTGCCGGGCCAAAAAGAGCTGCTGCTGCACCAGGCCAAGGCGGTTGAGAACGACCCGGACGATCGGGCGTGCCGGACAAAGATCGGCGCGGAGCCGATGGGCGACATTGAGAAACTGTTCACCCAATGGGATCGGTACGGCTGGCACCGGGTGACGTTCTTTGGCGACCTGAAGAAGTCGGCGTATGGGCTGGCGGAAGCCATGGGGTGGAAGGTGGTCGAAGAAGCATAGGATGAGTTGGATTAATCAGCGAGCCCGGGAACGCGGTGGCGTTTCCGGGCTCGCCTTTTCTGATGGGGAAGCCGCGATTCATTCCTGTTCGACCCGCACGGCATCGAGATAGATGCTGTTGCCCTTGCTCAGAGGATTGCGATCGGGCAGAACAGTGAGTCGCAGGGTGTGTTGGCCGGGGGCGAGATCGCGTTGGAAGACGGCGACGCCGTAGATGTCGTCGGCGCTGAACGTATCGACGACTTGGGGGGCTTGGTCATCGATTGTAGCCGAGAACTTCCCGGCATCCGCGGCGAGTCTGACGAAGACCAGAACTCGCGTGCCTTGGACGGACAATTCGGCGGAGGCGTCTTTCTGCCCGGTCATGGAGAGGGTGTTGGCATGGGAAGCGGGATTGGCGAGGTTCTTCCACGGCCCCGTGAAGGTTATCGCGGCATCGTCGATGATGATCGCCGGTTTGCCGGCGGCAACCGGGAATGCGGTTTTCTCGGACATGTTGCCCGCGCCATCAACGGTGCGGATTTCGTATTTGGCTCGGATGTCGGCGCCTGCGGAGTGATCGAAGCAGTAGAGTCCCTTGGCGACTTTGTCGATGGGCTCGCCGTTGCGGTAGATCTGGTAATAGGAAACCCAGTTGTCGTCGCTGCCGGGTTTCCAAGTCAGTTCAACGCCGGGATAGCCCATGTTGGCGGCAGGCTTGACTGCGAGGGGCTTGGGCGGAGTCGGGGGATTCTTGTCGAGTTTGGAACCGGGATGAAGGGGCAGGTTGAGGTAGATCAGTTCGCCTGGGGGCATCTTCTTCAGAGTGATGCCGCGTTTCATCAGATCTCCGCCGAGGCGGACGTGGCTGGCATCGGACTCGTGGAATGAGACGGTGTAGACATGGTCGGCGACCAGGCCCTTGGGGACGATGGTCACCGCCGCCGGCGCGGGGCGTTTGGGGATGATGATTCCCCGCTTGCGGTCTCCCGAGAGGCGCTGGAAGTACATGACCGGATCGTCGCCCGTGATCGTCGGGCGATAGACGCGCACGTAGCGACCGACGACGCCTTTGGCCAGCAGATAGTGATAGATGTCGTTGAGTTCGCGGATGCCTTCGAGTTTGGCGGGGTCGATGGTGTCGCCGGTGGTGTCGTAATTGAAGGTGAGCAGGCCTCGCCAGATGGACTTATCGTAGTGGTCGGGATCCCACTGGTCGGGGTTGTCGCAGTTTTTGTCGGGCGGGAAGAGCAGGGCGCTCCACTGGTTGCGGAGCAGGCCCACGGCGCCATCGGAGTATTGGACGTTGGACGCGAAGCGGAGGTACTCATAGCCCGCGTAGTTGCCGCCGCCATTGACGGCCTGGAAGCCGCAGTTGGGGTACTTGTCGAGGAAGTCCTTGAGTATCTTGCGGAAGGCCATGTCCTGTTCGAGGAGCACGGAGGGGTCATTTTTGCGTTCGTAGGTGAAGAAGCTGTCGTTTCGCCACTCGAAGTCGCCGAAGCGTTTGACGAAGTCATCGAGTTGGGACTGCATGAACTGGACAACCTCCGGGCGGGACATGTCGAGGGTCTGGCTGCTGATGTCGGCGCCGAGAAGCCAATCGGGATGTTCCCTGGCAACTTTGGAATTTGGGGCCACGGTATAGAGGAAGGCGTAGATGAGCTGGCCCATGGAGTGCTTTCGGAGGTAGTCGCCGGTGGCGCGGAAATCGGGGCCGTTCCAGTCGCCGGCCACATCCCACCAGCCCCAGTCGCGGTGGTAGACGTCGGTTCCGGTGCACCGCATGTAATCGGCGATGCGGAAGACTTTGCGGAAGGTCGAGGGCAGGTCGGGGTTCCCGCCGGTCCAGGGGACGCCGGGCTGTCCCCAGCCGGTGCCCTTCATCCAGTAGCCGAGGGTGCGCAGGGCCGGGAACCACGGGTAGGCGCCGTTCGAGCCATCCCGCGTGTAGTCCCAGAGGTAGACATACTGCCAGTCGAGCACCTCATTGCCCGCGTTGTCGAGATCGTCGTGGAACAGGCCGGTGAACGACCAGGGCGTGGTGATCGATTGGCCGGGGCGCAGATCACGAGAGAAGCCCGCCATCTTCAATTCCGACCGGACGACATTGTCGGGCTGCGCTTCGAACCGGGACGACCAGTGGCCGAAGTAGTCGAATCCGATGAAGAGGCCCTGTTTGGTTTGGCGATTGTACAGGGCATACCAGGGCGCATAGGAAGTGGTTCCGGGTCGGAAACCGGGCTTGCCGGTGAGCGAGCTGTTCCCCGAGTTGCAGATCGACCCCGTGATGCGAACATCGCCGGTTCTGGGAGCCGTCCAGACGCGGACGGCATCCTGGTTGACGTCGGGATGCTGCCGGGCGGCGTCGACGAATGGAGTTTGGGTGGCGTTGTCGGGCTTTTTGCGCCAGTTGTGCGATTCACCCGGATACCAGGTCATGTGGACGTAGTTGCCGTTCTCGATATAGGCATAGCGCCAATTGTTCTTGCCTTGTTCGCTGGAGAACTCCCTGGACGCGGTGTGGCTTTCCCCATCGGCGTAGGTGATGGTGGGATCGAACGTCGTGGTATCCCACCCGATGTTCTTGTTCATGTTGACGCGAAACGCGATGTGGTCGCCGGCCTGGACATGCGTCTTGATATCGAACGGGACGGTGGCGCCGGCGTTGGCGGAGTATGCCCAACCGGATTGAGGCCAGATCTGTTTCTGATTCAGCTCGATCCGAGCATTGATGCCGTCGCCGCGAGGAGGCGTTTGCTCGTGTGGCGGGGGATCGTAGGAGTCGAAGGTGCGAGGGATGTTGGGGGCGAGTTTCTCGGTTTTGAGGTCCCAAAGGCCAGGGACGTTGTGCGCCCCGGTAATCCAGAAGAAGTCGGTGCTGTCCAGGGCCCCCACCACCGAGGCCAGGCAGTGAAACGTGGGTTCCGCGACGATCAGCGGCGAGTCGGAGAGGTTGGTGATCGTAGTGGCTTCGCGAATGATGCTCGAACGGGGGTAAAGGATGTACGAGCGGGTAATGCGAAGCTGCTCTCGCTCGAGCGTGAGGTCCAGGCGACGCTCATTTTGGGAAAGGCGGAATTCGTTGGCGTCAACCAGTTTCCAGCCGGGGGTTGCGGAGGTGATGAGCGTGCGATTCGGGCCCACGAGCAGCGAGAAATCGGGGATGGCCGTTTTGGCGGGGAGAAGCTGGCGGGTTGTGGAGCGGTCTTTGAGACTGGTCAGCAGGAGCCGGCCGTCGCGGAAGGCAATCGTGCGTTCGACGGAAGCGGTGCAGAGAGTGAAGGAGTTGTCATGGCGGCGAATGGAAGCGTCGCTGGCACAGCCGACAACGAGCAGGAGCATGAAAAGGGGGACGGAGATGCAATGCGCAGCAGACGGCATGGGAACCTCCTCTGAGTTGAATTTGCATTAGATTAGCAGCGGTCTTCAGGGTGTCGAGGGACTGCGCCTCTTACAACACGGAGGCAGCCAGGACGGTATGAACTGGCGGTCTGCTGTTTTTCCTGTGTTAATTGTCCTCGGCGCGTGTCAAGGAAACGGGAATCTCCGAAATGGAAAATCACATGGTTACGATGCGAATCAGAATGGTCGGATTGATCTTGGTGCTGATGGCCGGCACGGCTCTTGCCGCCGACGCGAACCCGTTCATCGGCAATTGGGCGTTGACGATTCCCGGCGGAGGGGCGGGGTGGCTGGGCGTTGTTGAGAAGGACGGCAAGCTGTCGGCGAGCATTCTCTGGGGCGGCGGAAGCGTCGTGCCGGTGGATGCGGTGAAGGTGGATGGCGAGACATTGGTGGTCACGCGGATTCACAGGAGTCAGAGGCGGGATGAGGCCGGGAAGACGGTTCGCGTCGTCACCACGGAGACGATTACCGCCAAGCGGACCGGGGATTTGCTAGCCCTGACCACCGTCCGCAAGGGCGAGGACGGGAAAGAGAGCGGGATGGACCGTTTTGCTGGCAAGTGGATTCCGCCGGTGGGTCCAGCACCGGACTTGTCGAAGGTGAAGTTCGGCGAGCCGATCAAGCTGCTCAACGGGAAGGACCTGGAGGGTTGGCGACTGATGGAGCGCGGGGCGGTCAACGGCTGGAGCGTGGCGGATGGCGTGCTGACGAACAACCCCGTGCAGGAACAGGGCAAGCCACACAAGAACTACGGGAACCTCAGGACCGAGCGGGAGTTTGAGGATTTCAACCTGACGACCGAGGTCATGCTGCCCAAGGGCGGCAACAGCGGCATCTACCTTCGAGGGATCTACGAGGTCCAGATGGCCGACACCTATGGCCGCGGCACCGATTCCCACAACATGGGCGGCATTTACAGCCGTATCAAGCCGAGCGAGTCGGCGGAGAAGCCTGCCGGCGAATGGCAGACC
>CAYVKG010000057.1:0-10872 GCA_964451955.1 uncultured Tepidisphaeraceae bacterium
TGGTGGCCCCGGCCCCGCTGGCGGTGCTGGCGGGGGGGCCAGGGTGGGCGGGCATGGGGCGGATTCTCGGGCGTGTTTGGCGTTTCATTTTCCCGGGACGAGTGGCGGTGGGATCCGGGTTGACGGCGGATTCGTGTGCTGTGGGCGGTGCGGGGAATGATCCGTCGGGTGATGGGGTTGGGGGTGTTCTTGGTCCGACGCGGCGGCAGGTTCTGGCGGGGATTGGGTCTGCGGTTTCGCCGGTGCTTGCGGTGGGGGGGACGGGGATAGCGATGGCGCATCTGAACGGTTTCCGGGTGCGGCGTATCACAATTGAGTTGGAGGATTTGCCGGCGGCGTTGGAGGGGCTGACGATCGTGCACATCAGCGATGTGCACACGGGGGCATTCACTCCGCCTGCGAAGCTGGCTGCGATTGTGGAAAGGACGAATGCCCTGGATGCGGATATTGTGGCGATGACGGGGGATCTGATCGACTATACGCTGGCGGATCTTCCGGCTGGATTGGAGATGTTGAGGCGGCTGAAATCGCGGTATGGTTTGTACGTATGCGAAGGCAACCACGATCTTTTTGAGGATCGCGAGGAGTTTGAGGACCGATTGCTGGGTGCGGGGATCGGGTTGCTGCTTGATGAGGGGAGTACGGTTGTGGTCAAGGGTCAACCGGTGCAGGTTCTGGGTTTGGGCTACGGGGGCGAGCGTCAACGAGCGGCGATGATTGAGTCGCACATGCCACGTGTGCTGAGTCGGCGGCGTGAGGACGCGTGGCAGGTATTGCTGGCCCATCACCCGCACGCGTTTGACGCGGCGGCGGGGGCGGGGATTCCATTGACGCTGAGCGGGCACACGCACGGAGGCCAGTTGATGCTGAACGAAGCGGTTGGGGCCGGCCCGCTGTTATTCCGGTACTGGTCGGGCCTATACAGGCAGGGGAGATCGTCGCTGGTGGTGTCGAACGGCGTAGGGAACTGGTTTCCGTTGCGGGTTAACGCTCCGCCGGAGATTGGGCATTTGATGCTTCGGCGTGGGCGGAGGGACCGGACTGGGGGTGGGGCTTTTGCGGCAGACGGGTGATGGGTCTACAGCAGGCGCCACCAGAGCAATCCGCCCAAGATGAAGATTGTGCCTGCGACGGCGAGGCAACTGGTGAGAGGGAGATCGCGTGTAGGCCAGTCGAAGCGAATGGGGTGAGTCTGATCAGGCGGGATGACTTTGCCGGCGGTGTTTCCAGCCAGTTCTTTCATTCGCTCGACATTGTTGCCAATCGCGTCAAACTCGGGTGGATAGCGTCCCGCGAGTGCGATTCGATCGAGTATCTGGCGGGCGCATCTGACTGTGGCAAGAGCGGGGTTGCGCGGGGATCTGACGGTTATTTCGTAACGTCCGGGGCCGGTTTGGGGAATGGTCGAGATGGTGGTTGGAGACGTGGCGGGGGGCGTGGGGGCCAGTTCCAGTTCCAATGGCAGGTTGTTGAGGTAGTTGTCATGATCGACGGCGTCGATGATGACTCGCAGGTCGGGGCCGGTATCCCATGTGATTTTGAAACGGTTATCGCGAGGTGGCCGGGCGACCGATTTGGCGATGTGCTGTACGTCGCGGGGTTCTGCCGGGAAGGCGATGGCGAGAACGTGGCCGGACCCGACGTTCCATCTGGCGGCGATTGGCCGGTTTCCGGAGGGATCGCGGGCGGTTGCGATGGAGGTTGCGGCGTCTTTGAGCCAGGTTTGGTTCCAGAGTGGGACTTGGCGAGGTGGGATTTGGGAGAATTCGGCGAGGAATGTGACGGGGACGGCTTGGCGGATCAAGCGATCGGGGGCGACTTTCGCATAGAGTTTGCGGATGGCGTTGGTCCACTTCATGGGGTCGAGTTCCCGCAGGGACTGTCCGCCGGTGGCTTTGGCGAGGTCTTCAAGTGTTGCCAAGGCGCGGCCGTCGTCGCGCAAGGCAAGCAGATCGAGGCGGATTTGTTTTTGGAGGAGTCCTTGGCGGATCGGGTCCATTTTCTGGATGTCAGCGTCGGCGTCGGTCAGGAGGAGCAGTTGTTTGGGCATGGCGGGGTCGGCGGCGGCGATGAGGTTGAGGAGGGCATTTTCGAGGTTTGTGGGGCCGAAGGGTTGGAGGTCTGCGGGGGGTGTGGCGGGGGTCTGTTTTGCGCTCTTGCCGATGGACCACCATCGGAGGTTTTCGGCGAAGCTGCCGACCGTGACGGGATCGTTTGGCGGGAGGCTTGGCAGGAGGGTGGCGATTGCCATGCGGACCTGATCCCATCGGGTGGCGCCCTGCTCGCGTTGTGCCATGGAACCGCTGCAGTCGGCGAGGATGATCCAGTGCAGGGTGGGGTTAGGGGGGTCGCTGGCGAGAGGGGAGAGTCGTTCGAGTGGAGTTCCGGGATACTGACCTGCGGCGAAGGCGCGGTGGCCTCCGAGGATAACGAGGGTGCCGCCCAGGTCTCGCACGTATTGCTCGAGTCGCTGTTGCCGGAGGTCGGTCAGATCGGTTGTTGGGACGTTGTCGAGAACGATGACGGCAGGCGTCAGGTAGTCGGCGGGGCTATCCGGGAGCATGTTGGGGGGGACAGGGCGCCAGCCTGGGGGGGCATTGAGGCCGACCCACCAGTTTTCGTGAGCGATGGGGGGTGGGACGCGGATAGCCAGGGCGTTGTTCTCGGGCCAGGGGTCGTTTGCGAGGATTCTAGCCGTGGCCTGATTGGTGTCATCTGGCAGGGGTGTGGAGACGAGGATGGCGCCGCTGACGGACTCTTGGATGTTGCCTGGGGAGATGAGGGCCTGGGCGGGGTTGGTATCTTGGTTTTGGAGTGAGGCAAAGAGCGAGTTGCGTCGGATTTCGAGTTTTCGTACAGCGGCGTCCGGGGGATTCTGGAGCATTGGGTCGACCGCGACGAAGACTGGGGGCGAAGTGGCGGGCAGATCGAACTGGCAGTCGGAGAAGAGGAGGATGGCGTTGGCGTCGAGAGGTGGGGAGAAGGAAGTGCGTTCGGCGGGCAGGTCGTCCAGGAGTGTTTGTTGGGGCGAGGTCTGTGTGTTTGTTTGGGCGAAGAAGACGAGTCGGTGCTGGTTGTCGCCGAGGAGTCTGTTGATTCTGGTATGGAGGGTTTGGGAATTGCGGTATTGTGCGGTGCGAGTGCTGGGCGAGAGATCGACCATGACGACGACTTGTCCTTTGTCGGCGGCTTTCCAGGTGAGTTTTCCGGCAGCGAGGGAGAGCAGGACCAAACCGGTGAGGATGAGTCCTCCGGCGGGCAGGGCCGGTTTTGCCTGTCGCCAGCGGCTGATCGCGATGATTGCGGCAATGAGGGCCAGACCGGTGGCGAAAGGCGGCCATTGGTGTAGTTGAGCCGTTGCGAGGGATATGATGCCGGGGTACATCATTGAGCGTTCATTGCATATGATTATTGTTTCAAGACGAAGGAGATCGTATCTGATGGCGATTCAGGCAGCCAGATCGACGACGATATTGAGTGTTCGGCGAGGGGGTCATGTTGCGTTGGGTGGGGACGGTCAGGTGACGCTGGGGAATGTTGTGGCGAAGCATGACGCGGTGAAGATTCGTCGAATCGGGAACGGGAAGGTGCTGACGGGTTTTGCCGGTTCGGCGGCGGATGCATTTGCATTGCTGGAGCGATTTGAGAAGAAGATTGGTGAGTTTCCGGACAATACGCGTCGGGCGGCGATAGAGTTGGCGAAGGATTGGCGGACGGACCGCATTCTGAGGCGGCTGGAGGCGTTTTTGGCGGTGGCCGATCAGCAGACGAGCCTGATCATTTCGGGTGCCGGGGACGTGATCGAGCCATCGGACGGGATCATTGGGATCGGGTCTGGGGGCCCGTACGCGGCAGCCGCGGCGAAGGCGCTGGTTGAGCACACGGAGCTTTCGCCGAAGGAGATAGTTGAGTGTGCGTTGAGGATTGCGGGGGAGTTGTGCATCTACACGAACACGAGCATTCGTGTGGAGTGGCTGTGATGTCGGGGGCCAGGCGGGATCAGCGAGACATGATGGACCTAACTCCGAAGCAGATTGTGGCGGAACTGGACAAGTACATAGTTGGCCAGGCGTGCGCGAAGCGGGCGGTGGCGGTGGCGGTGCGGAACCGGTGGCGTCGGCGGCAGCTGCCGGACGACGTGCGGAAGGACGTTGCGCCGAAGAACATTCTGATGATTGGGCCGACGGGGGTGGGGAAGACGGAGATAGCGAGGCGGCTGGCGGGATTGACGGGTGCTCCATTCATCAAGGTGGAGGCGACGAAGTACACGGAGGTGGGTTATCACGGTCGGGACGTCGATTCGATTATTCGAGATCTTCTGGATTCGGCGATTGCGATGGTTCGGGGAGAGATGACGGATTCGGTGAAGGATGCAGCGGAGGAGCAGGTTGAGGAGCGGCTGCTGGACCTGTTGTTACCACGGCCGGAGGTGTTGTCGTCGGGGGAGGATGCGGAGGCGAAATCGCGTTCGACGCGTACGCGGACGAAGTTGCGTCAGCAGCTTCGGGGCGGGGTTCTGGAGGAGCGGCAGTTGGAGATTCCGGTGGAGGAGAAGACGACGGCGGTGGCGATGTTCGGGCAGGCGGGGATGGAGATGGACGTGGACCTGCAGAACATGGTGGAGAAGATGTTGCCTTCGCGGCGGGAGACGCGGCGGGTGTTGGTGGCTGATGCGCGGAAGATACTGTTCAATCAGGAAGCGGAGAAGCTTGTAGACCGGGAGAAGATCTATCGAACGGCGATTGAGCGTGTGGAGCAGTCGGGGATAGTTTTCATTGACGAGATTGACAAGGTTTGCGGTCCGGCGAGCGTGCACGGTCCGGACGTATCGCGTCAGGGGGTTCAGCGGGATTTGCTGCCGATCGTTGAAGGTTCGACGGTGACGACTCGATACGGTCCGGTGAAGACGGATTACATTCTCTTCATAGCGGCGGGCGCGTTTCACTCGAGCAAGCCGTCGGACCTGATGCCGGAATTTCAGGGGCGATTTCCGATTCGGGTTGAGTTGACGGATTTGACGAAGGAGGATTTTGTGCGGATTCTGCGGGAGCCGCGCAATTCGTTGACGAAGCAGCAGGCGGCATTGCTGAGTTCCGAGGGGGTGGACGTGGAGTTTACGGATGGAGCAATCGACGCGATGGCGCAGATAGCGTATGACCTGAACCGCCGGACACAGAACATAGGGGCGAGGCGGCTGTACACGATTTTGGAGCGGGTATTCGAGTTGGTCAGTTATGATGCGCCAGATTTACCGGAGAAGCGGGTGACGATAACGGCGGAATATGTTCAGGATCGTTTGCGGGAGGTCTTGAAGGATGAGGACCTGAGCAAGTTCATCCTGTTGTGGCAAAAAATGGTCGGCCGCGGGGCGACCCGCGGCCGACATCGCCAGAAAATGGGAAGGGGAGCGTCGCGTCAGGCACCCTCGTGTCATCCACTCGGATCACAAACGTGGGTTGCGTTCTGCCTGACGGGAATGATGTACAATTCAGGTGGGGGCGAGGCAAACAAAACAGGCGGAATCTGTTGGTGAGCGTTTGGGATGGAGTGGCGATGGGGATTACCGGACGGGGCATGGGGTCAGGTCTTGACTCTGTCGAGGAGCCAGACGGAGAGGGGCCCGAAGATGAAGATGGGGAGCCACGCCATAAGGGCGGGCCAATGAGCGGAGTCGATACCTGGTGGGGGTTGTCCGGCCAGTTCATGTCCGAGGAATGCGAAGCTGAGGCAGGCACCGCAGAGCATGACGCAGCGGCCGATGGCCATTTTGAGGTGAGCGGGTTCGCGAGTGAGCAGGCAGGACATGGCCAGCAGGAGGAGGATGACGTTGACGATGATTGCGGCGGCTCGGGTGTGTTTGACGCGGAGGAGGTCGCCTCGGCCGTAGCTGAGGGGTCGTTTGAGCAGTTCGTTGATGGTGGAGGTTGCGAGGAGTTCGACGAATTCGCCGCTACGGAAGAGTTGTATTTCGGTGGGGGTGATGGTGCTTTTGTAGACGGCGATGGGTTCGGAGCGGACGAGTTCCGGGGAGCCTGGGGCGATGTTTCTGTCGATGCGGCCGTTGAGGAGGTTCCACTGTTGTTTGTTGTTGTCCCAGACGGCGGAGTCGGCGGTGATATGGCTGAGGGGGCGGAAGTTGTCGTCGAGTTGGATGATGTCGACGACAGCCATTCGAGGAGGGGATTCGGCGGGGTAATACCATGTGGCGAAGAGCTTGGCGTTGTTTTCGTCGCGCATGGCGTCGATTTTGTAGGGTTTGGCCTCGGACTTGGCGAGGCGGTCGCGTTGCATGGAGAGTTGTGGGATGATGTTGGGGATGACGAGTTCCTGGTCGACCCAGAGGAGGCCTTGCAGGAGCATTGCGACGATGATGATGGGGGCGACGACGCGGAGGAGGGGCACGCCGGCGGCTAGCATTGCCGTGAGCTCGTTGAATCGCATGAGCTTGACGATGGTGAAAGCGGCGGCGACGACGGGGATCATCCCGGCGAGGTGGACATAATAGAGGGGGATCTGGAAGAGATAGTACTCGGCGACGTGGCGGGCGAAGACGGCGATGAACCGGACGCCGGCAGCTCCGGCCTGTTCCTGGAGTTCCATCAGTTCGTCGAAGTTGAAGATCATGTCCAGGACCACGTACATGCCGACCAGCACCATGAAGCTGATGAGGTAGTTTTTGACGAAGCTGATGATGACGTAGCGGTCGAGTATCTTCATGTTGAGCTGAAGGCCGATGGTTGGCGGCGAGTGTTGTCGTGGGTTCTATTGCCTCCGGAGGTGGTAGAGAAGCGAGGTGACGATGACGAGGACGACGAGGTTGCCACTCCAGATGACGGCGAGGCCGAGCTTGATGAGTTTGGGGTCACTTTCGCAGACGTGTTGTCCGGTGACGGTGAGGGCGATGGAGAGGAGGGCGGGGATGACGGAGAGTGCGAAGGCGGAGAGGTAGTTGCCGGTCTTGAACATCATGCCCAATGCGCAGCCGACGGTGACGAGGATGAGGCAGGAGACGGCGAAAGAGACTCTGGCGTGGATTTCGGCGACGATGCCGGACTGGAGACCGGGCAGTTTCTTGCGGATTCTGCGGAGGTCTTCGCCACCGACGTGGCCGTTGGTGAGGTAGTACTGCATGGGCCGGGTGCTGATGGCGGCGACCGAGGGGGGCATGGGGACGCCGAACTGTCTTGGGAAGGACTGGCGTTTTGGGAGACCTTCGGTGGTTCCGACGATGACATCTTCGAGGAGGAAGCGAAGGCGGAGGAAGTTCTGCTCGGGGTCCGCGACGACGCGGATGGTCATTTGTCTGGCCTCGTCGGTGGCGACGACTTCGCCGTCCTGGCTTCGCATGAGGCGGATGGGTCGCTGGTCCGGCGTGTTGCAGACGAGGGAGACCTTGTCGTCAGCGGGATGAGCGAGGATTCTGACGGAGGAATCGACGCGGACGACATAGGCCTCGTTGTCGGTGGCGAAGCGATATTCTCTGTTGGTTCGCAAGGCGGCGGCCACGGAGGAGGCGAAGGCGGCTTCCTGTTCCTGGCGGGTGACGGCGAGGTAGCGTGCGCGGAGTTCCCGGCTGCGTGAGGGGTCCTGGTAGAGGCGTTTGAGCTGGGTGATGTTCATGAACTTGGTATTTTCGCGAATGGGGGAGTTGAGGGAGACTGGGCCGAACTCGGCGGTTCCGATGCCGCCGATGCTGGCGCCCTGGAAGGACCTGGGGAACATGGCGCCGTCCTGCAGTCTGGCGCTGAATTGCACTTCGTTTTCGTCGCGGTGGATGAGGACGGTGGCGCTGCGTGCGGTGAAGAACTCGCTGGGCGCGTTGAGTTGGAGCCTGGAGTCGAAGGTGTAGTTGCAGAACATGGGGCCGTGGAGCACGAGCATTTCGTCGTCAGGCGCATCCTCGCGTCGTGGCAGGATTTGGGCGGAATCGGCGTAGATGACGAAACTGGTTTCTTTATCTTTGTGAGAGAGTTTGATCTGGTGGGATCGCTGGATGCTTTTTTGGACGACTTCGGCGAGGCTGTCAAAAGCGACCTTTTCGACCTTAAGGATGTAATGGGGGACGACGTAGGAGAGGGCGAGGAGGCTGACGAAGGAGAGGGCCAATCCCAGGACGACGGCCGGTACGGTGAGGGTGAGGTAACTGATTCCGCTGGCGCGGCAGGCGGTGATTTCGTTATCGGCGGCGAGGCGTCCGTAGACGACGGTTGTGGCAAAAAGGGCCGCGATGGACAGGGAGTAGGTTTGGGTAGCGGGCAGAAAGCAGAGGAGCATCTTGCCGACCTGGGAGGCGGAGAGCCCGTAATGCATAAGGGGTTTGAGCAGTCCGCCGAAGCTCATGATTCCGGCGAGGACGACGCTGGTCATGATGAAGACGCGAAGGAGGTCTTTGAGGATGTACCAGAAGAGGGTCTTGCTCATGAAGCAGCCATCGGATTGAGGGTTGGGGGTTGGGGATCGAGTGAGCTGTTGGTCTGGTTGGACGGATGGGAGGCGAGGATCGCATGGACGACGCTGCCGAGTCGTTCGATGCCGACGTCGATGCGGGATTCGGGCACCTGTCCGAAGCAGAGTCGGAGGCAGTTGCGGGGGACGTGTCCGGATTCGTCGGGGTGGAAGCAGTAGTCACCGGGGACGTAGAGAACGCCTCGGGCGGTGCATTGGGCGAACATTGGTCCGCGGGCGGAAGCGTCGATGGAATCGGGGAGGGTGAGCCAGACGTACATGCCTCCCTGGGGTCTGGTCCAGCGGACGTCGGGGGGCATATGGGATTGGAGTGCCGCCATGACGGCATCTCTTTTTCGGCGGTACTGGGTTCGCAGCGCGTTGAGGTGGGTGTGATAGCTGCCGTTGCGGAGGGCTTCCAGGACGATTTCCTGGCAGAGGTTTGAGGAACCGAAATCGTGATTACCCTTTTGCTGGAGGACCGCGTGCATCAGGTCCGTGGGCATGGCGGTGTAGCCGAGTTTCAGGCCGGGCGCAAATGGTTTGGAGAAGGTTTGGGTGAGGATGGTATACCGATTTTCGGGGTCAAAGGACTTGATGGAGGGAAGCGGTGAGGAGTCGTATCCGAGTTCGCGGTAGGCGGCGTCTTCGAGGATGAGTATGCGGTGGGAGCGGCTGAAGCGTCGGACGATATCAACGAGGCGACGGCGGCGGTCCTGTGTGAGGGTGAGGCCGGTGGGGTTGTCGTAATAGCTGACGCAGTAGACGAACTTGACGCGGGGAAGCCGGCCTTGGCGATCGAGGCGGTGGAGCAGTTGTTCGATCGCGTCGACGTCCATTCCTGCCGGGTCCATGGGGACGGGGTGGACGGTTGCCCCGAGCGACTGGAGTGTGCCGGTGAAGACGAAATAGGAGGGATTGCCTGCGATGACGATGTCGCCGGGGTTGACGAGGGCGTCGGCGATGAGATAGAGGGTCTGTTGTGACCCGGTTGTGACGATGAGGTCGTCGGGGGTGAGACCGAGTTGGGCGGCATCGCGATGTTCGAGGGCTTCGAGGTGGGCGAGCAGGGCTTCGCGGAGGGGTTTGAGACCGAGCGTGGTGCCATATTGGAGTGCGGCCTGTCCGCGTTGGGGGTCTGAGAAGATACGTTGTGTGATGGCGGCGCACTCGTTGACCGGAAGGGTGGCGTCATCGACAAAACCGGCGGCGAAGTTGATGAGGTTTGGATTATGCAGCGCCATGGCCATGAGGGGGCTGATGGGCGCCTCCTCGGTGCGCGAGGCCTTGGCGGAGAGTGACAGCGGCGGCGAGGTTGGTGAGTGTTTGGTGAACATGGCTTTGGCGTCTCGTTGGGCCCGCCGCAAGACTGTTCATGCTACAGAGAGCAGGCGGGCAGTTCAATCGACCCTGAGGTGAGCGGCGGCAAGGTCTGATTTTGCAGACCATTACGAATCAAGCGATCAGACTGTTGCCGGGTGCTCCCTATGGAACTGGCAGCCAGCGGACCATGGGTTGTGTGCTGGTCGTCGGGCCTGGGCTTGCGGCATCGAGGAAGCCGGCGACGGCCAGAAAGGCCCATGGCGTTGGCCGCCTAAAGGTTGCCGTTGGTGCATTTGGCCCGGTCATCCATGCTGCGCATGCGGTTGATGGCGGCGAGGTAGGCGAGGGCGCTGGCTTCGAGGATGTCGGTGCTGAGTCCGCGGCCGCGGATTTTCTTGCCGCTGTGTTCGAGCTCGATTTGGACCTCGCCCAGAGCTTCTTTGCCGCGGGTGACGGCGCGGATGCGGAAATCGGTAAGGCTGACGCGTACGCCGGTGAGTCTCTGGATGGCGGAGAAGATGGCGTCGACGGGTCCATCGCCGATGGAGGCATCCTGGATGGTTTGTCCGTTGGAGTCTTTGATGGAGACGGTGGCGGTGGGTATGGCGGTGGAGCCGGCGGTGACCTGCATGCCGGTCAATTGCCAGAGTTGATGAGCGAGGTTGAGTTGCACATCGACGAGGGCTTCGATGTCTTCGTCGAAGACCTCCTTTTTTTTGTCGGCCAGTGCCTTGAACTTGGTGAAGGCCTGCTCGAGCTGGTTTTCGTCGAGGTTATATCCGAGCTGGACGACGCGTTCCTTGAAGGCATGGCGTCCGGAGTGTTTGCCAAGGACGAGGGAGGACTTGGCCAGTCCAACGGAAGCGGGGTCCATGATTTCGTAGGTTTCGCGGTACTTGAGGACGCCGTCCTGGTGGATTCCGGCCTCATGTGCGAAGGCATTTTCGCCGACGATGGCCTTGTTTCGCTGGACGCTGAGGCCTGTGAGGGTGGAGACCATTCGGCTGGTGGGGCAGATCTTGGTTGTGTCGACGCGAGTGCCGGTCTTGTAGTAGTCGTGTCGGACCTTGAGGGCCATGACGATTTCTTCGAGGGAAGCGTTTC
>CAYVKG010000057.1:10885-29028 GCA_964451955.1 uncultured Tepidisphaeraceae bacterium
TGATGGTGCATTCGACCTGTCGGGCGCCGTTTTCGACGGCAGCGAGCGAGTTGGCGACAGCCAGGCCGAGGTCGTTATGGCAATGGGAGGAGAGGATGATTCCCTTTTTTCGGATGATGGGCAGCTTGGCGATGAGGTGGGAGAAAATCTCGCCATAGGATTTTGGGGTGGCGTAGCCGACGGTGTCGGGGAGGTTGATGGTGGTGGCGCCGGCCTCGATGGCGGCGTGGGTGATTTCCTCGAGAAACTCCAATTCGGTACGAGAGGCATCTTCGGGGGAGAATTCGATGTCCTTGGTGTACTGGAGCGCTCGCTGAATGGACTCGACACTGATTCGGATAATATCTTCCTTGCCCTTTTTGAGCTTGTGATCGCGGTGGATTTTGGAGGTGGCGCAGAAGACGTGTATGCGGGGGTGCTTTGCGGCCTTGAGGGCCTCACCGGCGCGGTCGATATCGGCGGGTATACTTCTGGCCAATCCGCAGACGGTGGACTTGGTGATGACGGCGGCGACGGCCTGGACGGCGTCGAAGTCGCCGGGAGATGAGATGGGGAAACCGGCCTCGATGATGTCGACGCCGAGTGATTCGAGTTGCCGGGCGATCTCCAGTTTTTCGTGGAGGTTCAGGGTTGCCCCGGGGGATTGCTCGCCGTCGCGTAACGTGGTGTCGAAGATACGAACCGTTTCCATGTCCGACTCTCTCTCTGGAAAAACGAGACCAAACAAAAAACCCTACGAACCGGATCGTAGGGTTTGGTGATTTTTGCCTCAGCAGCGATCCCTACGATCATGCGCACGACAGAATAAGCCCGGTAAGGGCGAGCGTAAGGCGCAGTTGTAGGGCGATTCGCTGCATGTACCTGTATTAGATATCGGAAAAAGGCGGTTGTCAAGTTAAGCGAGAGATTCTCATGAGACGGCGGTACGGGTTTGCCGCAGGAGGACCGGCGCCGAAAGAGCGACGATAATCGCGATTGCGGGATCGGGAACGAGGCCGACCCGGATGTTATCGATGGTGACCCATTCGTTGCCGGTGGTCGTCGGGACCTCCGGGCCTTCATGCCAGCGGATACGGGCGATCGGCTGGGTTTTGCCGAACAGAGAGGAACTGGAGATCTGTGGGCGTTGGAACTGTTGATCTGTTGCAACAGGAGATGGGCGGGCGATGGGCGAGATCGATGGAAAACGTTCGGAGTAAGGCGACAAGGGTTGTGCGGGACGCATGAGCGGTGGACTGTCGGGGCGTTTGTTGACGAGTCGGCCAAGTTGCCTCGCCGTGATTTGCGGGTGGCGTTGAATGATTGAGGGCGGGCGAGTACATTACCTCCGTTCGCCTCGGCCCCGTGGCGGAATTGGCAGACGCGCTGGATTCAAAATCCTGTGCCCTTACGGGCGTATCGGTTCGACTCCGATCGGGGCCACTTCAAGGGGGGGCGGTGGTGTTGTTGTTCAGATTCCTGTTGGCGCGGAACGATTTCGTGGGGCCACTGGTGTATCTGCGGGACCGGGATTGATATGGGCGATCGCCGGGCTTGCAGACGTTTCGATGAGCGCATAGCGGAACGGAGTGCAATTTGCTGATGGCGGGATTGGTTATGATCAGATTGCCGGTGATGGTCCTGTTCTTGGCGGCGTAGGCTACGTTCATCCAAGGCGTTGTGAGAACGGGAGTTAAGGGGCAACGTCGCCGGGCATCGGCGGCGAGGTCGGCTTACGATTGCTGCAATAAACGGGGTTTTGGGGAGTATAGTAAGGGTCGGTCGCGAGAGGAAACATAAGGCGACTGCGGCGAAGAAACCAGTCGCGGAGCGTCGCGTGCTTGTTGGCCGAGGTGCCTCCGCGAATAGAACAGATGTCCGCGCCGCTCGGCGCGGGCAGGAGAGGTTTGTATGAAGCTCTTGCAGAACGTGGTTGTTGCGGTTGTGATGTTGGCGTTGGTGGGTTTTGTTCAGGCGGCGGATGCGCAGAAGAAGGAGAAACCCGCGAAGCCGGCTGTGTTGTCGGGGGTGGTGGTGAGCGTGGCTGACGGGAAGGTCACGGTGAAAGTTGCCGCCAAGGCTGGCGCTGAAAGCAAGGACGTGGTGGTGGAGACCACGAAAGACACGGCGGTAACGATTGATGGCAAGGCGGCGAAGGTGAGCGAGTTGGCGCAGGGCATGCGAGTGAAGATCTCGCCTGTCAAGGGGCCTGCGGAGAAGATCGTCGCGGTGACGGCCAAGCCGAAGGCCAAGCAGCCGAAGCCGGCGGAGAAGCAGTGATTATTCTCGGGCGTGGTTGGGGGGAAGATTGAAGTGTTGGACTTAGGCAGAGCCCGCCGATTGGACGGCGGGCTGTTTTTTGGGGGGGATTTGGCTTTGATCGCAGGCGTCGAGATTTGTGGGCCATTGACTTTTTCGGGGATTGGTCGAAATTACTCCGCTTCGATGGAGCAGGCGATCGGCGGTAGCCGGATATGGAGATGATTCTGTGGGCAGTAAAGCCAAGATACCTTTGTCGCGGGTCTATCAGAGCGAGACGATTGATCGGCGCATTCTGGAAGTGGTGAAGACCGGCAATTACATACTCGGGCCGGAATCCAGGGCTTTCGAGAAGGAGTTGGCCGGGTATTTCGGGGCACCATTCTGCGTTCTTTCTTCGAGTTGGACGGCGGCGGTTCATTTGCTGCATCTGGCGCAGGACCTGAAGGAGGGGGATGAGATACTGGTTCCATCGTTGACGGCCTTTCCGAGCATAGAACCGATGATTCATGTCGGGGCTCGGCCTGTTTTCTGCGACATTGACGACACGTACACGATTGATCCGGAGGATGCGCGAAGGCGGATCACAAGTCGGACAGTCGGGATCCTGCCGGTGCATCTGTACGGGCGACCTGCGAACATCGAGGCGTTGGCGAAGCTGGCGGCGGATCACGGGTTGTGGATGATTGAAGACTGTGCCCAGTCGCACGGCGCCAAGTGGAGAGGCAAGCGGGCGGGCTCGTTCGGGCAACACGCGGCGTTGAGTTTTTATCCCTCGAAGAACCTGACCGTTTACGGCGACGGCGGGGCGATCCTGACGCACGATGAATCGATCGCCAAGCGCATCTCGATGTTGCGGAATCACGGCAGGAGTGCGAAGTACGTTCACGAGAAGGTTGGTTTCAATCTGCGGTTCAATGAGATACAGGCCGCCATTGGCCGGGAGCAGCTCAAGGTATTGGACGACCTGAACGCGAGGCGTCGGCGCGTAGCGGAGTGGTATCGCCGGGAGCTAGAGGGGGTGGAAGGCATCACGTTGCCTCCCGACGATTCAGGCGCGGATACGGAGAGCGTGTACCACATGTTTGTCATTCGGCTGGCGACGCACGAGATGCGGGAGGGTGTTGGCCAATCGCTGATGGAGCGTGGGATCGAGACGGGGGTTCACTATCCGGTGCCGAATCACCTTCAGCCGGCGATCGTGGAGCGTTTTGGGAAGCTCCCGTCGTTGCCCCGGACCGAGGATTATGCGCAGCGCATACTGAGCTTGCCGATGTATCCGGCGCTGGCGGAGCAGGACGCAAAGACGGTTGCGGCGGCGATTCGGGAGTTCTTGAGGTAAGCGGAGGCGGCGCGCGTGATCGCGCCAGGCATTCATGAGCGAACTGTTAGTGTTCTATGCGGCATTTTCTCTGGCGGCCATGCCCGCGCCGGGTGCGAACCCGATCGGGGGTTACATTCCTTTTTACGACAACTACTACTTCTGGAAAGTGATCGGATTCAGCGGGATCGGGGTCTTCGGGACGCGGTTTCTTGTGCAGTGGCTTCACAGCGAGAAGCACAAGGAAAGCAGGGTGCCGCCGATTTTCTGGTGGCAGAGCCTGATCGGGACGATGCTGTGCCTGGCGTATTTCGTGCGGCAATGGGATTCGGTGGGCATTGCGGGGTATGTGTTGAATATCATTCCGTACACGCGCAACCTGATGTTGATCCATCGGAAGAAGCGTGAGCTGGCCAGGGGACTGGGCGTGGTGAATGCAGGTGATCGTGAGCATTCGTGAAGCTGATTTGAACCGTCGGGTAGCGGGCGGTCGCTTGCGACTGGCCATGGCTGCCATCATCGTTGCCGCGGCGGTGACGTATGTTGTCGGGGGCTGGTCGGTGAGCCTGTGGGATCGTGATGAGCCATGGTATTGCCAGGCCTCGAAGCAGATGGTGGAAAGCGGCAACTGGGTGACGATGCATTTTCTGGACCAGCCGCGTTATGCCAAGCCGGTTTTCATCTATTGGTGTCATGCGACGAGCATGACGCTGTTTGGCGTGAACCAGTTTTCGGCGCGGCTGGTCTCGGCGGTGGCGATGACGCTGACGCTGGTCGTGATTTCAATTGTTTTGTCCCGGGCGATCGGGTTGGCGCGAGCCGCGTTGACGGTGCTGGTGTTTGCGACAAGTGGGATGGTGATCGCGTCGGCGAAGATGTGCCTGACGGACAGCGTATTGCTGGTTTTCATCACGGGGATGCAGCTCTGCCTGTTCCGGATTTACTGGATGGCGCGGCGTCGTCCGGGGGAATCGACGCTTATGCTGGCGATGGTGCTCTGGGTGTGCATGGGCTTTGCGGCGTTGACGAAAGGTCCATCCGCGTTTGTGCTGATGCTGGCGAGCATGGGGTTGCTTGCGGTCATGGATGTTGCGCCGCGGTTCACATCAGGCCGCGCCTGGCTGAAGGCGATCACCTGGTGGCGGGAGGTGCGGTTTATTCGCGGCATGGCGATTGTGCTGGTCATTGGGCTGCCGTGGCTGTTGACGGCGTATTATCGGGATCCTGAGTTCGTGCGCAACATGCTTCTGGAGCCTGGCAAGCACCTGGGCAGCAACCAGGACGGCCACTCGATGTATCCCGGCTATTATCTGCTTTCGATCTGGATCACGTTTTTTCCGTGGAGCATTTTCCTTCCGACCACGCTGGTTCTCGCGTTCAGACACCTTCGGGTTCCGCACGTCCGCTTTGCGTTGGCGATCATCATCAGCAATTGGCTGTTTCAGGAGATCATGGTCACCAAGCTGCCCCACTACCTGATGCCTTCTTTCCTGTCGCTGGCGTTTTTGACATCGACGGCCCTGATCCGATGTCATCGTCGGCAGCACGATGATCTTCACCGCTCGCTATTTCTGTTGGCGGTCGGCATCTGGGGTGTGGGTTCGGTGATTGGGGCGGTTCTGCCAACGCTCGGAGCCGTCAAGTTTCAGGAATCGTCTTTTTCCGGTCCGGTTCTTTTTGGGATCGTCGGTTTGGCGTACACGGCGGCGTCGGTGGCATTGCTGGTTCGTCGCCGGTTGTTTGCGGCCTCGTCGGTCATGGGGGGGGGGATGTTGGTGCTGATTGCGGTCTTGTATCTGTTTTGTTTTCCGCACACCCAATACCTGCGTCTTCCGCAGCGGGTCGGCGAGTTCCTGCGATCACAGAACGCGGTGAGCTTGAACCAGGTGATCATGACGGGCTACAACGAGCCGAGCCTGGCGTTCTACCAGGGCGGCACCATTCGGTTCCGAGAGAAGAATTTCCTGGCGAGGACAGATCCGGGCGAATGGCCGGAGTGGATTGTCATTAGTGCGAAGCTGTTCCAAACGCTTGGGCCGGAGCGGCAGAGGCATCTGGAGCGAGTTGCGAGCTTTACCGGCGTCAATTACAACACCGGGGGGGACATGGTGGAGTTGCTGGTGATGCGAAAGCGCCCGCTGGCCGGGTGATGGATTGTGGCCGACGAACATGAATCAACCGACTCTCAGCATATGCGTGCCGGTCTACAACGAAGCGGAGAACCTGCCGTTGCTTCACGAGGCCGTCTGCAAGGTGATCGATTCAGGGGGGATTGAGGCGGAACTGATTCTCGTTGACGACGGTTCGACGGACGATTCGTGGCGCGTGATCGAGTCGCTGGTTGCGAAGGATCGTCGCGTTCGAGGGGTCAAGTTCCGTTTCAACTGCGGTGAGACGGCGGCTTCGGATGCCGGTCTTCGCGCGGCGCGCGGGAAGTACGTCATGACGATGGACGCCGACCTTCAGAACGACCCGGCTGACATACCGGCGTTCCTGGCGGCGTTGGGGGACGGCGTGGATTGCGTATGCGGCACGCGTGTGGCGACGCGCGGGCAGGGGGACAGTTTCATTCGCGTGGCCTCGAGCCGAATCGCGAACTGGGTTCGCAACCGGCTGAGCAACGAGACGATTTCAGATGCCGGCTGCACCTACCGGGCGTTCAAACGGGAGTGCGTGGCGAAGTTGAAGCTGTATCGGGGTCTGCACCGATTCATCCCGACGCTGTTGAAGATGGAGGGGTACCGCGTGACGGAGATCCCGGTCACCAACAACCCGCGTCTGCATGGTCAGAGCAAGTACGGCGTGTGGAACCGGCTTTTCAAGAGTTTTCGCGATTTGCTGGCGATTCGGTGGATGAAATCGCGGCTCCTGGGCTACGAGATAATCGAGGAGTGCCAGCGCCAGGAGTAGCGGGCTAATCTGTGGCGGGTTTTGGGGGGTGCAACTCGATGAGATACAATCGCCAGGGGTTTCTGGACGATTCAGTTCCCACGGGCAGCAGATCGGCTTTGAAGGGTTCCATATTGCTTTCGTTGCCGAGATGGGCCTTGAAATAAGCGGGATTGGACGTATCGGGGGGACGCTTGGCGCGTTGCTCGACGACAACGAATCTGGTGATGGCGCCGCGATCGCTGGGCAGGTTGGGCGGCAGGTAGAACAGGGCGGCCTCGCCGATGCGGGCTTTTGCGAGGGGGATACCGGATTCGAGTGCCGCCTTGGCGACGATCTTGGCGAAGAGCTTTGGCGATCTGGCATTGTCGAGGGGTGTTACGACGGCGGCGAGAAACAGGGCGATCAGGATGCTGTAGGACAAGCCCTGAACGAAGAACCATCGGGGCAGTTGTGTTCGGGAACTGGCAAAGAACGGGAGCAGGCCGGTAGCCAAGGCCAGTGTGCCGATGGCAACCGTTGCGGCCGAGAGCCGCCACGCGGGGTTTCGCAGGGCATCGGCGATGGAGGCTGCCGTCGCGCTGTTTGCGGAGAGGGTTGTCCAGTCGATGAGGATTGCCGCGGCAACGACTGCGGCGAAGACCAGCCCGATGCACTTTTGCGCATCGACGAGGGTTTTGGCGAGGCGTTTGCCGTTTGGTCGGCGGCTCAAGGCAATAACGGCCGCTGCGGCCTGGGCGATCAGCAGGACCTGAGCGGGCAACATCGGAAGCAGGTACGTGTTCTTTTTTACCGTTGAGAACGAGAAGAACACGACGGTGGCCAGGCACCAGGCGAGGGGGAAGGCTCGCCGCCGGCGGCGAGTGGGGTTTCCGGCCCGGCGGAAAGGCGCGGCAAGCGCGGCGCCCCAGAGCACGGTCCAAGGGAGGGTCAATTGGACAAGACCCGGCAGATAGAAGTGCCATGGCCGCCCCTTTTCGGTGTTTTCTCCTGTCAGTTCACCGATCGACTCATACCGCCAGAGGTCGATGGCATTGGGGACATGGCGGATGACATAGGCGGGCCAGGGAACGGCGATCAGGAGCAGCAGGCCAATGCCGAGCAAGTGGGAGTTCCATTTGTGGGTGATGGCGGGGCGATAGCACACTCGGAATGCCGCCACTGCAATGCCCACGTGCAGCACGATGACCGGTCCCTTGGCCAGCAATCCGAGGGCGATTGCGACATAGAACAGGACGACGGCCCAGGCGGCGGCTTTCTGGTATGACGCCCGGACCCAGGCCCAAATGGCCAGCAGGGTGAAGAAGGCGAGATAGGGGTCGGCCATGGCCTTGCGGAATTCGTCGGCGATGAAGTAGGTTGACACCCAGAGAACGGCGGCTATCCATGCGGCCCGCCTGCCGATCAAACGTCGCGCCAAATCGAAGATGAGTGGGAGACACAGGAATCCCAACAAGGCGCTGCCGAGGCGAGCTGCCTTCTCGTTGACGCCGATCCATCGATAAGTGATAGCGGCGACCCAATAGGGCAACGGGGGCTTCTGGAGGCGGATGCGGCTATTGATCAAGGGGACCGCCCAGGGATTGACGGCGATTGTCTGTTCGCTGTCGACGCCGCTGAGCCGCTTGCCCTCGGGCGTATCGACCAGTCGCACGGCGGGGGTATTGACGAGGCCGGCGTCCCATGGCCAGCCGGAGGCCGCCATTTCTCTTGCCGTTTGTGCCACTCGGGCTTCGTGGCTGGTGGCGATGTCTCTTTCGCCGAGAGATCCGATCATCAGGACCGCGCAGACGGCCGCCAGCGCCACAATTCGGGGGTTCTTTGCCACCTGTGCCACTATAAGGCCGCAGCCGCATGTCGGGAAGTCGTGAACAGGGTTCATGTCCTGCGGGCGAAGGCGTGGCAGGGCGATTTGCGGGAGCGATGGGGCGGAGAGCATGTTGGGGTTTTATCGGCCTCGCGGTTTCATGGACGTTGGGGTTGGAGACGGTATGCTGATGGGGCACGACAATCAGGCCGGCTGTAAGGCCGGCGCGGCGCCCGGAGGTGGCAGATGACGCGGCGATATGCACAGCTCATCGGGATTGTCCTTTTTGGGATGGCGCTCGTGCTTCATGGTGTAGGGGCCGGCCGCGCCACCGTTCCGGCCGATGGGGTGCGGCTGCCTGAAGGGGAGGGACTCGCTGCGCAATACGCTGGGGATCGGGGGATCGAGAAGTGCGAGGGGGTGCTTTTTGCGGAGGGCTTTGAGTCAGGCGACCTGAAGCGGTGGGATGATACGGATGGCAACAGGCCGCCGAAGGTTCGCATCGTGGAGGATGCGGGGCTGGTGCACGGGGGTCGGCGGTCGGTGCGGTTGGAGGCTTCGCCGGGGAAGGGCGTGGGGACGGACCTGGTCAAATTATGGTCGCCGGGTCACGATGTTGTCTACGCCCGCTGGTATTGTCGTTTTGCTGAGGGTTTTGACCAGGGGAACCTGATGCATTTTGTCCACTTAGCGGGGCTGCGCGAGCGATGGCAATTGGGGCGGTCTGGGGAGAAGCCCGATGGCACGGATTTCTTCTGTACTGCGTTGGAGCCATGGCGGAACTGGGGGCGCAATCCTGCTCCAGGGGCGATGGGCTTCTACACGTATTACCCGGACATGAAGCGGGACCCTTCAGGCCCGTATTACGGCAATTCGTTTCGGCCCGATGATGCTCCTGTTGTCATTGAGCGAGGTCGATGGCACTGCATGGAGATGATGCTCAAGGTGAACCATCCCGACCGGGCGGATGGTGAGCAGGCGTTTTGGATCGACGGGAAATTGAAGGGCCATTACACCGGTATTCGCTGGCGCACGACCGACCGGCTGAAGGTGAACTGCCTGTGGCTGCTGCTGTACATCCACGACAACAGGCAGGCGAATTGGGTATGTTTTGATGATGTGGTTGTGGCGACCCGTTACATTGGCCCGATGGCAGAGGCAGAGCCCAAGGCGAAAGGACTGCGATGAAACAGTGCGTAAATGCTCGTTTGTGGACGGCATTGCTGGCGGCCGTGGGCTTGGTTGGCCTGTTCTTCGCGCCGCGGGCATCCGGCGCCGAGCCTGCGAGACTGCCGGAGGGTTGCGGTCTGTCGTCGAAATACCCTGGCGACGGGGGCCTGGCGCGTGATCCGGCGGTGCTTCTGGCTGAGGATTTTGAAACCGGCGAACTTGGCGACCTCGGTCGAAGATGGAGCGAGGTGAGCAACAAGGACGGCAAGGTGCTGAGTTTCAGCAGCGACGTGCCGACGGGGAGTCGAGGCCGTCGCAGCATTCTGTTCACGTCGACGCTTGGTGAAAACACCGGCGGGCACCTGTACGCACGACTGCCTCGTGCCGTGGACAGGGCGTTTGCGCGTTTCTATGTGAAGTTTCCCGAGGACTGTGGGTATGTCCATCATTTCGTACACATGGGAGGTTACAATCCACCGACGCGATGGCCGCAGGGCGGCGCCGGCGAGCGTCCGAGAGGAGATGAGCGGGTGACGGTGGGCATCGAGCCCCACGGTCACTACGGCCAGTATCCCGCGCCCGGGGCATGGACCTTTTACAACTATTGGCAGGAGATGAAAATCAGTGCCGACGGCAGGTACTGGGGCAACGGTCTGCAAGGGACTCGGCCTGCCGTGATCCCACGATCCCGGTGGCAGTGCGTCGAGGTGATGCTCCATCTGAACTCGGCGCCGGACAAAGCCGACGGAGAACTGGCGCTCTGGCTGGACGGGAAGCTGGTGTGGCATTTCGTGAAAGGTGCGAGAAGAACCCAGTGGACGGGGATGGGGTTCCGACTGCTGGAGAAGGACGGCGAGCCCTTTGAGGGTTTTCGTTGGCGCAAGAGCGACGACCTGAAGATCAACTTCTTCTGGCTGCTCTATTACGTTACCGAGAATGCGCCTCGTCAGAACAAGGTGTCGAATCCGTTGCTCAACAATCGCGTGTGGTTTGACGACATTGCCGTGGCCACGGAGTACATCGGACCTATCAAGCGGTTGTCAACGGAAGGCGGCCGATGAAGTGGTGCAATGGTAAACCGGTGGTTGGGGTTGCGAAATAGCCGCGGGCGCCGACACATGGCGGCGGGAAGGATTGCGCGATGAGTTGCCTGGTTCACCTGGTTGTGTTGGCCGCGGTGATTGCGATGGGTGAGTTTGCGCTTGGCGCGGAGCGAGACGATCCGCAATATCCCTCGCATACGCTTCGCAACGACAAGCTTTCGGTTCTGGTGTATCTTCCGGATGCGGCAGTGGGTTTCTACCGGTCTACGCGATTTGACTGGTCGGGCATGATCGCCCGCGTGGATTACCGGGGGCACCGCTTTTTTTCGCCGTGGAAGTCGCCGCACAATCCCCTGGACAGTGAGGGCGTCATTGGTCCGGCCGAGGAGTTTGGAATGCAGAATCCGCTGGGTTTTGCCGAGGCCAAATCGGGGGAGACCTTCATCAAGATCGGCATTGGCCACCTGGTTAGGGGCAACGATGAACCTTATGGCTTCTGGAAGGACTACCGGATCGGCAAACCCGCCGGGTGGCGGATCGAGAAACAAGACGACTCGATCGAATTTCGTCAGTTGCTGCAGGACGACCGCGGGTACGGCTACGAATACCGGAAGCGGATCTCTCTGTTGAGGGAGGAGCCGGGATTCGTCATTGCCCGCCGGTTGAGGAACACCGGGAATCGACCCATCCAGACCAACCACTACAATCACAACTTCACGATGATTGACGATGAGCCGATCGGCCCGGCTTACCGCCTGCAATTCCCCTTCTCGCCGATCATTTCGGCAAAAGAACCGGCCCGGCTGCAGGGGAGGGTGCAATGCGAGGGCAGGCAGATGATGTTTACCGATCGAATCGAGCCGGAGAAACCGGTCTGGCTGCTGCTGGAGGGCCACAAAGGCGTCGAGGACCATGTCATTACGATCGCCAATGTGAAGTCGGGCGGGGCCGTGAAGATCATCGGTGATTATCCGATGTCGCGACTGGCGTTCTATGGCGCGTCGACGGCGGCGTGCCCGGAGCCGTTCACGGAGTTCACGCTGCGGCAAGGTGAGGAGAGGACGTGGCAGACTCGGTATGTCTTCTCGGCGGCAGAGGAGAAGCGGTAATGCGTGGTTGAGGCCATGCGACAGGGTCAACACGCCGTGTGTGGGTGTTGCCGACGGCGGGCGGTTTTTCTCCTCGTCGCCGCTGGATCGCTCATGTCGTTTGCTTGTTCGCAGTAGGAGGATCGGATGTCAATTCAACGTTCCATTCTGGCGATGATGCTGGTTTTGAGCGGGATGGGGGGGATAAGTTGCCTTGCAGCGGAAGAGAGGCCCTGGTTCGAGCGATCAATCGTGGGCATGGAGATCGGACCCACCGGCGCGCAGTTTGGTTACAGTGATTTGAAGGATGCGCGGTACTGTGCTCGATTTGATGGCCGGGAGATCGTACGACATGCCATTAAGGCCAACAGCGAATACCTCGTGCTCTGGGTCCGGGACGGCGACTACGCCTATTATGACTCCAAGCTATTGCCAAAGGCTCCCGGCCTGGGAAGCCGCGACCCGCTCCGCGAGGCGGTTGACGAGGCCACGACTCACAGACTGCCCCTGATCGCCTATTGCGTGGTGCAACAGGGAGGTCACTTCCTCAAGGCGCACCCGGAATGGGAGATGCACGGGGCGGACGGCAAGCCGATCGGCCGATTCTGCTATAACTCGGGTTATCTCGACGCCATGAAGGCGATTCTGGCCGAGCAACTCGCGTATGGCATTGACGGGTTCCACATCGACATGCTGGATCAGGGTTTTGGCCCGCCGTATGGGTGCTGGTGCCCCGTATGTCGGAGGCAGTTCGAGCAGCAGTGCAATCGCCCCATGCCGACCAGGCTGACATGGGATGAGGCTTGGGATGACATGCTCGAATTTCGCTACCGCTCGAGCCAGCGTTTCGAGAAAGCCCTCGGGGCCCATGTGAAGTCCATCAACCCCAGGGCGACCGTCGATTTTAACTACCACGGGAATCCGCCGTTCTCGTTCGAGGTCGGCCAGAGGCCGGTCCAACACGCAGGGAACGGCGACTTCGTGACCGGTGAAACCGGCGTTTGGGGGTTCAGTGCCCTGGGCGTCGGGCTGAACGCCCAGTTTTACCGTGCAAGCACCCCGGGCTTTCCATACCAGGTTGCCATCCAGCGTGGCGTGCGCATGTACCACGACCAAACCACGCGTCCCCTTAACGACATCCGCTGGGAACTGTTCACGCTCCTTTCACACGGGGCATTTGTGACGATGGTAGACAAAACCGGTTTCGACGGCCGGCTTGACCCGGTCGCCTACGAACGTATTGGCGAGGCGTTCAAGGAAGCTCTGACCAAGCGACCGCATTTCGGACACCAGCCCGTTTGCGAGGTTGGGCTCTACTTCAGCAGCCGCACACGAGACTGGGTTGGCCGCGAGACGCCGGCCAACTACTTTCAGGCATTTCAGGGCGCCCACAAGATCGTTGTCCTGGAGCACCTTCCTTTTGGCATTCTGTTTGATGAGAACGTCACCCTCGGGGCATTGCGGCGGTTCTCCGTCGTGTGGCTGCCCAACGCGGCCATTCTCTCCAACGGCGAGGTTGCTCTCTTCCGGCGGTTTGTCGAGGAAGGCGGCAAGCTTCTGGTGACCGGCCAGACTGGCCAGTTCGATCGCATGGGCCGACTGCTGAAGGAATCGGTTCTGAGCGGGTTGATTGGAGCCACGGTGAAGGAGCGACCGGATTCGCTGGACAACTGGGTGCAGTTGCCGGTTGAGCAGCATTTGCTGGCACAGGGAATTGACCATGCCGCCGCCGTGCCGTTCCTGGTCAAGGGGCCGGCGACAGTCTACGCGCCGACCACCGCCAAGCCATTCGGCCAGTTGCTCAAGCCGCATCGCACGATGCGGCAGATGCAGGGCAAGGAGGGTACGGAATGGCCGATGAGCGCCGATGCCGCTGTCGGCCCGGCGGTCCTCGTGAACGAGGTTGGCAGGGGGGTGGTCCTTACGATTGCCGCCTCTCCCGACTACGCCAGCGCGAGCGACCATCACATTGTCGAGGCCCGTCGTCTCTTGGGCAATGCCGTGCGACTTCTGAACCCTTCGCCTCGTGTTCGCATCTCGGCTCCGGCCAACGTGGAGACGGTTGTCACTGAGGATTTGGCCTCGCGAACGCTCCGGATTCACTTCATTGCCTACAATCCCACGCCGCAGACCACCCCTGCCCAGAACCGGCCCTATGTGCTGCCCGGCCTGATCGAAGATGCTCCGATCTTCAAGTCCCGGATCATGCTTGCCCAACCTCCGCGTCAGGTTCAGCTTCTCAATCCCGAAAGCCGGCTGGACCGGATGGGGAATACCCTTGACGTGACCATTCACGACATCCACGAAGTCTTGGTAGTCCGTTATTGATGAATGCCCGTGCGGCTTGAGGCCCAGTCGTGGCATCTGCGCCTTGGGGTGATCATGGGCGATTCCGAGCGGACCGGGTCAGTTGCCGGTGAATGCCCATTTCCAATCGGCAAGACGAGCGAGGGCCCCCATTCACTTGTTGCCTTTTCGGCAGATGCCCTCGAATGTCAATTGACAGCCCTTTGAGTTTCCGGTTCAACTGTGCCTGGCCGCAATGACCAGGCGTGACGATCAGAATGTGCCTTGAGAAGCGTCCGGCGAATGACTGGAGACAGGATCATGAAAATGACAGACAGCTTGCTGTGGCATGAGATGGACAAGGACCTGACTGCCAATCGCCTTGACGTGGATCCGGCGCGGGGCCTGTCGCTCGACGAGGTGCGAAAGAGGCAGGCGTCCTTCGGGCTCAACCAGATGACGGCACGACCGGGCACGCCGGCGTGGATCAAGTTTTTGCAGCAGTTCAACCAGGCGCTGGTGTACATTCTGCTGGCGGCAACGCTGGTGTCGGCTCTCCTGGGCGAGTGGGTGGACGCGGCGGTGATATTCGGCGTGGTGTTTGTCAACGCCATCGTCGGTTTTGTCCAGGAGTTCAAGGCCGAACGGGCCATCGAAGCGCTGGCGAGCATGGTGCGCACCGAAGCGACGGTGCGACGGGGCGGGCGGAAGCAGCGTGTTCCGTCGGCGGAGCTGGTTCCCGGCGATGTGGTGCTTCTGCAATCGGGCGATCGCGTTCCTGCCGACCTGCGACTCGTGGAAATCCGCAGCCTGCAGGTTGAGGAAGCGGCGCTGACGGGCGAATCGGTTCCCGCCGAGAAGAAGATCGAGCCCTTGCCGGCTGATACCGTGCTTGGCGATCGCAAGAACCTCGCGTTTGCGGGGACGCTGGTCACCTACGGCCAAGGCGAAGGCGTCGTCGTCGCGACGGGAGACCGAACCGAAACCGGCCGAATCGCCACGATGATCCACGAGGCGGTGGATCTGTCCACACCGCTGACGCGTAAAATAGCGGAATTCAGCCGTCTGCTTCTCTTCGTCATTCTGGGCGTGGCGACGCTGACGTTCCTGATAGGCCTGATGCGTGGCGAGTCGATGGGCGCGATGTTCATGGCGGCGGTTGCCCTGGCGGTTGGCGCCATTCCGGAGGGCTTGCCGGCGGCCGTCACGATCACGCTGGCGATTGGAGTTGCGCGCATGGCCAAGCGTCATGCCATCATTCGGAAGATGCCCGCCGTTGAGACGCTCGGAAGCACCACGGTCATCTGTTCCGACAAGACGGGCACGCTGACCGAGAACCAGATGACCGTCAGCCGACTCTGGGCCGCAAACCGGTTGTTTGACATCACCGGCAGCGGGTACGAGGCCAGCGGGCAGGTGGAGCGGGAGGGCCAACCAATGACAATCGAATCCGATGCTGCGATGCAACAGTGCCTCCTTTGCGGCCTGCTCTGCAATGACTCCCAGTTGGTGCGTAAAGATGGCCGCTTGCAGGTTGAGGGGGATCCCACGGAGGCCGCTCTGATTGTCGCCGCTCAGAAAGGCGGCCTCGATCGCGAGCAGGCGGCGCAGCGATGGTCGCGGGTCGACGTTATTCCTTTCGAGTCGGAGCATATGTACATGGGGACGCTCCATGAGGACCGCGAGGGTCGCATCATGTACGTCAAAGGCTCAGTGGAGCAACTGTTGAATCGCTGCAGAACGATGCTCGACTCGGCGGGTGGTGAAGCGGACCTCGATGTGAGCGCCGTGCAGGACGCTGTCGATCAGATGACGTCGCAGGGACTGCGCGTTCTGGCGTTTGCCCGGCGACGAATGCCCGCTGCGCATGCTCGCCTGACGCACGACGATGTTGCTGCGGATCTCACACTTCTCGGATTGCAGGGCATGATCGACCCGCCCCGGGCCGAGGCCATCTCGGCGGTCGCCAACTGCCTCAATGCCGGAATCGCCGTCAAGATGATTACCGGTGATCACAAGGGGACGGCTCTGGCCATCGGGCGGCAGTTGGGCCTGCGCGGCAAACCCGGTGAGTCCGGCGAGCCGACCGCAATCACCGGCGCGGAGTTGCAGAAGATTTCGGATGACGAATTGCCCGGGATTGCCGACCGAGCCTCCGTTTTTGCTCGCGTCGCGCCGGAACAGAAACTCCGACTCGTCCGCGCCCTCCAACAGAACGGGCACATCGTCGCCATGACCGGAGACGGCGTCAACGACGCCCCGGCGCTCAAGCAGGCCGACATCGGGGTGGCGATGGGAATTACCGGAACCGACGTGGCGAAAGGCGCCGCCGACATGATCCTGACCGACGATAATTTCGCCTCCATTGAGGCCGCCGTCGAGGAGGGGCGCAATGTCTTTGACAACCTTACCAAGTTCATCGCCTGGACCATGCCCACCAACGGAGGTGAGGCTTTGCTGATTTTGCTGGCAATCCTCCTCGGTTCCGCGCTCCCCGTCCTTCCGGTGCAGCTGCTCTGGATAAACATGGGTACGGCGCTCCTGCTGGGTCTGACGCTGGTCTTTGAACCGAAAGAGGTGGACCTGATGGCCCGGCCGCCTCGCGAACCCGCGCAACCGATCCTCACGCGATACCTCATCCGGCAGATATTGCTGGTGTCCACCTTCATGGTTGCCGGCGGCTTTTTGCTGTTCCGGCTCGAAAAGTCCCAGGGGGCATCGCTTGCAGAGGCCCGAACCGCGGTCGTCAATGTGATTGTGGTGGTGGAGATGTGCTACCTGCTCAACTGCCGGTCACTGTTCCGTCCTTTCCTGTCGCTGCCGCTGTTCTCCAACCTCTGGATCCCGGCCGGTCTGGCTGCGATGCTCACCGCGCAGCTGCTTTTCACCTATGCGCCGTTCATGAACCGCCTGTTCCACAGCGCACCGATTGGCGGCCTGGCATGGCTGAAGATCTTTGCCATCGGACTGGTTGTATTCGTGTGCATCGAGATCAAGAAAGCGATGGATGCGGGGGGACGAGGTGCGGCGAGCGACCGTCGTCGCGGGTGAGATGGCGGCTGCCGGCCCATGACCAGACGGCGCCTTCGTCTCCTTGCCGGCGGCGGCAGCGAGGACGTTGGCGTGATATCGCGTTGTCGGGTCAGTTAGGCAGGAGGTGCGGGCAGGTGGTGTTGGGCGCCGTGATGGGGATCAGGGATGATCGTCGAGTCGGCGGGCGATGTGGAGGAGGGCGTCGCGTGCGGGCGACTCTTTGGTGATGAGGTCGGCGGCCTGGTAGAGAAGGTGGGCCTCTTTTGGCTGGATATTGTAGAGTGTAGAGATGCTGTCGATGCTCTCGCTGAAGCTGGGGAAGGGCACATTGGTGAGTCGGCGAATACTGGCGAGGGAGAGGTGGACGAGGACGATGGGCCTGTGGTGGTGATCGTCGATCTGGACGATGCCGTTCTGGTGGAGCTCGCGAATTTTGTCGCGGACAAGTTGGGCGGAGAGGTTGCTGTCGGCGTTGAGGAGGATGAGGTCGGCGAGGGTGGCGGAGCTTGCGCGGGCGAGCAGAGCGGTGCTGGCGAGGTCGGTGCTTTGTCGGACTTTCTGCCAGAAGCCGATGTCTCCCTGATTTGAGAGTCTGGCGTCGTAGCGAGTCCCGGCGTCGATGACAAAGATGATGGCGCCGCTGGGATAGGGGACGGATTTGGGGTCATTGGAGGCGTTCTGCGTGCGGTAGACGTCGATGAGGCTCTGGACGCCGAGGTTGTCGATGACGCCGCCGTCGATGAAATGTCGGTACTGTTTGAATGAGGTGGAAAAATCGCGGAGTGTTTTTGGATGGAGGACGACGGGGAAGGCACTGCTGGCAGCGACGGCGTGTGCGATGGGGTATTTCGCAAGGTCGGAGTTGAGTTCATCGAAACTCTCGTTGCAGAAGACGAATCGGCGTCCGGACTGGAGGTCGGTGGCATTGATGAGGAGCCTTGGCCGGTCGTTTCGGAGGTCGGCGAAGGTGAGGCTTTTTCCGTTGCATCGGAAGAGATTTCGATCGAGCGAAGCGGCGAGGATGTCGGTGGCATCCCAGTCGGTGGTTGCCAAGGCCAGGGCATTCCAGGGTTGTGCGGCGGTGCAGACGATGTCGGAGCCGAAGGGGTGCGTGAACTTGCGTTGGACGTTGCCGGGGTTCCAGAGGTCGTTGCCGTAGAGGCAGTAGTAGGCAGCGGGGAGGCAACCGCCGCTGACGGAGGAGATGTAATTGACTCAAACTGACCGTTTTCATGCCGCCAGGAGGTTTTCGAGGCGGCGAATCACCG
>CAYVKG010000058.1:0-28993 GCA_964451955.1 uncultured Tepidisphaeraceae bacterium
CGCAACGCCAGGCAGAACAACGTGATTCTGGAGAAGGCGGAAATCCCGCGATGACGCCGACCAGGGGCGGCCGTCGCAGCAAGCGGGTCGGGGTGATATCATCTGGTCATGGCGTCATTTCCCACTTCGGCACGTCCGGACGTTGAGTCAGAAATCCAGGCATTTGGGCTTGATCTTTGGAAGCGGATCGCAGACGAGGTTCCGGGGCTTTTTAACAAGAGCTACTGGCAAGGCCTGATCCTCGATTGGGCGATGCGCGATCCATCGTTCAAGATCGACATGTTCCGTCTCGTCGATGTTCTACCGTCGCTATCGTCAACGGAACAGGTATCGCGGCATGTGCGAGAGTTGCTGCTGCGCGATGGCCGAGAGCTGCCGACGATCTTGTCCGCCGCGGTCAAGTTTGCATCTGGCGGTTTTGCTTCGGGGATTGCCGCTCGCAGCCTCCGTGCCAATGTTCTGGGGCTGGCCGAACGGTTCATCATCGGGAAGGACGCCTCAGAGGCCATCCCCTCGCTCCAATCGCTCGCCAAAGAGGGTTTTGCGTTCACTGTTGATCTGCTTGGCGAGGCCACTGTCAGTAACGACGAAGCGGTTGCATACCAGAGACGGTATCTCGACCTGATCGACACGCTGAGCGAGGAGGTCGCCGGTTGGCCGTGTGATTCGTCGGTTGACCGCAATCATGTGGGTCCGATCCCGCGGGCGAATGTGTCGGTGAAGGTATCGGCGATGGCGCCGTTTCTCGACGCGGTCGATGCAGTAGGCAGCGTGGACCGGCTTCGCCGCATCGTACTGCCGCTGCTGCTGCGAGCCAGAGAGAGGGACGTTGCGATCAATCTCGACCTTGAACAGTGGGCCATTCACGGGATCACGCTCGACCTGTTTGAGTCGATGGCCATGGAGCCGGAGCTGCGCGGTTGGCCGCATCTGGGAATCGTGGTGCAGGCGTATCTTCGCGAGAGCCGCGCTGACGTTGAGCGACTCACGGCACTGGCCAGGCGTCGTGGTTGCCCGGTGGTTGTGCGTCTTGTGAAAGGCGCATATTGGGAATACGAAGTTGCGCAGTCGCACCAGTTCGGGTATCGCTGTCCGGTGTTTACTGACAAGGCCGCAACGGATGCGCAATACGAGGGTTTGACTGCGCTGTTGCTAGAGAACATCAATGAACTCCACCCGGCGTTTGCCAGCCACAACCTGCGATCGTTGACGCACGCGATTGTGCTTGCCGGACGGAAGCGGATTCCGCGAGAAGCCATTGAATTGCAGATGCTTCATGGCATGGCGGAGCCTGAGCGAAAGGCGTTTCGCTCCACTGGTCATCGAGTTCGGATTTACTGTCCAATCGGCGAACTTTTGCCCGGGGTGGCGTATCTGGTGCGCAGGCTTTTGGAGAACACATCGAATAGTGGTTTTCTTCGCCTCAGTCACCATGAGCGCGCCGACATGCATTTGCTGATGGGGGCTCCGCGGCCGGTCGCGGTGCAGTCGCCGAAGACCGTGCGGTCCGCGGGCGATGTGACATCGCCGTACGAATGCGCGGCGCTGACGGATTTCACGGACGGGGTTGCTCTGCAGTCGTTTAGAGACGCGGTGAAGAAAGCGAGATTGTCGTTTCCGATCCATGTTCCGGTGGTGGTCGACGCGATCGAGCGAAGTACGGGGTCGGGGATTGATCGGCTTTGTCCCAGCGAGCCGTCGTTGAACGTTTCGCATGTCACTCTGGCGACCGCCGATGAGGCTGATCGAGCGGCCGCCGTTGCATTTGATGCATTTGCTGGATGGCGGGATCTACCGTTGAGGAATCGCGCAATGCTCCTCGATCGGCTGGCCGATTTGCTGGAGCGCGATCGGCACCACCTGGCGGCACTGGAGGTCTGGGAGGTAGCCAAACCTATGCGTGAAGCTGACGCCGATGTGGCCGAGGCCATTGATTTTTGCCGGTATTATGCGCGTCAGGCGATGATCGAGTTGGGGCCGCGGAAGACGATGTGCGTGACTGGGGAAGACAACGCGCTAGTGTATCAGGGGCGTGGACCAACGGTTGTCATCGCGCCGTGGAACTTTCCGATGGCCATTCTCACGGGCATGGCAACCGCGGCATTGGTGGCGGGGAACCCGGTAATACTCAAGCCGTCGGGCTTATCGAGTGCAATTGCGTATGCTCTCTACCAGCGAATGATGGAGGCCGGTTTTTCTCCGAAGGTGGTCCAGTTTCTGCCCGGTTCGGGACAGACGGTGGGAATGCGTCTTGTGGAACACCGGCTGATTGCGCAGATTGCCTTCACGGGGAGCAAAGAGGTCGGGTTGTCGATCATTGAGCGAGCCGCCAGAACGAGCGTGGGGCAGCCCCAGGTGCGGCGAGTGGTCTGCGAAATGGGCGGGAAGAACGCGATCATTGTTGATGATGACGCCGATCTGGACGAGGCCGTTGCTGGAGTAATGAAAAGCGCCTTTGGATTTGCCGGGCAGAAATGCTCAGCGTGTTCGCGTGTCGTGGTGGTGGAGGGGGCGTATGAGCCGTTCGTGGGGCGTCTCATCGAGGCGTGCCGCAGCATGATCGTTGCCCCGGCTCATGATCCGTCATGTCAGTTGCCCCCTGTGGCGGACCCTGTCGCGCGTGAGCGACTGCTGAAGCTGATTCAAGACCCGCCGGCAGGCGCGACGACTCTATTCGTGGGCCAGACGCCCGGGATTGGTTGGTTTGTTCCGCCCACCCTGTTTGCGGTCGATTCCACTCAGCACCCGCTCATGCAGGAAGAGTTGTTTGCGCCGATCGTCGCGGTGATGAACGCGGAGACGTTTTCCGCCGCCATCGACATTGCGATGGGCGCGCCGTTCTTTCTGACGGGCGCGGTGTTCTCGCGGTCGCCGGCGCACCTCGATGAGGCGCGTAGCCGGTTTGCGGTGGGGAACCTTTATCTCAATCGGGGCTGCACTGGCGCTGTCGTGGGTCGGCAACCGTTTGGTGGATTCGGAATGAGTGGCATTGGGACGAAGGCTGGCGGGCCTGGATATCTGACGTGGTTTTCCGATCCGCGATCGATCACGGAGAACACCATGCGTCGAGGAATGACTCCCGAACTTACCTCGTGACGAGGCTGAGGTTAGCGATCACTTGATGCCGACGTGTTTTCTTGCGTCGGCGGAGGGGTGTTCGGCGCGGTATTGGTCTTCCAACTCCTTGAGCAACTTCCGGTTCGTCATCCGAGCGCCGGCTCCCATGCGATCGGTGAGGAGGGTTCCTTCGAGATGGTCATATTCATGTTGCCAAATGCGGGCAACATACCCCGACTCACTTTCCTCAAACGTTCGGCCGCTGAGATCCTGTGCCGTGATGCGGATCGACTTGCTCCGGACGATGTTCACATGCATGGCCGGCAGACTCAAACAGCCTTCCTCGGCGGTCTCTTCTCCCGAGGGGTCTGACAGGACGGGGTTTACATAGATGCGATCGTCGCCAGGCTGACCTGTGGCGTTCATCACGAATAGTCGAATGTTGAGACCAACCTGTGGAGCCGCCAAGCCAACTCCCTTCGATTCGCGCATCAACAGGAACATCCGCTCTGTCAGGGCCTGCAGCGAGGAGTCAAAAAGTTCGACTCTTTTGCTGCGGCGCTTGAGGCGAGGATCAGGCCAGCAGACGATCTTCAATTCCTCGTACATATTTGCGAATTCCTTTGTATCCGTTCTGCAACTCAAACATTAGGCCATTTTGCCGGTATCTTCAACAGGGGCTTTGACATTCGACTACTTGGCCTTATCGTTGTACGATAGCACCTTGGCGGTGTCTGCATTCCGACTGACTCCATCCGCCAGACGTTTTTTTGTGTAACAGGGTTACATTTTGCAGGGCTATCACCGTGGCTGATCTTCCGGACGGATATCGTGGCGTGTCACCTGAGGACCAGGAGAAGGCAAGGCGTTTCTTTGATCGCGGCAAGACCGTTGCCGACACTGGCAACTACGACTATGCGATCGAAATGTACATCAGCGGCTTGGCGATCGACCCGGACTGCCGTGAAGCGCATGACGCGCTACGGAACATCGCCATGATCCGTAAGGCCAGCGGCGGCAAGGATCTTGGCTTCATGGAGCGCACCAAGCTGCGCCGGCCAACAAAGGATGATCGGCAGAACATGCTGAACGCCGAGAAGCTCCTGGCGTATGACCCTGGCAATACCGACTACATGTTGTCACTGCTCCAGAGCGCCAATCGCGCGGGTCTGTTTGATACCGCCGCCTGGATCGGTCCCATCCTGCTGAGGGCCAATGCGGATAGCAAGTCGCCTGAAATCAGCAAATTCCTTGCACTCAAGGACGTTTACAAGGATCTCCGGCAGTGGAAGCTGGCCACCGAGGCGTGTCACTATGCATTGCGGCTTCGCCCTGACGACATGGATTTGCAGACGGAGCTGAAGAACCTGAGCGCCTTTGTGACCATGGAGGAAGGCAAATACCAATCCGGCGCCAGTTTCCGGGACAGCATGAAGGACAAGGATGATCAGCAACGGCTGATTGAAGAGTCCCGCGATGTTGTTCAGGAAGATGTCATGGTGCGCCGGGTGCGGGAGGCGGAGGCCGAATGGAAAGCCGACCCCAATGAGCCCGGCAAGATCGCCAAATACGTTGATGCGCTTGAGCAGACCGAGGACGCTGAGAACGAAAACCGCGCGATTGAAGTTCTCGAGGAGGCCTACAACCGATCCAAGCAGTTCCGATATCGTCAACGCGTTGGGAAGATCAAGATGACGCAGATGTCGCGGATGGAGCGGTCTCTCCGGCAGGCGCTTCAGGCGAATCCCACCGACGCCCAGCTGAAGAAAGACTATGAAGACTTCAGACGGGAGCAGTTTGAATTCGAGCTGGGCGAATTCAAGCTTGCCGCCGAGGCCTATCCGACGGACCTTGCGTTGAAGTACCAGATGGCGACGCGTTTGTTCTATCTGAAGCGATTTGACGAAGCCATTCCGGCGTTCCAGCTTGCGCGAGCAGACCCGAAACTGAAGAACGATGCCCAGATACTGCTTGGCCGCTCTTTTCTCGAAGCCGGGTTTGTCGACGAGGCTATTGATACCCTGCATTCGGTGATTGAGGAATATCAGCTGAAAGGGGACGAGCGATCCAAGGAGATGTACTACTGGGAAGGCCGCGCCCAGGAGGAGAAGGGCGATATTGACCAGGCCCTGAAGCGATACAGCCAGGTCTTCCAGTGGGAATCCACTTACCGGGATGTGCAGGTGCGCATCCGCAATCTTCGCAAGAAGAAGAAGGACGAACAAAGCGCGGCGGACCGGCAGTAGAGTGCCGCGGTGTTTGGGCGGGCGTATCGATCGCGATATTGTGGCTACGTGTTGGGGGTTTGAAGCGATCGGGCGTTTGCGGCTGAACGCGGCGGGGTGGCAATGGCTTTGTTTTATTGGTCGTGATTGTGGCTGGCTATGAGGCGTTTTGCCTGGTTCCCGAAAAGGCGCGTCAGACGCTCGCGGAGCATAAGCCTTGCCCGCAACAGTCGCACCTTTGCGTTGGAAAGGGTAATCCCCAGCGATTCGGCGGTTTCTTCCGTGGACAATCCCTCCACGTCGCGAAGAAGGAACACCAGGCGGTACTTCTCTTCAAGGCGCATGATGGAATCCGTGAGGATTTCTTGCGTCTCGCGTTGTTCCGCGAGGCGCTGCGGATTGTCGCGCCACTCTGCCACAAAATCCGGATGCGGGAGCGGGGAGTCTTCGTCACCGGAGTCAACCTGCAGGGGAACCGTTGGGCGGCTGCGTCGTCTGCGCAGGACCTTTAGCGCGTGATTGGTTGCTATTCGCACCAGCCACGTGTGGAATGTGGACGCCTCCTTGAAGTCCCGCAGATGCTCGACGATGCTGAGGAAGGTTTCCTGCACCACTTCTTCGGCGTCCTGGGTGTTCCGAACGATTCGTGTGGCCAGTGTGAAGACGTCGCGTTCGTATTTTCCGACCAGTTGCTCAAACGCGTCGAAGTCGCCGGTCTTGGCCAAACGGACAAGCTGCTGGTCGGGATCAACCGGCCGACTGATGGAGATTGCCGCAGGCTCATGGTTCACGCCCCGATTATAATCGCCATTGCATGGACGTCATGGGCTGGTGACGGCGGATTTTGCGATTTGCTTTCTTACGGTGGCGATTGGGCGCGGAACAAATCGGCCATCACCGCGTCGGTTGATGATGCGTATACTGGCGATCGCCAGTCATTTACCGGGAGGCGCCACGATGACTTGCCGTCGATTTGCGGCCGCCGTGCTGACCGTGTTGCCGCTGTTTCCGCTGGGAGCCGCCGAGCCGCAGCCCGGAGGCTCTGCGAATGAGGTTGAGGCTCTGATCGGGCAATTGAGCAGTCCCGAGGAGAAGGTGCGGCATGCCGCCCAGGAGAAGCTTGTGAGGCTAGGCGATGAGGCAAGAGCGGCCTTGGAGGCGCATGTTCGTGCAAAAGTCGCCGCGGAGACGGTGCTTCAGAGGATTGAAGTGAACAAAGTGGCCGGCCCCACTCTGGTGACGCTCGATTTGAAAGACGCTTCGCCTGAGGCCACGATTACCGAGATATGCAAGCAGACTGGCTTTGTCATTCAGCCATCGCACGAGTCGGTGTGGCAGCAGGTAAGCCCGACGGCGGTTACGCTGAATGTCAAGCAACAGCCATTCTGGAACCTCATGCGTGATGCCTGTGCCAGAACGGGACTGGCCATCTATAACAGCGGCAACAACGACCGACGAATCCGACTGATGGCTGCTTCTCAATTGGGCCAGAATCTTTTCAAATGTCCTGCGGTCATCAACGGCGCGTTCATGATCACCGTCAACAGCCTTCAGCGTTCCAGCACGGTCAACATGGCGAATCCCCAGGACATTTCCCGTTCCATGTACCTCCAGATGACCGTTTTTTGCGAGCCGAAGGTGAGAGTCATTCAGTACTCCTATGTGCCCGAAATTGATGAGGCCGTGGATGAGAAGGGCAACTCCCTGATCAACACCTCACGTGGCGGCGCGATGCGACAGATGTCGAGCGGTGGCGGGATTCTCTGGAATTGCAGTCTTCCGCTGCAGTACCCCGGTGACGCCGGGCAGAAGATCGCGAAGCTCCGCGGGAAGCTCCGGTTTGTTGTCCAGACGCGAAGCGAAACCCTGGAGATTCCTGACGTGCTCAAGTCCAAGGACGTGACAAAGACGGTTGCGGGGCGGCGAGTCCTGCTGAAGGAGTTCCGCAAGACATCCGAAGGCCAGTACCAAGCCCGCGTTGTGGTCTACCGGGAAGGAGTCGAGCAGCAGCAATTCCACGAGAGCATCAACAATCCTGGAATCCGGCTCATTGATGCCGATGGTCGCGAATTCACGTATAATGGCGCCAACAGCAGCAACAGCAGCAACGACACGTATGAGGCCAACTTCATTTTCAGCGTGCGAGGCGGCATGGCTGAACCGAACGCTCCGGGCGAACCCGCGACGTTGCTCTGGGAATTTGCCACCGCGTCCCAGGAGATCACGATTCCCTTTGATTTCGGGGACCTCCCGCTTCCGTGATGCGTGGCACGGCACGGAGGAGTCGCGCATCATGCCGTTCAAACCGATTCGGCAGAGCTTGCTTTGGGGCTTTCCGCGACCATCCGGGGAATCCGCGTTTGCGTTGCTTTCACCGATCCTCATATTGCACGTTAGTGGCTGCCGCTTCGATTGCCGCAGGGGGAATTCGAAAGTGATCTGTTCTGCCTGCTCGGTATAATCTGTCAACATGAGCGAACCCATCAGCCTCAGCGTGCGTCCGCGCCGCCTTCGCCTTCAGCCTGCTCTCCGGGCGATGCTTTCACGAGTGAGTCTTCGGCGAAGCGACTTCATCGTTCCGATCTTTGTCCGAGAGGGCGTCAATCTCCGGCAGGAGGTCCCGTCGATGCCTGGGGTATTCCAGATGTCTACCGACGTGGCCGTTCCCTATCTGGCGAGGCTCGCGGAGGCGGGATTCAAGGCGTTTCTTGTTTTTGGTGTCATTGACCGTGCCAAGAAGGACGCCATCGGATCGCCAGCGCTTGATGAAAACAATGTTGTCTGCCAGATGCTTCGCGCTGCCCGAGCCGCCAAACTTCCGATGCTTGCGATAACGGACCTGTGCTTCTGCGAATACACGGACCATGGCCATTGCGGACCGCTCACGCAAGAGGGGACTACGGTCCGGAACGACGAGACGGTCCGGTTGCTTGTTCGTCAGGCGATCAACCACGCTCGCGCGGGTGCCGACATGGTTGCCCCAAGCGGGATGATGGATGGAACGGTAGGGGAGTTGCGCTGCGGGCTTGACGCGGCCGGCTTTACGGATGTTGCCTTGCTTTCCTATTCGGTCAAGTACGCATCGGCGTTCTATGGCCCATTTCGCGACGCTGCCGACTCTGCGCCGGCATTTGGAGATCGGCGGTCTTACCAGATGGATCCCGTCCGCGGAGTAGACGAAGCCATCCTGGAAGCATCGCTCGATATTCAACAGGGTGCTGACATGGTGATGGTCAAGCCCGCGGGTCCCTATTTGGACATCATCTCCGCGGTTCGGCGCCAGTTTCATGTGCCGGTGGTCGCTTACCAAGTGAGCGGGGAATACTCGATGCTCCAAGCGGCCATCCAGAACGGCTGGCTTGACCGGGACCGGGCTGTGCTCGAGTCGCTGACCTCGATCAAGCGAGCCGGCGCCGACCTCATCATCAGCTACTATGCGGACGTACTTTCGATGCTTCTGGAGCGATGAACCTCTACGAGCCCCACGGGGGCCGGCTACCGTTTGAAATGCGATTTTCCCTTGACTGTGTACTTGCTCAGGCGATTGTTCACGTATAACCCTTCGAGGATGAACTCGCCGACGGCAGCCAGCACACCCGCATCTGTGGGGTCCAAGTTCATTGCTCTGGCCAAACGATTGGCCGCCTGAGGAAAGCCCTTTACGGCTTTCATGTTCGCGACAAATTCCTCGGCCGAGAGATCATCGCCGCCGGGGAATGTCAGATTGCCGACGAACTGCTCAACGATCGGCTCGTAGTCATCGATCTCGGCATACCGGGCAAACACGGCCTTGACGGCTTCGCCGGTAAGCGTCCTGACGAGCTTATCCTCCGCGCCGTCTTCCTCAGCGAGCGTCATTTCGATCTTTCCGCGACAGGATGCCACCAGCGAAGCAAGATCGCTCACGCGAATTACGACGCGAGTCTCCCCCGTGCTGATGCCTCGCCGCTCGGCATTGCTGGTGGCGGTCTCCATGTTGGTGATGCTCGTCCGCACGGAGACCCCGGAGGCCTGCGACACGTGGGGACTCGATCGAGCCAGGCGAACGATCTCCTCGATGACTTCCGACATGAACCGGGGCATTTCGACACGGACGCCGCTTGCCGAACTGCCGTCCTCCCGATCAAGCCATGCGTTCTGTTCCGCGATCTGGATCCCCTCCTCGATGCTCTCGGGATAGTGCGTTCGGATGACGCTCCCGATCCGGTCCTTCAGTGGAGTGACGATGCGACCGCGGTTCGTGTAGTCTTCGGGGTTTGCCGAGAAGACCAGGCACACATCCAGGTTCAGCCGGATTGGATAGCCGCGAATTTGAACGTCCCGCTCTTCCAGGACGTTAAAGAGTCCAACCTGGATTCGGGGGGCAAGGTCGGGCAGTTCGTTGATCGCAAACAGGCCCCGATTTGACCGCGGGATCAGGCCATAGTGCATCGTGTTTTCGTCCGACAGATACCGACCCTCCGCATGCTTGACCAGATCGACTTCGCCGATGAGATCGGCAATGGTCACATCGGGGGTCGCCAGTTTCTCCTGATATCGATCGCTCCGATGCACCCATTCAATCGCGGCATCGTCGCCCCGTTCCGCGACGATCCGCTTTGCCGTCTTGCTCATCGGGCGCAGCGGATCATCATTGATTTCCATGCCCGCGAGCACGGGAATCCACTCATCCAGGAGTTCCGGGAGCATACGCAGAATGCGCGTCTTTGCCTGGCCGCGGAGCCCGAGAAACAGCATGTCATGTTTTGATAGAATCGCGTTCACGATCTGCGGGATGACCGATTCACGATAGCCAATGATCCCCGCAAACAGATCTTCGCCGCTGCGCAGCCTGCGGATCAGGTTTCTGCGCATCTCATCCTTGACCGAACAGGGCTGATACCCGCTGTGTTTGAGTTGCCGAATCGATGTTGCTTGCGGATGGGTCATGGAGCAGTCGTCTCCGTTGCAGGCCCTGCAATGATAGGACGGTACGATCGCTGCCGCCAGTTGATTCGGCCGGCCTCGTTGACCGTAGCGTGCCCCCGACCCAAATGCATGGGCCGTTTGCATTACCCTTGCGGCGCTCAGTGTGATAGAATTCGGGGAGAGTTGGTGCGATTCCCGGACGGCGTGTGCCGCGATGGCAACGCGGCACACGCGGCGGCATTGAGTATGCGCCGACCGACGAAGACCATGGCTAAACGCGATTACTATGAGGTCCTGGGCGTTTCCCGAGGCGCTTCAGAGGCGGAGATCAAGAAAGCCCATCGGAAGCTTGTCCGGCAGTATCATCCGGATGCTAATAAGGGCAATCCTCGGGCTGAAGAGCAGTTCAAAGAGGTTCAGGAGGCCTACGACGTTCTATCGGATCCGCAGAAGCGGGCCAACTATGACCAATTCGGGCATGCCGCCGTCGGCGCTCAGGGCGGCGCTGGAGTTGACCCGTTCGAGGCGTTTCGCCGTGCCGCCGCCTCACGTGGGGGCCATCGCGGCACGTGGCAGGCCGGCCCCAACGTCTCGGTCGAGGATTTCGACGTCGGCGACATTTTCGAACAGCTTTTTGGGGGACGTGTGGGGAGTCGGTCGGCCGGCGCGCAACGGTCTCGATCCCGTGGTCGGGTTCAGCAGGAGGAGTCCGCCGATCTGGAGCATGCGGTCACGCTCTCATTTGAACAGGCCGCACGCGGAACCAGCCTCCCGCTTCAGATCAGCCGCGATGGCCGCGTAGAGAGCATCGACGTGAAGATACCACCGGGTGTGAAGGATGGGAGCCGTATACGCATTCGGGGGCGCGGGCACCAGACGGATGGCGCGCCTGGCGACCTTTACATCACGACGCGCGTCGCGCCGCATCCATACTTTCGTCGTGAAGACCAGGACGTTTACCTTGACCTGCCCATCAGCCTCTACGAGGCTGTCATCGGTGCGAAGGTCCAAGTCCCCACTCTTGACGGGCCTGTTACCCTGACCATTCCGCCTGGAACGAGCAGCGGCGCGAAGTTACGCATCCGAGGTCGCGGTATCGAACGTTCAGGGGAGCGGGGAGACCAAATTGTCGTGGCCAAAGTCATGATCCCTAAAGACCTGGATGATGATGACAGGAGAATGATAGATGCCCTTGCCCGGAAACACCCTTTGAATCCCCGCGCGGATCTCAGGTGGTAATATTGCAGCCGAGCAACATGGTCCTGCACCGTAGAAACATCGAGAGGCCCTCATCGCCAGGGTGCCTGCAGCCCGGGCGTGCCTATTGGCAGGTGTTGGCGTTCATGGGCGTCTTTGTCATCATTCTGCTGCTTGTCGTGTATCGCTATCTCCTGCCGGCCTTGAGCGCCGCCGATGCGGCAGACCCAACCGCCCGCAGGCAATTAGCCGCGATATCGTCCCTGGTGCTGGCGGTTGTTCTCTTCGCGCTGCTGGCCATCCTGATGTTGATTCTGCGTCCCGGGCGTTTTCTGTTTCCAGGGAAGGCCTCGCCGCGCGTGCACACCCGCTATCAGGACGCCTGGGCCGAGTCCGCCCGCCGCATGGAGGTGCCGCCTGCCGACAAGGATGAGGCGTGAGATGTGGCGACTAGAAATCGAGGGCGTTCTGCAGGAGCGTTGTCGCAAAGACCGCCTCCGTTTTCTTGATGGATGATCGTTTGCTGGCCGCGGACATCAAGGTTGAGGCAGGCGTCGTGAAGCCGGATATGCCGTTCTCGTTGTACGCGCTGACTTTGAAGTACATGCGTCCCTTCTGAGTTACTGTCAGGTTCAGGCTCGTTCGATTTGCCGCCACGCGGGCAAGCGCATTCCATCTTAGTCCGTCCGACGATCGGTAAATTCGGAACCCCTTCTCATTGTCTGATTTGTCAATCCACGTCAGTCGCAGCCGGGTCGGTCCCAGCGTGGCAATTCGCAATCGCCCGGGCGTCATCGGCGGGTTGCCGGGCAACGCGACCGCGCTGACCACGTTGCTCGAATCGGAGATTCCGGCGGCGTTGCGTGCGGCAACACGATAGGAGTAGGCCCGTCCCGCGGTCAGGTTCCTGTCCCAAACGCCAGCCGTTTCTGCGGGGACGGTCATGAGAGCATCCCATTGCTCGCCGTCCATGGATCGTTCGATGATGTACTCTTCGGCATCAAGTTGAGAGTCCCATGCGATCCACACCCGGCCGCCAGACTTTGCCGTTGCTGATACGCCTGTCGGGGCCAGCGGAATCAACAACTCAACCTCTGCGATCTCACCCGTAATGAAGTACTGCCCAACGTCGCCGTAGAGACCATTGCTCTTGATTACCAGATAATACGTTCCCGCTTCGACCTCGGCGGTGAGCACCTCCCCCAGATCGTATGTTGCCGCGGACGCCAGCAGCGTACCGTCGCTCGCGAGCAACTCCGCTTGCAGATCCAACATGGGCCCGACGGCGGCGGGGTTGATCGTAAAACTCACCGTCCCATCCTCCGCCGAGAACAGGAAGTAGTCCGCATCGCTGGTTCGCTCAATCACGCCCTGTCCCCACACCTTCCCGGCGGACCCATTCAACCTGCTTGCCGTGGCCATGTCGTTGCCGTGGTCGTCCGGTCGATACCCAAAGCCGTTGCGATTGCCCGCCAGGACAGCCATGTCGTCCTGTTGGGTGGTAGCGGATGTGCTTGGCCCTAGCCACCACAAGCCTCGGTTGGCATCGTAGCTGTCGCCCATGATCGGCGCAACATCTCCGTCGCCGCTGTTGTACTCCTCCACGAGATAGTCTTGCGAGTTGTAGAGACTCTGATGATCCAGGCCAAAAGCATGACCTGCCTCGTGCGCTGCGGCTTCCGCAACGTAGATGGGCTGTCCTCCGGCCAGGTTATCCGAGAATACGTATACGGTGTTCGGGTCTGAGTTGGTGAAACTCCCCACATAGGCCAGTCCGCCGCAGCTCTGCTCTGTCCAGGTCCCGTCACCGCCAATCACGACCCGAAGCGCATATCCATTTGCGAGCGTGCCGGGATTGACGGTCGTCACATTGATATTGAATGGAGAGTACTTCTCCGCAATGCGTTCCCAGATCTCGTTGATTGCCACGAGTTCAGCGTCGCTGAACGTGCTGGCGTCGCCGTCGACGTCATAGGCGGGCGTCCTCGTCGCGTAGAAGTCCCCCCAGGTTCGGGCCGAATCCCCATCGAAATCGAGATAGAGCTGAGCCGCGGCTTCCGGGTAGCTGTTCAGCAGCGGTAACGACGCGAGCGGGCTTTTCGCAGCCGATGCCTCCGCCAGCACACTGAGGGGCTCGGCGGACACCGCCGGTTCATAGGCGATCCGGTGCTCAGCAATAATGTCGAAAGCTGGGTGGGCCGCCATCAACAACCGCTGCTCCAGCGAGCCAAACTCTGAGATAGGGGCATATCGCTGGGCACGACCGCTGCGAGACGCCTTGAGCCTCTCTTCCGCCAATCGAGCGATCACTTCGCCTCCGCGTTGATCCGCGATCGCCGATGCCGGCCCTCTGGCCAAAGGCTGGGGATCGACGATGCCTGTCGCTCGACGCTCTCCAAAAACCGCCATCGGACGTTTTCATCCCCGACTTTTGTGGTTTTCTCGGCCCGGGCCGTTTGATGATCTGCGACCGTCCGATCATCTCGTTGGCGATCTTCGCAGGACCATTTACAGGACCTAACTAAATACGTACTTTGATGCCGTGGGCTCTGGGCAGATCAAGCCGGATCAAGCCGCTCGGCTTCGCTGCACGATTCGTCGGCACCTGTCGTACTTGTCGCGGCTCCGCCGTCGAATGGACCAACTGGGTTTTCCCCCCGACGATCCCCTCTATTGCAGTGTCTGCAAGGCCCAAGACGCGATCCAGGAACTGCACGTTTGTGTTCACTATGCTGCCTGCACTTCAGGCGTTGCGCCCCGGCGAAGGTGACGGTCATGTGCTTGCCTTGCCTTTCAGAACCACATTCGTATGCTTGCGCAGGATGAACCCGAAGCAACGTGCCGCCGCCGCCGCTCTTGCGTTCATCGAGAGCGGAATGGTGGTTGGCCTGGGCACTGGATCGACTTCCGAATGCTTTCTCCAGGCGCTTGCCAGCGTTTTGAAGAGAGGTGTTCTGCGCGATGTTCGAGGCGTTCCGACGAGCCTTCAATCCGAACGCCGGGCGCGTGAGCTCGGAATTCCACTAGTCACTTTCTCCCAATGCCCTCGCCCTGATATCACCATCGACGGATGCGATGAAGTCGATGACCGCTTGGACCTGATCAAAGGACTTGGCGGAGCGCTCCTTCGGGAGAAGATCGTCGCCCAGAACTCCAGACGGCTCATCATCATCGCCGATGCCTCCAAGCGGGTCTCGCGGCTTGGCACCCGATGCCCGCTTCCGGTTGAAGTGGCAGTCTTCGCGTACGAAACACACCGAGAGTTTTTCGTCACCCTGGGCGCATCCCCCTCGCTCCGCCACACGCCGGAGGGTTCCATTTTCATAACCGACAATGGGAACTACATCTACGATTTGCGATTCGATCAGATCGACAACCCATCCGGACTCGATGCCACCCTCCGTGCGCGCGCAGGTGTAGTCGGAAGCGGGCTTTTTCTCGGCATGGCCGAAAGAGCGCTGATTGCCGACGAGTCAGAGGTCCGCGAATTATCGCGTTGAAACAAACAAAATCCGAATGCGCAAGGGGCAGGTTGAGAGCTTGCCTGTATTCTTGGCATTATTTTTCTACGACGGCTTTACCGGTCAATGGCTGCGCACCACTGCGCCTTCGCGGACAACCCCGACCACCGCGAGATGATTCAGTCTGGCGGCAAAGTCAATATCTGTTTCCAGGCCGGCCAATACGACGTTTTGCCCACCTTGGGTCTCCCTTAGCGCCGATGGCAAATTCCCGCAAACTTCTTCGAATAGCCGCCGCGCAATCCTTGCTTTGTCCGAGGCAAGACCAGTGACAGACCGTCTCTGCAGTTCGGCAATTACGGCCCCGGCCCCAATGAGATCCTCCATTGCCACTTGGCCGTTGGTTCCGGCGCACAACAGGGTGGTATCCAATCCGAGCGTGCACAATTTTTCCGCAACCGCCGCGGCGTTCAGAATTGCGCCGATAAGAACTGCGTTGGCGTTGGAGGCCGCCAGTACAGCTCGGGTGCCGTTTGTCGTGCTCATGAACACGAATCGGCCCGCGTGGGATTCGGAGAAAGCTCCGGGGCTGTTTCCCAGATCGAATCCCTCAGGCGGCAAGCACTTAACCTCGCCACACAAGATTGCCTCGTGGCCGAATCTTGCAGCCGCCTGTCTGGCCAGGTGGACATCTGCAAATAGCCGAATCTCCTTCACCCCTGCCGATAGCGCCGCGAGGATCGTGCTGCTTGCCCGCAGGACGTCAAACACAACCACTGCGCGATCCAGCAGGTCATGAGGGGATAGATCTCTTGGCAGGAGGACGACTTCGGTATTCATGTTCGACGATTATAGCCACACTGGATATGGCTCCCACCCAAATGGAAAAGCGGCCCGGATTTGATCCGGGCCGCTCTCCAGTGTTTCCCCGGCCACAATGCGTTCTCTGCACGCCGGCACTCAGTGATAACGGCTCGCGTTCTCAAGGATGCTCCCTGGCCTCACGAATCGCTCAAACGACTCGCCAAAGCACTTGGGGCATATCTTGGGCGCTGCCACGGAATCCTCAGGCTCATACCCACATTTCCGGCATTGCAGAGAGAAAACCGCCACCCGATGCACGCTATCCGCGAAAGGATCGTAGGTGGCGAAGAGTCCATTGGATTCGAATCTTTCCATGCTGATTGGCATGTTGTCTCTCCTCACTCACCGGGCTTCCCAAGGGTGAAGCCGTGAATAGGTAGCGAGAATCGCAAACAGCGTACCAGTTCCCATAACTGTGGATGCCTCGTGGGCCGAACAGATCAGTATGTCCGCCACGGGCCTGAATCCGCGATTCCAACTGGGATGCGATGCCGACCGGGCGGACACGCTGTCGCTAACCCACGACATTTTGTCGCCTGGTTAATCATTTCGTTGGATGTCTTGTATGGGATGCTCTCGAAGCGATGATTAAGCTCTTCCCAAAATCCAGTTAGTGGCAATTCGGATCGCCGCTGTCGAGCCGATACTGCCGCAGTTTTCGCTGCAGAGTCCGTACGGAGATACCCAGACTCTCGGCAGCCCGAGTTCGCTTGCCCCCGCATCGCTCCATTGCACTTGAGATTGCCAGTTTTTCCAATTCCCGTATCGTCAGCCCCGCTGGTACCTCTGGGTGTGCCAAGGTGTCAACGGACGTACCACAAATCTGCGATGGAAGATCCGCCTCTGTCAAGACTTCACCTTCAGCCAGCACCATCATGCTTTCGAGCGTATTCCGCAACTCCCGAACGTTTCCCGGCCATCGATACGCCAAGAACCTTCGCATCACAGCGGGGTCAATCCTTTTTGGGGGTGTCTGCTTCTGCTCTGCTATTTCCTTGATGAAATGCTCAACCAGAATTGGTATGTCGTCCGGGCGCTCCCGCAGCGCGGGCAACTGAATCGTCACGACATTCAGCCGGTAGAACAGATCTTCACGAAACTTTGATTCCCGAAGCATCCTGGCGATGTCCCGGCTAGTCGCCGCCAGGACGCGCACGTTTACGCGCTTATCCTCATGGCCACCGACAGGCGTCAGCGTCAGCGATTCCAGTACGCGCAAGAGCTTTGCCTGCAATCCCAATTCGAATTCGCCGACTTCGTCTATAAACAGAGTTCCACCGTCCGCCTGCTCAAAGCGTCCTATGCGACGATCTGTCGCCCCCGTGAACGCTCCGCGCACATGCCCGAAGAGTTCGCTTTCCACAAGCGTTGCCGGGACCGCAGCGCAGTTGACCGCGACAAACGGTCCCTTTTTCCGCGGGCTATTATGGTGCAATGCCTGGGCCACCAGCTCCTTACCGGTGCCGCTTTCGCCCAGAATGAGCACGGTACTGTCCACCGGAGCGGCTCGCTGGATCTTTGCGAATACCTCTTTCATCTGCCTGGACTGCCCCACAATCTGACTCAATCCGAACTTCTGGTCCAGGCGTTGCCGGAGGTTTTCGATCTCGCGATCTTTCTGCATGGCCTCCATGGCGCGTCTGATGAGCAGAACCAGCTCGTCGGCATTTACAGGCTTTGTGATGTAGTCGTAGGCCCCCGCTTTGATGGCTTCCACCGCGCTGTTGATGCTGCTGTGCCCTGTGAACAGGATGAAGTGGGTATCGCTCTTTCGTTTTTTCCATAACTGCAGGAGGTCCAGACCGCTCACATCGCCTATATTCAGGTCGCTCAGCACCACGTCGATGTTCTCACCGAGGTACCCCATCGCCTTGTCGGCGCTCTCGGCTCCCGCAACGGCAAAGCCTTCCGCCTTGAGAAGCTGCATGATGGCCCGGCGCTCCCCCTCATGGTCTTCCACAACCAGTATGCGTGCTGCCGCGTTCATCTGCGACTCCAAGATTTCTCTGCGCCTCGGCGCAGCAACGGAATACATCCTTTCCGTTGGCCAGCGTCGTGCACGGCATCATTCTGCCGTATGCCCGGGCGAAGATTCACTGCATTCACGTTGCCTGCCCCATCCGGTTCTTCCACATTTCCTATAGCATCCAGCGTCCTTCTTGCACTACCTTTGACACCCCATGGGCGACAAAATGTCCTACTAGACGATATGCCCGATGGGCGGCCAAGGCAATTCCACATTCGCTTCTTACACCATACAATCGCCCGCGCATGTTCAAACGCTCCCGGCAGATGGAGATCTCGCTGGCTGCCAAGTGCCAGTTGCTCTTCGGTGCGGCGGTGCTGCTGATTATTGGTGCGGCGCTCCTTGTCCCTTGGCAACGGATGGAGCAACTGACCGACCAGGTGAGCGAGCGGGTCGCCAGAAACCTCGCCGACCGCATCGAAGCCGAGCACGTTGCATTGCAGAACGAGATTGCCTCCCAGAGATCGTCGCCCTCTCATCCGCCGACACGGCCTGCTGTAGCGGCTGCCACCCTGCCCTCCATCAAGACCATTCTGGAGAAAGGGCGGACCAAGCTCATTCTTTTGCGGCGTCCGCCTCCGGACATTACCCGGTTTGAAATGCGAGCCATCGAGCACTTTCGCGTTGAGAAGGACACCACCCCGTACGTTCGAAAACAGCCTCACCGCGAAGGTCCCACCTCGTACCGATATGCCCGCCCGCTTCTAGCCAGGCAGAACTGCATTGAGTGTCACAAGCAGGACTTGCTGCCCACTTCCGTGGATTCCCAGGCCAGAAACCGCCCCAAGACGCCTCCCATCTTTGCCATTGCCGCTGTCGAGATTCCCTATCAGGTGGACGACAACCAAATCTACCTCAACCGCATCTTCATCCTCGTCGCGGGCATCCTCGCCGGAACACTTGCCATCTTTGTTTTCTACCGGATCACGACCCGCCTGATCCTCGGGCCGGTCCGAGTGCTTCGCGAGACTGCCGAGAAAGTCAGCCAGGGCGATCTTAACATTCGTTCCGACATTTCCACGGGAGACGAGTTCCAACACCTTTCGGAGACGTTTAACCGGATGCTCGCCAACCTCCAGGCGGGCGAAGACCAACTTCGGGCCATCAACAAGAGCCTTGACTTGAAACTGGGGCAGCTCGAGGAGGCCAATGTTGCACTCTATGAATCCAACCGCCTGAAGAGCGAGTTTCTCGCCAACGTCTCCCATGAACTCCGGACGCCTTTGAATTCGATTCTCGGGTTTGCCGATCTTTTGAAGGACACTCTTGCTCCAACGGATCCGAAATCAGCGAGATTCATCCAGAACATCTGTTCCTCCGGACGACACCTGCTCGATCTCATCAATGACTTGCTGGACCTGGCCAAGATCGAAGCCGGCCGCATGGAAGTCCGCTCCGAACCGCTGAGCCTTCCTGACCTCTTCGAAGGGCTCATCAACATCATCAGGCCGTTGGCGGAGAAGAAGGACCTGTCGGTCTCCTCGATTGTGGGCACGGATGTTCCGATCCTGCAGACGGACCCTGCGAAGCTCCAACAGGTCCTTTACAACTTCCTGTCCAACGCCATCAAGTTCTCGCCAACCGCTGGTCGCATCGACCTATCAGCCGAACGATGCGGGAGTGACCGGATTCGCATTGCCGTCACCGACCAGGGACCCGGCATCCCCCTCGACAAACAAACGCTGATCTTTGAGAAATTCCGGCAGATCGACGGTTCTGCCACGCGTGAACACGGAGGCACCGGCCTCGGCTTGGCCATCTCCAGAGAGCTCACGATGCTCCTTGGCGGCTCGATCGGCCTCGATTCCGCGCCCGGGTGCGGTTCCACTTTCTGGATACTCCTGCCGCTGAAGATCGAGGCGGGTGCGCAAACCATCCCTGTCCCGCACGCACCGGCCTAATCTGCGGTGGCAATCACGTGCCAAGATGCTGAAAACGATGTTGAGCGGCCGGGTCATGCAGCCCGACTTCAATACCACACGTTCATCACCAGCGCCTGCTCCCGGATTTTCCCTTCAAACAAGCCAATCTGAGTCGTCACAAACTTCACCTCGATTTCCGGGTGATTGTCCAACCACTCGTTGATCTTGTCATCCAGGAACGTCAGTCCTTCCTCGCTCATTCGACCGTGAAACGATCGTACGCGGCATGCACCTGTGCCGCTTGCCGTGGGCTGTCGTTTATAAGTGTGGGCTGCGGCGCCTCCGGAACTGCTTATCATTTTGATCTTGCTCGGCGCAGGCGGGCCTGTGTGTTCGTCAACCAGCGTGATGGGCTCGCTGTTCGGATCGTGTGGTTTCGGCGCCGGCTGGGTGGGCAACGGCGATATCTTCGCCGGGCCCGGTGGCGCCGCTGGCGCAATCGGCCGAATTCCTGGGACAATTCCTGGTTGCTGCGGTCGAATCTCGCTCATTGGACCTCCCGATCTGTTACCTGACTGCCCAGACACTTGAAATGATCGTTCAGTATACTTCCTGCTCCCGCGAATGAAAGCAAAACTCTCCCCTTTAGGCGACAACATCTTCCAACTCGCGGCTTCTGCGCGAGTTTTTGAGAGCACCCCGGGCAGCGCGAGCCGTGGTGCTTGTTGCGAAAACAAAGAAGGCCCGCGAACCGTCGTTCGCAGGCCTTGGTCGGTCCGTTCCCGCTACTCTGTTGCCCGCTTGAGGTCAAATACCAAGCCGTATGCCTCACCGTCGAATTCCGTCCTCACGGGGAATCCGCTGTTCTGGAACACCGCCAGCATCGGCTTGTTCTGCGGCAGGACCTTTGCTGAGAACTGCTTTACCCCGCGTTTCATCGCAATCTCTGCCAGGTAGTGCAGGAGGATGGTGCCCATCCCCTTCAACTGCCACTCGTCCTGCACAATGAACGCCACTTCCGCCGATTGCGTTTTCGGGTCCAGGAAGTACTGTCCGATTGCCACGATCTGCTCTTCGCCGCCGGGCCCTGGAACCACCGCCACAAGTGCCAGGTTCTGCTCGTAGTCGATGTTTGTCAGATGCTGCACATCCTTGTGGGGGAACGTCTTGGTGTGCGTGAAGAATCGGCTTCGCACGGAATCCGCGCTCAGAGAGTACAACATTTCCGACAGCGTCTCCTCGTCCGTCGGCTTCACGGGCCGGAAGAACAGCTCCGAGCCGTCTCGCAGCGTCTCGTGCCGCTCAAGTTCCTCCGGATATCGAACCTTCTCCCACGACAGCTCGATCTGGTCCTCATACACATACTTGCGCTGCTTGGCAAACTGGATCAGTTCCCTGCGGAATTTCGGATGCGCGATATTGATCAGCGCCATCGCCCGCTCGCGAATGCTCTTCCCGTGCAGGTAGGCGATCCCGTATTCGGTTACGACATAATGCACGTCTGCGCGGGTCGTCACCACGCCCGCCCCTTCCGCAAGACTCGGCACAATGCGCGAAATGGAGCAGTCCTTGGCCGTGGACGGCATCGCGATGATGGCCTTGCCACCGCGGCTTCTCGCGGCGCCTCGAACGAAGTCCACCTGCCCGCCAACGCCGCTGTAGAATTGGTGACCCAGCGAATCCGCGCAGACCTGGCCCGTCAGGTCGATCTCCAGCCCCACGTTGATTGCCACCATCTTGTCGTGTTGTGAAATCACCATCGGATCATTCACATACTCGGTGGGGTGGAACTCGAACATCGCGTTGTTGTCAATGTAGTCGTACAGTTTCCGTGAACCCATGCAGAAACTGGCAATCACCTTGTTTCGGTTGATGGTCTTCTTGGAGCAATTGACCGCCCCGCATTCCACCAGATCCATCACCCAGTCGCTGAACATTTCCGTGTGAATGCCCAGGTCCTTCTTGTTTTTCAAGAATTCCGCCACCGCCTGCGGCACATTCCCGATCCCGCATTCGATGGTGCTTCCGTCTTCCACCAGTCTTGCCACATTCTCGCCGATCTTACGCAACGTCTCGTCCAGTTTCGGCGCCGGCGCCTCTATGATCGGTTCCTCAAACGGCACCAGCATGTCAATTTGGTTCACATGGATGAAACTGTTTCCCAGCGTCCGTGGCATGAGCGGATTCACTTGCGCCACGACGTATTTCGCGTTGGCGGCCGCCGACTTGACAATGTCCACCGACACCCCCAGGCTACACTGCCCGCGCGAGTCGGGCGGCGATACTGAGATGAGGGCCACATCGATCGGTATGCGCCCCTCCTCAAACTCGAGCGGTATTTCCGACATGAAAATCGGCGTGTAGTCGCCAATACCCTTCATCAACGCATCGCGTACGTTTTCCGCGATGAAGAACGTGTTCATCTTGAACCGCTCGCGAAACCGCTCATCCGCGTAGGGCGCGACCCCCTTGGTCAGCAGATGAATCACGTGCGCGTCATACACGTGGCCCGTGTGTTCCACCATTGCCTGGACGAGGTGCTGGGGCTGACCGCAGCCGGTCCCGATGAATATGCTGTCGCCCGGGCGCACTAGCTTCATCGCCGCCGCCGCCGTCCCAATGCGATCCCGATATTTGGCCTGCCAATCGACTTCATTATGCGTGCGTGAATTCATACTTTTGTCCCGATCTGGTCTTCAGTGTGCTGTTCTGTCTGGCCGACCTTTGCCCGCCGCATCCGGTCGGCAAACCGTTGTCTCCTGATTTACCTATTTGTTTTTTGGATGTTCGACACTCATTCGTGCATCCACCGCGATCGGAGTGGTCCCCGGAGGGCCAACCACGAGCGGGTTGATGTCCATCTCCATGATCTGCGGGAATTCCGTCACGAGTTGTGACAGCCGCTGCAGCGACTCGGCAATCGCGTCGATGTCCACGCCTTCCTGCCCGCGAACGCCCTTGAGCATCTGGTAGGTCTTCGTGCTGACCAGCATCTGCCTCGCTTCATCCGCGGTGATTGGCGCCAGGTTGAACGTGACATCCTTCAGGACCTCGACGAAGATGCCGCCCATCCCGAACATCATCAGCGGGCCGAACTGCCGATCTCGGTTCATGCCCAGGATGACCTCCCGGCCTTTCTTGACCATCTCCTGCACCAAGACCCCGAGGATTTCCGTGTCCTCTGCCACCACCTGGGGGATGCGGTACATCATCAGGTCAAACGCGTCGCGGACCTCCTGCCGGTTGTTCAATCCAACCTTCACGCCTCCGACATCCGATTTGTGGATGATGTCTGGAGACCAGATCTTCATCACGACCGGGTACCCCAACTGATCCGCTATGTTCGCTGCCTGGTCTGCCGTAGTCGCCAAGGAACCCCGCGGCGTCACAAATCCGTAGGCCTCCAGGATCTCTTTCGCTTCCATTTCACCGATCTCTCGCATTCCGCGACGCAGATGACGGTCGATTATTCGCTCGACGCGGTGCCGGTTCACGGAGAAGAGTTTGACAACGCGCTTTGGCCGGTTGCGCCAGTTCACATAGTTCACCATGGCCTTGATGGTCTTTACTGCGCTCTCCGGGGAGTCGTAGCACGGTATCTTTCCCTTGCCCAGCACGTCCAGACCGCCCTGGACTCCCGCCCGACCCAAGAAACATGCCAAGATCGGCTTCTCGGGCATCTCTCTGCTAACCCGCACGATCGCTTCGGCCGTTTCCTTTGCCTGGGTCATTGCCTGCGGTGTCAGCAGCACGAGAACCGTTTCGACATTCGGATCCGCCAACGCCACCCGCAACGCGAATTCGTAACGGTCTGCCAGCGCGTCCCCGAGCACGTCAATCGGGTTCTGCATATTTGCCGATGCCGGCAATTTTGTTGCCAAAGCCTTTATGGTCTCATCGGTCAACTTCGCAAACGTCAGCCCCTGGCGCTCAATCGCGTCGGCTGCCATGATTCCCGGCCCACCCGCGTTCGTCACTACAACGACTGCGGGACCGGTCGGCAACGGCTGATACGCAAACGCCTGCGCATAGTCAAACTGCGTCTTGATTGAATCGCAGCGGACGACGCCCGCTCGCTCAAAAGCGCTTTCGTAGACGGTATCTCCACCTGCCAGGCTCCCCGTGTGCGACGATGCCGCCTTCGAGCCCGCGCTGGTCCCGCCGGACTTCATCAGGAGAATTGGTTTCTCTTTGGAAATCTGCTCCGCTTCCCTGACAAAGCCATCGCCGTCATTGATGCTCTCAAGGTACCCGGCGACCACCTTCGTGTGCGGATCCTGTCCCAATGCCTGAATGACGTCCAGCTCGTCCACGTCGGCCTTGTTGCCGATGCTGAACAACGCGCTGAAACCAATTCCCTCCGCCATCGCAAGGTCCAAAATGGCGGCGAGCAGGGCGCCCGACTGCGATATGTATCCGATTTCCCCCGACTCCGGCATTGCTGCGCCAAAGCTCGCGTTCACCCGGCTGGAAGGAATGATGATGCCGAGGCAGTTCGGTCCGATTACACGAATGCCCGCACTCCGGGCAATCCGAACCACTTCCTTCTCCAACTCCAGGCCTTCCTTGCCGACTTCCTTGAATCCCGCGGTGATCACCACGACCGCCTTGACACCAACCGAAACGCATTCCTTCATCACGTTGGGAACGTACGGTGCCGGAACCACAATCACCACCAGTTCCGGAACCTCGCCAATCGACTTCAGGTCGGGGTAGCACTTGAGGCCCTCTATCTCCGGGGCCTTCGGATTCACGGGGAATATCTTGCCTCGATATCCCGCGTTCTTCATGTTGACCGTGATCTCGTAGCCAACTTTCCCTTTCTCACGCGAAGCCCCAACAATCGCAACCGACTTGGGGTCGAAAAACGTTTCAAGACTCATCTCCGAGCACCTTTCGTCTGACTACAAACAAAGCCTTCTGATGATCGAAAGTCGGGCATTATAGGATATTCTAGTCCTTTGTCCATAAGCCATGCGGCCCTAAAACACGCTAGTTCAATGAGTTATATAGCATGATGGGTTTTTGTCATTCTGAAACGGATATTTTTGCTTGTGGCGGCGCTTTTGACCCACATCGCCAGGCGAGTCGTCGATTCTTCAGTTGTTTGGTACAACCCAGTTTGCCCTGATTTCGCGGTACCCATCTGATATAGTTGCCGTCTTCTGCCGTTTCTGGAGTTCAACGTTGCCTCACGCGCAGTTTTTGCACGACCTTACCGATGCCCAGCGACAGGCCGCCACACACGTCGACGGTCCGTTGCTCATCATTGCCGCCGCCGGCTCAGGCAAGACGCGCGTTATCACCCGTCGGGTTGCTCACCTGCTTTCTGTTGGCGTGCGCCCGCCTTCCATCCTCGCCATCACCTTCACCAACAAAGCCGCCAGCGAGATGAAGAGCCGGGTGTCTACCCTCCTCGATCGCCCACTCCGCGATTTCGGTCGCCTCGACCAGCCTTGGCCGCTCATTTGCACTTTCCACTCCCTTGGCCTCCGCATCCTCAGACATTATGCTTCCCGCCTCGGCCTGAATCCCAACTTCACGATCTTCGATACGGCCGATCAACAGCGACTCACCAAGCAGGCCATTGAGCTGTCCAACCTTTCCACCACCAACTACTCGCCCGTGCACGCCCACCATGTCATTTCCGATGCGAAGAACAAACTTGTCACTGTCGATACCTTTATCAAGACCCATACCACCTTTCCCGGACCAAACCACGCCCGTATCTACAAGCGTTACGAGCAGCTCCTGAAACAGAACAACGCCCTTGATTTCGATGATCTCCTGCTGCTCACCGCCCACGCTTTCCGGGATCACCCCGACATCCTCCGCGAGCTCCAGGATCGCTTTCAGCAGATTCTCATCGACGAATACCAGGACACCAACCACGCACAGTACATTGTTGCGCACGCACTGGCCCAACGGCACCGCAATATCGCGGTCGTGGGGGACCCCGACCAGTCTATTTACGCTTGGCGAGGCGCCGATATTCAGAACATCCTCGATTTCGAAAAGGACTACCCCGACGCCAAGGTTATCAAACTCGAACAGAACTATCGCTCCACCCAGCGAATCCTGGACATCGCGTCCGCGTTAATCCAACATAATTCGCGCAGGAAAGACAAACGCCTCTGGACCGAGAATCCCGTCGGCGATCCCGCCGCTCTGTATTGTTGCGATGACGAGCGAGATGAAGCTCAGGCCGTTGCTCGCCATTTGGAGCAACTCGGCAAGCAAGGCCTTTCTTACAGCCAGATGGCCGTCTTCTACCGCATCAATGCTCTCTCCCGTGTCATGGAAGACGCCCTTCGCCGTTGCGGCATCCCATACCGCATTGCCCGAGGCGTCGATTTCTACCACCGCAAGGAGATTAAGGATGTCCTATCGTATCTTCGCGTCATCGCCAACCCGAATGACCAGGTCTCGCTGGAACGCATCATCAACACTCCCCCACGTGGCATCTCCGACAACACCCTGAGACAGATCCAGCTCCACGCCCTGAACTCCAACCAGTCACTCTTCGAAGCTCTGCAGTCCGCCGACGGGATTGCATCCCTTTCGCCCAAGGCCAAGACCTCCATTCGCGCCTTTCTGAACCTCGTCTTCCGCTGGCGGTCCCTTGCATTTCCAGATTCCAATACCCCCGAGTCCGCGCTCAGTTTTCCCGTGAAAGCCCTCCTCGAAGACGTCATCAAGTCCTCCGGCTACGAGGCCTATCTCAAGAAGAACGCCGACGAGGAGCAGTCTGAACTCGCCAACGTCAACGAACTTCTGTCTGCCGCAGCCCAGTTCGATCAGGAGAATCCACAAGCTTCCTTGCAGGACTATCTGGCCCAGGTTGCTCTTGTTTCCGACGTGGATACGCTTGCCGACAACGGCGGGGCCGTCACCCTCATGACACTGCACGCCGCCAAGGGACTCGAATTTCCGGTTGTCGCCATCATCGGACTTGAAGACGGGATCCTTCCTCATGCTCGAGTTCGCGATCACCCGGACCAACTGGAAGAGGAACGCCGACTCTGCTTCGTCGGCATCACCCGCGCCAAGCAGCGTCTGATTCTCTCTCATGCCGCATCCCGCACGGTTCGAGGTCTGCGCGAGCGCACCATCCCCTCTCGCTTCGTCTCTGAGCTTCCCCAAGAGCACCTTCAGATTGTCAACGGCCCTGCCGGCTCCCGCATTCCCAACGAGTCCGGAAGCGCAGGTCCCGGATCCTCCACCTCCGCGCAAGTTCGCCCTGGTCAGCTCGTCCGCCATCCCACATTCGGCATCGGCCGAGTTGTCGAGCTCTCGGACATGGGCGCCCAAACTCGTTTGGTCGTGCAGTTCGACCGGGCCGGGCGAAAGACCCTCATTGCCCAATACGCCCGGCTCCAACCGCTCCCGTGAAAGCCCCTTGACCGGATCCCCTCCCAGTGCGACAAATACATCGGCACAAGAACAGATAAGAACACTTTCGCAAAAGGATCAACCATGAATCTTGCCCTCCTCAAAGAACTCAGCGAAGCCCCCGGCGTGCCGGGTCGCGAAGAACGCATCCGCGCCATCCTCGAACGCGAACTGATACCGCTCTGTGATGATGTCACGCTTGATGCCATGGGAAGTCTGATTGCCTCCAGGAAATCGAAAGCCAAAGCCGCCAAACGTGTTCTGCTGGCCTGCCACATCGACGAAATTGGTTTCTACGTCAAACACGTGGACGAAAAGGGGTTCCTTCGCATCCACAACGTGGGCGGATTTGACACTCGAAACCTCCTTGCCCGCCGTGTGCGCGTCCAGGCCTCTTGCGGTGAAGACCTTTTCGGCCTGCTCAACCCGTCAGGACGCCCCATCCACATCGCCAAGGAGGAGGACAAGAAGAAGATTCCGGAAATCTCCGAATTTCTCGTGGATCTCTGCCTCCCGCCCAAGGAGGTGCAGAAGAAGGTCCGCGTCGGTGATCCGGTTACGCTCGTCCAGGAGTTCTCCGAGATTGGTGACTGTGTCTCGGGCAAGTGCCTGGACAACCGCGTCGCCGCATTTGTCGCGATTGAAGCCATGCGCAAGTCCAGGTTCCCCAAGTACGAAATCGTTTTAGCCGCCACAGTCCAGGAGGAAGTTGGCTGCCGCGGTGCCGGACCCGCCGCGTATTCCGCGCAACCCGACATTGCGCTGGCCATCGACACCACCCTGTGCGTCGATGTCCCAGGCGTACCCGACGACGAACGCGTCACCAAGCAGGGCGACGGCGTCGCTCTCACACTCATGGACTCCGCGACCATCTCTGATCGCAGACTTGTCGACGACTTCGAAGCCGTTGCAAAGAAGAAGAGAATTCCCTACCAGCTTAGCATCCTGCCCCGCGGCGGCACCGACGCCGCCCCCATGCAACGCACCCGCGGGGGCTACCGCGCGATGACCCTCTCCGTTCCCACTCGATACATCCACACCGTGACCGAGTGCATCCACAAGCGTGACCTCGAGGCCGCCATCGACCTGCTGGCTGCTTGGTTGGACGCATAGCGACGATTTCAGGACGGTCTTTACTCGAGGAATCGCCATGTTGCTTAAGCTGATTTCCATTGTCATGGTCGCCGCCGTTGTTTCGTCTGCTTTCGCCGCCGATTACCTCGTCAAGGACGAGGTCGAGTTCAAGAAGCTCCTTCCCAAAGACGCCAAGCTCCAGAAACTCGCCGGCGACTTCAAATTCCTCGAAGGCCCCACTTGGCTGAGCTGGGACGGCGGATTTCTCGTCTTCTCAGACATCCCCGCCAACCACATCAAGAAATGGACGGCCAACGACGGCATCTCGGTCTTCCGCGAAAACTCCAATGCCGCCAACGGCAACGTCACCGACCGCGCCGGCAACCTCCTCACCTGCGAACACTCTGCGCGACGCCTGACGATGACCACCAAGGACGGCTCCACGACGGTCATCACCGACAAGTCCGCCGACGGCAACCGCTACAATTCGCCCAACGACCTCATCATCCATTCGAATGGGTCCATCTACTTCACCGATCCCCCGTATGGGCTGCCGCGCGATCAGAAGAAAGAACAGGCCGGCAACTACGTCTTCCGCTACGACCCCAAGACCAAGTCTGCCACCGCCGTCGTCACGGATTTTGACATGCCCAACGGCATAGCTCTCTCTCCCGACGAGAAGAAGCTCTATGTTGCGGACTCCGGCCGGCCTCACCACATCCGAGTCTTCGACATCAACCCCGATGGCACCGTTGTCAACGCCAAGATATTCGCTGTAATTGACAGAGGGGGCCCCGACGGCATTCGCGTCGACTCTGAAGGCCGCGTGTGGTCCAGCGCCGGTGACGGTGTCCACGTCTTTGCCCCGTCCGGCGAACCTTTCAATTACCCACATGTTTGGCCAAGCTGAAGCCGAGATGGATGTCG
>CAYVKG010000059.1:0-4471 GCA_964451955.1 uncultured Tepidisphaeraceae bacterium
GAGGGGATGGTGAGCTTGCGGGGTCGGGGAATTGGGTGTAGTGAGAGGGGAGTGGATGGGGGGGTTGATGGTGTTGGCGTGGTGGAGAAGAAGAGGCGCGGATGAAGGGCGATGGAGCGGCGATTTTGTTGAAGGAAGTTGGAGTGAGGCGGGGTGGGCGGTGGCTATTGCGGGGTGTGAACTGGGAGGTCAGGAGGGGTTCGTGTGCGGCGGTTGTGGGTCCAAACGGGAGCGGGAAGAGCACGCTGGCGCGGGTTGTGATGGGTCACATATGGGCGACGGAGGGGGAGGTAAGGGTACTGGGCGCGGAATTTGGGAGGGCGGACCTTGGGGAGTTGAGGCGTTCGATGCGGCTATTGCAGGCGGCGGGGCCATACGATGTGGTTGGGGATTTGACGGCGCGGGAGGTGGTGTTGACGGGGTATTTCGGGACGCTGGGGCTGTACGAGGCGGTGACGGAGGGGATGGAGAGAGAGGCGGAGCGGATGCTGGAGCGGGTTGGGCTTGGCGGGGTGGCGGACCAGGCGTATTTGAGTTTGAGCAGCGGGGAGCGAGTTCGGAGCCTGATTGCGCGGGCGATGGTGGTGAAGCCGGAGGTGTTGTTGCTGGATGAGCCGACGGCGGGGCTGGACATACTGGGTCGGGAGCAGGTTTTGGCGACGGTGCAGTCGCTGTTTGAGAATGGCGGGGAAGGGCCAGCGGTGGTGTTGATTACGCATCACGTGGAGGAATTGCCGCCGGCGACAACGGAGGTGCTGGTATTGAGGGAGGGGCGAGTGGCGGGGCAGGGTTCACCGGGGGAGGTATTGAGGGGGGAGTTGTTGAGCGAGGCATATGGGTGCGAGGTGGAGGTGAGGCGGAGGGGCGGGCGTTACTATCTGGAGGTGAAACCGGAGGCGTGGGGCGGGTTGATGGGGAAGGGGCGGGGGGGGGGATGGGGGTGTTGGCGGCGTCGGAAGGCGTCGTGTGATGGGGTGGAATGGAGGGTGGGGGTTGGGTTTGTTATTTGAGGGCGTGTTCTTCGAGGTATTGCATGAGGTGTTTAGCGGCATCGCCCTTGACGAGCATTTCTTCGCCGTCGCTCATTTTGATATTGACGGTGCCCTGATCGTGGCCGGGTTCAGCGCTGATCATTTCATCGATGTTGACGTAGGGCTCCCTGAGATCGCCGAATCGTTGTTTGGACTGAGCCTTGACGAACATACGATCCTCCCGTGCATTTGGATGTGCCCCAAAGAACTGCAACGCCGCATATTATACACGGTGTCCAGCGAGGCGTTGTGCGGATAGTGAAGGGGCGAGGTGAAGGGGGCGGGTGGTGTGGGGGTTATTCCTTGACCATGTTATCGGCGGTTTCGAGTTCTCTGCCTTCGATCCAGAAGGCGCGGAGGGAATCAGCGGAGTAGAGGATGACGGCGGTCCAGATGAGGCAGAAGCTGAGGAGGTCGATGGTTTTGAAGGGTTCGTTGTAGAGGAAGACAGCGAGGAGGAAGTTAACGGTTGGGGAGAGGTACTGGATGATGCCGATGGTGGCGAGTCGGAGTCGTCGTGCGGCGGCGGCGAACCAGAGGAGAGGGACGGTAGTGACGATGCCGGAGAGGGGGAGCCAGGCGTGGTCTGCGAGTGTGGGTACGGGAGGAGATGGGTGGTGGAGGCCGAGGGCGATAAGGGAGAGGCCGACGGGGAGGAGGAGGATGGTTTCGGCGGCGGTTCCGACGAGGGGTCCTGCGTGGGCGGTTTTTCGGAGCAGGCCATAGAGGCCGAAGGTGGCTGCGAGGGTAAGGGAGACCCAGGGCAGCTGGCCGCGATGGACGGTGAGGGTGGCGACGGCGGCGGCGGCGAGTGCGAAGGCGGCGAGTTGTGGGGTGCGCAGGCGTTCGCGGAGGAAGAGGAACCCGAGGAGGACATTGACGAGGGGGTTGATGTAGTAGCCGAGGCTGGCCTGGAGGATGCGACCGGAGTTGACGGCCCAGATGAAGACGAACCAGTTGGTGGCGAGCATGGTGGTGCTGGCGGCGAGCCAGGGGATGGTTTTTTTGGAGCGGAGGCAACGGAGGAGTTCCGGGGATTGGCGTTGGAGGCAGACGACGAGGAGGCAGACGGCGACGGACCAGCAGATACGGTGGCCGAGGATGTAGAGAGGGGGGAACTGCTGGACCTGTTTGAAGTAGACGGGGATGAAGCCCCAGGCGAGGTAGGCGGCGAGGGCGTAGAGGACGCCGAGTTGTGTAGAAGCTCGCTGGTCGTGGGTCACAAGGGCTCCTGGGGGGTTATTCGACGACGAGGTTGTCGCGGTGGACGACTTCGTCGTAGGCGGCGTCGCCGAGGAGCGAGCGGACCTGTGCGGTTTTTTTGCCGCGGATTTGCTGGATAGCGGAGGCGGGGTAGTTGGAGAGGCCGCGAGCGACGGTTTGGCCGGCGGGATTTTTGATAGCGACGAGGTCACCGCGATCGAAGTCGCCTTCGACGGAGAGGATTCCAGCGGGGAGGAGGCTTTTGTTTCGTTTGGCGACGGCGGCGGCGGCGCCCTCGTCAACGACGACGGAGCCGACGGGTCTGGCGGCGCCGATCCAGAGGCTTCGGCCGGTGCGTTTTTTTTCGGAGGGTAGGAAGAGGGTGCCGACGAGTTCGTAGTTGAGGATGGAGGTGAGGACGGCTTTAGCGCGGCCGTTGGCGACGATCATGGCATGTCCGGAGTCGGTGACTTTGCGAGCGGCGGTGAGTTTGGAGTCCATGCCACCGCGGCCGAGGGCGCTTTTTTCGTTTCGGACGAGAGATCGGGCCTGTTCGATGCTGGAGACGAGGCGGATGGGTTTTCCGGCGGAATCGAGGAGTCCATCGACGACGGTGAGTAGTATGAGGAGGTCGGCGCCGAGGGCATGGGCGACGGCGGCAGCGAGGATATCGTTGTCGCCGAAGGTAATGGCGACGATTTCGTCGGTGGAGACGGTGTCGTTTTCGTTGATGATGGGGACAGCGCCGAGGGCGTGGATGGCGCTGATGGTATTTCGGAGATTGAGGAAACGAGTTCGGCTGTCGATGTCTTCGCGGGTGAGGAGGACTTGAGCGACGGGGACGTTATGTTTTTCGAAGGCGTGTGCCCAGGCGTCCATGAGTTTTCGTTGTCCGACGGCGGCGACGGCCTGGAGTTGTGCGAGGTCGGTGGGTCGGTGAGGGAGCTTGAGTTGTTGGAGGCCGGCGCCGATGGCGCCGGAGGATACGATGGTGGCGCTGACGCCTGTTTGTCGGAGGCGGACGATTTGGGAGGCGATGTCAGCGAGGAAGGCGGCGTCGAGGGAGCGGTGGGAGTCAGCGAGGAGCTGGGTACCGAGTTTGACGACGATGCTTTTGACGGACGCGAGGTATTTCTTGCGATTCTCCATAGATAGCCTGGTCAGGAAGCAGGGGAGTAGTGTATCCGTGGCGGAGGAAATGGGAACTGTTGGCGGTGGGGAGTTGGCGGTTGAGGGGAGTTTGGGGGGGCATCGTGGGGAGGGAAGGAGGGGATGGAACAAATGCGGGGGTTAGACGGGGATCGTTGTTTGCGGGAAGGAGTTGGGGAGGTATGCTGGGGAGACATTTCGAGGTTGGGAGGAGGCATGTTGGCGAGCAGAGGGCGAGAAGGCGGATTCACGCTGGTGGAGCTGCTGGTGGTGATCGGGATCATTGCGTTGTTGATTGGGATCCTGATGCCGGCGTTGTCGGCGGCGCGTAACCAGGCGAACACGCTGAAATGCGCGACGAATCTGCGGGCGTTGGGTCAGATGATGGGGCAGTACGCGAACGACAACAAGGGTTTCATTCCGAGGGACTACACGTATGGGACGGCGGATCACATATTCTGGGGGGAGGCATTTGCGCGGTACATGAAGTATCTGATGCCGCAGTTGAATGTATATGGTCAGGCGAGGGACCGGGCGTTGGGGCCGTATTTTGGGAAGATTGCGGTGTATCAGTGTCCGGTGTTTCCGAATGAGAAGGAGCCAGTGGATTACGTATGCAACGGTTGGGACAAGCAATCGAATGTTGGGAACACGCAGGGGGTGTTCAAGGTGACGAAGTTCAGGCGGTCGAGCGAGGTGATATTTTTGACGGAGGGGAACGTGAATCGGCAGTCGGATTGTTTCGTGTTTCACGATGTTTGGCACGTAAGCCATTTACCGATGGCGGGGACGAAGTCGGAGCGTCGGGTGCTGGATGACGAGCGTCATCGGGGGCTGGTGAACAGCGTGTATTTGGATGGTCACGTGGCGGCGAAGTGGTACAAGAAGCTGGTGGCGGAGGATTTTCGGATCCTGAACTGAGTTTTTTGGGTTGTGGGGTGGCGGTGGCATGTTGGTTTTGTTGGGTGTTGATCATTTGAGGTTGGGGTGATGGAGGGGGTTGCCGGTTGGTTGCGGGGGTGAGGGGGAAGGGGGTGTGCGTAGGTGAGGGCAAGGCGTGGAGGTCGCGTGCAGGTAGCGGAGGAACA
>CAYVKG010000059.1:4481-28660 GCA_964451955.1 uncultured Tepidisphaeraceae bacterium
GGGGGGGCGGGGGTGTCGGGGCTGGGGTGGGGGTTCGGGGTGGGCACGGCGTGGAGGTCGTGGCGGGGTGGGGGTGGAAGGCGCGTGATGGGGGGTTGGTGACCCAAAAGGGACCAGGCGAATGGGGATGGGCGGAGGGTGATTGGGGGTCCTTGCAACGCGGGCCCGGAATGTTAAAATGGGTAAAGATTTTTTTGACGACTTCCGATATAACATTTATCGCAGATTACCCAAGTTAACATGCGATAAGGGAAAAGGCGACAGAACGGAAGCTGTTGAGTTAAACTGGGATGGATTAGTGACAGAGGAAGTCCTGATTCATCTTGGCGCAAGGGCCACCATGATCACCAGCACACAGACGACGGTTGAGCAGTACGCGGGCAGTTACTATGAGCATTTACTGGTTGGGGACCGGAGTGCGTGCCGGGAGTTGATACTGTCGGCGTTGGAGGCGGAGGTGAGCGCGTACCAGTTACTGACGGACTTGATCTGGCCGACGATGGAGCTATTGCAGGGGTTGTATCGAGAGGATCGGATTTCGATTGCGAACTTGAATCTGGCGACGCGGCTGAACCGTGCGTTGGCGGATCAATTGACGGGTTTGCTGGATCGTAAGGAATCGAACGGCAAGGCGGTGGTGATTTTGTGCGGGGATGACGAGCCTGAGGAATTGGGAGGTCAGCTTTGCGCGGACTTATTTGAGGCGGAGGGGTATACGGTGCGTTTTGTTGGAGGCGGGGTGCCGAATGATGAGGTTTTGAAGCTGATTGGGGAGTTGAGGCCGAACCTGTTGGTGTTTTTTGGGACGTTGCCGAGCGGGATGCCTGCGGTTCGGCGGCTGATTGACTATTTGCGGGAGGTGAATTCGTGTCCGGAGATGCAGGTGATGTGCTGTGGCGGGATATACAAGAGGGCGGAGGGTTTGGCGGAGGAGATCGGGGCGGACTTATACGCTCCGGACGCGGCGGCAGCGGTGCAGGTGGCGGTGGAGAATCCGACGCGTAAGGCGACGGTGGATCAGCAGACGGTGGGTCGAACGCGGCGGATTCGGAAGGCGGCGGCGCGGAAGGCGGCGGTGTACACGGTTGAGGCCGGCAAGTAAGTGGGGGTTTGGGGGTGTTGATTCGAGGAATGGTTGATGGAGCGGATGATTATGGGGTCTGGTGTTGTCGGGGAGCAACAGGCGGCATATTCGTCAGATGGGGGGTATGTATTGGTGGGCGTGGGGTTGAGTGGGTCTGGTAATGGGCGGTGGCGATTTTGGGGGCTGGTGTGGGGTGATGGCTGGCGCAGGTGATACAGACGTTATTTGGAGCGGAAGGTGAGGGGTGGGGTTGACGTGTTGGCGACCTAAGGGGTGGAGTGGGGGTATAATCCCGGTACGCACACCATGAAGGTCTCTCCTGTGAAGAGGAGCGGCCGAGGAGAATCCAGGGAAATGACGATTCCCGGCGCCTCCTCGGCCGTTTCTCTTTTGTGTTTTTGGGGTGTAGTTGGTTAGAATGCTCGGGACGGGGTGGTGACAGTGGGTGTATTTGATGCTGGAGTTGCCATTTCAGCTTCGGTATACGCTGAGTCGTTCGCAGCGATTGATACCGCACTTGAGGATATGGGGGGTGGGCTACGGGCCGTTCGTGGTGATTGTGCTGGGGTTTTTCTGCGTTCAGTTGGGTATGGCGATCGCGGCATGGGATTGGAAGGGGGCGGCGGTATTTGGGGCACTGTCGGTGGCGGTGGTGTTGTTGTGCCGGGGGTTTTTTGTGGGGCTATTGGACGTATTGCTGATTCGCAAGCGTGAGATGGACATATTGGTGGAGGAGGAGACCGCGGGGATCATGATGGGTGGTGAGCGGTGGTACATTCATTTGGACGGGGTGACGGACATTCGGAAGTATCGTGCGGACACGTGGACGATTCGGCATTTTAATGGGACGGTGTTGAATGTGCCGGTGTGGGCGATCAGCGACGAGCAGTTGGCGCATTTTGCGGAGGGGATGGAGCGTGTTCGGAACGGGGAGAGGAGTAGGGCTACGTTTGGCCAGGCGAAGCGGGTGGAGGAATTGGGGAATGGCGGGTGGGTGAGCGGGGATCAAGCGGGGTAGGAGTTGCACCATTTGCAGGTGCAGCCATCGGGGAGGATCTTGGCGGAGCGGTTGCGGTAGTCGAGGGGGCAGTGTTCGTGAGGGGCCTTGGCCTTTTCGCGGATGGGGCAGCCGCAGCCATCTTCGGTGGGTTCGCGGTCGATTTTTTGGAGGAATGGGCGGCCGCAGTAGGAGACGCCGCGGTGGATGACTCGGAGGAAACAGGTTTCGCAGACAGCGGCTCGTCTGGGCCAATCGACGGCTTGGGGAAGGAGGCCGAATCTGCGAAGGCGAGAGGCGGCGGCTTTAGCGGCGGCGCGGCTGAGCGTTGCGAGGGTGCTTGAGCAGCAGGATAGGGATACCATAACAGAGAGATTATCGGTCGGGAGGCACATTAATCGGGAGTCGGAGTATGGGGCGTGGGGTGCGTGGGGCGTGGGGGTTGTCTTAAGTAGTTGTTTTTATGCAGCTTATTGATCATCCGGCGGCAAGGGGGCGGGTTGGGTATTGGGGGGCTTGTATTGACGGTTGAGGAGGGGTGATCTAGCGTACTGATCTTTTGAGCGAGAAGGAAGCGGTGACGACGCGGCGGCTGGCGAGATTCAGGGAGTGTTTGTCCGGCGATCCGAAGGAGGGGCAGGACGAAGGCGGGGCCTTGAAGAAGGGCGAAGCGGGTGGTCCAAGGAATGGGGAGTTATTGGGGTGGATGTTTGGTTTTTTGAGGCCTGTGGTGGGGTTGACGGTATTGGCGAGCGTGTATTTGGCGATGTCGATAGTGGCGGAGGTATTGACGACGCGGCAGATGGGGGAGGCGGCGAATCACATCAAGGCGTTGCATGTTTCGCACCGGACCGGGGAGGTTTTTTGGCGGTGGCTGATGGGAGGGGAATCGGAGCCGCGGCGGTTGCGGTATTTAGTGGGGTCGGTGGGTGTGTTGGTGATGGTGTTGGGGGTGTTGCGTTATTTGAGGGAGGTGGCGTCGATTCGGCTGTCGATGACGCTGGTGTATTACATTCGGGAGGCGGTGTACGACAAGCTGCAGCGGGTGGGATTTGGATTTCACGACACGATATCGACGGGGCAGTTGATCAATCGGGCGTTATCGGATTTGCAGAACGTGAGGGCGTTTGTGCAGACGGCGGTTTTGACGACGTTGGACATTGTGTTGGTGGTTGGGGGTTACATGGTGTTGTTGATGACGCGGTCGGGTTGGCTGGCGGGATTGTCGCTGGCGCCGTTGCCGTTCTGGACGATGTACATCTTGCGGTTTGGGAGGCGTGTTCAGCCGGCGAGCAAGGCGGTGATGGAGTCGGAGGACCGGAGCATCAATGTGATCACGGAGAACATTGCGGGGGTTCACGTGGTGAAGGCATTTGCGACGGAGAGGCAGGAGATCGAGAAATACGGGAGGGCGTGCGAGACATTTCATTCGCGGGTGATGGCGCGGATTCGGATGTACGCGGATTTTACGCCGGTGATTCGTGCGATCGGATCGGCGTCGCACTTGTCGTTGTTCATGGTGGTGGCGGTGCTGATGATCAAGGGGAAGCTGGACGTTGGGGATTTTCTGATATTGGGTTCGGCGATGGGGACGATTTTGGCGAGGTTGCAGCAGGTATCGGTGATATCGGATCAATACCAGAGCGCGATTGTGTCGGCGAGGCGATTGCATGAAGTGTTGTATGCCCCCCCCACGGTGCCGGAGAGAGAGGGGGCGGGGGCGTTGCCGAAGGGGAGCGGGGCCGTGAGATTTGAGAATGTGACATTCGGGTACAGACCGGGGAAGCCGGTGTTGCGGGACGTGAGTTTTGAGGTGAAGGGGGGTTGGGTGGTGGCGGTGGTTGGGCCGACGGGGGCGGGGAAGACGACGCTGGTGAATTTGATTGCGAGGTTTTACGACCCGCAGGGTGGGCGGATTCTGGTGGACGGGGTGGACGTTCGGGAGGTGTCGTTGAGCAGTCTGAGGTCGCAGGTGGCGTTTGTGTTTCAGGAGACGTATTTGTTTAGTGCGACGGTATCGGACAACATAGCGTATGGGAAGCCGGAGGTGACGGACGGCGGGATTGAGGCGGCGTCGCGTTTGGCGCAGGCGCACGAGTTTATAGAGCAGTTGCCGAGGGGCTATGAGACGATGCTGGGGGAGCGGGGCGCGAGTTTATCGGGAGGTCAGCGTCAGCGGTTGGCGATTGCGCGGGCGATAGTGCAGGATCCGCGGATTCTGGTGCTGGATGACGCGACGGCGTCTGTGGATCCGGAGACGGACGATCTGATACATCGTGCGTTGCGTTTTGTGATGAAGGACCGGACGACGTTTCTGATAGCGCATCGGATCAGCACGGTGAAGCGGGCGGATGTGGTGTTGGTGATGGAGGACGGGCGGATAACGCAGATGGGGACACATCGGGAGCTGATGGAGCAGGCGGGGCATTACCGGCAGATTGCGGCGGCGCAGTTATACGGTGACGAAGGGGAGAAGGACGCGGAGGGGGAGAGCGTATCGCACATGAGGCGGATGTATGACGCGAGGAAGCTGGCGGTGGTGACGGCGGCGGGGAAGAAGAAGGCGGAAGAGGACCGGGAGGATGGGTCGGTTTGAGGACGGGTATGGCGGTGACTGAGAGGTTATTGGGAAGGCGTGGGAGGCGGCCGTTGCCGGCGCCGGCGGCGGCGGCGGTGGATGGGCGTGAACTTCAGTGTGAGGATGAGGAGGCGAAGTACAAGCCGATTGAGTGGTCGATGGTGAAGCGTCTGTTGCGGACGTTATGGCCCTATCGGAGGACGTATGGTTTGGGGCTGATGTTGGGGGTGGTGATGATCGTGCTGGAGATGCAGTCGCCGCGGTTCATGCAGGGGATCATCAACGACGTGACGGCGTACACGGTGGATCGGGGCGGGGGATCGGAGCGAGCGGCGATCATGGGCGTGGCGCGGATTCTCTTGATCTGGGCGGCATTTCTGGGGGCGGCGCTGATTCTGCAGCGGTTTGTGATTTTGCTGATGACGAATGCGGGGGAGCGGGTGCAATTTGAATTGCGGCGGCAGCTTTTTGCGAAGTTGCAGGAGTTGTCGATGAGCTATTACGATCGGACGAAGCTGGGTCGGATCATCAGCCGGTGCACGTCGGACATCAATTCGCTGCGGGAGGTGAATGTATGGGGGCTTTGGCAGGTGGTGGCGAACTTTTTGATGATGGGTGTGGCGGCGGTGATGCTGGTGATCACGGACTGGCGGTTGTTTTTGTCGGTGGCGTGGTTGGCGCCGGTGCTGCATTTCACGAACGACTATTTTCGGGCGCGTGTGGCACATCGTTGGCAGGTGGTGCGGGAGTGGTTCACGCGGGTATCGACGAATCTGGCGGAGAACATCACGGGGGTGCGGGTGGTGACGGCGTTCAACCGTCAGACGGTGAATCTGGACACGTTCAACGCGATGCAGGTTCGGAACACGCAGAACAACATCTGGGCGGCGAGATTGAACGGGGTGTATCAGCCGCTGTTGATGTTGATCGGGTATGCGGGGAAGGTGGTGATTTTGTTGGCGGGGGGCTACCTGATCGTGTCGGGTCGTATCGGGGAGGAGAAGGGTGTGGGGGCGGTGATCGCGGCGTATTTGTATTGGGACTGGTTCATGAATCCGATATTGAATCTGGGGAATTTCGCGAATCAGTTGATGATGGCGATGGCGGGCGGGGAGCGGGTGTTCGCGTTGTTGGACATGAAGCCGGAGGTCTGTGACGAGGCGGGTGCGAGGGCGTTGGGGCCGATTGTCGGGGACGTGAAGTTTGAGGGGGTGACGTTTGGATACCGGCCAGAGCGTCCGGTATTGCACGAGGTGAGTTTTGAGGCGAGGGCTGGGGAGATGATCGCGTTGGTGGGTCACACGGGATCGGGGAAGTCGAGCATCATTTCGCTGCTGGCGCGTTTCTATCAGCCGCAGAAGGGTCGGATCCTGGTGGATGGTCAGGACATTCGGCACGTGACGGGGGATTCGCTGCACAGGCAGATGGGGCTGGTGTTGCAGGTGAATTATCTGTTCAGCGGGACGGTAATGGAGAACATTCGTTACACGAGGCCTGGCGCGACGGATGAGGAGGTTATTGCGGCGGCGAAGGCGATTTCATCGCACGATGTGATTATGAAGCTAGCGGAGGGGTATGGGACGGAAGTGGGGGAGCGGGGGGCGAACATGTCGCTGGGTCAGCGGCAGTTGATTTGTTTCACGCGGGCGTATCTGGCGAACCCGCGGATCTTCATGCTGGATGAGGCGACGAGTTCGGTGGACACGGAGACGGAGTTGCTGGTTCAGCGGAGTCTGGAGAAGCTGCTGGAGGGTCGGACGACGTTCATTGTGGCGCATCGGTTGAGCACGATTTTGCGGGCGGATCGGATTCTGGTGATTGAGGGCGGGCGGATCGTGGAGCGGGGAACGCACCGGGAGCTGGTGGAGGCCGGGGGGAGGTACGCGGGTTTGTACGAGCAGTTTGTTCGGCAGGCGGAGTGAGGGTGATGATTATTGAGCGACGGGAGGACGATCGTCGCCGGGGGGAGTTTGCGGGGGCTTGGCGGGCAGGTCGTGGGACTCGGTGATGACGAGGGAGGGTTTTTCCAGCGGGATGTCGGCTTGGTATTTTTCGAGGCGGCTGAGGACCCGGGTCAACTCGGTTTGTTTTGTGTTTTTCGCGTCATTGATTTTGCTCTTTTGTCGGAAGAGTTCGGCTGCGAAGCGGTAGGGATCGAGCTTATCTTCGATGAATGTGGCCTTGGCGGACTTTTCGGCGCGATCGATGGAGAGGTTGAGCAATTCGCGGTTCCAGGCAGCGAGGAGTTCACCGCCTGCGCGGCTGGCCACGAGTTCTTCGCGTTCGAGGAGTCTGGCACGGACCTCGGCCAGTGAGGCGGTAGCGGTTGAGATTTCGGAGATGGGCGCTTGGCCGGTTTCGACCATTTTTTTGACGCGTTCGAGATGTTCGGTGCGGGCATCGACGACCTTCTGGAGTTCTTTGCAGACGGGGTCGGCCTTGACGCGGGCTTCCATGCGATTGGATTGATCGGCGATGGTTTTCTGGAGGGCCTCCTTGCGGGCTTCCATACCGACCAGCTCGATGGCAAGGGCTTGCTGCTCCTGTGTGAGTTTGGACATGGCGGCGTGCACCGATTCGATGGACGCGTCGATCTGGTGTGTGACGTTGGCGATTTTGTCGGCGACTTGCTGCTGACTTTCGGCGAGGTCCGCGATGAGGCGTTCGAGTTGCAGTCGCTGTTGTTCGAGGGCATCGCGGTCGCTGACGGATTGTTGATACTGGGCCTGCAGAAGGCGTTCGAGTTCCTTGACGACTTTGTCCATCAACTCTCCGGCCTGTTTGGGAGCACCCGGGGGAAGTTCGAGGGAAATGCAGGCGGCCCAGTCACCCGAAAGTGGCGACTGGGGGCGCCAGGAGAGCTTTAGCGGCACCGAATTCGCGTCCAGGGTTTTCTTTCCTTCAGCGGTTGTGAAATCCCGAAGTGCCTGCCAGACGGAAGGCGTGAAGGCCTTGGTGGGGTAGATCAGCAGGACCCGTTGCGCGTAGGCGGTTTCGGAGGGGGCGGTCTGTGGGTTGGGATGCTCGGCGGCGATGGCGGTGAATGAACCGGCGAGAACGAAGATGCTGGTTAGGAGTGTTCGCATGGTCAGCCTTCCTTTCGGTAGCCCAATTGATCGAGTCGGCGTCGTGCCAGGTCAGCGGCGCGCGTCTGGGGGAAGAGCGCGATGGCTTGGCGGTATTCTTTAACCGCGGGTTCTTTGAGATCGAAGGCGAGGAGATGGCGGTCGGCCTGATCGACGATGATGGAGGCGGCGAGTTGGCGTTGGTGGTCGATCAGTTCACTCGGGGACGGCGTGGCGCGTTGCATCTGGCGTGACTTTTGCGAGAGGTCTTCCATCGCCCACATCTTTTCAGCCAGGGCCAGGTGGATATGTGCTTCGGTTTGGAGCCTTGCGAGTTGGGCGCGGGGGTTGGAGACGTGTGAGGGGGCGGGATGATGGGCGGTGGTCGACTTGTCGGGCGCGTGTTGTTTGAGGAGGCTGGCGATGCCGAGGAGCAGGAGGAGGGCAGCGGAGAGGGTGGCAGAGGCGCGGATGCGTTGCTGGCGTCGAGCGGCGGAGCGGACGCGTTGGGCGAGGTCCGGAGGGAGGGAGGCATGGGAGGCCTGATCGGCGAGGTGGAGAAGTTGTGCGAGGCGGCGATCGTTCACGGTTTATTCCTCGGTGAAGCCTGAAAGTCTGTCTTTGAGGCGTTGACGGGCGCGGTGAAGGCGGACGTCGATGGCGTTGGGGGAGGCATGGAGGAGTTGGGCCATTTGGGACACACTCATTTGTTCGAGGTAATAGAGGACGATGACTTCGCGGTCGTTGGGGAGGAGTTGCTGGACGGCTTGGCGGACACGGGCGGCGGTTTCGTGTTGGATGGCTGACTGATCGGGGGCATTGTTGTTCTCCGTGGGCATTAGTCTTCTGAGCCATCGCCACCTTACCCAGTATTTTTTCTGGTGAGTGCGGCAGCGTTTGATGGCGATGGCAGTGAGCCAGGTTCGGATGTTGCTTTGGCGTCGGAAGCGATGGATTTGTTTGAAGGCGGCGAGGAAGACCTCCTGGGCGACGTCGTCTGCATCGTGAGGCCAGGCGAGAAGGCGGTGGACGAGGCGAGAGATGGGTTGTTGGTAAGCGGCGACGAGGTCATCGAAGGCGTGGGGGTCGCCGCGTGCGAAGCGATCGAGGAGCGTCTGGTCGGTGAGCGCCGGGCGAGGTCGGTCGGTGAGATCAGCAATGTTTGCCGTCACTGTCACATTGGTCTCTTGTTGGCGATCAACCTTACACTTTGGAAGGGCGTAGGGCCACGGTTATCGGTCGTGCGGGGCTGTAAACCGAGAAGGCTGGAGGGTCGAAAGAGATGATGCGATGAATTTTTATCCTGACTATCGGGCATTGTGGACGGCGCGTGCGCGTCGGGGGAGGGGGCAATCGGAGACGTGGGGGCGACACCGGGTGAGGGGCGGGCGTTGTCATGCGTGGGGTTTTTCGGGGGTTGAGTCACGGCGGACCGGGAGGCGGGAAGGGGAAGGGACGTGGAAGGTATTTGGGCGGGCACGTTGTGGTTTTTCGGCGATGTACATGGTGGTGGCGTTGGTGGCGTTGTGCGGTCTTGTATCGCTGGCGGTGGATTTCGGGCGGGTGCAGTTGGCGAAGGCGGAGTTGCAGACGACGGCGGACGCGGCGGCGCGAGCGGCGGCGGCGGGGTTGATGGTCAGCGCGGACCAGGCGAGATACGAGGCAGCGGCGATAGCGCGAGCGAATACGTGTGACGGGACGCGGGTGGAGTTGGACAAGATGGCGGACGTTGAGTTTGGCCAGTGGGACAAGCAGAGGAAGGTATTTACGGCGGTTGGGGGCTTTGAGGAGGACGGAGCGACGGCGGTGCGGGTGACGGCAAGGCGGTTGGGGTCGAGGAAGACGGCGATTCCGCTGACGTTTGCGAGAGTGGTTGGGGCGGAGGAGTGCGATGTGAGCGCGTCGGCGGTGGCGACGGTATTCCGGGGGAACATCGTGGGTTTTGTTGGTTTGGAGGGTGTGAGGGCGGGCGAGGGATCGGTATTCGCCAGTTACGATTCATCGCGGACGAAGCATCCGGAGCAGGGTTTAGGAGGTGACGGGGGCTGTGTGGCGTCGAACGGGGCGATTATTGGGAGTTCGTCGCAGATACGGGGGAATGTCGTGTTGGGGGATTTGGGCAGTGTTTCGGGATGCGTGGTATCGGGGAATGTGGATCGGATATCGGGGGCGATACCGGCGCCGGCGATGGCGGCGTGGAGTCCGAAGGCGAATCCCGGGGGTATTGCGCGGCAGTATGTGGTGAACGGGGAGGCGACGTTACCGGGGGGGACGTACTATTTGAGGTCGCTGACGATTCGGGGCGAGTTGTCGTTCAGCGGAGCGGCGACGGTGTATGTGAATGGCAACGTTCGAATCGACGGGGGCATGGTGGCATGGAATCGCGTTCCGTCGAATTTGAAGATACGGCAGATAGGGGCGGGGCGTTCGTTTCGGGATGCCAGTGGGACGGACATGGAGTTGGTGGCGGAAGTGGAGGCGCCGGGGTCGGACTTTGTGGCGAACGGGAAGCTATTGTTTTTGGGATGTGGGACGTTTCGGACGATGACGATTGGCAAGGGTGGGATGCTGTACCGAGACGAGGCAGGCGGGGGCAGGATGGGCAAGCCGGTGATCGCGCTGGTGAACTGAGGGTTTTGCAGACGGGTCATTTGGGTAAGGGGGGGCGGGTGGAGTTTGCCGGCAGGCGGAGGGGTCCTACAATTGGCGACAGGGAAAGGCGGCAGGGAGCGACTATGGCACACAAACTGATAATAATCGGATCGGGCCCGGCGGCGTGGACATGTGCGATTTATGCGGGGCGAGCGAGTTTGTCGCCCGTGGTTTATGAAGGGGCGATGACGGAGGAGAACCGGCTGCGGGGGACGTTGCCGATGGGGCAGTTGAATTTGACGACGGAGGTGGAGAATTTTCCGGGATTTCCGAAGGGGGTATCGGGGCCGGAGTTGATGATGCGGATGCGGGAGCAGGCGACGGAGCTAGCGGGTGCGGCGGTGGTGACGGAGGACATTGTGGAGGTGGATTTATCGCGGCGGCCGTTTGTGGTGACGGATTCGGCGGGTCAGAAGGCGGAGGGGCACGCGATTGTGATAGCGACGGGCGCGAGCGCGAATTATCTGGGGTTGGAATCGGAGGGGCGGTTCAAGAATCGTGGGGTGTCGGCGTGCGCGGTGTGCGACGGGGCGTTGCCGCGGTTTCGGAACAAGGCGTTGGTGGTGGTGGGCGGGGGTGACAGCGCGGCGGAGGAGGGGGATTACCTGTCGAAGTTTGCGAGCGAGTTGTATTTGGTGCATCGGCGAGACAAGTTGCGGGCGAGCGCGGCGATGGTGAAGCGGATTTTGGGGAATCCGAAGGTGAAGCCGGTATGGGATTCGGTGGTGGAGGAGGTATTGGGGGACGATGTAGCGGGGATGACGGGGGTTCGGGTGAGGAATGTGAAGACGAACGAGATGCGGACGATAGAGGCGGCGGGGATGTTTGTAGCGATCGGGCACACGCCGAACACGGGGTTTTTGAAGGGTCAGGTGGCGTGTGATGGGAAGGGGTATATTGTGTTGAAGGAGGGCTTTCGGACGCTGACGAGCGTGGAGGGGGTGTTTGCGGCGGGGGATGTGGCGGACGCGACGTATCGGCAGGCGATCACGGCGTCGGGGATGGGATGCAAAGCGGCGTTGGACGCGGAGAGGTGGCTGGCGGAGAAGGGTTTTCACTAGCGGTAGTTGGGGGGGCAGGAGGTGGTAGTATGGGGAGGGGGTGCAGGGTGAGTTAGTCGGGTGATTGGAAGAGGGTTTGGTCATCGGGGGGTTCGTTGGGCGGGGTGTATTTGAGGCCGAGGTGTTGGTAAGCGGATTGGGTGGCGCGTCGGCCCTGGCGTGTTCGTGTGACGAGAGCGGTTTGGAGGAGGTAGGGTTCGATGACGTCGACGAGGGTGTCGACTTCTTCGCCCATGGTAGCGGCGATGGCTTCGACGCCTGCGGGGCCGCCGTTGTAGATTTCGATGAGGGTACGGAGGAAGGCGCGGTCCTGTTCGTCGAGGCCGCGGTTGTCGATGCCTTCGAGTTGGAGGGCGTCCTGGGCGACTTGCAGGGTGAGTTTGCCATTTGCCTTGACGGCGGCGTAGTCGCGGACGCGTCGGAGGAGTCGGTTGGCGATGCGGGGTGTGCCGCGGCTGCGTCGGGCGAGTTCCCAGAGGGCCTGGTCATCGGCGTGGAGTTTGAGGATATGGGCGTTGGCCTGGAGGATTTTGTGGAGGTCATGGGGCTGGTAGAAGTCGATGTGGCTGGAGATGCCGAAGCGGCTGCGCATGGGACCTGTGAGGAGGCCGATGCGGGTGGTGGCGCCGATGAGCGTGAAGGGGGGTATGGGCATGGTGATGGTACGGGCGTGCATGCCGGCGTCGAGGGTGATATCGACTTTGTAGTCTTCCATGGCGGGGTAGAGGTATTCTTCGACGATGGCGGGGAGCCGGTGGATTTCGTCGATGAAGAGGACGTCGCCGAGCTGGAGTTTGGTGAGGATTCCGACGAGGTCGGCGCCTTTGGTAAGTGCGGGGCCATTGGTGACGTGGACTTGGGCGTGGACTTCGTTGGCGATGACGTGGGCGAGGGTGGTTTTTCCGAGTCCTGGGGGTCCATGGAGGAGGACGTGTTCGACGGGTTCTTTGCGTCCCTTGGCGGCTTCGACAGCGATGCGGAGTTTGAGGATGAGGGTTTCCTGGCCGATGTACTGGGAGAAGTTTTGGGGGCGTAGGGCGTAGTTGAAGCGGTTTTCGTCGTCGGACTGTGATTCGGCGGAGACTATGCGTTCGCGGGGCATATTGGGGGAGTTATAGCAGAGTTAGGGTTAAGGGGTAAGGGGTTTATGGGCGGGCGGTGCGTAGGCGGAGCATTTCGCGGAGGAGTGCGTCGGAGGATTTGAGGTCGGGGTGGTTTTGGCGGGCGCGGTCGAGGAGTCGTTCGGCGAGAGCGCGGGGTTCGCCCATGTGTGCTGGGTGGGCATGTCCCTCTATGGGTGGCGGTGGGGGGGGGGGGGGGGCGGGTTTGCGGGTTTGTTCGGTGGCGAAGGCGGACATTTTGCCGGCGAGTTCGGCGATGATGAGTTCGGCGGTACGTTTACCGATGCCTTTGAGGCCGACGAGGAAGCGGGCGTCTTTGGATTCGATGGCCTGAGCGATCTGGCCGATGGGGACGGTGAGGGCGCGGAGGGCGGTTTTGGGGCCGATGCCTTTGACCATGGTGAAGAGGTTGAAGAAGGATCGGTCGGGTTGGCGTAGGAAGCCGATGAGTCGGGGTTCGAGGTTACCGCGAGTGGGATCGCCTTCGAGGTAGAGGATGGTATGGAGGGTGATTTCCTGGTTGAGGCTGAGTTGGAGTTCGGAGGAGTCGGCGGCGGGGACGAGGAGATCGTAGAGGACGGGTCCGACCTGGAGTTGGACGAGGCCGTCGTGGACGAGTCGGAGTTGCCCGGTGAGAGCGGAGATCATGGTTTTGGTGGTGTACTGAAGGGGTTTTAGGGTTTTAGCATAAGGGAGAGGCTCTGCGGTCGGCAATATGTCGGCCGCAGCAGAGAGCGACGGCGAGGGCGTCGGCGACGTCGGGTGGTTCGGGGGCTTTTTTGAGAGACCAGAGGGATTGGATGGCGCGTTGGACTTGGGTTTTTCCGGCGTGGCCGTGACCGACGACGGCCTGTTTGACGCGGTTGGCGGCGAATTCGTGGATGGGGAGGGCATGGCGGTGAGCGACGAGGAGGATGACGCCACGGGCGTGTGCCATGAGGATTGCGGTTCGTGGGTGGCCGTAATGTGCGTAGAGTTGTTCGACGGCGCAGAGGTTGGGGGAGTATTCGTGGATGAGGGCTTCGAGTTCGGCTTCGAGTTCGAGGAGGCGGTGGGGGATGGGTGATTTATCGCGGAGGCGGATGACCCCCCCTACCACGAGCGTAGGCCGGAGGAGTTTCCAGTCGACGACGCCGTAGCCGGTCAAGCGAAGGCCAGGGTCGATTCCGAGGATGCGCATGGTGAGGGTTTTAATCCTTTCGCCAGACGGTTGCGTCGGCGCGGTCTTCGAGGGTGACGCCGATTTCGAGGAGGCCTTTGCGGATGGCGTCGGCGAGGGCGAAGTTTTTGTCTTTTCGGGCGTCCTGCCGGAGTTTGATGAGGAGTTGCATGAGTTGGGCGATAAGAGCGGCGTCTTTGCCGTCGGCCTTGGCGGCGTTTTTTCGGAAGAGTCCGAGGATGAAGCCCAGTTTGCGGAGGGTGACGACAGCGGCGGCGGCGGCTTGTTTTTTGTCGGGGTTTTTGTCGCGTTCGAGGTCGTATTTCTCGATGAAGGCGTTGATTTCTCCGGCGAGTTCATGCATGACGGCGATGGCGCCGGCGGTATTGAAGTCATCGTCCATCATTTCGGTGAATTTGAGTTTGTATTGGAGGACGGCGCGAGCGAAGGGTCCCATTTCGCCGTCGATGATGGGTCCGGCGGCGTGGTCCATATCGGGGACGGTGTCCGGGAGATCGGCGTTGAGGATGCGAGCGATGCGTTCGAAGAGGCGGGAGAAGGTACTGAGTCCTTTTTTCGCGTTGGTGATGACGTCGTCGTTGAATTCGATGGGTCTGCGATAGTGTGTGCTGAGCAGGAGGTAGCGGAGGAGGTCTGCGCCGTGTTCGTGGATGAGTTGTTGTGCGGGGACGACATTACCGATGCTGCCGCTCATTTTCTCATCGGCCCACTGACCGCTGGCGAGTTTGGTTTTGATTCGAGTGAGGCCGTTGTGGAGCCAGTAACGGACGAAGGTTTTTCCGGTGGCGCACTCGGTCTGAGCGAGTTCGTTTTCGTGGTGGGGGAACAGGAGATCGAGTCCGCCGCCGTGGAAGTCGAAGGTTTCGCCGAGGTATTTGGTGGACATGGCGGAGCATTCGATATGCCATCCTGGTCGTCCTTTACCCCAGGGGGAATCCCAGGTGGGTTCGCCGGGTTTAGCGGCTTTCCAGAGGGCGAAATCGGCGGGGTTTCGTTTTCCGGAGGCCTCGGTGGTTCGGAGTCCGGACTCCTGATCTTCGACTTTTCTGTGTGAGAGCTTGCCGTATTCGGGGTCGCTGGAGACATCGAACCAGACGTTTCCGTCGGCGACGTAGGCATGTTTTCGTTGGATGAGTTTCTGGCAGATGTCGATGATTTCGTGGATGTGCTCGGAGGCTTTTGGGAAGCGGTCGATGGTATCGATGCCGAGTTGTCGGAGGCAATCGAAGTACTCGGTGGTGTACTTGTCGGCGAGTGCCTGGACGCTGGCATTGAGTTTTTGGGCGGCGTCGATGAGTTTGTCTTCGACGTCGGTGATATTGACGATCCAGGTGACTTCGAAGCCTTTGTAGAGGAGGTAGCGTTTGATGGCGTCGAAGATGATGGGGCCGACCATATGTCCGATGTGTGGGGACTTATAGACGGTGGGTCCGCAGAGGTACATGCCGACTTTTCCGGGGCGTACGGGTTCGAAGAGTTCTTTTTGTTTAGTGAGGCTGTTATAGACTCGGAGGCTCATAGTATTGACCGTTAGCAGATGGTAGTGGGGCGTTCGAGTTTTATCATTTTCGGGCCAAGAGGACGACGGCGTGGCAGGCGATGGCCTGGCCGGAACCGACGGCGTCGCATTTTTCGTTGGTACCGGCCTTGATGTTGACGGGGGCGTGGAGGAGTTGTGAGAGGTGTTGGGCGATACGGGGTTTGAAGGATTTGAGGAGGGGTCTTTCGGCGAGGATGGTGAGGTCGACATTGACGAGGCGGAAGTGTGCCTTTTGAGCGTGGGAGCAGGCGGCGTCGAGGAAGAGTGTGCTGGGGGCGTTTTTCCATTGGGGGTCGGAGTTTGGGAACCAATCACCGATATCTCCGAGGGCGAGAGCGCCGAGGATGGCATCGACGATGGCATGGATGACGACGTCGCCGTCGGAGTGAGAGATGGGTGAGCGATCGGAGCTGACGGGGATACCGCCGAGGACGAGATTGCCGCCGTTCTGGAGGCGGTGGATATCGTAGCCGAGTCCGACGCGGAAGGGGATGTCGTGGTTGGTGGTCATGGGCTTAGTCGGAGAGTTGGTACTCTTTGATTTTGCGGTAGAGGGTTCGTTCGCCGATGCCGAGTAGTTTAGCGGCCTGTTCGCGATTTCCGTTGACCATTTTGAGGGTATTTCGGATGAGTTCTTTTTCGGCCTGAGTGATGCTGATGCCGACGAGGTTGTTCATTTCGGCGGCGGCGGCGGTGTGGCTGGAGGGGCGGATGTCCGGGGGGAGGCTATCGATGCCGAGCCTAGGTTGTGAGGAGAGGACGACCATATTTTCGACGACGTTTTTGAGTTGTCGGACATTTCCGGGCCAGGGGAAGCTCATGAGGACCTGCTGGGCGTCGGGTTGGATGCCGTCGATTTTTTTGGAGTACTTATCGGCGGCCTGCTGAAGGAAGAAGTGGGTGAGGAGGGGGATATCTTCGCGGCGTTCGCGAAGCGGTGGGATGAGGAGTGTGACGCCCTTGATGCGGAAGAAGAGGTCTTCGCGGAAGCGTTTTTCGGCGACCATTTCGTCGAGGTGTCTGTTGGTGGCGCTGATGAGTCGGACATCAACGCGAATGGGGTCATTTGAGCCAAGTCGCACGACTTCGCCGTTTTCGAGGACGCGGAGGAGTTTGGCCTGCATGCTGTGGGGCATATCGCCGATCTCGTCCATGAAGAGGGTTCCTTCGTCGGCGTGTTCGAAACGGCCCGCGCGTTCGCCTTGAGCGCCGGTGAAGGCGCCTTTGACGTGTCCGAAGAGTTCATCTTCGAGGATGCTTTCGCTGAGTCCTGCGCAGTTGAGAGCGACGAGGCGGTTTTTTCGTCGGCGGGAGTTATTGTGTATGGCATGAGCGATGAGTTCTTTGCCGGTGCCGCTTTCGCCCATGATGAGGACGGGGATGTCGCTGGAGGCGACTTGTCGGGCGGTCTGGACGACGTTGCGCATAGCGGCGCTGGTTCCGACGATGCCTTCGAAGCCGGCATCGCCGACGATTTGGGCCTGTAGGACCTGGTTTTGTTTTTGGAGGAAGGCTTTTTCGGCGGCGCGGTTGACTTGGGTGCGGAAGTACTCGAGATCGAGGGGTTTTTCGATGTAGTCGTAGGCGCCTTGAGCGATGGCGGTTTTGCAGGTGGGGATATCGGCGTGTGCGGTGACGAGGAGGACGGGTGGAGGGGGGTCGGCCTGCCTGGCGATATCGAGCAACTGGAGGCCATCGCGATTGCCGTCCATGACGAGGTCTGTGACGATGACGTCGTAGGATTTGTTGTCGAGACGGGAGCGGGCATCGGCGAGGCTATAGGCGAGGTCGCAGCGGTGTCCGAGGCGTTCGAGGGCATCGGACATGACCTGGGCATGGTCGCGTTCATCATCGACGACGAGTATATGGGCTTTATGGAGGTTCGGATCGGAGATCATTGCAGGTTATCCTAGCGTCGAGCATGGGAGAATGTAACGGATGGTGTCAGTGAAGTGGAAGTCGGAGGGCGAAATCGGAGCCTTTTCCGGGTTCGCTGGTGATGGTGACGGTGCCGCCGTGTTCGAGGGCGATGCGGCGGGTCATAGCGAGTCCGAGGCCGGTGCCGCCGCGTTTAGTGGAGTAATAGGCGTCGAAGATTTTGTCGAGTTTTTCGGGGGGTATTCCGGAGCCGGTGTCGATGACGTCGATGACGCCGTGGGTGGCGGTTTTGGAGACGGCGAGGATGAGTTCGCCGCCGTTGGGCATAGCCTGGATGGCGTTGAGGACGAGGTTGAGGACAGCCTGTTTGAGGAGTCTTTCATCGGCGGAGAGGGAGACGTTTTCCGGGGCAGGTTTGAGTCGGAGTTGGACTTTTTGCTGTTGGGCCTGAGGGAGGAGGAAGTCGACCATTTCTTCGCAGAGGCGGTTGAGTTCGACGTTTTTTTTGTCGAGTTCCATTTTACCGGCGTAACGGAGGAATCCGTCGAGGATATCGCGGAGGCGGCTGGTTTCGCGTTCGCAGGTAGCCAAGCGGCTTGTCAGGCGGCTGTGAGGGGGGTTGTCGTGTTGGAGTTCTTCGAGGAGGAGTTGGAGGTTGAGTTGGACGGTGGAGAGGGGGTTTTTGATTTCGTGGGCGAGGCCGCCAGTGAGGGTACCGAGTTCGGCGAGGCGTTCGGCGTGTTTGGCGCGGTCGATCAAGCGGCGCATGCGGCGATAGGCCAAGGCGCCGACGCAAGCGGAGAGGGCGAGGGCGGTGATGCATCCGGCGAGTAGTCCCCAAGCGAAGGAACCCATGGGGTAAGTGATACCGGAAATTGTGGCGGTGGTCGATGGGAGTGGGGGCTCACTGGGGCATTAGGGACGGTTTTGAGGGGGCAGGCGTGGGCGTGGAGCGTTTTTTGACGGCGGATTTGGGTGTTGGGTTGGCCGGGGAGGCGGGCGGGGTGGAGTTTGGGAGTCGTTGGACCTGTTCGGCGGCGGGTCCTTTGGGTCCGTCGACCTGGAGGAACTGGACTTTCTGGCCTTGTTTGAGTGAGCGGAATCCCTGGGCGACGATGGAGGAGAAGTGGACGAAGACGTCTTGGCCATGGGGATTGAGGATGAAACCGAAGCCCTTTTTTGCGTTGAACCACTTGACGGTGCCGACCACGATGAGACCTCCCGAACAAAGAGCGGCCATGTGAAGCCCCCGAGCCAGCCCGAGGAGGGCGAGCCGGTGATGCAACGAAGCGCCGCATGCGACAGCAGTCGGGACGCGCGAGCGTAGGAACGAGCGGACCGAACCCCGGGGAGTGGAAAGCTGTCGCCAACCCGCGAAAGAAATCCCCAGCGTGGATCCCCGTGCCACTGTCCCAAGGGGACGAGGGCAGATGATATCAAATTATGGACATTGTGCAACTGATGAGTCAGGGGGATGGTGCACAGAGTTAGGCGGCAACAATGTCAAAGGGGAAGGGGCTGAAGGAGGGAGAGTCACTTGATGATGCAGGGGTCGGCGAAGAGTCCGGAGGCGGGGGTGGAAGCACTTTCGACGCGGAGTGAGAGTGAGGTGGTGCCGGAGAGGGGTAGGCAGACGAAGAGCGGCTGTTCGGCGGGAGTTCGTTCAGGGCTGCGGTAAATTTCTTTTTCATCGGCACGTACAACGAATATGGCGCGGCCCGGAGTTGGGGTGTTATCGGGGATTGCGGCGCGGAAGGCGAAGGAAATGGCTTGGGGATTGAGGCGGAAGGTGACAGTGGTTCCGGCGGCGAGGGCGATGCCGCGAGGGCAGGGCTGGCCGGCAAGGAAGATAGGTTCGCCGCCGAGTGTTTCGTCGAAGGCGAAGCAATCGGATTGGGAGGCATTGGGGCGATCGGTTTGAATGGAGGCGGGTTTGAGATCTGAGAGGGGAAGACATCGGGTGCGTCCGGGGCGGATTTCGGTGATGCGATCGGGGGAGAACCTGAGGTTCGGGAGGGATTGGGCTTGGGCAGAGAGGGCGTTTTTTTCGATGGAGAGGCGATCGGCGAGGAGCATGCTGCCGTCGGTGAGGTGGAGCAGGTAGGGGGTATCGGAAGGGGAAGGATCCTGTAGGACGACGGCGGCGACGCGCCAGGTTTCGAATTGTTTGAGGCCGAAGAGAACGGAGCTGAGTTTGACGTTGGAATCCTGGATGCTGACGAGGTTGCCGAGGAAGAAGTCGCCGTTGGTGAGGAGGACGCCTTTTTGTCCGGGTTTGATTTTGTGGAGTGTTTGAGGTTTGAGGCGAGAGAAGTAGATGTGGGCGACGTCGGCCAGTGGGATGGAGAGTTCACGATCGCGAGCGAGTTTGAGGACGGAGTCGTTGGCGGAGTTGACTTGTCCGGCGAGGATGCTGCCTCGTCGGAGGAGGATGCCTTTGGGCGTGCCCGCATAGAGGAGGCTGGAGGCGGGCTTGGTGTAGGCGGGCAGGACGCGGGGGTATTCGAAGGTGGCGGTACAGATCGCGGCGTTGTTGTGCGAGTTGACGGCCAAGCCGACCTGAGCGGTCGAGGGGAGGGTGATTTCTTGTGATCCGACGGATTCCCAGAGCTGGCCGTCGGGTGAGAAGAAGCCTGTGAGGGTGTTGTTTTTTCGAACGAGTTTGAGCCAACAGGGGAGGGTCATGCGGGGGCAGTCGGTGATTTTGGGTTTTTCGCCGATGGCAGTGCGGGACTGGAAGCGGCCCCCGCCGCGGGCGAAGACGAGGATCATGGCGCCGGTTGCGGGCGCATCGGCGCCGGCGCGGATGACGAGGGCGGCGGCGGCGAGGGGGTGGGACTGTTGGAGAGCGGAGACGCGAGCGATGATCTGGCCGTCGCCTTCGAGAGGTTGATGGACGAGATAACCGGAGTCTGTGGAGGCGGCGAGGTCGTTGCCGGAGGCTCTGATGACGGCGGTCTGGCCATTGAAGTGGACGCTGCCGGGGTTTGGGGAGTGGGCGAAATCGCGGGCGTTCCATCGAGGTGTGGGCGGAGGAGGGGGCTGAGGTGTCTGGGAGGGGAAGTAAGCGGAGAAGACATTGTGCAGGTTTATGTGGAGGGATTGTCCGGCGGGGTTTCGGATGGTGATTTGGCCCGGCTCTTCGAGTAGGAGTTGTCCCTGGAGGGTTTTACCGTCGATGGTGCGGAGGATGCCGGCGAGGGCGGGTGCGGAGACGAGGAGGAGGGTTGTGAGGAGGGCGAGGGCAAGAGGGGATGTGGCGGTTTGTGGGGAGTAGATCGGGGTGTGGAGTTGGAGGAGGGAGAGGTTTTTGCGCATGACATCACCCCATGTGCGGCGTTACCGCTGATAAAGGGGGAGGTAGTGGTAGGGCATGGCGAGGATCATGGTGTAGACGGCGGTCTGATAGAGGGCGCCGCCTTCGCGGCGGTTATCCCATTCGGGGACATTCCAGGAACAGACATCATGTTCCTGTTTGACTCTGGAGAGGAGTTTGGTCTGGATCTGTTTGTACCATTGGGCCCAGGTGTCGCCGCCGATCATGTACATAGCCGGGGCGGCGTAGAACTGGCCGTAGGTGAACCATTCGCGGGGGTGGGAGTCGCGTCTGACGGTTCGTATGATGTAGTCGGCGCCTTTTCGGACGTGGGGGTCGTCGTAGCGGCCGCAGACCTGGAGGGAGTAGATAGCGGCGGAGGTTCGCGCGAAACCGGGCGAGCGATTTCCTGGCTGGTAGGTGAAGCCGCCGGAGTCATCGTCATAGCAGCTGAGGACGTACTTGACGGCGCGGTCGATGGTGGCTTGTGGGACTTCGAGGCCGGCGTTTTTGGCGGCGCGTACGGCAACGACCTGGAGGACGGTGACGGACATATCGGCGTCGAGAGCGCGGGGCTGGTATCGCCAGCCGCCTTCGCCGTTCTGGCATCGGACGATGAGTTTGACGGCGGCTTCGAGTTTATTTTTGATGCGGGGGTCTTTGGTTTGGCCGTAGAGTTCAGCGAGAGCGATGGTGGCGATGCCGTGGCTGTACATGATTTCGTTACCGGAGCTACCGCTGGCCTGGATGAGGCCATCGCTCTTGGTCATGGAGAGGAGGTAATTGAGGCCGAGTGTGACGTTTTTTCCGAATTCACCTTCATCGGGGAGTTGTCCGGCGGCGAGGAAGGCCATGAGGGTATATCCTGTCATGGCGACTTCGTAGCGTCCGCCGTCGCTGGCGGACCAGGAACCGTTACCGTTTTGCCTGGAGGCGAGCCATTTGAGGGCGCCGCGGATGACGGTTTCGGTTTTTTCATCGACGACGACCTTGTCCTGGTCGACGCCGGGCAGTGAGGGATTATCGGCGGGCGAGGCGGGAGGGGTGATCGCCAGCAGGGCGGAGAGCAGCGTGAGTGCGGTTGGGAGTGGTTTCATGGGAGAATCCGGGGGTGGTTATTTATGTTCCTGATCGGCGAGGTTTTTGAGGTATTGTTCGATTTGTGTGCCATATTCCTGGGGGTACTTGTCGTTTTGTGATTGTGAGATAGCGGCGCGGTCGCGAGGCGGGAGAGCGATATAGGAAGCGAGTCCTTTCTGTTGATTCTGTGGTCCTGGGGCATTGGGCGTGTCTTTGCTGCCGACGTTGCCGGTGGATTTGGAATTGTTGGGTTGTCCGGGTTTTTGGGAGGGTTTCTGGCCCTTGGCTTGTGCGGGCTGTTGGCCTTTGGAAGGCTGTTGCGACTGGGATTGTTGAGCGGAGGCGAGTTGACCGGCGAGTCCGGCCTTTGCGAGGGCCATAGCGGCGGAGGCTTTGGCGAGGGCGGCCTGAGCTTTTTGGGCGGAGTTATCGGCGTTGGGTTTGCTGCCTTGGGCGGCGTCGGAGGCGGCATCCGTGAGGGCTTGGGCGGCTTCCTGGACGGCGTCGGAGGCGGCGGAGGGGAGTTGGGACTCATTATCGGCGGCGAGTTCGCTGGCGTCGGAGGCGGCCTGTTCAAAGGCATCGGAGGCCTGTTGCATGGGGTCTGGTTTTTGGCCTTGCGCGAGCTGTTCGACGGCTTTTTTGAGTTCCGCTTCTTTGTTGGCAAGGCGGGGGAGTTTTTGTTTTTGGGGTTGTGCCTGAGCTTCTTTTTGGAGGGCCTGTTGAGCTTTTCCCATGGACTTGGCGGCATCGGCAAGCTGGCCCTGTTCGAGTTGCTGGGCGGCCTGCTGGGCGGAGGCCTGGGCCTCCTGCATGATCTGGGAGGGATCTTGGGATTGGGCATTGAGGTTGGCGACGTCTTGGGCGAGGTTTTTCTGTTGTTGGGCGATGGACTTGGCGATGGCGTTGGGGTCGCCGGACATTTCTTCCTGTGCGGCAGCGACCTGGTTCTTGAGCTGGTCGATTTTGGCAGCGGCGTCGGCGAGTGCATCGGGGTTCTGGGGTTGCTGGCCGAGCTCTTTCATGAGCTGATCGATGCGTTTATCGAGGGCGTTTTTTGCCTTATGGAGGTCGGCGATGGCGTCTTTCTGGGGCGTCTGGGCGGCCTTTGGGTTGTTCTGGTTGAGTTTGTCCTTGGCGTCGCGCATGTCTTGTCGGGCGTCATTGAGTGAATTGGCGGCATCGGGTTCGACGTTGGCGGCATCGTTTTGCGCCTGCTGGGCATCGTTGGCGAGCTTATCCTGCTGGTTGGCGAGTTCCTTTGGGGCGGGGGCGTCGTCGTTTTTCTTTTGTTGGGCGGCGGCGGCTTTTCCGGTGTCGAGGCCGACCTGTTGCTGGTCGGAGATGAGTTGTCGGACTTTTTCGCGAACGTCCTGGAGCTTGGCGAGATTGTCCTTGGCCTGTTCGAGTTCGGCGACGCGTTTGGAGAGTGCTTCGTCGGCCTGTTTGAGGGAGCTGATAGCGGCGGCTTGTGCTTCCTGGGCGGCACGGGGGTCGTCGGGTTTGGCGAGTTTCTTTTCGGACTTATCCATTTGGTCGGCGGCATCGCCGATGGGTTGTGCGGCCTCGGGGACCTGTTGTGCGGTGTCTTTTTGGAGTTCACGGGTCTGGTTTTCGAGGTCGCCTTGTTTTTGGGCGATGGTCTTGAGTTCGTTGCGTTTGTTTTCGTTGGTCTTGGTATCGGCCTTGATTTGTTCTTCCTGTTTGATCAACTCGCGGGTGCGTTCCTGGAGTTCTTTTGCGGCGGCGAGTTTGTCGTCGAATTGTTTGGCGGGTTCGGCTTTAGCGATGGCATCCTGCAATTGGGTTTTGGCGGCTTCGAGTTTAGCGAGGGCTTGGGCCTGGTCTTTGGCGGCATCGCTGCGGCGTTGTTCATTGATATCGGCGCGGGCCTCCTGCATGTGTTCTTCGGCGGCCTGCAGTTCGCTGGCGGCTTTGGGTGCGATGTTCTGGATGTCCTTCTGAGTGAGGTCGATCTTGTCGACGAGATCGGCCTGTCGGGTTTCGAGTTCGGCGGCAGGGATGCGATTTCTGTCGGAGGTTCCTTTTTTGGTGTCGTCGATGAGTTGTTTCTGTTGTTCGATGGCTCGATCGACTTCAGCAGCGGCTTGGCGGAGCGCGGCGAGTTCATCTTTGGGTGGAGCAACGAGGCGGGAGAGCTTTCGGAGGTAGTCGCGGATGTTTTTCTGGCTGCCGGCGGCGCGGTAGAGGTTTGCGGCCTTGAGGTCTTCGACGGCGGAATCCATGGTGGGCTTGAGGGCGGAGTCGGCGACAAGCTGGAGTGCCTTTGTCAGGCGGTCCTTGGTGGCGCCGTCGGATTCTTTGGAGATAGTTTCGAGTTTGCCGAGGATGGGGTTAGCTTCGTCCTTGAGGGCCTGCTGTTCGGCCTGTTGGACCTGGAGGTTGGCGCGTTGAGCGTCGTCGAAGCTAGAGCCGGTCTTTCCGGCGGTGGTTTTCGCGAGATCGACGGTGACTTTGAGGTTGAGGTTTTGTCGTTCGGCGAGTGCGGCGAGGCGTAGGGAGAGTTCGTAGAGGGCCTGTTGTCGCTGGTATTCGAGGAGGAGGGTGCGCATCTGGACGACGATGTACTTTTGGTCGGAGACGGCGTTGGCGACGTTTTTTCTTGA